>NZ_NWVE01000002.1:0-935038 GCF_002885915.1 Sinorhizobium sp. M4_45
GGCGAAATCAATCACCCATGAAGACAACCAGGCACCCGAGGGCCACCGCCGCCAAACTGTCCGCGACTTAGTGAAACAAGTGTCCGCGACTAAGCGGAATCCCTGTCCGGCTTTTGCGAAATGCGCACTCGTTGTCGGCGCTGATCACGTCGTACCCGCGTTGATTCACCTCGAGCGCCATCTGCCCTCGCGTCATCACGCAGGTGAACAACTCGCCGATCCGGCCAGTCAGGTGTCGAAGATGAGCGGGGTCTACTCCCCAGGAAAGCTCGCGCTCAAACCATGTTAACGCCTCGGCGAGCGACTGAATCGTTTGTATTTGGGTAAGAGGCATCGCGTTGCTGCTCTTCTGTCGAGGCTGTGGGGGCGGGGTCATGTACGATTCTACAGCAGCCGTTAATATCAAGTGCATGTCCGAATGAGCCTCGACATCTCAGCCGGCCGCTCGACATGCCTTGATGACGACAAACGCATCGGCATCGGCCAGCGCGCTGCTCCGCATGCCATTGCTATCGAACAGCAACAGCCTATCTTCCTTGACCCCGACCAGCACCGACCAGTGCGATATCCAGGGCGTGTTGATGTCGAGGATGACCGCGGCGCTTGGTAATTCGCTGGCCGCCCGGAACCACTCCCGCCGTGCTGTTTCATCGCCTGCCTTCTTGGGGTACGGGCGATCGAGCAGCACTTTGGGCGGCAACAGTTCGAATTGATGCCCATCCTCGCGATGAAAGCGGCAGGCAGCCTTCGCCAGCTTCCGGAATTCGTGGTAGTCGATGCCGTCGCCGCAAAAGCTGGTGTCGCCCCTGATCTTCGCCATACGGGCAACGAGGGTCATGAACAGCCGCTTGGTCGGGAAGTAGCGAAGCGGATCGTGCCGCCTTGCATGGGAGAAGGCGTTGATCAACGCATAGATGCCGCACAGCGAATCGAGCCGGCCTTGGCGGTAGGGTGTCAGGCTCATACCGCGGCATTCCCAGAGGGGGCACGAACGTGCAGTCGACGCACCGGCGTGACGGCGAATCGGCGCGGAGGGCCAGCCGTCGGCCCCGAGCGATGGTCTTCAATACTCATCGGCAAGCATCACCGTCAGCAGCCGCTTGGTGACCGACGGATCGGCCGGGTTGGGGGAATGGCTCGACAGCGTCAGGTCGTAATAGTCGATCTTGAACATGACGTGCAGTCCATCGACCTCGAGCACGGCGCAGTCATGTTCGCCGTGCGGGTCGTTGTCCTCGGTGAAGTCGTCAAAGCTTCGGATCGCGGTCACCACCTTGTGGCGCTGTTCATCGTCGAGGGCGGCGATACCGCTGGTCATCATCACCCGTCCGCCGGCGCCGTGAATGCGCAGCCAGTCGTTCAGCACCCGAATCCGCTCACTGGCGGCGAGGGTCTTGGTGCGCTTCGTCAGGTTGGGGGATTGCACATTGTTCATGATATGTTCCATTCATGCTTGGCCTTCTCCCGAAGCGGGTCTTCATTCATGTTGCTGTTGAGCGGGAGTGCCGGTTGCGCGCGGTCATTTTAATGCCCCACGAACCGGGACCGCGCATCCCGCCCGTGTCAACGAACCCGGACCCGCTACATCATACGCACCAGCCGCCGCTGAATGTCGGCGTCCCCCTCGATATAGGCTTGCGTCGTTTCGATCGAACGATGTCCGGCGAGCAATTGCACGTCGCGCAGCGAGCCACCGGCCTTCTGCACCAGCCGCGCCGCCTTGGTAACGAAGGTGCGCCGGCCCGAATGCGACGAGCAGCCCTCAAGCCGGGCTTCGCGGCAGGCGGAGGTGAACCAATTGACGACCGCCTTGGGCGTCATCGGCTGCCATGGGCCGTTACGCCCGCCTCGACGCTCGCTCACCACCACCGGGCCGCTGCAGCCGAATGCGCCGGCCTCGCGCCTGAGCGCCACCAATGCCGCCCTCAATTCGGCATGCAGGGGTACCCGCCGCCCCATGCCGTACTTGACGACCCGCCCCGGCAGTTCGATCACCCGCCCGACCCGGCCGCGCCCATCGGTAACCATCGACCAGTCGAGGCGGGCGATCTCCGAGGCGCGCAAGCCCGCGCGCACACTGAGCAGCACGATGACCTTATTGCGAAGGGGATGTCGGGAGTGGCTGGCGACCTTCAACAGCCGCCGAATATCGGGCGCTGACAGTAGTTTAGCTTGACCGCCACGCATAAGTGGCAACGGGGTAAGGGGTGACCTGTATCATTTTACCTTGCTATCATAGGTAGTGATTTTTGTCAACAATTACCGCCTACAGGTTGCTTCCCCACCATGCAACGGTCCTGCGATGGGCGCCCATTGAGCGGTCGGTTGCCATGAAAAGGTGGGTTCAATTTGGGTATAGACACCCCATTCCCGAATCCCAACGCAGCGTGTATGGTGGCGCTCTACAACTGAGGGGCGAGTTTATGATTGTTGAAGAGCAGGCGTCTGAGGCGACGCCGGAAGAGTTTCTGAACCGACTTGGAGAGCGGCTCAAGCAAGACCCGAATGCGGACAGTGCACTTGCTAACATCTTAATCACGCATATCCTCAAGGCGGCGCCGACCCAGGACGCTGTAGCTCGAGCGAAAGCGGCCGTTGTGCAAGTAGCCGTTGATCGGGCAAAAACGTCCTGGGGAGGGTGAGATGGCCAATACTAGTTTCCTCCAATGCCTTGGCCTAGCCGGTTTCCGAGCCTACCTCGCTCCTAAGACCTTCGATTTCAGCAAAAAGCGCTCGATAGCGATCTTCGCGCCGAACGGGCACGGCAAATCCAGTGTCATTGATGCGCTGGAATTCATGCTCTCCAAAGAAGGCACACTCGAGCGCCTTGGATTACGCACGATAAACAACAATGCGGGCTTCGTAGCGCTTGCGCATAATTTGGCCGAGGAGGCCAAGATCACGCCAATGGTGATCATGGATTTGATCACCGGCAAGGCCGTCACCAGCGGAAGTCGTGCCGCAGCGGGCGCAAATAGGCCGATGCCCGCTGTGGCGACTACATTGAACGGTTGCCTGACGGTTAGTCCAATCATCCGGGGTCACGCGCTCAGGACCTTCGTCGAGGCCGAAACGCCTGAGCAGCGGTACACCAGCGTGGCGACATGGCTGCAGCTCGGGCCGCTCGTCGAAGTGCAGAAGAATCTCCGCGTCCTTCGATCACAGGTAAAAGCAGCGGCTGAAGATAAAAGCGACTTGCAGCGTCTCGATGCCCAGTTCGCCAAGGAGACATTACAGGCGGTTAAGACGTGGGACGCTGCGGCGCTGTTGACTTTCGCGAATGCATCAGTGCTGTCGCCTCTCGACAGAAACCTGTCATTCTCAGCCTTGGCCACTTCAGACCCCGCCTACGTCGCGCTCGACGCTCGTTGTAAGGCGGAACAGGAGCAAGTGGGACTCGCCGGCTTACGGCAGATTCGAAACGCTGCCGCTGCCCTGTGGTCGGAAGTGACGATCGAGAAGACTGGCGTTACAGGCGTGTCCGGGGCGATACCGAACTTTGTTGCCGCCATTGCAGCTTTGCCGCCGGCTCAGGCGAAAGAAGCGGAAGAGCGGAGCAAGGCCGCGAGCGCGGCCTTTCAAGCGTTGTGGGAGGCCGCAGAGCCCGTGTTCGCCCAAGAATCGGCAACTCCTACCGAATGTCCTGTCTGCGACACGCCAATCGCTGCTACGTCGGCCGGAAGCGTGGCCGCAGTCCGCGCGCATCTCGCAAAACATCTGGCGGAATTGGCGGACTACGCCGCCGCAAAGAAAGCTCTCGACAGCGCCAACGGCGCTGCGTCCCGAGCGCACATGCAGCTCATGGCAGCCTTACCGGGGCTGATTGGGTTGCTGGGAGATGACGACCCGGTGAAGGCAGAACTGATCGCGTATCAGTCCGCGGTAGCCAGCTGGCCTCACGGGGACGCTCCGAGGGCGGATGAGGTTGAGTCGGCAATCGGCGCGCTTCTTGGTACTGTGAAGCAGTCAATCGCGGAAATTGAGGCCAAGCAGGGGGACCACACCTACACGAAGGCTAAGACTAAAATTGACAGGCTAATCGAGCTGCAGGCCGAAAGGAACATCGCCCTGCGCACACAATCTGAACTTGGCACGCTGTCGGAGGCACTGACTGCGCAAGCTGCGATCATTTCGGCCGAGATCCGCAAGAAGGTGCAGGCGCTGCTCGACAAGCTGCAAACGCCTGTCAACGACATCTATCGAGTCATCCAGGGGGCAAACGCTGCACCTATTCGGTTGGAACTGCCTGCGGAAGAGGACACGAACCAGCAGCGCCTTAATCTGGTAATCGATTTCGCCAAGAACCGAAAGGGTGTCCAGCCGGGAGGCTATCTCAGCGATTCCCAAATCCACTCGGTGGCGCTTGCCCTGCGGCTGGCTGCGATCAAGCAGTTCAATTCCGCCGCACCTATCATCGCACTTGATGACATTGTCACGTCGTATGACGCGGATCATCGCCGCGCGATCTCAGGGCTCATGGCCTCCATGTTTGGCGATTGCCAAATCATCATCACCACTCACGACGAGCGGTTCTTCAACTATCTCAAGGACCAACTCGAATCAAAAGCTTGGCATTTTACCCGCATCATTGGGGTTGATCCGACGTTCGGGCCGCGATTCGCCGATCATAAGGTCAGCGACGAGATGATCGAGGCGCGATGGAACAACGGCGAGTCTGCTGCGAACGAAATGCGTCAGGCGGAGGAGGAATGGCTGCTCGGAATCTGTCGCGACTTCGGTGTCAGCATTCGAATAAGGCCGCTCGAGAAGGCCTATTCTTACGAGCGCAGTGAGCTTGCGTGTGCGCTCGCCAGCTTCCTGAAGGACGCCAAACTGGAACCGGCCCTCGTAGCCGGGGTGAACAATCGCTTCCTCACAAGTCTCCAAAAAGGCGAGATCGAGAACTTCGGAAGTCACTTCCAAGATGGCCTCTACGGGAATGGGTCAATCGGCGACGAGAAGGCTCGATGGGCGGAATTCAAAGCCTTCCGCAGCCAGTTTGGGTGCAAGAGATGCGGCCGAACCAAGTTCCAGCGGCCCATTTCCTTGAAGAAGCCTGTCTGCGCACACGACGGCTGCGAGGCTCAGTTTGAATTGAGCGCCGCTGCGGGAGCCGCCTCATGATATGCACGAAATCGAACATGATCGGCCCGCATCTCAATCAGGTCAAAAACAGCGTTTCTTTTCAAATTGATTCTTACTTGTCGACGCATCGAGTGAGGACGAAGCGCTCGACTTCGGGAAACATGCAGGAACCGACCCCTGATGACAGATAGGTACCGTTCATTTGCCGAATTATCAGCCTCCGAGACGGAAGGTGTTCATTTTCGCGTCCAGCAAACAGCGAGGCCGTCATTAATTGCGATCGTTGCGCCTCACGGTGGCGAAATTGAACCCGGAACATCGCAGATTGCTTTGACGATCGCTGCAAACGAATTTTCGGTCTACTGCTTCGATGGACTAATAGCCGGGCGACCGCATCGCGATCTGCACATTGCTTCTTCGCTATTTGACGAACCTGAGGGTTGCAAGCTGGTCGCGGGCTCTCACGTCGCCGTTGGAATCCACGGTCGGAAAGACCAAGGCGACGGTGAAACCGTCTGGGTCGGAGGACGGGACGCAAACTTGCGCAATCGTATTGTTGAGGCGCTTCAGCGATACGGCTTCAAGGCCCTTTCTGATACCCAATCTGATATCAGCGGTATCGATCCCGGCAATATCTGCAATCGGGGAACGAGTGGAAAAGGGGTTCAATTGGAAATACCGAGGACGTTGCGCAACGAGCTCGTAAAGTCGCCAAGTTTGCTCCGTGGCTTCGCCGAGGCAGTTCGAAACGCGCTTCATGACCACATCGCACGGCTGACTGGAAATTAGGCATGGCTGCTCAACTGTCTCCCCTGGAAAGCAAGCCCGTGGCAAAACCCCGAAAAGGTCATGTGTTAGCGGATACGGCTTTTCCTTTGCTGCGGCGGGTAGCGTCCTCCCTTTTTGCATGCTGTGCACGTGAACGGGCGCGCCGTCGATCGCTAGTGCCTGCTACGTGCTTTTTTTGCTGCTGTCAGATCATCGAAAAGCCACCATCAACGGTCAGTTCAACGCCGGTGATGAAGCTGGCGTCGGAGGAAGCCAACCGAGCGAAACTCGAATGGCGTCACTCCCCGCTCCGCTTTTGCGAAACTCCCTGCCGTCGCATACGAGGGTGCCTTTTATGTGCCAACCCAGCGGTAAGCGGCTGATCGCCCGCTGCTAGAGAACCGTTACCGCTGATCTAGCAGCCGTTTCGCCGTTTCCAAGGCTTCGGGCATAAGACCCTGCTGATCGCGGCCTTCGACGACGAGTTCGTGCGTCTGGTACCTCGATGCGCGGCGTCGTGCGACAATCCCTGGCATCGGGGTCATCAACACCACGGACCTTACTGCGGCGGCTGGCGATGCGTGGCGCGTCTCGACCGGGGCCGTGATCTTGCCGCCTGGCTGGGACTGACAGTAACCCTGGGCGTAGGCCGTGGCGGACGCGCTATGCCTTAGTGCGGGTTTTTCTGGTCAATTTTTTCGCGAGTGCGCGGAGTGCCTGTTCGATCGCGGGCTTGTCGATGTGGTTGGGATCGAACTGGTCACTGCCCCACCATTCGATGAGTTCGTCGTGACGATCGTACTGGGGGTCGGCAAGCCCTTCGAGGAAGTCCTGATACCCCGCTTGGACGGTTGGTTCGACGTCATCGAGGACGATCTTGAGGCTGGCGACGGATGTCGTCATGCGGCAATTGCCTTCTCAACGGGTTGATTGTTCTTCCAATTCCATGGAAGCAACTGCTCGAGCCTGGTGATCAGGGTGTCAGCGATGAGGGCGAGAACGTCGGCAAGCCAAGCCGGCGGATCGATGTCGTTGAGCTTGGCGCTCATGATCAGCGTCGCCATGAAGGCGGCGCGATCGGCACCACGATCGGAACCGGCGAAGAGCCATGACCGCCTGCCGAAGCCATCCCAGCGCTTCAGTATGTAATCGATTGGTTCGGCCACGGGAGAACTGCGTGACAGCTTCGCCCGCTCGGCGCGCAGCCATTCGTCAAGCGCATCGACGATCGCCTGGCTTTCATGCTGGCGGCGTTGCAGGCGTTCGTCGGCGGCCGTTGACCTCGCGCTCGATGTCAAACAAGGCATCGATACGCTTGACCGCCTCGAGCGCGACCGGCGAGATCGGCGGCGCGTTCGTTCCGCGGTTGGCGTTGGCAGCGATGTCGGCGAGCACGAAGAACCTACGGCGCGCATGCGCCCAACACAGCGCCTGCGTCAACGGACCGGGATCGAGATTCAGCTTGAACAGTGGATTATAGCCGCTATAGGCGTCGGCCTGCAGGATGCCGGTGAAGTTCTTGAGATGACGTTCGGGATGTCCCTGCCGTCTGTCGCGCGAGGCATAATAGAGCGCCGCTGGCGGCGATTGCCCGCCGAACGGCCGGTCATCCCTGTTATGTAGATCTCTACATAAGCGGGATTATGCGCATCCGTTGATTATGCGCAGCTCACCGGGACAGGACCCGATAACCATCGGCGTTCCAGATCATTTCGAACAGGCGAACTGCGCATAATTCTTAAAGGCTCAACAGGAACTGCATGAGCTGGTCCGGCGGTCGATATCGGCCTTGACTGGCCGTCATGGGCAACAGTCGGTTGAGCGTACGCTCCTTCATGGCGAGATCCGCCTGAAGGTACATGTGCGTCGTGGCGGGGCTCTCATGACCCAGCCAGAGGGCAATGACACTGATGTCGATGCCGGACTGCAGGAGATGCATCGCTGTGGTATGGCGGATGGTGTGAGGCGAAATCGAGCGACGCGCGAGTTGCGGGTAACGTTCCGCGGCGGCCGAGACCGCAAGTTCAAGGCGCTGGGTGACGTTCGAACGTGCCATGCACCCTCCGCCCCGGTTCGGAAACAGGAAGTTCTCCTCGCCCGCGCAGTCCAACCGGCGCCTCCAGTTGCGGATCAGGTTGGCGGTCGTACGCCAGAGCGGCACGCTGCGGTCTTTGCGCCCCTTGCCGTGCAGGTGCGCGACCGCCGAGCCATCGACGACGACCTCGCCGACGCGCAGACCGATGGCTTCAGACACGCGGGCGCCGGTGTTGTACATCATGCTGAACAGCGCGCGATCCCGCTCACCCGCCCAGGTCCGCGCATCCGGTGCGTCAAGGATCGCCTGCATCTCCTCGCGTGACAAAAATCCCAGGACCGGCCGGTCGAACCGTTTCATCGGAATGGCCAGCACCTGTTCGATGATGGGCAGCGCGGCCAGGTCGTAGTGGGCGGCATACTTAAGGAAAGAGCGAAGCGCCGCCAGGCGGGCGTTGCGGGTACGGGCGCCGTTGCTTCGCTCCTTCTCCAAGTGGTCGAGGAAACTCAGAATCAACTGCGCATCGAGGTCGGCCAGGGTCAGACGGGTGGGCGCCTTTCCAATCGTCGCCTCGGCGAAGTAAAGCAACAATCGGAAGGTATCGCGGTAGGCGGCGATGGTGCGCGAACTGACGGCCCGCTGATTGCCTAGATGCTCGACGAAAAAGCGTTGAAGCAGGCTGGGGAAGGACGGTGTCAGCTTGGGATCAGTCATGACGATCCCCTCCAATCGTAGAGGCGAACAGCTCGAACCGTTTGCCCGCGACCGCCATGAGTTCCGGAACGCCGGTCAGATACCAATAGGTATCGGAGATCTTGGCGTGGCCGACATAGGTCGAGAGCGCCGCCATGGCGTTGTCGATATCGGCACCATGCTCGTGCCAGAGCTGGATACGGCGACAAATGAAAGTGTGGCGCAGGTCGTGAATCCGCACCTCGCCATGGCCGCCCCGCGCGGTCCAACCAAGGTTGGTGCGAAGCTTCTGGAAAACCTTATTGATCCTCCGCTTCGCGATGAATCCACCCGCCAGAGACAGAAACAGCGGTGAGTCCTCGGTGAGCGCATCATGACGCGCCCGAACCGCCAGATAGCGCCGTAGCTCGGCTACGACGGTGGCGTGTATGGGCACATGCCTCGACTTGCGGAACTTTGTGTTCCGAACCGTAAGGAACGCTCCGTCGAGATCGACATCGCTGTAGCGTAGGTGGAGCGCTTCTGACCGGCGCAGACCGGTAGCGGCGATCAGCCCGAAGATCGTCGCGTAGGTTGCCGGCCGCAATCCGCCCTCGGGACCCAGGCGCGAAGCGGCGGCCACAAGCTCGCAGATCTCCTGCTCTGAATAGATGTGCGGTGCGAGGCGGCGATGTGAACGACCAAAGGTCGCGGTCTGAGGGAACTCGGTGTCGGGATCGAGCCGGGCCAGATACCTCGCGAACGGGCGAAGGACCTCGAGGCGCCGGGCCCATGAGAAGGGACTGGTCCTTTTGGCCCGGCCTTGCACCCAGTTCAGGACGATATCGTTGGTGAGCGGGCCACTATGGCCGCGCTCGTCGGCGAACAGGGCGAAAGAGGTGATTTGATGGCCCTCCATCCTAAGGACGAAACCAAGGGCGCGGCGTTCGGACAAATAGTCCTTTGCCAGTGACAGCATGGTGCGCGGACCGGTCATTGCGCGCTCCCCTGCCAAGGCAAGGCAACGGCTGCAAGATTGGTCAGGTCGACCTTTGCATAGATGGCGGACGTGTCGAGGCTCCGATGCCGCAAGATGTCCGCAATCTCCTTCATCGGCGCGCCAGTGCGCAGAAGTCGGCTGGCCATGCTGTGGCGGAGAATGTGGACGCCGGTCCGCGTCCATCCACATCTTCGGTAGCTGGCCAGCACCGCACGTTTGACGCTCCTGGTCGTGATCGGTTCGTCGTAGGGGGCAACATGGCGAACAAATATGGCCCGGTTCGATGTCGCGGGCCGCCCCTCGTGCAGATAGGCCGCAATCGCTGCTCCCGTCGCCGACGGCAGGGGCAGAGCATCGGCGCGTCGGCTCTTTGTGCCGACAAGCTTGACCGTGCCATCGGCCCAGTTGATGTCGTCAAGCTGCAGCTTGACGACTTCGCTGGATCGCAGACCGAGATCGATCAGACACCGCACCATCGCATAAGCCCGCAGGCGCGACGGGAACGTCTGATCAAAAGAACCCAGCAGTTCGTCGATCTCGGCGTCGGTCAGCACCTCAGGCAATGATGCCAACCGCCAGTGTGCGACCCGGGGGATCGCGGCCTTCAGACCGCCCACCCGCTCGCCGGACATGCTGCGGAAGCGGAGATAGCAGCCAATGATGACGCCGTTCGCGGCGACGGTGGCGGGTCTTCGCCCCTGTTTGCCAAGGACGAAGCGGCGGATGGATGTGGCGCTGATGGTCGCCATGGAGATCGGCTGCTCGCCGAAATGCTCGACAAGGAATCCTTCGACCATTCGGCAACGCTTCCGACGCGTGTTGTCCGCCAATCCCCAGACGTCGCGCATGTGGGCATCGAAGCGCGTCAGCTCCTGTTCGATGGCGGAATTGCGGGTCGGATACTGCAACACCACGCCGCCAGCTTTGAGCACCTCGAGAAGATGGCCCAGCGCCGCCTGCAGCTCATGGCGCACACGACGGACCGGGTCGGGGCAGGCGCACGCCGGCTGGTGTTCCGAGAGAAAGCGCATAACAGCGCCCGGGCCGATCGCTTCTAGGTCGTACCTTTCCTGAGTCAGCCAATGGGCGAAGTGGGCGACGCAGCACAGATAGGCGCGCTGCGTGCTCGGCGCATATCGCCTTCGCTGCAAGTGTTCACCGTACTGCGAAACGAAGGGCCGAAGAATACTGTCTTCCAACCAAGCGCGGGGCTGTGGCTGAAGGATGACCGCTTTCTGCATGTAGATCTCCTACCGAGTTGATTGCGCTCGGAAGGAAACACCAGGATTATGCGCGCCGCCTAGCTTGGATGCCGGCCGCCATCTCACTGATCTGCCGAAGAAAACCTGGCTGACTGTCCCGGTGAGCTGCGCACAATCATCGGGTGCGCATAATCCCGGACATAGGTCCAGATGCGCCCCGTGTCGGTCTTGCCCTTCGCCAGGATAGGCACGGTGGTGTCGTCGCCATGCGGTCGTTCGGCGGCCAGCACATGCGCTTCGATCATCGCATGCACCGGCTTTAATGCCGCGGCGCAGGCCCCGACCTGATCGGCGAGCGTCGACAGGCTGAGGTCGACGCCCTCGCGGGCATAGCGTTCGCTCTGCCGGTTCAGCGGCTGGTGCTGACCAAACTTCTCGAACAGGATCGTCGCCAAGAGGTTCGGCCCGGAAAAGCCGCGCGGTGTCACATGGAAGGGCGCGGGCTGTGATCTTCTCGCATTCGCGGCAGGAAACTTCTCGCGCACGGTCTGGATCACCTATTTGACCGATCCACAGCACGGGCAGTTCGCTGGTGCGGCGATGACGACGCGTTGGCGCGGCAGATGCTCTGGGAAAGACTTGCGGGATGGACGTTTGCGCTCGAAGGCCCGGACCGTCGACGAGCGCGCCGCCATCTCCGCCGCCAGTTCGTCTTCGCCGGCGTCGGCCTCCAGCTCCTCGAGCTGCAACTTAGCAGCCGGGCCTTGCGCTCCGAGCGGCTCGTCCGGCAGTCATCGCAGCGCTGGCGGCCAAGCTCGCCCGCATCTTCTGGGCCGTTCTCAGGAGTAGGCGCGGCGATCCGGCGGCTGCGGCAGCACAGCTGGTCGATCGGCGGCTTGGAACCTGGGCAACTTGAACGGTTGTCTCAGACTGGTGTGATTATGAGGACCAGGCTGCGCGGATCTCCATCTTGGCCGAGGCGAGACCTCTAGACCGGATACGTTGGCTCAGACTAAGCAGCACTGTCTTGTAGAACGGGCGGGTCATGCGTTCAAGATCATTACCGGTGGGGAGGTCAGCAATGACAGCGCGACCTTTTGGCGCCGGCCAAGACTGGGCGCCAATATCAAACCCGTGCTGAGGGGGGCGTCGAAATGCTTCCCAACCATGGTTGAGATGTCTTTTGTCAATAGGATCCAGGAAGCGGCTGCCCCTAATGGATCAGACAATGGTCTCTTTGATCCGAAACATCACAGTTCTCCTGTCAAAAGGTGTGCACATTTTAGCCGACGCGCTATGTCGAGTCAAAGTGGGCGTGATATAATTAGCATGTATCCCTGCTCGGGTAAAAGCGCGCGCGCAGCACTCAGCTTTCTGCTGTGCCCGTAGGGTATCACATCCCATTTCTCGATATGGGGTTCAGGTCTAAAAAGATCAACTCCGCCTACTTCACGGAATATAATACGCAGTCCAGATGCTTGGTTAAGGATTTCCAAATTGCAGCCATCAATCACATATGGAGAGACCTGCTCGAACGTTGGATCTCGGTCCAACTCCCAGGATGTGTTCCTCTCGACGATAATTGGGTGTGGCTGCAATGTGCCTTTGGAAGTTATGCGATAAGTCTTCGTCAGAACTTGACGAGCGATGTCGGTTTCGTCGTCGCTCATCAACTGGAGTCCTCCCACTTTGACAATTTCGCGGGTTACCAAATAGTTCGAGAGTTCCAATTCGCCTGTCGCGAAGCGCTTCGTTTTCCAGACGAGTTCATCCTCGGCCGCGAAGGGGACAAACTCAAATTTCGACGTGTCACACACTTCGATAAATCTGGGGCTGCTGTTTTCCGATTTCACCACTAGTGTGCGCGATAGGTTATTGATGAAAACCTTCTTGCCATAGTCAGCCTGAGTCATTACTGCCTGTTCAATTCCCCGAGCTAATTTCTCAGCGTTAAAGTTTCCGCCTCCCAAGTGACTTGCGAGAAATGGCATGTAGAGCCGAAACAAAAGATCGCGCAGTTTAGCTCTTACAAGCTCTCGATCAGCGATGTAAAGATCTTTGCTGTTACTTAAGAAGTACTCTTCAGCCGAGGCTGCGAATGCAGTTAATTGGCTCTCCGTTACTGCTTGATACGCATAGAAAATTGCGCAGGTTCTTAGCCATATCGCAATGGGGCATTTTGGATTTCCGTTTTCTAGGATGTAATCTTGCTCATTTAGATAGTTAAAGTCGGCGATAATCTGCGCCGTCGTATTGTCGCATTTGGTAAACGTTTCTCGAAAATTGGAAGGAAATGCACCCAATATGGCATCTCTATTTTTGTAAATTTTAGTAACTATCTTAATAATTACCCGCTTATCGTCGTCGTTAAAGTATACCATTGCATAGAAACTCCTCTTCCCTGAGTAAATGCATTACAAAGTGGTTGTTGTTACTTATTCATTGACGATAGCAAAATATTCGAAATCTGTCCCAGCTGAACTAGATAAAGCTGCAACGCAAGCTACATGTTTGCGGTGCCAATCGAGCGCAATCTGCGCCGCGTTGGTCGCGTCGAGTGACTACAAGAATCCCCCTCTCTCGAACTGAGCAAGCCTCAGTATCCGCTGCTCAGTGCGTGTCTAATCATCTGGTATTGACAGACGAAGGTGGTGCGCTATCATCACCGGTGGTTGAGAACCTCGTGTTAGGTTCGGGGGCATCTGAACCGAAATGCCATGGTCGGATGCCGTTAATGGCCCGTACTTGGACGATCAGTGGCCACTGAGTTAGGCAAACAAGTTGGCCGCTCGAACTTGAATCAGCTAACTGCGATGGGGCCGGTGGCTGGGTCGCCGAAACCGGGCAGACCTTTTTTACTTCATTGGATTTCGAATACTCACGGGTGACTGCGGGTAGAGGATAGAGCTTGGTCGCCTCTCAGGCAGTCTGCACTGAAAAAGGGGGGGTATGCGATGTCGGACCGGAATGCGATAAGCTTCATTGAAAGCGCAGAAATCGGACCCATCGCACCAAGGATAGACAGGTTCGAAACCAGTAGCGAGGGTGTTGATGGGGCGGCGCTTAACCTCGACAGATTGCCGAATGGGATTGTGTCAGGTAATACGTTGATCGACTTTTCGGCGGCGCCCGAGCGTGTACGAGGCGGGTTGTCTCTGGCTATGGCCTTCGCCAGCCGCGCGGCGACAGCGGCGACTAAGGCAAAGGGCGGTAACGTCGACGAAGATGACTGGTTCGCTGAATATACGTCAAGTCTTTTAGAGCTAGGCTTCGCGGTATCTCAGGGCGCGTTCACAACTTCACGCTTCAAGAAGCGTGGCGTCGCCGTGCACAAGGCAATCATCCCATTCCTGACCATTGCACTCGGCGGTGCGGCAGTCGGACCAGTAATTCTGGCTCTACTCAATAATCTACAAGAGGTGAATGCGAGCCAACCCTGGATTACTTTGTTCGATCGGGAGAGCCGTAAATACCAGAGTCGTGAACTGCATTTCGGCGCTGTCAGTTCTGACGGTGTCGTGAGTCGGATGCGTCACGTCGCAGCTCGACTTTCCGTAAGCGATGAGCAGATCAACGTTCTATTCTTCAAGATTACAGACACCTCGGCCGAGTTCGAGAGCGCGACCACAACAATTAGCGTGAACAACAGCCTGCTTGCGGTGCTTGAGCAGCCGTTACGTAAACGGCTTCAGTCTTCAGCTTTCGACTTCATCAAGGTGGCGAAGATCTGAGCGCAGTGAGGGGGATTCCGAGAAGCCGTCCTGCGCGGCGATCGCCCGGTGTGGCGTCGTTCTGCGCTTTGTTGGCAGCGACTGAGGGAGTGAGCCTGTGAAACCCGTTGACCTTATCAAATCGCAGATCGCCACGGCACAGCGCATATCGCTAGATTACGTTGCTGAGTTCGCGGGCGTCTCCCCCGCTAACATCGAGGAGCGTGTACGGAGTGTGCTCCCGGGAGCGGTGGTCGGAGTAGAGCAGGTCTTCGCGGGCGACCCCCGTTTTCAGCGTATCCGGCTTCCTGGTCTTAACCCGCGGGTGCTGAGCGGAGCGAGCCCCTTCGATTTGGTTGAGCCGCTGCGAGAGGCGCTTGATGCCCTCGCTGTGGAGCCGGATCTCCCGACGGACTTCTTTCCGGATCAGGCGGAAGCTGGCATAGTAGAGTCAGGGCAGATGCTCGGCTGCTGGGTGAACGATAGCATGCCGGCACCGGCCGATCCAGTCTGGGCGCTCACTAAGATGCGCATTCCGGAGGCCTGGGCCTTCTCGGAGCAACAAGGACGGCCGGCCCGAGGTGAGGGAATCCTTGTGGCGCAGCCCGATACTGGCATTACAGACCATGCGGAATTGGCCGACGCGGTGGACCCAACGCGTTGGGCTGATCTGCTCGACGGGGGGGATCCAGTCGACCCCCTGGTCAGTAATGATCCGATGGACACGCCTGGCCACGGCACCGCCACTGGCAGCGTGGTTGTCAGTAGGGCAGGCGGCGTCGTCACTGGCAGTGCCCCGGCGGCGAAGCTAGTGCCGATCCGATGCATCGAGAGCGTGGCACGCATCACCCAGTCGCGAGTCGCCCGCGCTATAGAGCATGCGGTCGATAGCGGGTGCCATGTTGTCACGATGAGTCTCGGTGGGCTCTGGAGTAGTGCGCTGGCTGCAGGTGTTGCGCGTGCCATCGACAAAAACGTAATTGTGCTGGCCGCCGCCGGCAACTGTGTGCGACTAGTTGTTTGGCCCGCGCGCTTCGATCGATGCATTGCGGTGGCGGGTAGCAACTTCGATGACGACATCTGGAGGGGATCGTGCCGCGGTCGGGCAGTAGACGTTACCGCACCAGCCCAGCACGTCTACCGTGCCACAGCACGTCCCGGTATGCCCCTCACGGGCCCGGGCGAAGGCACATCCTTTGCGGTCGCACTCACTGCCGGCGTGGCGGCATTGTGGTTGGCGCATCACGGCCGGGAAGCGCTGATTGCCGGGCTCGCGCCAAGCGAGCGGCTGCAGGATCGCTTCAGCCGCCTACTGCGCAGCACCGCTCGAGTGCCTTCCGGTTGGGATACTGGCCTTTTCGGGGCAGGAGTGGTGGACGCTTTGGCGCTATTGGAGGCGGGGAGCGCCGTGCCAGAGCTCCTCGCAGAGGCTCCGGTTCCGGCTAAGGGCACGCCGCTTAACGCTGACGCGCTGGAGATGGCTCGCGAGTTCCTAGCGGATTTCGCTGGCCCGACCGAGGCAGCCGTTGCACCCGAGGCGTTGGGCAAGCATGGGCTGGAAATGGTGTGGCTGGCACTCGAACGGCAACGTCGGCCGGCAAGACTAGAGGAGACGGCTGGAACTGACCCAGTGCTTTCCGCGGGTCTACGCGAGGCGCTGGAGCGACCAGGATGGGGCACCGCGGCGGCGGCGCTCGGCCTCCCGTCGGCAGAGCTTCTTGTCGAGGACCTCGACCTTGATGGCCACATTGATCCTGAAGAACCCTCGCCGGAGTTTGTGCCGTTGGAAGCTCCGAGGACTTGGCGTGTGGCTGAGAGTCTGAAGGCGCTGCGGGCCCAAGTTAATGCGCGCGCGCCGGACCGCAGCAAGGCGAGCGATGGTTCGATCGGCGATGCCGCGCATGCGACCAGAAAGTCCGACCACAATCCGTGGATTGTTGACGGTGTGGTGGGGGTAGTGACTGCAATCGACATTACCCATGATCCAGCGGGGGGATGCGACGCGGGCGTACTGGCCGAGGCGCTACGCGCCGGTCGGGATCCGCGGGTGAAGTACGTAATCTGGAACCGGCGGATCATGAGCTCGACGAAGCAGCCTTGGACCTGGCGGCCTTATGCAGGGCGCAACGCCCACACCAAGCACGTCCACATCTCTGTGCAGCCGGACAAGGCAAGATATGACAACGTCAAGCCCTGGATGATCTGAGGGACAGCAAAATGACGCTACTGGCGTACGAGCAGATCGAGGCAATCTACGAAAAGGCCCTCCGACAAGGGCTTCAGACTCACCGCGAGGTTCTGCTCGGCGGCCTAGATGTCCAATTCGTTGCAATGCTTCCGCAAAACGCAGTTCCGGGAGCGCAGCTTCTACTCGATCTGACCAGGTTGAATGACGAAGAAGAGAGAATCTTGGGCGGCGTCGTGCCGCTGTACCGTTGGTTGCGGAACGCAGCTTTGCTGAGCGGACCTGAGACAAACCGAGGCCGGTTCTTCGCCGACATGGCGGAGCGAGTGGCTCGATTGGCTGCGACAGGCAGTGCAGGGGGTGGGGAGGGGCCAAGTGGCGGGGACGACGACTATTTGCCGGAGCGGATTATCTTCCGCGACGACATGCTTCCGATCAGGTTCCTCGCACGGGCACTGGAGACAGCGCGAGCAATCGGCCGTCTTGTCGTCCCGCAGATCGAGAGTGGCACGCCACGGTGCAGCCCTTCATCAGGCGAGCCGCTGAAAGGCTATGCTACCGCTTGGTTGATCGGACAACGACACGCGGTGACGAACCTGCACGCAGTGCGCGCGCGAGGGCAATACGATACCCCGCCGTCGGAGTTGGATCTGCAGGGGCAGGCGGCACTCGCCGTGATCGAATTTGATTATGACGAAGAAGGAGCAACGCAGAGTGCGGTACGGGTCGCTAGACTCGTTTGCTCGGACGGAGAACTCGACTACGCGGTTCTGGAATTGGCGGAACCAAATGACCGGTTGCCGCTGATCGTGCGCAGCGAGGCCGTCACCTTCACAGAAGGAGAGCCTTTCGCGGTTAACATCATCCAGCATCCGGCCGCATTGCCGAAGTTCATCGCGTTGCGCAACAACTTGGTGGCAGCGGTGCGAGGCCGTGACCTCGCATACTATGCTGACACTGACGGAGGGTCGTCGGGCGCGCCGGTCTGCGACGACCTTTGGCGGGTTGTGGCATTGCACCGGGAAGCAAGCCGCCGCTTCGGACGGCTGAATTTTCAGGGCAAGGACACTGCCTGGGTAAACGTAGGCACGCCGATCGCGGCTATTGTTGCCGATATCAAGACGAAGGATCCTACCCTCTGGGCCAGTATCGGGGCTCGGATGGACTAAGGGGGAGGCGAAAATGGCCTTGGTGTTGCCTGAAAAGCGACCAGTTCTGACTATCACCAATGGCGACTTCGCACCGGAAGAGGCGGGCGACGAGTTCAGTCCGCAGCTGAAAAAGGCCAGGGAGCATCTTCGCCGGGCGATCCGGGCGGTTGCGCGAGTCGAGATGGCTGATAGTTCGGCTCCGTTCATGGGAACCGCTTTTGCCGTAGGGCCGAACCTCTATGCCACCGCGAGCTATGTAGGCGAGGTGATTGAGAAGAGCCTACGGGGGACCGAGGGCGAGGCTGTGGCATGGATTGATACCAACGATACTCCCACGGCACGCTCTTCGAAGAGTCCGATCCTCAGAGTCCATTTGGTGCACCCGCATTGGCAAGTGTCCTTTCTTGAGGTGGAGGGCACGGCCCAACCGCTGACGTTCGCAACGTCGGATATGCGGACCGAAATCCAGGGTCGAGGTATCTGCGTGGTCGGCTATCCGGCGATGGACGTTCGAAACAAGCCGGAGGAATTGCAAGTAGTCTTCGGAGACATCTGGGGGGAGAAGCGCCTGATGCCTGGTATTGCGCGAGGCATGATGATGTCGGGCCCCGAGAACACGCATATGCTAGAGCACGATGCATCAACGACTGGCGGTACAGGGGGAGCGCCGTTGATAGATCTAGCGACCGGCCTTGTCGTTGGCATGCAGCACAGTGGCAGCTATCTGCAAGGCAACTTTGCGGTGCCGGGCTGGGAACTTAGGCGCGATCCCCAGTGGTCGTGGCTCTGGTGTGGCGAGTCCGCTGCTCCGTCGGCTCCCGCCGAATCTCAGACGCCTCAGCGTATTGAAACTCCGATGGAGGTCTTCAGCTTCGATGAGATTACGGAGCTTAATCAGATTGTCGTTGCGAGTGGAGTGGCCACAGAGGATGACATCAATGCGCTTTTTGCCGGCCTACCGCCTGGATTCCTCGCTATGTTACCTACGGCAGCGAAGGCTGGCGATCGGCTAAGGCTCGGTCTGATCCAGATGAACCGCGAGCAAATCGCTTTCAACGGGCGCCCACCGCTTTACTACGTCATCAGGAACGCGACGTTGCGGAGGTCCTTCGACGCCACTTACGAGAAATCACTTGAGCCATTTCTTTCAAAGCTGAAGGCGGCACCGGCGGCTGCGCGAAGGTCCGCGTCCAAGGAATAGCGGCAGGGAGACTGAAAATGAACTTGTCAACCACTGAAATAGTCCGCAGCTATCTCGGAAAAGTGACCGACCTTGAGGAACTGGTTGCCGACACTACTGAGTTAGAAAGCATGGTCGAATCTACCAGCGTCGAAGGTGGCCCACCGGCAGTTAGGCAGGAGACGGTCCGAAGCGCCACCGAAAAGCTCGCCCAGGGCGCTGAGCTCAATCCAGAAGAGCTATTTGCCACCGAAGCGATCATCATTCCCGACAAGCGACCCGCCATTGACATCCAGGATGGCGATTACCGAATAACACATGAGCTCTGGCGTCACTTCGAGCACGACTTGGCGGTCAAACAGCGGCTGCGGGACGCGATCGCCTCGATCGGCCGAGTCGAGCTGCCTGAGCATCCGACCCTGCCATATGGAGGCACCGCCTTTGTGGTCGGGCCTGACCTTATGATGACAAACCGGCACGTCGCCGAGATCTTTAGCATCGGACTGGGCATCCGTAATTTGCACTTCCGACCCGGTGCAAAGGCAGGGGCCGATTTTCTCCGCGAGCGCGACCGCGCAGGCTCGATGCCAGTAACGGTGCGAGAAGTGGTCATGATACATCCCTACTGGGATATGGCAATTCTGAGGGTCGAGGGGCTTGGAAAGGAACAGCCGCCGCTCGGCTTGTCGCTTAAGGCAATTGAGGAGTACGAAGGTGAGGAGATCGCTGTCATCGGCTATCCAGCCTTTGACCCGCGCAATGATGCAGCGGTGCAAAGGCAGGTGTTTAATGGTGTGTACAATGTGAAACGCTTGCAGCCGGGCAAGATTGGACCTCCGCGCGCTGTTACGAGCTACGCCAACCAAGTCCTTGCGGCAACCCACGACAGCTCGACCCTCGGCGGAAACTCGGGTTCGGCGGTGGTTTCTGCCAGCACCGGCCAAGTAGTGGCGTTGCATTTTGGCGGTCGCTACCTCGATGCCAACTACGGGGTGCCAACTGGCGAGCTTGCCATTGACGGACGGGTGGTCGACACCGGCATTAACTTTGCCGGCACGCCGTCGCCGAAACCGAATGCTTATGCCGCGGCATGGAACGAGGATGTCCAAACCGGGGCTGCGCAAGCTCCCGCGGCAGCGACTGGATCGATCGGTTCGCTGAGTTTCACCGTGCCGCTCACTATCACAATCGCGGTGGGGAGTAATGCGGAGCACCGGTCGAGAGACCGGTAATCGACAGGCATTGAATGGCGATAGCAACGTTAGGCGTGAGGAGAAAGCCGGATGAGGACGTCCATCAATTGGGACACGCAGGAACCACTGAGCGAGGCCGAGTTGGAGGAGACGCGTGGGCAACGGGAGGGATTGGCATGGCTCGCGGAGCAATTGGAAAAGGCGGAGGTGCTTGAAGGGCCAGTCATCACAACAGAGCCCTCGTCGGCTCCTATTTCCGACGAGGCTTTCGATCTGATTGTCGAGTTTGAAGTCAGCAGCAAAGCGGCTTACGAAGCCAAGTACCGAAAGCCGATCTGGCCACAGGCAGCATCTGGTGTGACCATCGGGATTGGTTACGACGTAGGATACGTGAGCAAGATGCAGCTTCATGCCGACTGGGACGGTGCGATACCAGCCGGGATGGTCACGGCGCTCGAGCGTGGGCTCGGCGCCCATGGTGCGGCGGCGAAGCCGATCGCGGCGGAGCTAGGACGCAGCGTCGATGTGCCGTGGGAGGCAGCTATCAAGGTACACCGACAGAAGGTTATGCCTCGGTGGGTTGGCCTCGTTGAGCGGGCGCTCCCGAACACCAACCAGCTAACTCCGGATTGCCGTGGTGCGCTCGTCTCGCTGACGTACAACCGTGGCGCATCGTTCTCGACGGCTGGCGACCGTTACAAAGAGATGCGCGCGATTAAAGATCATATGAGCATCGGGCAGTTCAGCCATATTCCAAATGACCTCCGCTCAATGAAACGACTGTGGCCTACTTTGCGTGGCCTTCGCATTCGCCGGGATCGCGAAGCCATGTTGTTTGAGCGGGGCCTTGCAGTTGCCTGAATTGTCCGCCGCCTCCAAGAGGATAGCCACACCGTTAAACTAACGCGAAAGACCGACCTGGACATCGGCCTCAGGGATCGAGCAGGTGTGGCAAAGTTCACAGCCTCACTGATCTTTGTCTCGATCCATCCGAATGGCTTCAACCGGTCGACGCAGAGAACTGAGAGACGATCTGACACAATTCACCTGGCCATTTCGGCAGACCTTTGCCGGGCCGTGCAAAAGCGACTCGTCTCCGCGACGGGCTACAACGATCGTAATGTCGGCCACCCTGGCGGGGTCAAGCGCCAGTCGCTCGCCGTCCTCAAACCGAATCGCCAGCTGCTTGGTTGAAATCAGCTTTATGAACGTGGCCGCGGGCGGGGATCACCTAAGCAGACCTTAATCAAGCGTCGGGAGGCACCCATGGCAGGAGAAGGCGAAGAGGAAGGCCAAGGCCAGGAACCGGCAAGCCCGGAAGTGGAGAGGACGACGGAGGCCACGACCATTGGCGATGACGTCCGGATTGAGGTGGACATCCTCGCACTGACCGCCGCCCGCAAGATCACCGGTACGATTGCCGATCAGGTCGCAAAGCTCAGTCCAGATATCGTATTGGTGGGAGGCGAAGGCGTGGCGGCGACCGCGCGCGCCTTCATCGCTTTTCGCGAACGAGCTAACCGCGTGATCAGCGACCTGGAAAAGCTGCAAGCAGAGCCCAAGCTGGCCGAAACGAAGCCGACTGAGGAGGGCCCCGTTCTTGGCGCATTCGAGCTGGTCAAGGGGGTCGCCAGCCTGATGAGCTACTTCAAGGCCGAAACGAACTACTATGGCCGGAAGGTCGAGTTGACCGAGGCGGCTCTCTACCCGCTCCTCGCCAGCCACATGTCGGCGAAGTCGATCCCGATCGTCCTTCCGGAGCACTTCGCGCAACAGAGCGAGAAGACGGTGCCGGAGTTCTCCGTATTCCACACGCTAGACAAACTGATTGACGGGCGCAATCGCGTCTCCGAACTATACCAAGGGGCACCGCCCGCAGGCGCGGCGGCTTTGTTGGCGACGGCGGATGCGATCATCGATTCTGCCGTTAAGCCTGATCCGCAGACGGGCAATATCGCTGTCAACCAACTCGTCCTCGGATCCGATCTGTGTCGGCTCGCGGCGGATGCAGCAACCCCTTTGCTGGTTTCCATGAAATGTATTTCCTCTGGCGGACATGTCAGAACGCGCAAGCATCTCTTCACGACGATTTTCACGGGCGACAAGCTGTCGTTCAGCGGCGGCGTGGCGGTTGGCTATTTTATCATCGACCTGAAGACCTTCAGGGTCCTCGGCGGAGATGTGGTCGCCGCGGTGGAGACAATGAAAGGGTCGTAGGGCGTGTCGTCCCATACATGATCACTGATGTAGCTCGAAGATGATCGCGTTCCGTACGGGCCCCGCAGGTGGCCTCGTTGTTAATGAACTTGCCAGCCAAGAACGACTCCGGACACTTGTTCATTGTGTTTCTTGGTCAAACACAAGAAGCAGCAAGATGGCGACCCGCGAGCGCTTAAGTTGAGCCTTTTGAACAGAGCAGCGCAAATAGCCGTTTTGGTGCAGCGAAAGAGCGGCTACAGAGACTACCCGGCCGACCGAGGGACTGAACTTGCAAAATTGATCCAGATCTTTTCTTCGAGTCACAGCGAGAAATCGCGCAAAGCCGCCACGCCCCAGGCTATCTCGGCCTTTCTTCGGTAATTAATGTTGCGACTAAAAAATCAACAAAAAAGTTACAGCCTAGATCTTCCAGCCGTATGCGTTCGCCGCCTGTTTTCGGCCAGATACGTGCGAGGGGCCCGATGATCATAAAAGATCAGCAAGGTGTACCGGGACTGCATTGAGCAATAGCTGGCGTCGACGTGACTTGCGTCGACACCACCAAAACGGCCAGTAGGCCGCCCCAAAGTAGCCCCCATGCAAATTTCTTAAGAGTTGAACGGATACACATCTTTAAATATTACAGCCAACTGCTCCCGCTGTAAAGTAGTTGATGTTCGCGCTGGTGAACTAACGGTAAGTCTGCATTTTATCGTAGCGAGGCATTTACCGCCAGTAAAGAAGGAGCTAGTCTTTCTCCGTCTTGGCCTCAATTCGTCAAGAAAGGTCTCGCCATGTCGCTGTCTGGAAATGATATCGACAACCTTGCGTCGGAGATTGCGTCGGCGGTCGACGACGACGAACTGGAGCGAATCGTACATTCCAGTACGGGTGACCGGCTGCACGACAAGTACGTCGGAACCGGTTATCCGAAAGAAGAGACCATCAAAAAGCTGCTCGATAAGCTGGAGCACAATGGAACGACGGATTTCTTCCTTGCCGAGGTATGGAGCCGCAAGCCAATGCGAGGCGGCCTTCGTGATCTCATATTGAATACTGTGCCTACGGTCTCCTCCAGGATTAATCTTGTCGGCCGACAAATCGATCTGTCTGCTCAGTCTGCAGGCCAAGAGCAACAGGATGCTCCACCCAATGCGCTCGCGCCCGGCTTCGAGAAGAACCTCAGGCCTCTTTTGCCGCAGTTGGATGTTCACTTGTGGGTCGAGAAGCTTCTACGGATCGAGCGACAGATCTGTCGGATCGAGCGCGATGGTGTCGCGCTGGGCACTGGCTTCCTGGTGGGGGAAGATCTGGTGCTAACGAATTGGCACGTGGTCCATAACGAGATCAGCCGCAACAATGGTCACGAACTCACGTGCCGTTTTGACTATGTCCGCAAAGAAGACGATGTCGCGCTTGGCATCGTCACTACCATGGCGAAAAGCGGTTGCATCGCGTTCAGTACATTTCCCATCCGGCAGGCGCGAGGTGCCCCTTCCATCGAGCCCACGCTGTCAGAACTCGACTACGCGCTCCTCAAGTTGGATACATCCCCGGGCAATGACCAGCTCGGAGATAGCCGGCGCAGTTGGATCACCCTTACCCTCCAGCAGCACCTGCCGGAAAAGAACGAGCCTTTGCTGATCGTTCAGCACCCTCTTGGCGCCCCTATGAAGCTGGCGCTCGACACGCAGGCGATTACCGGCATGAACGCCCTAGGAACGCGGATTCAGTACAAGACCAATACCGAGCCCGGCTCCTCAGGATCTCCCTGCTTCACCCTCAGCTGGCGATTGATTGCTTTGCACAATTCGACCACAACCTTGGACAATCCCGATGGGGTCAACCAGGGGACGCCCATCCATCTAGTGGCGAAAGACGTCAAAGAGAAGCTCCCAGACCTAGTCTTGAGCTAGGGGCACGCGATGCCGCTGCGCAATCCACCCACACCCGAACGACTTGTCGACGCCATCAAGGATCTATTGGCCGGTGGTGATATCGGGGAGATGCTTAAGGGTTCGCTAGGCAAGGCGCTCTACGATAAGTACGTTCCAAACGGGCGGGCGACCGACACGCAGATCCATGCGGTGCTTCAGGGGGTAGAGAGGGATGGGTTCGAACGAAGATTCTTTACCTACTTGCTGGCGCGCTCGCTGAAACGGTACCTGGTTCAAGAGATTCTCGATGCCTACCCGGAAACCTTAGCGGACTTTCCAGATATTGCGTCGGATGTGGAGCGGGTGTTGCCGCCATTGCGTAGCGCGGCATCCAAATTCCGCCTAAGGGCAGCCGCGTTGCACACTGGACTCAAAGACGAACTGAATCAGCTGACTGTGCACGTCTTCATTCATGGCTGCCTCGCGAGGCTACGATACCAAGTGCTGAATATCCTGCACGACCATGCCTCCAGCAGATCGCTGGAGGGCGCTGCTCTGCTGGAAATCCGGATTGGCAAGCTGCTGGAAGAGATCGATGATGAACTGCAACTGCTCCCTGCCCGCACCCTCGATTTTGCCGAAGAGCGGGCATGGGTCGATGAACTGAAATTGCTGGCGGCTGCACTCAAAGAGAGTAGCTTGAGGCGCGATCCTACCTTTATCGACACAGCCGGCAAGATCGGGCGGTTGATAAACAACAATTTTGCCCGCGTGAATGCTTCTCTTGTGGATCGAATGCTGGAGATTCATGTCGAACAAGTGGCGGATCTCCTGGGCGGACCTCAGATAGAACCAGGTGTGTTAATAACCAACCTGCCTTTGACCCCACTGGCGCGAGCCCTGACCGGTCAATTCTGGCAGCTGACGGAAGCTAAGCTGTGGTTGCTTTTGATGGAACTCGACGACGACTATGCGTCGATTGCAGATGTCTACCGATCATGGCTGCAGCTAAATCAAAAATTGAGCTGGCTGGCCACCAAGAGCACCGACAGCGAATGGCGCGACCAGCTCATCAGTCGCACCGATAAGATCGGTGACTTGGTTGCAGGTGACGGCAATCCCCTAGCCCAGATGCGAGCGACCTTGGTCGAGGTGGACAGGCTCATTTTGAGCAAGCTCGATAAGGTGGCCAATCATCTTCAGAATGATTGCAAGAGCCTAATGCGAGTAGCGACCACGATTTCGCTGGCAATCGACGAATCGGATGAGGAGCAAGCCGCATGAACGCGAATGGCATCAGCCATCCGACTGCACGGCACCTTCAGGACATCGAGGCGTTCATTCAGTCCGGTCGGATCTGTGACTCATTCGCTGCCTTGCGTGAAGCCCACCTGATGATGAAGGAGCACGAGTCGGACCACGTGCTCGTGGATTTTCTGCCAAAATTCCTGACACAAGCGAAGAAGTGCGGGGCTAAGACGGAGAGTCCGCGCGAACGCTCCAAGGCCCAATCCATTTTAGACTACTGGGCATTGCAGCTTGCCTTCCTTAAGCCAAAAGATGCAGTGGCAGATGTACTGCTGGATCCATACGAAGCACCAAGGCTGGAGGCAACCGTTGCAGACGAAGCGTCACCGCAGCCCGACGGTGACGTCGCAACGACCATTGCCGCGGCGCCGGCAGCTGGCTTGGCGGAGGCCAACCAAGAAAATTCGGACGCTACGGATGAACAAAAAATTCATATCCGCTTGGCCGCAGCCGCCCGCTTGTGGCGCGACACGAAGCAATTGCAGGGCTTCCTTCTGACTGGCGAAGCACTGAAGCTTGGCGCCAAGTACCGCAACGCGGACACCGACATCAACTTGCTCGTTGAGGCAAGTGAAAAGGCGGGCCGAAAGCGTAGCCAACTGGTCCGACTTATCGCGGCTTTGTCTCTGATCGTGGCCGTGTCATCCCTATTGACGGCGCATCGGATGCTTTTTCCGTGGCTAGCCAACTGGGAGGCTAGGGCCATGCTCAAAGCCGACGCCGGAAGATTTCGCCGCGAATGGCAGTTCGAGCGGATCGCTTTTTACAGGTCCTTCATGCCGCCGTCAGACGCCGTGGCAGTCTACTTCACCGCAGGATTATTCAAAGATTTGCGTCTTGACGAAATCTCGCTACCAGGCGCCAATTTCATCCAGGCTCAGTTCAAGAAGGTTGAATTCGACGGGGCCGAGTTGCCGAACAGCCTGTTCGTTGAGGCTCCAGTTATGGACGATGTCGATTTTTCCGGGGCGAACCTCGAAAATGCGAGTTTCAGGGGTTCCGGCATTTTGACGGCAGATTTCTCTGATGCGAACTTGCAGCGTGCGATCTTCGACAACTCAACATTGTGCAAGGTCGATTTCGGCGGCGCCAATCTTGGCAAGGCATCCTTCCGGGATGTGACCATTGATGATTTTGATGGCTTCTCCAACGTCGGATGGTGGCATGCGTCTGGGTGGGGCAGCGCCAATTATCTGAACCTGCTCAAGGTGAGGAGCGATCCCAAAGCGCTCGCACACAGTGAGGCCTTCAGGGACCAGTTCAATGCCGCTCTAAAATTCTTCGCCGACACCCGGTCGGGAACTTTCGAGCGCGCAAGTGCCCTCAATCGCTATGCATTGATGCTCGCGACCTGGGGATTTCCGGATGGACACCCGACCAAACAAGCCCACGACGATATCACGCGCGAACGACGGCTGGACGATGGGCTGGATAGGAGCTGCATGCCGCGAAAGAACGTTCGCGCGCTCGACATGGACGGGATACCGGCGAGCGCCCTTGATGCAGCAACCCAGGCCGTCTGCATTCTGGAGAAGCTTCCAGAGACCGACCAACAAAAGCAACTCCTCCAAAAAGCCAGGGATACGCTCGGGTACATCCACTTGCAGAAGCGCGACATCCCCGCCGCCTTGAGAGTTTACGATCAATCTGCCGAGGACCCCGTGCCCGATGACGGGGGTCGCGATTTCAGACACGCGATCGCAGTCGGTGCATCGGGCGACAGCGCCCAGGCCGGCGCATCGCTAGAGAAGTCGTTGCGGCGGTACGTGCCAGGCCATGAAATGTGGACCTTGCGATCCATTCTCCTGAAATCGGATGGTTCGCCTGGCGAACTCATGAACACGATTCTCGGGACGATCGACAAACGCTGGCCTGCCTCTGGAAGGACATGCGCGGAGGTCGAAAACTTAGCAGAACAGTGGCTTCGTAAGCAGCAATAGTGATGAAGTCGGCCCGAACATGGTAGCAGCCCAACTCGACAGAACGCTGGCTACTCAAGGGCGAGGCGCTGTTGGTGGTATACGTCGAATAGGCATGAACAGTTCACAAGTGGCGAAAGTTAGATTCCAGTTCCTTCCCCTCCGCCAGTTGTCCAGTTGTCCTTGTGAAAACTGTCGCTTCGGCTGACTGGAGAGTGATTGTGGCTGCCCACTGCTTCACCCTTGAGGGGGAAACGATATAATTCGCCGACGAGGACGATGAGCTCGATCGAAGAAAATGGAAGCAAGCCGACATTGCCCGGCGATGGCGGTTGAAGCGTTCGGGAGTCCAAGCGACAATTGTTTCACCGAAACCCTCCTCGAACCGAACCGACTAGCCGCAGCGCTGCGGCTGGTCGGGAAAGCAGGCCCCGTGGCAACTCTCGCCATGGTGGACCCGTCCGGCCCATGTTGGCGGCCGCGCAGGCGTAATGAGAGGATGCAGCAGGTGGGACGCCAAAACTGCGAAAGTATGCTGCTCAGCACGCCATTGCAGACTCCCGCTTAGTATGGAATCCGGAAGCACGTAGTCGGCATGCAGAGCGACAGCACGCGGACTTTTCGGAGCTTGGGACGGCCACTCGAACCTCGTGAGTGGGTCGGAAGCAGTCATGTAGGGATGAAATCTGTGAATGAACTGGCTTCCGGATTGCCACCGCCCCGAAATTGGGTGCTTAGGATGGTCCATCGCAGGCGGTTCGTTAAGAGTGTGGGGATGAAGCTCGTGGTCGAAAAAGCAGGCATCTTTGCGGGACAACGCCGTTGCTCGGGCGCTGTCGTGATCGCGTGCGATTACTGACGCATGGCAATCGCGGGCATGAATGAGCTGACGTTCGCCGGCTGGTTGGCGGAATTTACGGCGGTCTGGGCGGCGGCGAGGGAAGCGGCAGGCACGCCGGCGCTTATTGCCACCGCTGCAATCGAAGAGCGGCAGGTGGATGCAAAGGGCGCTGTCCGCCGCTGCGATATCAGATTCAACAGCGAGAAGGGCAGGAAGCTTGCCAGCGGCGAGCTCAAGCGGCCAGAAGTTCCGGAGGGCCGGGATGTCCGCGCGGAGGCCTTGCGTGCTGACGCGAGGCGTAAGGCCCTGGCCCGGGGCCTTCCATACTACTTCACCTGCAACATCAGGGACGTGGCCTTATACGAAGTCGCGAGGTCTGCCGACCAGGAGGATCTCGAGATCGACTTCTTCGAGCTCGCCCCCCTGAGGAACTCTTCCGAAGCGGCCGCCTACCGCGACCAAATTCGTGACCGCTGGTCCGGTTTCCTTGATAAACTGGAGGCGCGCCTCGGGGGTGTCGAGCGCACGCGTCCGTCTGTGACAACCGCGGATGTGATTGTTCTTCGTGACGCCATATTCGCAGTCGCTTCGGAAGCATCGCACCGCGTCGCACGCCGGCTTGCAGCAGATCCCGCGCTGATCGAGGAAGTCCGGGAGGAGGCCGCGAATTCCTTCAACTTTCCCACCGTCCTGAAACCGACGCTGCCGGCAAAGTTCATGGAGGAGGTGGTGCAGATCCTGCGCTTCGGTGCCTTCGTCATTGCTCAGAAACTTGTGCTGTACCGTGTTCTACAGGATGCGGGCACCCGGCGCACTGACCCGTTCACGCTTGACGAACTCAGCCTGCCCGAGGCTTCGACCGACCCGCAGACGATTCGGGCGTTGCTCGACAGCGCGTTCTCGCTCGCAATCCGGCGATCCGGCGACTTCGAAACCGCGTTCCTGCCGGAGCCGTTCGTCGACCTGCTCTTCACGGATCCGGTCGGCACCGAGGCCCGTGAGTGCTGGGTTGGGAAGGCCTGGAGCGACCTCCTCGCAGCCGTGTCTGGTGCCTCGTGGCTGAGCATTTCGCAGAACATCGTCGGCCTGCTGTACGAGGGCATCGTCGAGGAACGATTCCGGCACCAGCTGGGACAGTTTTACACACCGGAGGATGTTGTAGACTTACTCACCGCATTTGGCATCCGTAATCCGAACGACATTGTCCTGGATCCCGCTACTGGCGGAGGGAGCTTCCTGCGTTCGACCTACGCCCGCAAGCGCGCGATCGGCGCGACACACGCGAGCGCGCTCGCGGAGATATGGGGTTGCGAAGTCACCGCATTTGCCGCCGAGCTCAGCACCATCACACTGGCGACCGCAGACACCCACGAGGCGGCGGCTTATCCCCGCGTCCTCCTCAAAGACTTCTTCGAGCTCCGGCCCGGGCTGGAAACTCCGCTCGAGATCCCCGGCGAACTCGGGCGCCTGACGGTGCCAAACGCGTTCGACGCGGTGGTCGGCAATCCGCCGTACATCTCGTACCGGCACATCGGAAACCTCAACCACATCGTCAACGCACTGGTTCGCGACGAAAACCTTGTTCTGCCGAAATTCAGCGGGAAAAGTGACGCCTATCTCTGGTTCATCGTCCACGCCACCGCATTTCTGCGCCAAGGCGGTCGGCTCGCGTTCGTTGTCTCCTCCGGCATACTGTTCTCCGACTACGGCATCCCCCTCATCCGATTCCTCGGGAAGCACTATCGCATTCGTGCGATCGCCGACTCTATCGTGGAACGCTGGTTTCCGGAGGCAGATACCAACACCGTTCTGCTGTTCCTCGAACGCGAGACCGATCCCGCCCTGCGGGAAACCAACGAAATAAGGTTCGTGCGCCTCCGCCGGACACTGGCGCAGATTGTGCCACCACCGGGAGACGCCAGCCGTCGGGGTGAACTCGAGGCGTTCCTTGAGGATGTCATTGACAACGACATCAACCCCGCTGACCCGCGTATGCAGGTCAACAGGGTGATTCAGGGCTCGGACGGCGGCCTCTCTCTGGCTGCGGGCATCAACGAAGCTGACATGCTGGAGGAGGACGAATGAATACGAGTTCTCTGCTGGAGCGTCTGGCGGACAAAACAGCCTATACCCCCGGCTCGGTGTCCGTTCGCTGGGGCCAGCTACTGCGGTCGAACGCATCAATCAGCGACGATCTTGCGCGGCTTGCCGCAAGCGAGCGGGTCGCTGTCCTTGGTAGCATGGGCCACTTGCATAGCGGTGTGGTTCCCCGCGCCAATGCATACTTTATCGTCCGCGAGCTCCCTTTCGACAAGATCCCGGCACGGATGCATGTGACCCGGGCCGACATGCGCCGGATCGCGGTCGTGATCGATGGCATGGACTTCGTCTGCCGCATCGAACGCGAGTTCCTCAAGCCGATCCTGAAGGGCCCCGACAGCTTGGAGAGCGTTTTTTCCGTGCGCAGAACGGATCTTAGGCTGTTCGACGTCCGAGACAGCAAGGACGAACTGACGAAACGCGCGGCCACCGGAGCGCTCGCTTACCTTAAACGCGGCGAGACCGTGTCCTACAACAACTCTAGTGACCCGCTGAAGGGTGGCATCCCGGCCAAGCGCAGTCAGGTTAAAAACCGCAAGCCCTATTGGTACACGGTTATACCGGAGGAGCCGATTGCGGCGGAGCGCATCGTATTGCCTGAGCACCACGACAAGCGCTACGTTTTTACAAAGGTGGCGTCGGACGATGCGAGCGTTATCATCGATACACTGTATTCGTTCACGCCAAATTCTGGCGATGACGCGGCGTTCATCCATGCCGGTCTCAATAGCTTGTTGGGCTGGTACCAGGTGGAACTTAGGGGCCGCTCCCAGCACGGCGACGGCGTGCTCAAGGTCAAGCTCCCGGACTATCGCGGCATCCTGCTGGCGAACCCGCAGACCGTGGGCGCGGCTGACAAGGCTGCGGTTCTTGAGGCTTTCGCGGCCCTGAAGGGCGCCGGGACGGGGCCCAGCCTTGACGAGCTAGGTACACCGGAGCGCCTTGCGTTCGATTTGGCGTATCTCCGCGCATGCGGATTTGAGGACGGCGAAGGCAAGGTGCGGGTTCTCGAACAGGAACTCCGTGCCCTCGCAGGTGAACGGGTGGAGCGCAAGCTGTCGGTCTCGGATGCCAAGGTGAGTCGCCGTAAGGCTACCAACGTTGCCGCAAGCGTTGACGCCTATGCAGCCAAGGTCGCCGCCCTGGTGCAACCGTATCCAGACCCCCGCTCATTCCTTATTGCCGGTGAAGCGGTGACTTCCATCGGGATATTGGCCCGTCCGGACGGCCCCCTCATTGTCGGCGCCGGGCTGTTTGACGCCGGCGAGGTTTCCGACGGTAGCACGGTGGTCGCAAGGGCGGGCGGCATCATCGGCGCAAATATTATCAAGGCTGTGCTTACCTTGGACCCGGACGTCAAGCAAATTGACCTTCCAGTCGGCCCTCGGCTGCAGGACGTCTATACCCAATGGCAGTCGTTCGTGACGAAATGGCATGCTGAATTCGAGAAAGCGGCCGAACGCGGCCTGATCGGCGTGACAGATGTGCGAACACGACAGGCGGTAGTCAATAGCGCACTGGTTCTCCTCCACGCGAAATAGCAAGGCGCATTTGTTGATGTCTGACTGTATTTCGACCGGCAAACGTAGAACCGGCCGGGCAGCGATGTCGGATCGCGCAGTTCTCTTGCCTTGCAGCTTTCGCCGCCGAACCGCCCCAACTGCTTGCGCAGCTAGAGCCTCCATTTTTTATTGAGGCGCTGAACGAGTGGGGCAAGGACGGGAAGAATTTCGTCAATGGCGTGGTCCAGCGCCTTAACACAGGAGCGCATCCCGGTCCCTCCGAAGACGAGGATTGTACGTTTCGATTGCATCTGGTGTTGATCGTCGCGCGACTGTTCCTCCGGCGGCTGGAAGCGCGCCTTTCAGCGGATCGCTACGGCGAGCGCACCTAGGGCGACGATGCTAGGCTCCGGCACTAAAATCCTGCTGCCAACTGATCTTGCGCGCCGCGCCATTCGATTTTGCGCGCTACAGTAGGGGCGAACGTCGATCATGACGTTCCCGGCAATTCCCGATTTTCTGCTTACTATGTGCTTACTGGCTCGGACAGGCCAAAGAGCAATTCTGCGCTAAGTGCTTGAGAAGAATGGTGCCGCTTACGTGACTCGAACACGTGACCCCATCATTACGAATGATGTGCTCTACCGACTGAGCTAAAGCGGCCCTTGGGGCGGTTCCGCGAACGTCGCGGAACGAATGTGAGGCGCTGATAAACGCAAAGCGGCGAGATTTCAAGCCATCAGTTTCGAGAACTTGAAAATTCCTGGGCCGGCGGCCCTTCGGAATTGGAAGCGAAGCCGAGGCGTGCGCGTGCGGCGTCGTATTCCTGTTCCAGCCGGTCGACAAGGCGGGCGACGGTGCCGACTTCGCGCACGGCGCCTATCCCCTGGCCGCAGCCCCAGATGTCCTTCCATGCCTTGGCGCCTTCCGTTGCCGTGCCGAAGTCCATCTTGGAGGGATCGGCTTCCGGCAGATTGGCTGGGTCCATTCCGGCGGCAAGAATCGACGGTTTCAGGTAATTGCCGTGAATGCCGGTGAAGTAATTGGAATAAACGATATCGGCGGCGTTGCTGTCGACGATCATCTGCTTGTAGGCGTCGCTCGCGCGGGCCTCTTCCGTGGCGATGAAGGGCGAGCCGATATAGGCCATGTCGGCTCCCATCGCTTGCGCAGCGAGCACTGCGCCGCCGGTGGCGATCGCGCCCGAGAGCAGAAGCGGCCCGTCGAACCAGGCGCGGATTTCCTGCACGAGCGCGAAGGGCGAGAGCGTTCCCGCATGGCCGCCAGCGCCTGCTGCGACTGCGATCAGGCCGTCTGCGCCCTTGCGGATCGCGGAATTCGCATGGCGGTTGTTGATGACGTCGTGGAGAACGACACCGCCATAGGAATGGATGGCGGCATTCACCTCCGGCACGGCCCCGAGCGAGGAGATGACGATCGGAACCTTGTACTTGACGCAAAGCATCAGATCCTGTTCGAGCCGGACGTTCGATTTGTGTACGATCTGGTTCACGGCGAAGGGCGCCGCCGGGCGCTCGGGGTGTCTGGCATCGTGGTCGGCCAGTGTCTCGGTGATCTCCGCCAGCCATTCGTCGAGCTGCGATTGCGGGCGGGCGTTGAGCGCGGGAAAGGCGCCGATAATGCCGGCCTTGCATTGTGCGATCGTCAGCCGGGGATGCGAGACGATGAAAAGCGGCGCCCCTACGACCGGCAGCCTCGTTTTCCCTGACAGGATTGGCGGCAACGACATCGAAAATCTCCATCCCAACTTTGACGTTCTCGTAAACGTCAAAACTGATAGCAGCAACGGACGCGCTTGCCTACTGCATCGTTCCTGAAGTCCACCGGTGCGCAAAGACATGCAGCAACCCCGAAGACACCAGCGACCTTTGCGCCTCCGATACGACGCCGAGACACCGTAAAGCGGTGCGCGCTCCGGCAATTCGGCCACGCTCGCCCATGTTTTACCTGGGGAACACCGGACGAAGTCGCGGCTGCACTTGCGAATTCGCAATGCAGCGGTTACCCAATCCTTAATAAAACCAACGGCGTGTGACGGGAAGAGGCGGGGCTCGTCGCGAGAAAGGCACATCCGGCAGCGTATTGCGGCAACCGGAAGACTTCGCGCAGAAGGATTTGACGTGAGCGGACTTGAGACAGCGATCAGGAATGCGCTGGAAAGAGCGGATCGAAGCAATGCGGAGATCCGGGCGCGCATCTATCAGTCGGCGCGTCAGGCGCTGGAAAATGGTCTGCAGAAGCAGCAGATCGAAGATCCGGAGGTCATCTCCGTGCAACGTCACCGGCTCGAAGCGGTCATCCGCGCGATCGAGATGGAAGAGCGCGCTGCCCTTAAGGAGCGCGCTCAGACTCCGGTGGTGAGCCTTGGCGAGGTGAAGGCGAGGGGCGAGAGGGTAGAGCGCACTCCCGAGGCGCCAGTACCCGCCGCGCCACGGAGCGAGCCGGCATTGAAGCCGGAGGGAAGCCCGCCTGCACAGGCGGATGGCGGGCTTGGCGCTTTGCGTCCCGAACGCGACGGCTCACCGGCGGCTTTCAGAGCGGCGGCGGACGAGGGAAGAATAGAACCCGCGCGCAAGCCTGCTCCCGATCCGGGCGTCGCCGACCAGCGACCGCGCAAGCGCAGGCGCAGCCGGTTCTTCTCCTATGCGATGATCGTTGCGACGCTTGCAGCGGCAGCCGGTGTCGCCGTCTGGTGGGTTCAGACGAACGACCTGCTCCGGCCGCCGACGGACACCGGCGTCGCCAATCCGCCCGCGACGGTGGATGCGGAGGATTTCGACGGAGCGGCCGGCCTGCAGACCCTCGGCGCACAGGAAGGCTTCTCCGGCGATTGGATAGAGGTCTTTGCTCCCGGAGAAACTGCGGCGGTCACGCCGGGGCCGCGCGCCAGCGCGGAACCGTCCGGCGGTGATGCAGGCGAGCGCCTGCGGTTGATTTCGGCAGCGGCCTCCAAGGAGGGCGATGTGGCGATCGAAATTCCCGCGGATGTCCTTGCCCAGCTGTCGGGCAAGTCGTCGACACTCGCCCTGACGGTCCAGGCGGCCCCGGGCAAGGCGACCGAATTCTCGGTCGAATGCGATTTCTCGACGCTCGGCGACTGCGGCCGGCACCGCTTCACCGTGCACGACGAGCGGGTCGACATGCTGTTGAAGGTCAATTTCGAGCGCGGCTCGGCACCCAGCAGCCCTGGAAAACTGGTGATCAACAGCGATCTCAGCGGCGGCGGCAACAGCCTCGATCTCTTTGCGATCCGGGTGCAGCCGGGCGGCTGATCGTCAGCGCGTCGGAATCACCTGAGAAAACCGGGGCCGGAGCCGAGGATCTTCTCGTCGACATTGCCGATCGCCGCCTCGTCCTTGCCGTCATAGTCGAGCTTCGTCAGCATGTGGCGGATCACGTTGATGCGGGAGCGGCGCTTGTCGTTCCCGCGGATGACGGTCCATGGCCCGTGCTCCGTGTGCGTTTCCTTCAGCATACGGTCGCGTCTTGCGGTGTAGTCGTCCCACTTGTTCAGCGCCGCGATGTCCATCGGCGAAAGCTTCCAGATCTTCAATGGGTCGTGGCGCCGGTCATGGAAGCGCTTCAGTTGCATCTCCCGGCCGATATTGATCCAGAACTTGAAGAGATGGATGCCCTCGTTCGCAATCATCTCCTCGAAACGCGGCGTCTCTTCGAGGAATTGCTCGTACTGGTCGGCGGTGCAAAAGCCCATGACCGGTTCGACACCGGCGCGGTTGTACCAGGAGCGGTCGAATAGCACGAACTCGCCGGCGGTGGGGAAGGTTGCGACATAGCGCTGGAAATACCACTGACCCCGTTCGGTCTCCGTCGGTTTCGTCAGTGCGACGACGCGCGCGGAGCGGGGATTCATATTGGCCGTTGTCGCGTGGATCGCGCCACCCTTGCCGGCGGCGTCGCGGCCCTCGAAAACCGCCATTACGCGCTTGCCGGTCGCCTGCATCCAGAATTGGACCTTGACCAGTTCGATCTGCAGCTTCGTCAGCGTTTCTTCGTACTCCTCCCGATCGAGCTTTTTCTTGTAGGGATAATCGTCGGAGCCGAAGGCTTCCTCGTCAATCCATTTCGGCAGGTCCGGATCGTCGATGTCGAAGATGCGGCTTCTGCCGTCAATCTCCAGTTCGACCGCCCGGCTCCCCGGCCTTGCTTCGGCCGGTGCTTCGTGGCGTGCCATCTGTTTCCTCCCGCTCGCTCGATTTCTCCGGAGGAGGCCATAATTACATTGCGGATTCAAGCATGTCGTGAAAATCATGTCATGAAGCAACGCTATCTCTGCGCCCTTATGGCCGGATTCGGATGGAGGCTTTGAGGCGATTACCCTCACTTCTGCGGCATCCGGGCCGCTGGCTGGATCAACAGCAGTCGTCGAGGTGCAGGAGGCAGCGAATTGAGGAACGAGGGTATCGTGTTGGATGGCGCGAAGGTGTTCTGGCGCACCCTGCTGCCGAGGTTGAAGGCGGAGCGCGGGCTTCTCGGCCTGTCCGTCGTGCTCGCCTTCCTTGCCGCACTCGCGGGCATCCATCCGCTGGCCGTTCTGCCTTTCTGGGTCGTGCTCGTCGCGGCCATCCTCAACCGGGGGGCACCGCCAGTCCAGGCAGCGCCGGCGAGCGTCGGCGCTGCCGTGGAATCCAAGGGCGACCCGCTCGCTCCCCTGCTCGACGCACTCGACATGCCGGTGCTCGTCGTGGCGGCCGACGAGACCGTCGTCTTCCAGAACGTTGCCGCAGAGAAGGCCTTCGGAACGATCCCCCAGGACAGCTATCTTTCCGCCCGCGTCCGTTCGCCCGGCATTCTCGACATGGTGCGCGAGACGATCGCGACAGGGAAAGTCAACCAGATCGAGCATGCGGAACGGCTGCCTTCGGAGGCGGTCTACGTAGTTCGCGTCGCGCCCGCGGACATAGGTTGCGAAGGTTCCGGCCGGCGCATCTTCCTGCTGACGTATCGCGATATCTCGCAGGCCCGCCGCATCGACCGGATGCGCTCCGACTTCGTCGCCAATGCCAGCCATGAGCTGCGCACGCCGCTCGCATCGCTGCGCGGCTTCATCGAGACGCTGCAGGGCCCCGCCCGCGACGACCGGAAGGCCCAGGAGAAATTCTTCGGAATCATGCACGAGCAGGTCACGCGCATGAGCCGGCTCGTGGACGACCTCCTGTCGTTGTCGCGGCTCGAGTTGAAGTCGCACATCGCGCCGGACGATGCCGTCGATCTCGGGCCGCTGCTCGGACACGTGCGCGACAGCCTGGCGCCGCTTGCGGGGGAACTCGACGTGACGATCGCGCTGGAGGTTCCGCAGACGCCGGTTTTCGTCCAGGGGGATCGGGACGAACTGGTGGAGGTCTTCGAAAACCTTATAGAGAACGCTTGCAAATACGGCCAGGAAGGCAAGCAGGTCGATGTCCGGCTGACCGGCGGGAACGGTCATCAGGCGGAGGTGACGGTTACCGACCACGGTCCGGGAATACCTGCCGAGCATGTCCCGCGCATCACCGAACGCTTCTACCGGGTCAATGTTGAGGCGAGCCGGTCGAAGAAAGGCACCGGCCTGGGCCTCGCCATCGTCAAGCATATCCTCACGCGTCACCGCGCCCGTCTGCTCATCCATTCGGAGGTGGGGAAGGGCACGGTCTTCAAGGTCCGCTTCTGACACACCACGCCGCGCTGAAATATTCCTATGAAAAAATTAGGAAGTATTTTCAGCATGTTAGCCTGTCATAAATGTTTCACCGAATTGACATAAAAGCTGTAGCCATCGGCGGCTAACTAGGGGCGGCCGATGAAACGGCGAAGAGAGCGCTGATCCCTGGCGCACCAACACAAGCCCATTCCGGGAGAACATTCATGAAATCTCTTAAACTCACTGTAGCGGCGCTGGTTGCATCCGCCGCCTTCGCGGGCGTTGCTGCGGCTCGCGACCAGATCCAGGTCGCCGGCTCCTCGACCGTTCTTCCCTATGCCAAGATCGTTGCCGAGAATTTCGGCGAGACCTTCCCCGACTTCAAGACGCCGGTGGTCGAGTCCGGCGGCTCCTCTGCCGGCCTCAAGGAATTCTGCAAGGGCGTGGGTGAAGACACGATCGATATCGCCAACTCTTCCCGCAAGATCAAGGACAGCGAAGTCGAGGCCTGCAAGGCTGCCGGCGTGACCGAGATCCAGGAAGTGAAGATCGGCTATGACGGTATCGTCTTCGCCACCGACGCCGGCAATGCCGACCTCGCCCTGAAGCCGGAGCATATCTACAAGGCGCTCGCCGCCGAAGTCGTCGTCGACGGCAAGCTCGTCGCCAATCCCTACAAGAAGTGGTCGGAAGTCGACGCATCGCTGCCGGACGCCGAAATCGCCGCCTATATTCCGGGCGAAAAGCACGGCACGCGCGAAGTCTTCGAAGAGAAGATCCTTGCCGCCGGCTGCAAGGACACCGGCGCTCAGGACGTCATCAAGGCTGCCGTCAGCGACGAGAAGCAGCAGCACAGCAAGTGCATCGCGGTGCGCAAGGACGGCATGGCCGTCGATATCGACGGCGACTACACCGAGACGCTGGCCCGTATCGACTCCAACAAGAACGGCATCGGCGTCTTCGGTCTCTCGTTCTACGAAAACAATGCCGACAAGCTGAAGGTCGCGACCGTCAACGGCGTCATTCCTTCGACCGAGACGATCGCTTCCGGCGAGTATCCGGTTTCCCGCCCGCTGTTCTTCTACGTCAAGAAGGCGCATATCGGCGTGATCCCGGGCCTGAAGGAATATGTCGAGTTCTTCGTGGACGATCAGATGATCGGCCCCGACAGCCCGCTTGCCGAATACGGCCTCGTTGCCGCTCCGGACGCCGAGCGCGAGGAAATCCGCACGTCCTTCGAGGCAGGCAACCTGCTCTGATCATGACAGGCTCCGGCGCTGCGCAGCGCCGGAGCCGCATTCTTCCGAATTTGTCGGGGCTTACGACAAGCCTGTCGCGGAGACGTGCCGATGAGTACTTCGCTCCTTCTCCTGATCATCGCTTTGATCGGTTTCATTGCGTTTCTTGCCGGCCGCGCGCGCTCGTTCGCCCGGTCCGGAGGCAAGCTCGCCAGCCTGCATTCCCTGCCCGGATATCACGGCAGCTACGTCGCCATCTGGGCGATGCTGCCGGCTCTTCTTCTGCTTGCGGTATGGCTCGTCGCAGCTCCGATCTATGTCGATTACACCGTTCGCTCGTCTCTTCCGGAACCGGTCCAGAACCAGGGGGCAGCCACCGTTCAGCTCGCGCTCGGTCAGGTCAAGTCCGTGGCCGCGGGCTTCGAACGCCTGAATGCGGGCGAGATCGCTGCAATCGAGAATGGCTCGACCAACATGCGGGAAGCCCTGGCCGCCAAGGGCGTGGCGCTTGCCGGCGAAGGCGAGCCTTACATGATCCAGTCCGCCCAGCAGTTCAATGCGATGCGGCAATATAGTCGTTGGCTGATGAGCGCCGTCGTGCTGCTCGTTTCCGTTGCCGGCGGGCTCTACGCCATCCGCAATATCGACGTCCGTTTCCGTGCCCGCAATCGGGTGGAGCGCGTCATGCTCGGCTCGCTCATCTTCGCCTCTTCCATAGCCATTCTGACGACGGTCGGCATCGTCGCCTCGATGCTCTCGGAGGCGGGCCGCTTCTTCACCATGGTCTCGCCCTTCGAGTTCTTCTTCGGCACGGTCTGGGATCCGCGCTTCGCTGCGGCCGGAAGCGGCGGCGCCTCCGGCCAGTTCGGCCTGCTGCCGCTCCTTGCCGGCACCCTGTATATCGCCTTCGTGGCGATGCTTTTCGCGGTGCCGATCGGGCTTTTCGCCGCCATCTACATGGCCGAGTATGCGAGCCCGCGGCTGCGTTCCACAGCCAAGCCTCTTCTGGAGGTGCTCGCCGGCATCCCGACGATCGTCTACGGCTTCTTCGCGCTGGTCACCGTCGGGCCTTTCCTGCGCGACATCTCCGCGCAACTGAACGGTCTCGTCACCGGCAACTACCAGAACTTCATTCAGGCCCAGAGCGTCATCACCGCTGGCATCGTCATGGGCATCATGCTCATCCCGTTCGTTTCGTCGTTGTCCGACGACATCATCACCCAGGTGCCGCGGGCGCTGCGTGACGGTTCTCTCGGCCTCGGTGCGACGCGCTCGGAAACGGTGAAGAAGGTGATCCTGCCTGCCGCACTTCCCGGCATCGTCGGGGCGCTGCTTTTGACGGCCTCGCGCGCGGTGGGCGAGACGATGATCGTCGTGCTCGCTGCCGGCGTCGCGGCGCGCATGCAATTGAACCCCCTCGAGCCGATGACCACGGTGACGGTCAAGATCGTGAATCAGCTGACGGGCGACCTCGAGTTCACTTCGCCGCAGACGCTGGTCGCCTTTGCGCTCGGCATCACGCTCTTCGTCATCACGCTCGGCCTCAACATCTACGCGCTCTACATCGTGCGCAAATATCGGGAACAGTACGAATGACCGAATTTGCCTCCCCGACGGTAAGGGTCTCCACCCGACCTGCCGCAAGCCGACGCGATATCGGCATCAAGCGCCGCTATGCCGCGGAGCGCCGCTTCCGTGCCTTCGGAATCAGCGCCATCGCCATCGGTCTGTTCTTCCTCGCGGTTCTCCTCTGGAGCGTCGTTTCGAAGGGCTATACCGCCTTCCAGCAGACGACGATCACGTTGCCGATCGAGTTTTCCGAGAAGGTGATCGATCCGAAGAACGAACGGGCGACCGATCCGAAGCGGCTCTATACCGCCAACTATCCGCTGCTCGTGCGGGAGGCTCTGGTCAAGCAGCTCGGCCTCGATCCGTCGAAGCGGCCGCTGGTGAAGCAGGCGACCGATATGGTCTCCGCCAGCGCCCGGACGCAACTGCGTGACATCGTCGTCGCCGATCCGTCGGTGATCGGCAGGACGATTCCCGTCACGCTGCTTGCCGAGGCGAACATCGACTCCGCCTTCAAGGGCCAGATCGACCTGTCGGTCGACGAAGCCAAACGCAAGGTGAAGGATGCGCAGGTCGCATGGATGAACCAGCTTGCCGAGGCCGGCGTGCTCAAGAAGAGCTTCAACACCGGCATCTTCACCTTCGGCGCATCGAGCCGGCCTGAAGCGGCGGGTGTCGGCGTCGCCCTTCTCGGCTCGCTCTACATGATGCTGATCGTGCTCGTGCTGTCGCTGCCGATCGGCGTCGCCGCCTCCATCTATCTCGAGGAGTTCGCGCCGAAAAACCGGCTGACGGACCTGATCGAGGTGAACATCAACAACCTGGCGGCCGTACCTTCCATCGTCTACGGCCTCCTCGGGCTTGCCGTCTTCATCAACTTCGCGGGCATGCCGCGCTCGGCAGCACTCGTCGGCGCCTTCGTGCTGACGCTGATGACGCTACCGACCATCATCATCGCTACCCGGGCGGCCCTGAAGGCAGTGCCGCCGTCGATCCGCTCCGCCGCACTCGGCCTCGGCGCATCGAAGATGCAGACCATCTTCCATCACGTGCTGCCGCTTGCCATGCCCGGCATCCTGACCGGCACGATCATCGGGCTCGCCCATGCGCTGGGCGAAACGGCGCCGCTGCTTCTGATCGGCATGGTCGCCTTCGTGGTCGACTTTCCGGGGTCGCCGCTGGAGCCATCCACGGCGCTGCCGGTGCAGATCTACATGTGGGCGAACGAGGCAGAACGTGCCTTCGTCGAGCGTACGTCCGGAGCGATCATCATTCTCCTGATCTTTCTCATCTTCATGAATCTCGGCGCAATTCTCTTGCGGCGTCGCTTTGAGCGTCGCTGGTAGTGGGGTAAGGACTATGAACATCATGTCGGAAGCTGCAGTCGAAAAGGCTCTTGAGCAGAAAATGAATACGGTGCCTTACAAGATGATCGGCAACGATGTGTCGGTCTATTACGGCGAAAAGCGTGCGCTCTTCGACGTCAACCTCAATATCCGCGAGAACACGGTCACGGCGCTGATCGGTCCGTCCGGGTGCGGCAAATCGACGTTTCTGCGCACCTTGAACCGCATGAACGACACGATCGAGAACTGCCGCGTAACGGGCAAGATCACGCTCGACGAGGACGATATCTACGATCCGTCGATCGACGTGGTGGAATTGCGTGCCCGCGTCGGCATGGTGTTCCAGAAACCCAATCCGTTCCCGAAGTCGATCTACGACAATGTCTCCTACGGCCCGCGCATCCATGGCCTGGCACGCACCAAGACCGAACTCGACGAGATCGTGGAAACGAGCCTGCAGAGGGCCGGGCTGTGGAACGAGGTGAAGGATCGGCTGCAGGAGCCGGGCACCGGACTTTCCGGCGGCCAGCAGCAGCGCCTCTGCATCGCCCGCGCCGTTGCCGTCAGCCCGGAAGTCATTCTGATGGACGAGCCCTGCTCGGCGCTCGATCCGATCGCGACCGCGAAAGTCGAGGAACTCATCCACGAATTGCGGGCGAATTTCACGATCGTGATCGTCACCCACTCGATGCAGCAGGCGGCGCGCGTGTCGCAGCGCACGGCCATGTTCCATCTCGGCAATCTCGTAGAGGAGAACGATACCGATAAAATGTTCACCAACCCGGACGATCAGCGCACCCAGGACTACATCATGGGCCGCTTCGGCTGATGGCCGGAGAGGGGCGGCGCTTTTCCGTCCCTCCCGGTCAAGACCGAACGAGGCCCATTCAGAACAGCGCGTCCCCCGAGGAAACGAATATGTCTCACGCACACATCATGTCCGCCTTCGACGAAGAGTTGAAGTATCTCACGCGCCGCATCTCCGAGATGGGCGGTCTCGCCGAGCAGATGGTCGCGGACTCCGTCCGTGCGCTCGTCAATTCCGATCTCGCCCTGGCCCAGAAGGTGATCTCCGACGACATCATTCTGGACGATGCGGAACGGCAGATCGGCGAAAAGGCGATCGTCACCATTGCCAAACGCCAGCCCATGGCCTCGGATCTTCGGGAGATCATGGGTTCGATCCGCATCGCCGCGGACCTGGAGCGCGTGGGCGACCTCGGCAAGAACACCGCAAAGCGGGTGATTGCCGTTGCCGGTTCAGGCATACCGCGCAAGCTTGCGCGCGGCCTCGAACACCTGGCCGAGCTCGCGCTCGTTCAGTTGAAGGAAGTCCTGGACGTCTACGCGTCCCGTTCGCCGGAAAAGGCGAACAGCATTCGCGAACGCGATGAAGAGATCGATGCGATCTACACGTCCCTGTTCCGGGAACTGCTGACCTATATGATGGAAGATCCGCGCAACATCACGCCGTGCACGCATCTTCTTTTCTGCGCCAAGAACATCGAGCGTATCGGCGATCACGCGACCAATATCGCCGAAACGATCTACTATATGGCGACAGGCGCCCAGCCGCAGGGCGAACGGCCGAAGGACGACATGACGTCGACATTGGGTTCCGTGACGGACTGAGATCGCCCGGCAGCCGGTGCCTATGCAGAATTTGTTCCGGCCGCCTTGGCGCGGCCTACCACCGTGCGCGGCGGCATGACGGCTGTCGTGCGTAGGAAGGAGTCCTACTGAATGTTGCCGAAGATTGCCGTAGTCGAAGACGAGGAAGCCCTGAGCGTTCTCCTGCGCTACAATCTCGAGGCGGAAGGCTTCGAGGTCGATACGATCCTTCGCGGCGACGAGGCGGAGATCCGCCTGCAGGAGCGCCTGCCCGACCTTCTCATCCTCGATTGGATGCTGCCCGGGGTTTCCGGTATCGAGCTCTGCCGCAGGCTGCGCCAGCGGCCGGAAACGGAGCGCCTGCCGATCATCATGCTGACCGCGCGCGGCGAGGAAAGCGAGCGCGTGCGGGGCCTTGCCACCGGCGCCGACGATTACGTCGTCAAGCCCTTTTCGACGCCGGAACTGATGGCGAGGGTCAAGGCGATGCTCAGGCGCGCCAAGCCCGAGGTTCTGTCGACGCTCCTGCGCTGCGGCGATATCGAGCTCGACCGGGAGACGCACCGCGTCCACCGACGCAGTCGCGAAGTGCGCCTTGGCCCGACGGAGTTCCGGCTGCTGGAATTTCTAATGTCCTCACCGGGGCGCGTCTTCTCTCGTTCACAGCTCCTGGACGGTGTCTGGGGACACGACATCTATGTCGACGAACGGACCGTGGACGTTCATGTCGGGCGGCTGCGCAAGGCACTGAACTTTTCCAACATGCCGGACGTCATCCGGACGGTGCGCGGCGCTGGCTATTCGCTGGAGAGCTGAGGCCGAAGGTCGCTGGCGCCCGTGCCGGCTTGCGGCATGGCAAAGAAAAAGGGGCCTTTCCGGCCCCGATTTTCGTCGTGCATCCAGAGCGGGATGAGCAAGGCGCCTCAGCGCATGCGCCGGCGCTCGGCGGAGGGCTGGTAGGCCAGCCGGGCATGGAAGGTGCAATAGGGAGAGGCTTCCGGGGAGTCGTTGCCGCAGAAGTGGAACTCTTCCTTGAGCGGGTCGCCGATCGGCCACTTGCAGGTGCGTTCGGTAAGCTCCGTGAGCTCCAGCCGCCGCGACATCGGCAGGACGATGTTCCTGTCGATCTGCAGCTCCTGGTCCATTTCCAGGTCGACTGCGAGCTCTTCCTTGAGCGCGGTCGCACCGGCCGTGCGGGTCACGGTGCGGGTTACGGAACGCGCAGCATAGTTCGGCGCGCGCGGGGCAGACGTCGCCCGTTTGGGCCGGGCTGCAGCGGTCGTGCTTCCTCCGGCCTTGGCGCGCCCGGGCAGGCTCAGCCGATGAACCTTTCCGATGACCGCGTTGCGGCTGACGCCGCCCAACTGCGCCGCGATCTGGCTGGCGCTCAAGCCCTCCGACCACAGCTTCTTCAGTTTCTCGACCCGCTCGTCAGTCCAGTTCATCTCTGCACTCCCCGTTCTCGGCGTTGGGATGGCGGAATCCGTCACCGCTCTCCGGGAAAAACCCGAAGATTCAACGCGATAATACTTTTGGTGACTAGGTCCGCCGCATGCGTCTAGTAATTGAATGTTAACCTACCGGCAGGGTGACTCCGTGGCAAGAGTCGCCGGAATCGCGCCGAATCGATTTCGCGGTTTTCCCCAACTTGCTGTCGGAGCGTTGCATTTTTGCAAGTCCCAGAGTGTGATTTTTTCGCGCTTCGGAATCGGCATCCGCAAAGCGCCTGCAAACCTTGGTTTTGTTGACATCGCGGTGCGAAATGGGAATAGTGCCTGTCGCCGCCGCAAGGCGGCATTTTTGATTTTTATCGGGCCGAATGGTCCGTGCCGCCGGAATGAAGGAGAGCTCGACATGGCCGCAACCACGCCGCTTTACGACACCTATCTGCGCGCGCCGTTGCGTTTCGAGCGAGGTGAAGGCGTTTGGCTGATCGCCGAAGACGGCACGCGCTATCTCGATTTCGCTGCCGGTGTCGCCGTGAACTCGCTCGGCCATGCCCATCCTCATCTCGTCGAGGCGCTGAAGGCGCAGGCCGACAAGGTCTGGCATCTGTCCAATCTCTACGAGATTTCGGGGCAGGAAAGCCTTGCACGGAGGCTGACCCAGGTGACCTTCGCCGATCGGGTGTTCTTCACCAATTCGGGTGCGGAAGCGCTCGAATGTGCGATCAAAACGGCGCGGCGCTATCATTTCGCCAAGGGGCACGTGGAGAAGTTCCACGTCATCACCTTTGAAGGTGCTTTCCACGGCCGCACGCTCGCGACGATCGCCGCCGGCGGACAGCAGAAATACATCGAGGGCTTCGGGCCGAAGGCGCCGGGCTTCTATCAGGTCCCCTTCGGCGATATCGCGGCGGTCAAGAACGCGATCAATGAAGAAACCGCGGCGATCCTCGTCGAGCCGATCCAGGGCGAGGGCGGCATTCGGTCGGCATCGAAGGAATTCATGCAGGGGCTGCGCGAACTTTGCGACGAGTTCGGCCTGCTTCTGATCCTCGACGAGGTCCAGTCCGGTGTCGGCCGGACCGGCAAGCTCTTCGCCCATGAATGGGCTGGCATCAAACCGGATATCATGGCCGTAGCCAAGGGCATCGGCGGCGGCTTCCCGCTCGGCGCTTGCCTCGCGACGGAAGCGGCGGCCGCCGGCATGGTGGCGGGCACGCACGGTTCGACCTATGGCGGCAACCCGCTCGCAATGGCGGTCGGAAATGCCGTGCTCGACGTCGTTCTCGCCGAAGGCTTCCTCGATCAGGTGCGCGAGGTGGCTCTCGTCTTCCGTCAGGGGCTCGCCTCGCTGAAGGATCGTTTTCCGGACGTGATCGAGGAAATCCGCGGCGACGGGCTGATGCTCGGCATCAAGGCGAAGGTGCCCTCCGCGGACCTTTTGAAGGCGATCCGCGCCGAGAAGCTGCTCGTCGTCCCGGCCGGCGAAAACGTGCTGCGCCTGTTGCCGCCGCTGATCACCACCTCCGCGGAGGCGCGCGAAGGACTGGCACGGCTCGAACTCGCCGCGGAGGCGGTGAGTGGCAAGAGCGGCAACGCCGCGGCTTGAATGCCCCGACGTTTCGGATCGATCCGGCCCGGGCGGGGCCGACAAACGGATTCTACGACAGGAAACAAGGCAGTATGACCAGACACTTCCTCGATCTCTCGGCCATGACGGCCACCGACCTCAGGACCATCATCGACGATGCCCGCGTCCGCAAGTCGGCGACCAAGGCAGGCACTGCCGAGAAGCCGCTTGCCGGCAAGATGCTCGCGATGATCTTCGAGAAGCCGTCCACCCGCACGCGTGTTTCCTTCGATGTCGGCATGCGCCAGCTCGGCGGCGAGACGCTGTTTCTGTCGGGTACGGAAATGCAGCTCGGCCGGGCGGAGACGATCGGCGATACGGCGAAGGTCCTGTCGCGCTATGTCGACGCGATCATGATCCGCACGACCGATCACCGCCGGCTTCTGGAAATGGCGGAGCATGCGACCGTGCCGGTCATCAACGGGCTCACCGACGATACGCACCCGTGCCAGATCATGGCCGATATCATGACTTTCGAGGAGCACCGGGGACCGGTCAAGGGCAAGACGATCGCCTGGACCGGCGACGGCAACAACGTGCTTCACTCCCTGATCGAGGGCTCGGCGCGCTTCGGCTACCGCATGAACATGGCCGTGCCGCTCGGCTCCGAACCGCATGACAAGTTCCTGAACTGGGCGCGCAACAACGGGGCCGAGATCCTGCTCAGCCACGAGGCGGAGCAGGCGGTTGCCGGCGCACACTGCGTCGTCACCGACACCTGGATCTCGATGAACCAGGAACATCGCGCCCGCGGTCACAACGTCTTCCAGCCCTACCAGGTCAACGGCGCACTGATGAAGCATGCAGCGCCGGACGCGCTGTTCATGCATTGCTTGCCGGCGCACCGCGGCGAGGAAGTGACCGATGAGGTCATCGACGGCCCGCAGTCGGTGGTCTTCGACGAAGCCGAGAACCGGCTGCACGCGCAGAAATCGATCCTCGCCTGGTGCATGGGCGCGGTGTGACGGCTGAAGGCGGGCGCGAGGCGTTCTCTTGAAATCTGGACGGTGCAACACGATTTAGAGCGGTGAGCGGGGCCTTCCGATCGTCAAATCGGCCAGTCGCCCCACGCCGGCTATCCTGCGCTTGGCGCCCTGCGGGGTGCTTTAAGGCAGAGCAAATGCCGACGGAGAAATTCGTCCATGACGGGATCAAATGGAATGGCGGGCGGTTGTACCGGTGCGCGCCGGTGCACTCGATGCAAGCCGTGCCGGAAATCAAGAGGAACGAGCGGTTTCCATCCGCATCCCGCATGCAGTTTTTGGAATGGGTCATGGCCACATCCCGGATTGAATCGATCCGCGTGACTATGGTCGAGGCAAGGAGCAAGCGATGACAGAAACAGCGCCGGGACTTGGCGAGTTCGATTTTGCCGGTGACGATCACGTCGTGCCCTTTCAGGTCGAGGGACTCGACGTGCGCGGCCGCGCCGTCCAGCTTGGTCCGATGCTCGATGCCATTCTCGAGCGGCACGGTTACCCGCTTCCTGTCGCGCGGCTTGTCGCCGAAACAGTGGTGCTGACGGTCCTGCTCGGCACGTCTCTGAAATTCGAAGGCAAGCTGATCGTTCAGACACAGGGCGATGGACCGGTCGATCTCGTGGTTGCGGATTTCTCGACGCCGGACCGCGTCCGCACCTATGCGCGCTATGATGAGGAGGCGCTCGCCGACGCCGAAAAGAGCGGGCGCGTCCAGCCTCATGAATTGCTGGGCAACGGCGTCCTCGCCTTCACGATCGACCAGGGTGCGCATACGCAGCGCTATCAGGGTATCGTGGCCCTTGACGGGGCAACGCTCGAGGACATCGCCGGCGCCTATTTCCGCCAGTCGGAGCAGATACCGACCAGGGTGCGCCTCGCCGTTGCCGAGCTTCTCGACAAGGACGAGAACGGCAAGCCGCGGCACCGCTGGCGCGCCGGCGGCATGGTCGCGCAGTTCCTGCCCGACGCGCCGGACAGGATGCGCCGGGCGGATCTGCCGGGCGGCGATGGTGACGAAGGCCACGAGGATTTCTTCGACGAGGACGACCTCTGGGCGGAAGCCAAGGTGATGGTCGAGACGATCGACACCGATGAACTCACCGATCCGACGGTCGGTACCGAGCGATTGCTGTACCGTCTGTTCCATGAGCGCGGCGTGCGCGTCTATGAGCCGCAGGCGGTCTACGATCGCTGCAGCTGCTCGCGCGAGAAGATCAAGGACGTTCTGGTGGGGCTCGGCAACGAGGATATCGAAGCCAGCGTCGAGGACGGCCTGATCAAGGTGACCTGCGAGTTCTGCTCGACGACCTACCGCTTCGAGGCGAGCGAAGTCCGCCCGCAATAGGGCAGCCGCGCTGAATTGCGCGCTGGATCAATTAAGCGTGCGGACGAGGCCCGGTGAATCGAGCGAGAAGGCGGGAATGGCGACGTCGAAAGTCTCCCCGCCTTCCGCCTCCATGCTGTAATGGCCGAACATCACGCCGGAGGGCGTATCCAGCGGGCAGCCGGAGGAGTACTCGTAGGTATCGCCGGGGTTGAGCAGCGGCTGCTCGCCGATCACGCCGGGGCCGCTCACCTCGTCCACCTGACCGTTCTCGTCGGTAATGTGCCAGTAGCGGGTCATCAGCCGGACCGCGCGCCCGGAATGGTTCGCTATGATGATGCGATAGCCCCAGACATAGCGGCTGTCGTCGGGGTCCGACTGTTCTTCCAGGTAGTACGGCTCGACCGTCACTTCGATGTCGCGTGTCAGCGCGCGGTACATGTGCAACACCCTGTTTCAAATCCGTACGCGTATTCTACAGCAATATGGTTTCGTCAAGAATAACGGCGAGATTGTGCGAGTGGTATCAAATTTCCCAGGAGGCAACGGCCATGTTTGACGGCGCGCTTCGCAGGCGGCTCGATCCGATTCTGGACAGGTTCGGCGCCGCACTGGCCGGCCGCGGGGTCAGTGCCGATGCCGTCACGATCCTCGGCCTTTGCCTTGGCCTTGCGGCAGCCCTGCTCATCGGTCTCGGCGCTTATCTGCCCGCCGCCGCCCTGATCCTTGTGAGCCGGCTCTGCGACGGCCTCGACGGAGCCGTCGCCCGCGCGAGCCGGAAAACGGATTTCGGCGGCTTTCTCGACATCGTTCTCGATTTCACCTTTTACGGGGCCGTCCCACTCGGTTTCATCATCGCAGATCCGGCTGCAAACGGTCTCGCCGGCGGATTTCTGCTCTTCGCCTTCTATGTCAACGGCGCGAGCTTCCTCGCCTATGCCGTGATGGCCGAGAAGCGCGGCCTGACGACCGAGGTGCGTGGTGCGAAGTCGCTCTACTTCACGACGGGGCTCGCAGAGGCGACGGAGACGATCGTCCTTTTTCTGCTGTCGTGCCTGTTGCCCGGGTGGTTCCCCTTGTTCGCAACCGTCTTCGCGCTCGTCTGCCTCTATACCGCGCTGTCGCGGATCGTTCTCGCAAGACTGACGTTTCGGCGAGACTGACGACAAAGCCCGCTGACGCGGGCTTCGTCATGGTGTCGGTCAGGCGTTTACGGCCTTCAGCGCCCGTGCGAAATCCTCGATGAGGTCTTCGCTGTCCTCGATCCCGGCCGAGAAGCGCACCGTTCCGGCGGAAATGCCGAGTTCGGCGCGGGCTTCGTCGGTGAGGTTTTTGTGGGTGGTCGTCGCCGGATGGGTGATCAGGCTCTTGGAATCGCCGAGATTGTTGGAGATCCGGATGATTTCAAGCGCGTTCTGCAGGGCGAAGGCTGCTTCCTTGCCACCCTTGAGCTCGAAGGCGACCAGCGTCGAGCCGCCGCTCATCTGCTTCGCAATGATGTCGGCCTGCGGGTGATCCTTGCGGCCCGGATAGATGACGCGGGCGACCTGCGGCTGCTCCGCGAGGAAATCGGCGATGCGGCGGGCGCTTTCGGTCTGCTGCTTGACGCGCAGCGGCAGGGTCTCGATCCCCTTCAACAGCGTCCAGGCGTTGAAGGGCGACATGGCCGGGCCGGTGTGACGGAAATAGTCGTGCAGGTTCTCGTCGATCCACTGCTTGTCGGAGAGCACCACGCCGCCGAGGCAGCGCCCCTGGCCGTCGATGTGTTTCGTCGCGGAATAGACGACGACATGGGCGCCAAGCTCCAGCGGTTTCTGGAACAGCGGCGTCGCGAAGACGTTGTCGACCACCACCTTGGCGCCGATCTGATCGGCGAGCTTGGCGACGCCGGCGATGTCGATCACTTCGAGCGTCGGGTTGGTCGGGCTTTCGAGAAAGAAGACCTTGGTGTTCGGACGCACCGCGTCTTCCCAGTTCTTGAGATCGCGACCGTCGACCAGGGTGCACTCGACGCCGTATTTCGGCGCCAGCGTTTCCACGACCCAGCGGCAGGAGCCGAAGAGCGCCCGGGCCGCGACGATGTGGTCGCCCGCCTTCACCTGGCACAGGATTGCCGCGGAAACCGCCGCCATGCCGGAGGCGGTGGCGCGCGCGTCTTCCGCCCCTTCGAGCATGCACATGCGCTTCTCGAACATGTCGTTGGTCGGACTGCCGTAGCGCGCATAGATGAAACCGTCGGTCTCGCCCTTGAACCGGGCCTCCGCCGCTTCGGAGCTGTCGTAGACGAAGCCTTGCGTCAGAAAGATCGCTTCGGAGGTCTCGCCGTACTGGGAGCGGAGCGTTCCGCCGTGGACGAGTTGGGTTGCCGGGCGCCAATTCTTGCTCATGAGAACGTCACTTTCAAAAACAAAAAAACCGGCCGCGAAACGACCGGTTTGACACCCGGCCTTTTTAGCTACTTGTTTAACGTGGCTGCAAGCCGACCGGCCAAATCACCACGGGATAAAGCTCCAATACTGCGTGGCCGCGCTTGCGTCAATTCCCGGAGTTTGGTTTTGTCTGGCAACTGTAAATGAGGATCGGAATGGGGCGCGACACAGGGATTTTGGCCGACCGCGCAATTGCTGCGCTGTATGCCTCGGGACGACTGAAGAGCGAGAAGGCGCTGGATGATGACCAGATCCAGCCGGCCAGCCTCGATCTTCGCCTTGGATCCAAGGCGTTCCGCGTCCGGGCGAGCTTCATGCCCGGCCCTTCTCATCTGGTCGCCGACAAGCTCGACCGGCTCAAGCTGCATGTCGTCGATCTGAGCGAAGGCGCCGTGCTCGAGACCGGCTGCGTCTACATCGTGCCGCTGATGGAAAGCCTGTCGCTGCCGGCAGACATGTCGGCCTCCGCCAATCCGAAGAGCTCGACCGGCCGCCTGGATATCTTCACACGCGTGATTACCGACAGGGCGCAGGAGTTCGACAAGATCCCGGCGGGCTACAGCGGACCGCTCTATCTCGAAATCAGCCCGCGAACCTTTCCGATTGTCGTCAGGCGCGGTTCGCGGCTTTCGCAGATACGCTTCCGCATAGGCCACTCGGTTCTTTCCGAGCAGGAGCTGCTGGCCCTGCACGAAAGCGACGTGCTCGTCGCCAGTGACCGGCCGAACGTTTCCGGCGGCGGCATTGCCCTTTCCATCGATCTCAAGGGCACCGGACCGGACGGCCTGATCGGCTACCGCGGCAAGCATCACACATCGGTGGTCGATGTCGACAAGAAAGCCCAGCATGCCGTTTTCGACTTCTGGGAGCCGCTCTACAGCCGCGGCCGCGACGATCTCGTGCTCGACCCGGACGAGTTCTACATCCTCGTGTCCCGCGAAGCCGTCCATGTGCCGCCGCGCTATGCCGCCGAAATGACACCCTTCGACCCGCTCGTGGGCGAGTTCCGCGTCCATTATGCCGGCTTTTTCGATCCCGGATTCGGCCATGCGTCGGCCGGCGGCAGCGGCAGCCGGGCGGTGCTCGAGGTCCGCAGCCATGAGGTACCGTTCATTCTGGAGCACGGGCAGATCGTCGGCCGTCTCGTCTACGAGCACATGCTGGAACGTCCGGAGGGACTTTACGGCCTCGATCTCGGCTCCAATTATCAGGCGCAGGGCCTCAAGCTCTCCAAGCATTTTCGCGCCGAGTGAGCATTGTGCTTGACAGATCGCGGCTGTTGAGGAAATTTCCGGTTCTGTCGCGGGTGTAGTTCAGTGGTAGAACGCCAGCTTCCCAAGCTTGATGTCGTCGGTTCGATCCCGATCACCCGCTCCAATTCCTCCATTCATAGAGGCGCCATAGCGCTGCGGATTCTCTGGATATTGGTACTGTCGGCCGTTCTCGCCCGGGGTTTGGCCTTGGCACAGCCGAAGGAACTGCCCCGGCTGTTCGATGCCCGCGAACGGATTGCGAAGCCGGACCTCAGCGGCCTTGCCAGGCTCCGTTTCCTGACCACCGTCGACTTCCCGCCCTTCAACTTCATCGACCAGTCGGGCAAGCTGTCGGGCTTCCATGTCGACCTCGCCCGCGAGATATGCCGTGAGCTGGAGATCGAAGCCAAGTGCCAGATCCAGGCAGTGACCTATCCGGAGCTCATGCCGGCCCTCGAACAGGGGCAAGGGGAAGCGATTGCCGCCGGCATTGCCGTGACTTCGGAGCTGAGGCAGAGTTTCGCCTTTTCCCGCGCCTTCATGCAACTTCCCGCCCGCTTCGTCGTCAACACCAAGGCCGCCGGCGCAATCACCGGTCCTGGCGATCTCGCCGGAAAGCCCGTCGGCGTCGTCTCCGACACCACGCATGAGGCAATGCTGAAGGCGTTTTTCCCGAAACTCGAAGCCAAGGGCTTTCCGGACCGGGACGCACTGCTCTCCGCGCTTCGCGGGGGCACCGTCGCGGCCGCGTTCTCCGACGGCATGCAATTGTCCTTCTGGGTCTCCGGCAACCTCGCCGGGGGATGCTGCGCCATGCTGGAGGGCTCCTATTTTTCCCAACGCTTCCTGGGCGAGGGACTGACGATCATGAACCGCAAGGCCGAGCCGGCTCTGACCCAGGCGATCGACCACGCCTTGCTGGCACTCTCACGCAGCGGCAGGCTTGAAGAGATCTATCTTCGCTATTTCCCGAACGGGATTTATTGAGGCGGCTCCACTTGCGGCTATGCCCTAGCGACGCCGGAACGGGAGTATCAGCGACCACAGGAGCTTCACGGGTGCAACGCGCCCGTAGGCCTTCAGCCCGGTCTCGATCGCATCGTCGCCGCGCGATGGATGGGCGACGTAGGTCGAGAACAACCGATCCCAGACCGAAAGATTAAAGCCGTAGTTTGAATCGGTCTCCCGCTTTTCCACGGAATGGTGGATGCGGTGCATGTCGGGCGTGACGATGACCTGGCGCAACAGCCTGTCGGCGCCTTTCGGGAGCCGCAAATTGGCGTGGTTGAACATCGCCCCGGCATTGAGCACGATTTCGAACAGGAGAACGGCGAGTGCGGGCGCGCCGAGCAGGATGATAACCGCGCTCTTCCAGATCATCGACAGCAGAATTTCGAGGGGATGAAAGCGAAGGGCCGTGGTGACGTCGACACCGGGATCGGCATGGTGGACGCGGTGGATGCGCCACAGGACAGGTATCTTGTGAAACACGACGTGTTCAAACCAGATGGCGAAGTCCAGCGCGATGAAGGCGATCAGGCCGGCAAGCGGCGGGGTCACGCCAAGAGCCGGGAGCACGCCGTAGCCGCGCCCCTGAGCCCAGATGGCAATGCCGGTCGCGGCAGCGGGAAAGGCGACGCGAAGCAGGAGGGAGGATAGGACGAGAATAGACAGGTTGGTGATCCAGCGGCGTGCCTTCAGTGCCCGCATCAGCTCCGGCCTCTCCAGCCGCGGATGAAGAAGCTCGAGCACGGCCAGCGCGGCGAAGGCGGCGGCAAAGGCCGCGAGCCGCCAGACCGGTTCGGAGAGACCGAAATAGAGCATGCATCGATCCCCGTTGCATCGAACCCGGCCCGTTCCGTGCCGGAAACGGGCAAGGACCTTTTCCGAAGCCTACTTGCGGAAGCGCGCGATGGCTCCGCGCTCGATTGCTGCGCAGGCGAGCTTGTCGAGGCCCAAACGGTCCCGCAGCAGCTGCAACAACCGGATTTCCTCGTTGCGGATACGCTGATCGGCGGCAGCGATCTCGACCGCAAGGGCATAGGCCGTCTCATAGAGCCGCTGCGGCAACGCCTCGCGAACCATTTCGAGCGCCACGTCGAGGCCCTCCGGGGCCGCAAGCTGGGCGGCGCATTCGCGGCTGATGTGGATCAGATGATCTTCGTCGAAACCGTCGAAGGCCGGGAGGAACCGCACGAGCACGCCGATGCGTGCAATCTCGTCGTCGGTCATGTTCCGGTCGACGGCGGACATCATGACCATGACGTGAACAAGGGCTTCGTGCTGGCTGAGACTTGCGGACATCCTGCCTCTCGATCCTTTCATCGTTCTCATTGGGGCCGCGATACACGACGGGTGCATAGCGGGTTGGGCGGACCTGCAGTGGTAGGTGACAGTTAAAGACTTGCTCCAAGCCTTACAAGTCCGGCGCGGCGTCTTCCGGGGCGATGCTCGCAGCCGGATCGTCGAGCGCGAGAGGCGCTCGGGCAAGACCGCGCGGGTCGTCCCCGAAGAAACCGAGCCTGGCGCCCCGGGCTGCCTCGGCCTTCGCCTCGAGCGCCGTGCCCGGCAGCGGCGTCGCCCAGCCGTTGCCGACGAGCCATTCGGCCACGTCCTGTCCGCCGACGCTGCACCGCGCGTTCAAGGTCTCCGAGGAGCCCTCCGCCGCTTCGCAGACGAGTGCGCGGCCCCGCAAAAAATTGCGGAACGCCGTACGCGCGACCATGCCGCAAGGCCAGCTCCTGCCATCCGCTTCGCAGACCTTCTCGGGCGTTTCGGGTTCGATATCCTTGAGCTGCAGAGTCGTCTCGCCGGACCGGACAAGCCCGGCGGCAAGCGCAACCGGGCGCGGGAAGACGGCGGAAGCGGGCTTTTCCTTTTCCTCAGGCTTTGAAAGCGGCGGTCTCGGTGCGATCCGTTCCAGCGGTTTGGCAATGCCGTCTTCCGGCTGGGCGAAGAGACCCGGCTCGACCGGCCTGGCCGCCACGCGCGAGCCTTTGCCACGGGCGGTATCCGGTTCGGGGGGAGGGGGAGCTGCTTCGGTCTCGGCGGGAGGCTCCACCGAAACCGGCTCGTCGACCGCTGCTTCCGGCGTTTCGAGCACGAACTCAGGCGTTGCGACGCTGTCGCGGTTGCGGATGATCGCGGCCCCGGCCATCAGAATGCCGGCATAAAGGGCGAGGGCGGCAAGCCCGCCGGCGATGGTGAAGAGCCTCGGCGGCATCAAGGATCCTATTGGCTGGCCCAGATGATCCGGGCAATCCATTCTACGTCGTTCATCTCGAAATTGCGGTTGGGATGGTCGGGGTTGAGCGAGACGAGTTCGATGCCGCGGGGCGTCTGCCGGGCCAGCACCTTCGCCATCACCTCGCCCCCGCGCGTCTTGACCACGACGCGGTCGTTGCGGCGCACCTGCGCGCTCGGGTCGACGATCAGGACATCGCCGTCGCGATAAAGCGGCAGCATGCTGTCGCCCTGAACCTCCAGAGCGTAGGCACCGCCCTGCCGCCGCTCGGGCGTGGGGAATTCGATCGTGTCCCAGCCCTGGCCGACCGGAAAGCCGCCGTCGTCGAAAAAACCACCGGCGCCGGCCTGCGCGAAACCGATCAGCGGAATGCCCGGCGCTGCCGATGCTTCTTCCCTTTCGCGGCCGGCGGCATTGGGCTCCATCAGCGCCAGGAACTGATCGACGCTCGCTCCCGTGGCATGCAAGATCTTCGCGATCGACTCGGTGGAGGGCCATCGGTCGCGCCCGTCGGTGGACTGGCGCTTCGACTTGTTGAAGGAGGTGGGGTCCAGGCCGGCCCGCCGTGCAAGGCCCGACGGCGAAAGCCGGTGGCGCTCTGCCAAGGCGTCGATCGCGCGCCAGATGCTGTCATGTGAGAGCATATCGACCCATCTTCGGAAGGAGAGACGATGCGGGCGGCACAGCAAGCCGTTCCGCGGTCTGCGAATACATTAGCCAAGCGCCTTACGACCGTAAAGCACAGCGAGGAAAATAGTCCTTCCTATCCGATCAAAGGACGGTATACAGCAGATGCAGCGGTCTTCAGGGGTGAACTCTTCAGCAGCTGTGCTAAATAAAACAGCTTCACCCCGGGCCAAGAGGCGTGCTTGCTTGCAAACCTGAGATCGGAACGGCATCTCGTCGCCGCTTTTCTCGCTGCTCTTGCCGGCGTCGCGGTCGAGCATCATCTGCTCGAGGCCGGTCGCGCCGCATCGCTCATCGGTGCGGCCCTGATGGTGGCGGCGATCGTGCTTGCTTCCATGCGGGTCGCCCATCATGCCGAGGTGCTTGCCGCCAAAGTGGGTGATCCCTACGGCACGATGATCCTGACGCTTTCGGCGGTGCTGGTCGAGGTCGTCATCCTCGCCATCATGATGACCGGCGAGACCTCGCCGACGCTGGTGCGCGATACGATCTATTCGGCAGTAATGCTCGATATCAACGGGATCCTGGGACTTGCGGCGCTGCTCGGCGGCCTCAAACATGGCGAGCAGCCCTATAACGACGATTCCGCGCGCACTTACAGCGTCATGATTCTCACGGCCATGGGCATTTCCATGCTCGTCCCCGAATTCGTGCCGCAGTCGAAATGGCATTACTATTCCGCCTTCACCATCGGCGCGATGATCGTGCTCTATACGTTGTTCCTGCGCATGCAGGTTGGCGTCCACAGCTACTTCTTCAGTTACAGCTATCCGCGCGCCAAAGCGGGAACCGCGGCAAGCCGGCTCGAGGACGAGCCGGTGCTTCCTTCCGTCGTCGTGCTCATCCTGGGCGTGGTGGTGATCGGCTTTCTCGCCGAAATCATGTCCGGGCTGCTGTCGGCCGGGATCAAGGGCACGGCGGCGCCGCCGGCCCTGGCCGCGATCGTCGTCGCGGCGATCTCCGCTTCGCCCGAGGTCATGACGGCAATGCGCGCCGCGCTCGCCAACCGCATGCAGGCAGTGGTGAACATCGCGCTCGGCGCTTCGCTTTCGACCGTGATCCTGACCGTACCCGTCATGGAGGCGATTGCCCTTTATACGGGCCAACCCTTCATCATGGCCATGTCGCCGGTGCAGACGGTAATGGTTGCGGTAACCCTCATCGCCGCCGCTATCAATCTCAATGACGGTCAGACCAATGCCATCGAAGGCATGACGCATTTCGTGCTGTTCGCCACCTTCATCATGCTGTCCGCCCTCGGGCTTTAGAGCACTTCCAGGAAAAGTGTGTAACGGTTTTCCGTCCGGAAGTGCGTTGGACCGAAGAGCACTTCCAGGAAAAGTGTGTAACGGTTTTCCGTCCGGAAGTGCGTTGGACCGAAGAGCACTTCCAGGAAAAGTGTGTAGCGGTTTTCCGTCCGGAAGTGCGTTGGATCAAGAGCACTTCCAGGAAAAGTGTGTAGCGGTTTTCCGTCCGGAAGTGCGTTGGACCAAAGGATTAGTGCTCAGGCCGGCTGCTCTTCCATCGCCTTGCGCGCCACAACGCGGTCATAGGCGGCTTGAAGCGTTTGCCGCACGGAGGGTCCCTCCGGTCTGGCATCGCCGAGGTGTTCGGCGCGCAATTCCCGCATGAAACGCTCCCAGAGCTCGGGGCCGCCCTCCTCCATCAGTTGGGCTCGGATGCTGAGTTCCTCGCTGACCGGCAGGTAGCGCCGGCCCCAGGCGCCGAGATGGGCCATGATCGGCACAAGCGCGATCGCCATTTCCGTCAGGCTGTAGATCGCCTTCTGCTTGTGGCTCGGATCGTCCGCTTTCGTCAGCATGCCGATCTCGACAAGCGTTTTCAGCCGGTCGGCGAGGATGTTGGTGGAAATCCCCTCCTGCGAGCGCAGGAGCTCGCGGAAGTGGCGTTTGCCGCCGAAAATCATGTCGCGAATGATCAGGAGGCTCCATTTGTCGCCGAATACTTCGAGCGAGAGATTGATCGGGCAACCCGAGCGATGGTCATCGGTCATTTTGGTCTCTGCAAAACGCGAGCGGAGCATCCGCTCTAAAACTGCTTGCATTATTGCACCAGTGAAGTTAGCCTGCAACTGCTTTCATATCGCAACCAGTTTCCGAGCGAAGAGGAGAAGATCATGACCAAAGCTTCTGTCGAACATGCGGACTTCACCATCGAACGCGTTTTCAATTCACCCCCGGAACAGGTCTTCGAGGCCTTCGCCGATCCTGCTGCGCATGACCGCTGGTTCGTCAAGGCCGACAACTGGCCGGTCGCCGAATATAGCCACGACTTCCGCATCGGCGGCCGGGAAAGCGGCCGGTTCAGCCAGGACGGGAAGGTTTTTTATTTCAATGAAACGATCTATCTCGACATCGTCGAGAACCGGCGGATCGTCTCGGCCTATACCATGGCGAAGGACGAGCAGCGGCTTTCCGCGTCGATCGCCACCGTCGACCTCATACCGGAAGGCACCGGCACACGCGTCGTCTTCACGGAGCAGGGGGCATTCCTGGATGGGCTCGACAAGGTGGAATATCGCCGCGAAGGCTGGGAGCAGCTGATCGGATTTCTGGCGGCCGAGCTCGGTGAGAAGGCTGAAGTGGCCTGAAGCCTTGAACGTTTCTCTCCGGTCATTCGCGGTTACCGAGAATGACCGGAGAGACAATATTGCGCCGTGCGGCTGACCTGGCGGCTTATGCCGCCTTCTGCCCCGCTCCATAAGGATCGAAGCGCCCGTAGAAGGTCTCGCCCTTTGCGGCCATCTCCTTCAGAAGCGGCGTCGGCCGGAAGTGGTCGCCATGGTCGGCGGCGAGCTTTTCGCAGAGCTCGACGAAGGCTTTCGCGCCCATGCCGTCGATGTAGGAGATCGTGCCGCCGGTGTAGGGTGCAAAGCCGAAGCCGAGGATCGAGCCGACATCGGCTTCGCGCGGATCTGTGACGATGCCTTCCTCGATCGTGCGCGCGGCTTCGAGTGCGATCGTCACCAGCAGGCGCTGCTTGAGCACGCCGACCTCGATCTCGCCGGCATCCTTCTGCGGGTAGAGCTCTTTCAGACCCGGCCAGAGATATTTCCTGGCCGGCTTTGCCGGATATTCGTAGAAGCCCTTGCCGTTCTTTCGGCCGCGCCGGTCGAGCTCGTCCACCATCTTGTCGATCAGCGCCATGTGTCTGGGATCGACGGCCTTCTCGCCGAGATCGGCGACGGCCGCCTTCAGGATCTTCTGGCTGAGGTCGATCGCCACCTCGTCGTTGAGAGACAGCGGTCCGACCGGCATGCCGGCCATCTTGGCGGCGTTCTCGATCATCGCCGGCGGTACGCCCTCGATCAGCATGTCATAGGCTTCGTGGATATAGCGGAAGACGCAGCGATTGACATAGAAGCCGCGCGTGTCGTTGACGACGATCGGCGTCTTCCTGATCGCCGCGACATAGTCGAGCGCGGCCGCGAGCGCGCGGTCTCCGGTCTCCTTGCCGAGGATCACCTCCGTCAGCATCATTTTCTCGACCGGCGAGAAGAAATGGATGCCGATGAACCGGTCCGGCCGTTTGGAATTCCTGGCGAGGCCGGTGATCGGCAGCGTCGAGGTGTTGGAGGCGAAGATCGCGTCCTCGGCGATCACCGCTTCGACCTTCTCGATCACGTCCTTCTTGACCTGCCGGTCCTCGAAGACCGCCTCGATGACGAGGCCGGCATCCTTGAGATCGCCGTAGTCCGCCGAAGGTGTGATGCGCGAAAGCAGCGCTTCGCCTTCCTCCTTGGTCAAGCGTCCCTTGCCGATCGCGTCCTTGACGAGGCCTTCCGAATGCGTCCTGCCCTTTTCGGCAGCTTCCATGTCGCGGTCGATGAGGGTGACGGGGATGCCGCCTGCCGCGGTTACATAGGCGATCGAAGCGCCCATGAAACCGGCGCCGACGACGCCGACTTTCCTGAGCTCGGTCTTCGGTACGCCGGCCGGTCGGCGCGCGCCCTTGCCGAGTTCCTGCATCGAGACGAACAGCGACCGGATCATCGAGAAGGCTTCGGTCGTCTGCAGGATTTCGGTGAAATAGCGCTGCTCGATCTTCAAGGCCGTATCGAAGGGAACCTGCAGCCCCTCGTAGACGCATTTCAGGATCGCGATCGCGGCGGGGTAATTGCCGTAGGTCTCGCGGCGCAGGATGCCGGAGGCGGCCGGCCAGAGCTGCGCGGAGGCGGGCGTCCAGATGCCGCCGCCCGGGAGCTTGAAGCCCTTCTCGTCCCAGGGCTGCACCGGTTTCAGGCCGTTCTTGATCATCGCCTTGGCGGCCTCGATCAGTTTGTCCGGGTCGACCACCTCGTGAACGAGCCCCATGGCCTTTGCTCGCGCCGGCGTAAGCGAGGAGCCGGTCGTCATCATCTGCAACGCGTCCTGCGTATTGGTCAGCCGTGGAACGCGCTGGGTGCCGCCGGCACCGGGGAAAATGCCGACCTTGACCTCGGGAAGCGCGATCTTCACCGATTTCGCATTGGAGGCGACACGGCCGTGGCAGGCGAGCGACATCTCGAAGGCGCCGCCCATGCAGGTGCCGTTGATGGCCGAGACCCAAGGCTTGCCCGAGGTTTCGAGCTTGCGGAAGAGACCCGTCATCCGGCCGACGAGGTCGAAGAGTCTCCGGGCCGCGTTGTCCGGGTCCTTCTTCTTCTCCTCCGCCTGGAAGGTGAACATCGACTTGATCATTGAAAGGTCGGCGCCGCCGGAGAAGGAGGATTTGCCGGAGGTGACGACCACGCCCTTGACGCCAGGATCCGCCGTCGTCTGATTGATGATGGCGTCGAGTTCCTTCATCACCTCTTCGGTGAAGACGTTCATCGACTTGTCGGGCATGTCCCAGGTGACCAGCGCAATGCCGTCGGCGTCGGTTTCGATCTTGAAGTTCGTGTAAGACATATTCTCTCTCCCGGGATCGGATCAGACGCGTTCGATGATCGTGGCGGTGCCCATGCCGGCGCCGATGCAGAGCGTCACCAGCGCCGTGTTGAGGTCGCGGCGCTCCAGCTCGTCGAGCACGGTGCCGAGGATCATCGCCCCGGTCGCGCCGAGCGGATGGCCCATGGCGATCGCGCCGCCATTGACGTTGATCTTGTCGTGCGGGATGTCGAAAGCCTGGCAGTAGCGCAGCACGACGGCCGCGAAGGCCTCATTGAGCTCGAAAAGATTGATGTCGGAGAGCTTCATGTCCGCCCGCTTGAGGAGCTTCTCGGTGACGTCGACCGGCCCGGTCAGCATCAGGGCCGGGTCGGAGCCGATATTGGCGAAGGCGCGGATGCGGGCGCGGGGTTTGAGCCCCATGGCTTCGCCGCCGGCCCTGGAGCCGATGAGCACGGCCGCGGCGCCATCGACGATGCCGGAGGAATTGCCGGCGTGGTGGACGTAGTTGATGCGCTCGATCTCCGGATGCGCCTGGATGCCGACGGCCTCGAAGCCGCCCATCTCGCCGGGCATCTGGAAAGAGGGGTTCAGCGAGGCCAGTGCCTGCATGTCGGTGCCGGGGCGCATATGCTCGTCGCGGTCGAGGATGACCAGGCCGTTCTGGTCCTTGACCGGGACGACCGAGTTCTTGAAATAGCCCTTCTCCCATGCATTGGCGGCGCGCTTCTGGCTTTCCACCGCATAGGCGTCGACGTCGTCGCGCGAGAAACCGTATTTCGTGGCGATCAGGTCGGCGGAAACGCCCTGCGGCATGAAGTAGGCGGGCAGGTTGACCGAGGGGTCCATGAACCAGGCGCCCCCCGACATGCCGAGGCCGACGCGGGACATCGACTCCACGCCGCCGGCGATCACGATATCGTCCGCTCCCTGGGCGATCTTCGCGGCGCCGAAATTGACGGCGTCGAGGCCGGAGGCGCAGAAGCGGGAGATCTGCATGCCGGGCGCACGCGTCGAATAACCCGCCTCGAAGGCTGCGGCTTTCGGGATGACCGCACCCGCATCCATGACCGGGTCGACGCAACCCATGATGACGTCGTCGACCGTCGAAGTGTCGAGCCCGTTGCGATCGCGCACGGCCTCGAGCACCTTGGCGGCGAGCCGGACGGAGGGCACCTCGTGCAGCGCGCCGTCCTTCTTGCCACGGCCGCGCGGCGTGCGCACGTGGTCGTAAACGAAGACTTTCGTCATCTCTTGATCTCCCTTTCGGCGGCGTTTCCTCGGGCCGCGCATTATCAATCGGAGCGGGATTCGGGCGGAAGACCGCTTCTCGCTTTCGATCCGGCTCCCAGTCTGAAATCAGAACGCGGCCGCGTCCAGCGCCATCATCGTGTCGGCGCCCGTTTCGATGCGGATCTTGCGCAGCGCCGTTTCAGGCAGGATGCGCTCCATGAAGAACCTCGCCGTGATCAGCTTGTTCTTGAGATAGTCCGCGCGCTGCGTTTCGCCAGCGGCAAGCTTCTCCTCCGCCGTCTTGGCCATCTTCGCCCACATATAACCGAGGACGACGAGGCCGAAGAGATGCATATAGTCGGTGGAGCCGGCTCCGGCATTGTCGGGTTTGGCCATGGCGTTCTGCATGAACCACATGGTCGCGGCCTGCAGGTCGTTCAGCCCTTTCTTAAGGGCCTTGGTGTAGCCGGAGAGCTTTTCGTCGCCGCGGTTCTCCTCGCAGAAGTCGCCGATCTCCTTGAACAGAGCCATGACGGCGCGGCCGCCGTTCATCGCGAGCTTGCGGCCGACCAGGTCGAGCGCCTGGATGCCGTTGGCACCCTCGTAGATCATTGCGATGCGGGCATCGCGCACATACTGGCTCATGCCGTGCTCTTCGATATAGCCGTGGCCGCCGAATACCTGCTGCGCCATCACCGCGTGATCGAAGCCCTTGTCCGTCAGCACGCCCTTGAGGATCGGCGTCATCAGGCTGAGGATGTCGTCCGCCGCCTGGCGCTCCTCTTCGCTGTCCGAACGATGGGCGATGTCCGACTTCAGCGCCGTCCAGAGCGTGAAGGCGCGGCCGCCTTCGTTGAAGGCCTTGATCGTCATCAGCGTGCGGCGGATGTCCGGATGGACGATGATCGGATCGGCCTTCTTGTCCGGCGCCTTGGGGCCGGACAAGGAGCGGCCCTGAATGCGCTCGCGCGCGTAGCTCGCAGCATTCTGATAAGCGACTTCGGCAATCGAAAGCCCCTGCATGCCGACGGCAAGCCTGGCCTCGTTCATCATCACGAACATGGCGCTGAGGCCCTTGTTCTCCGTGCCGATCAGATAGCCGGTCGCCTCGTCATAATTCATGACGCAGGTCGCGTTGCCGTGTATGCCCATCTTGTGTTCGATCGCGCCGCAGGAAACGCCGTTGCGTTCGCCCGGCTCGCCGCCGGCGTCGAGCTTGAATTTCGGCACGATAAAGAGCGAGATGCCCTTTACACCGTCAGGCGCGCCCTCGATGCGCGCCAGCACCAGATGGACGACATTTTCCGCCATGTCGTGCTCGCCGGCGGAGATGAAGATCTTCTGGCCGGAGATCCTGTAGGAGCCGTCGCCGTTCGGCACGGCCTTGGTGCGCAGCAGGCCGAGGTCGGTGCCGCAATGGGGCTCCGTCAGGTTCATCGTGCCGGTCCAGGTGCCGTCGACCATTTTGGGCAGATAGGTCCGCTTCTGGTCTTCGGAACCGTGCACCAGGATCGCCGCGATCGCCCCCTGCGTCAGGCCCGGATACATCATAAGCGACATGTTGGCCGCGGACATGAATTCGCCGACGGCGGTGTGGAGCGTGTAGGGCAGGCCCTGGCCGCCGAATTCTTCCGGGGCGGCAAGACCGAGCCAACCGCCTTCGCGATAAAGGTCATAGGCTTCCTTGAAGCCCTTGGGCACGGTGACGGAGCCGTCCTCGTGACGCTTGCAGCCCTCCTGGTCGCCGGAAAGATTGATCGGGAAGAGGACCTCTTCCGCGAGCTTTGCGGCCTCGCCGAGGACCGCGGCCGTCATGTCCGGCGTCGCATCCGCAAAGCCCGGGAGATTGTGGTAGCGCTCGATGCCGAGCACGTCGTTGAGGATGAACAGGGTATCGTCGACCGGAGCCTTGTAGATGGGCATGCTTTTCCTCGCCTTGATGTCCTTTCGGGCCGCGCCGCACGGCAGACCCGCTTCTCACTGTGTCGAGCGCGCACCGGTGGCGGTGTGCGACTTGGACGGATGCTATCGAATTTTGACGTTTGCGTAAACGTCAAAAATTCCCGAAAGGCGAAAGTTTCGCTCCTGCGGCGCGCCGCTCCAAATGCCATATGGCGGGGGGCGGCGGCGTACCGGGCGACAATAATCGTTAAAAATCGGATCGGTTAACGGCTTATTTACCACGTTTAATGAATTGTGCGCTTTGAGATGGTCAAAGCTGCAACCGGTCCCGTCTTTGCATTGTTGCGGTTTTGCCCACATCGGCGGTGCCGCCGAAATCGGAGCGAAAGCCGGGGAAGCCCGGGCTCCTTCGGCGGCTTCGATGACGGTCGAATTTATAGGGCCAAAGCGACACAGGGGCGAAGAGGCAATGAACGGATCGCGATCCACTTCTCAGCGCATGGGCAGCCCGTCCTATGGCGACCGGCCGTCGCTCGATGCCCTGAACCGCACCATCGAAGGGCTCGAAGCGCGCATCGAGGGGCTCATGAGTAGCGTCAGCCGCGAGACGCGGCAGCCCGAGCGGCCGCGTCCGGCCCCAAGCGAAGCGGTCTCCGAAATCATCGACCGCCAGCGGGCGCTCAATGCGGCGCGCGAGCGGTCGCCGCTGCGCGAACGCGCTGCGTCGGGCGACCTCGATCGCCTCGCTCCCACCCGCCTTGCGGCAGAGCCACGCTACCAGCCCTCTCAGGCAGCAGCCGCGCCATCGGGACGCTCTTCGGCTGCAGCGGATATCGCCGAGGCGCTCGTCGGTCTGCGGCATGAGCTGAAGCGCGATCTCGATGACGGCCTGTCGCGCGAAATGCATGCGCTGCGGTCGGAAATCCGCGGCATCAAGGCCGAAGCCGCCCAGGACCGCCGTTTCGCCGAGGACGTGCGGCACGATATCGAGCGGCTTTCGGCTGGCATCAAGGAACTTGGCCGGCAGGCTTCGCCCGCCGAGGCCGATGCGCTCAGGATCGAATTCGATGACCTGAGGTCCATGCTCGAAGGCCTCGCGCGCGAAGACAGCATGCGCCGCATGGAAAACCGATGGACCGGCGTCGAGGATCGGCTGAACGCCTTCGACCAGAACCGCGACGATGAGCTGGTGGCGCTCGCCTACCGGCTCGACGAGATCAAGGCGCAGATCAATTCCCTGGACAGGGGCACCGGGATCGAGGTGCTGGAAAGCAAGCTCGTCGCGGTCGCCCAGGCGATCGAGATGCTCGGGCGCCAGATCCAGCCGGACGAGAGGCGCCTGGCGCCGCAATTCGCCGACCTCGGCAAGCGGCTCGATGAGATCAGCCGGGCGATCGCCGCAGGCAGCGGTAATGTGGCCGGCACCGACGGTTCGTTCGTTGATCGTCTGGAGAACAGGCTCGGCGATCTGTCCCGGCAGATCGACACCCTCTCCAATCCTGCCGATTCCGGCCTCGGCGCGCGGATCGAGGCGCTGGCAGCTCGCGTGGAGGACCTTGCCGGCGAGAAGGGGGCGGCCAGATTGGAAGAGCGCCTGGACCAGCTTTCCGCGGTGCTGGAGCACAACCGGCAAGGCGCGGAGCCGGATCTTACAGATCGTCTTGCCGACATTTCCCGGAAGATCGAAGCCCTCTCGGGCGACAGCGTCACCGATGCACTGGCTGAACGGCTCGACGATCTCGCCCGCCGTATCGATGGGCTTGCGCGAAATGTCGAGCCCTCGGCGGACCCGCGCTTCGATCGCCTCGAGGATCGCTTGGCAGGTATCGCCCAGCGCCTGGAGGAGACGCATGCCGCGCCGTTCGACGACCGGCAGGCGCTGCGCAACCTCGAAGCTCAGATCGGAAACCTCTCGACGCTGATCAGCCAGTCTCACGGTGAGACGGCAGGCGTGCCGGCGGAATTCGAGAGCCGCATGAACACGCTGGAAGACTATCTCGCCACCAGCGACGAATATATCATCGAAGCTGCCCGGCAGGCCGCGGAAGCCGTGATGGAGGCATATTCCAGGAACACCGCACCGCAGATGGCGGCGAGTACCGACATGGCGGCGATCTCGGCGCTCGCCGAGGATCTGCGTACATTGGAGGAACTCAGCCGTTCGAGCGACGAACGGACGGCACGCACCTTCGAGGCGCTGCATGAAACGCTCGTCCATATCGCCGAGAAACTGGAGCGGCTTGAAGAGCGGGAGCCCCCGGCTTCTCATGTTCCGATGCCCAAGGCTGCGCCCGTCGAAGCCGCGGGCACTTTGACGATGGCGGAACGCGACGAGGACGTGGAACACGCGCCACACGCGTTCGCGGCCGCAAGCGAAACCTCCATCCACGCACCGGTGCCGGCCGCAGCTGAGGCGAATGATGCCGCCGAAGTCGCAATGGTCGAAGACGGCGAGATCAAGGTGGAGGCCCGTGCGGCGAAGACGAGCCTGCTTGCCGGTCTGACTCGGCGCTTCGCGCCGAGGCAGAACGAGGGAATGCCGATCCAGGCGCGGCAGATGGTCGAGCCCACCCCCTCGATCGACCCCTCCGAAATGCTCGCTCCCGAGGACGCCAATCAGCTCCTCGAGCCGGGCTCCGGCGTGCCGGACGTCAAGAAGATACTCGAACGTGTCCGTGCCGGTCAGATGGCCCGTGGCGCGCAGGAGGCGAACGACGGCGAAAAGGCGGACTTCATCGCCGCCGCGCGGCGCGCGGCGCAGCTGGCCGTCGAGGAATCCGATACGCTCAATCGCGTCAAGGAAAGCAAGGCACCATCCGCCGTCGGCGGCGCGCTCGCCCGCCACCGCCGTCCGATCCTGATCGCGGTCGGTGCCGTGCTGCTCGCGATCATGTCCTATCCGCTCGTCAGCACGGTGCTGAAAGGCAAGGAGGCCCCGAGCGCTCCGCCGGTTGCAGCGATCGAGCGCAAGGCAGAGGTTGCGGAGCCGGCGGCCGCCGTCGAGCGCCTCGCCCAAACGGCAGCTACCGCGAAGACTGGAGAAGAGCCCAGGGCTCCGGCTGGCGTGGAGAAGACGGATGCGCCGGCGATAGCGGCAAAGCAGCCGCCAGCCACTGCCGAAGCCGGCAAGGTTGACAAGGCCGTTGATGGCGCTGGCGACGGCCAGGCGGCCTTGATGCGGCCGGCGGAGGCACGAACGCCTGGACCCGTCTCGACCTTGCAGCCGCCTTTAGAAAGTTTAGCCGCTGAGCCGGCCAGGATGAGCGAGATCGTTCTGCCGGAGGGCTTCGGACCGCCCGCGCTCGTAACCGCGGCCAAGGGCGGCGATCCTCTCGCCTTCTACGAAATAGGCGCCCGCTTCACGGAAGGGCGGGGGGTCGAGGAAGATCGGGCGGAAGCCGTCAAGTGGTATCAGCGCGCCGCCGACGCCGGCGTGATTCCGGCCGCGTACCGGCTCGCCAACCTTTATGAGAAGGGCGCGGGCGTTCAGCGCGACGCAGCAAAGGCCAAGGCGCTCTATCTCAAGGCGGCTGCAGCCGGCAACGCCAGTGCGATCCACAATCTCGCCGTCATGCTCGCCGGCGGCCGGGACGGCGGGCCGGATCTCGCCGAAGCGGCCAAATGGTTCGAGAAAGCCGCCAGTCTCGGCGTTCGCGACAGTCAGTTCAACCTCGCCGTCCTCTATGCGCGGGGCGACGGTGTGGCCCGCAATCTGGAAGAATCCTATAAATGGTTCGCAATCGCGGCCCGCGACGGTGACAAGGACGCGGCAGAAAAGCGCGACGAGATCGCCAAGGCGCTGAAGCCGGACGAGCTTTCCAGTGCCAAGGCGAAAGTCGACGCCTGGAAGGCTCAGCCTGTCGACGCCGAAGCAAACACGGTGGAGGTCCCGGATGCCTGGGTCGGTCCGCCGACCAAGACGGCCACCGTCGATATGAGCAGAGCCGTTCGCAACATCCAGGCGATCCTCAACAATAACGGCTTCGATGCCGGCAAGCCGGACGGCCAGGTAGGCCAGAAGACGATTGCCGCCATCAAGGCCTTTCAGACTTCGGTCGGCCAGGAGCCGACGGGTGAGATCACCGATGGGCTGGTCCGGGAGCTTCTGAAGCGGAACAGCTGAACCGTTTCGGCCGTACCGCGCATGACGTGGTGCCACAAGGTCGCAGGCGTGCCTGCGGGGCCGCGCATGTGCCTGAAAAGGTTGACAGCTCTGGTCCGGGAGCGCATGAGAGAAAGTGTCGCCCGTTTCTCCCTCAGGGGCGCGAACGGTCCACCCATATACCCCCCGTCCGTGGTTAATCATGTACCACTTCGAAGGACAGCGCCATGCGCCTCTTCGAGCGCGTGAGGCTTGAGAATAGTGAAACATTGCACAATTCCTCAATTGTTTGCGGTTAGGAATTGTGGAGGAGCAATTTCCGCCCGCAATGCGGGCCGCTGGCATATCGAGGTTCGGCCGTGACGGTCTATCTGCCCATTGCTGAGTTGTCGGTGAACATCTTCGTCATTCTCGGCATGGGCGCGGCCGTCGGTTTTTTGTCCGGCATGTTCGGCGTCGGCGGCGGATTTCTGATCACGCCGCTTCTGATCTTCTACAATATTCCGCCCGTCGTGGCGGTGGCGACCGGCGCCAACCAGGTGGTCGCCTCGTCGATATCAGGGGCGATCGCCCATTTCCGCCGCGGCACCATCGACATCAAGCTCGGCACGGTGCTCTTGTGCGGCGGCCTTGTGGGCGCGACCGTCGGCGTCTGGCTGTTCTCGCTGCTCAGGAGCGTCGGCCAGCTCGATCTGGTGATCTCGCTGCTTTATGTGGTGCTTCTCGGCTCGGTCGGCGCGCTGATGCTGTGGGAGAGCATCGGCGCAATGCGCAAAGCAGCGAAAAACCAGCCAGCGCAGCTCAGACGGCCCGGGCAGCACAATTGGATCCACGGCCTGCCGCTGAAGATGCGCTTCAAGAAGTCGAAGATCTATCTGAGTGTCATCCCTGTGGCGACGCTCGGCTTTTCCATCGGCGTGCTGACCTCGGTGATGGGCGTCGGCGGCGGCTTCATCATGGTGCCGGCCATGATCTATCTGTTGCGCATTCCGACCAGCGTCGTCGTGGGCACATCGCTCTTCCAGATCGTCTTCGTCTCCGCCTATACGGTGATCGTCCAGGCCTCGACCAACTACACCGTCGACATCGTGCTGGCCTTCGTGCTGATGATCGCCGGCGTCATCGGGGCGCAATACGGCGTGCGCGTCGGCCAGCGGCTGCGCGGCGAGCAGCTCAGGGCACTGCTGGCGCTGCTCGTTCTCGCCGTCGGCATCCGCCTGGCGGTCGAGCTCGTCATCCCGCCGAAGGACATTTACTCGGTCGTATCCGCGGGGGCCGGCTTCTGATGCGCTCGCTTCTCCTTCACCCGATCGTCGCCCTGGTCCTCGCCGTCGCCACCCCGGCCGCAGCGCAGGTTCTGGAGCGCCAGGTTACCAATTTCACCGAGAAGCTCGAGATCGGCATCTCGACGGAAGAGATTGCCATCACCTCCGATTTCCGCGGCGCCGACCTGACGATCTTCGGCGCCATCGATGGTTTCGACGCCAGCCTCCTGGCGCAGGGCAAGTACAATATCATCGTCGCGCTGGAAGGGCCGAAGGACAATGCGACGGTGCGAAAGAAGGAGCGGGTGTTCGGTATATGGGTCAATACCCAGTCGATGACCTTCGAGCTCGTGCCGGAGGCCTACTCGCTTTCGAGTACCCGCGCCATCGAGACGATCGCGCCGCGGCGCGACATCGCCAATATGGGCATCGGCGTCGACCATATGCGGCTGGTGCCGCTCGGCTTCGTCGGCGACGGCAGCACGCTCGGCGAGTTCCGCAACGCCTTCCGGACGATTCGCGAGACGAGCGGCGTCTATCAGCGCGATCCGGGCGGGGTGCAGTTCATCAGTTCGAGCTTGTTCAAGGCTTCGGTGCGGCTGCCGGCCAACGTCCCGAACGGCATCCATGTCGTACGCGCCTATCTCTTCCGCGACGGCGTCTTCGTCGCCGCCAAGGCTCTTCCGCTCAGGGTGGTTAAGACCGGCCTCGAACAGGCGATTACCCGCGCCGCGCACGATCAGCCGGTGATCTACGGCCTCCTGGCCGTAACCCTCGCCGTCGTCACCGGCTGGGGTGCCAGCCTGCTCTTCCGCAAGGAGTGAGGGAAGCCGGCAAACCGAGTTGGCGTTCCATTTTGCGTTATGGCGGTTTAAGGAAGCACGGGCATCGGCGGCAAGCGATGCGAAACTTGAGGAAACCCCATGAAACCGATTTTCGTGCAACTGCAATGCGCCCCCGGCAAGACCTATGAGGTGGCCGACGAGATTTATCGCAGGGAGATCGTCTCGGAGATGTATTCGACCAGCGGCGACTATGATCTGCTTCTGAAGGTCTATGTCGAGGAAGGCCAGGATATCGGAAAGTTCATCAACGACAATATCGCCAGCGTTCCGGGCATATCCCGCTCGCTGACGACGCTGACTTTCAACGCGTTCTAGAGCCGTGAAACTACGCACTTCCGGACGGAAAACCGTTACACGCTTTTCCTGGAAGTGCTCTAACCTCACCCGAGAAGGTTGGCGAAGCGCACCGAATAGATCCGGTCGCGGCCAAGCATATGGGCGACGAGCTGCTGCCGGTCGAAAAGGCCGCTCATCTCACGATGCCTGAGGTCGAGACCTCCCGTCGTGACCCCGAAAGCAGGCATGACGAGGCGCTTGCCGTCGGTCGCGAAGCAGGCGCGCCTCACCGATCTTTCCCGTCGCCTCACGGTCGCCGAAGGATGCAGGTGGCCGGCGATCTCGCCGATGCCGTCGCGTCTCGAAGGCTCGTGCCGGAAGACCAGGCCCGCGTGGCGGAGCTCGTCCATGGAGGCGCCGGGCAGCCCCTGTGCGCCGTCCGGATCATGATTGCCGTTGATCCAGATCCATTCGCGGCCGCAGGCCATGGCCGCGATCATCTGGCGGAAGGTTTCCGGCATTGCAGCCGATCCCTTCCGGTCGTGGAAATTATCGCCAAGACTGATGACGGTCGCGGGGTCGTGGCGGGCGATGACCGCCTCCAATATCCTGAGCGTCGCAAGCGTATCGTAGGGAGGCAGCATCATGCCGCGCCGCGCAAAGGCGGAGCCTTTTTCGAGATGCAGGTCGGATACGACGAGCGTGCGGCTTTCGGGAAAATAGAGGCCGCCGAGCGGATCGCAGACCGCGGCGATTCCATTGATGGACGTGCGCGCGTGCAGGGATGGGCTGACGGCAGGTGATGTCGCGTAGATGAGCCGATGCATGGTCATTGCGGTGTTCTTGTGTGTGGGCGAGAAAGGCTCCTTTCCTCCCGCTTGCCCCTCACCCTAACCCTCTCCCCGCACGCGGGGAGAGGGGACGTGCCCCACGATACCGGTGAAAACGGTAGCGGCGGCGCTTGCCGCGGATCCCTTCTCCCCGCCTGCGGCGAGAAGGTGCCGGCAGGCGGATGAGGGGCGCCGCGGAGGGGTGGGGGGCTTGGGGAGGATTTTCGCTCTCTCATAATTCTCTCATCCATCCTTGCCGTGGCCGCTCATCGCCTCGTTGACCAGATCGTCGGCCGCTTCCGTGAGCAGGAAGTCCTGGGCTTCTCCATGCACCGATTCCCGTCCGATCTCCAGCATTACCGGGATGGCAAGCGGCGAGATCTGATCGAGCCTGCGATGGGTGATATGGCCCTTGATCCGCTTGAGCATGGAGCCGAGGCGGCCGATGTCCAAAAGTCCCGTGGCCGCATCGTTGCGCGTCGCCTCGAGGAGAATGTGATCCGGCTCGTGCGCGCGCAATACGTCATAAATGAGATCGGCGGAAACGGTGATCTGCCGCCCGGTCTTCTCCCTGCCGGGGTGGCGCTGCTCGATGAGCCCGGCGATGACCGCGCAATTGCGGAAGGTACGTTTCAGGAGGAAGGATTCGTTCAGCCACGCCTCCAGATCGTCGCCCAGCATATCCTCGTCGAAGAGCTGCCCGAGCGACGGCGCCCGCGCCCGGAACGCCGCGCCCATGTCGTCGAGCGCCCAGATGGCGAGCGAATAGTCGGTCGCCACGAAGCCGAGCGGCTTCAGCCCGGCGCGGTCGAGACGACGGGTAAGGAGCATGCCGAGCGTCTGGTGGGCGAGCCTGCCCTCGAAGGCGTAGATGACCATGTAGTGCCGGCTGCCCCGCGGGAAGGTCTCGATCAGGAGTTCGTCGTCGCGCGGAAGCATCGACACGTCGCCCTGCAGCGCCAGCCAGTCCCTGACCTGGTCGGGCAGACCTGCGCGGCGGGCCGGATCGGCGACCATCTTTCGCACCTGTGCTGCGAGATAGGTGGAGAGCGGAAACTTGCCGCCGGCATAGCTCGGCACCTTGGGATCGAAGGAAAAGGCCTGCGAGGCCAGGCACTCGTTCTCGCGGATGCCTTCGAAGCGCAGCACCTTGCCGGAAAAGACGAAGGTGTCGCCCGGGGAAAGCATTTCGAGGAACGATTCCTCGACTTTGCCGAGCGACATGCCGCCGCGGCCAAGCGAACCGCGCTGGTTGCGCTTGACCATGCGGATGTTCAGCATCGGCGATTCGACGATCGTCCCGACATTGAGGCGGTATTGCTGAGCAACCATCGGGTTGGAGACCCGCCAGAGCCCGTCCTTCGTCTTGCGGATGCGGGCATAGCGCTCATAGGTGCGAAGCGCGTAACCGCCGGTGGCGACAAGATCGACGGCGCGCTCGAAGGTTTCCCAGGGAAGCCGGGCATAAGGCGCAGCGCTGATCACCTCTTCATAGAGTTCAAGCGCATCGAAAGGCTGCGCGCAGGCCATGCCCAGGATATGTTGCGCCAGCACGTCGAGAGCGCCCTTGCCGATCGACGGCGTGTCTTGAGCGCCGACGTAATTGGCGTCGAGCGCCGCCTGGCACTCCATAACCTCGAAACGGTTGGCCGGAACCAGAATCGCGCGGCTCGGTTCGTCCATGCGGTGGTTGGCGCGGCCGATGCGCTGCGCAAGCCGGCTTGCTCCCTTCGGCGCCCCCACATGGACGACCAGATCGACGTCGCCCCAGTCGATGCCGAGATCGAGGGTCGACGTGGCGACGACGGCGCGCAGGCGGTTTTCGGCCATTGCCGCCTCGACCCTGCGGCGCTGGGCGACATCGAGAGAGCCGTGGTGCAGAGCGATCGGCAGATTGTCGTCGTTGATTTTCCAGAGTTCCTGGAACAGCATCTCGGCCTGGCTGCGGGTATTGACGAAGAGCAGTGTCGTCCGGTGTTTCTTGATGGCAGCGTAGACATCCGGGATTGCATAGCGGGCCGAATGCCCGGCCCAAGGCACCTGGTTCTCGGTCCGCAGGATGGAGATCTCGGGCTTTGCGCCCCCGGAAACGGTGATCAGTCCCGCATGGTTCTCCTTGGCGAGAGATTGAGCGACCAGCCAGCGCTGCAGATCCATCGGATCGGCGACCGTAGCCGAAAGACCCGTCGTCTGGAGACGGGGCGCCAGGCGGCGCAGCCGCGCGAGGCCGAGCGAGAGGAGGTGGCCGCGCTTCGACATCACCAGCGAATGCAGCTCGTCCAGCACCACATAGCGCAGGTCCTTGAAGAAGCGCTCCGCCTCGCCATTGGCCAGAAGCAGCGCGAGCTGCTCCGGCGTCGTGAGCAGTATGTCGGGCGGGTTGAGCTTCTGCCTCTGCCGCTTGCCCTGCGGCGTGTCGCCGGTGCGGTTTTCGATGCTCACAGGCAGCCCCATCTCCCCGACCGGTTTCATGAGGTTGCGCTCGATATCGACGGCAAGCGCCTTGAGCGGCGAGATGTAGAGCGTGTGAATGCCGGTGAAGGCCGCGCCGGGCGGGATCCTGCCGCGCCTGGTGATGTCGACGAGGGAGGGCAGAAAGCCGGCAAGCGTTTTGCCGGCTCCGGTCGGCGCGATCAGAAGCGTGCTCTCGCCCGCCTCGGCCCGTGAGAGAAGTTCGAGCTGATGGGCGCGCGGACGCCAACCCTTTTCGGCGAACCACCGGAGAAAGGGTGAAGGCAACGTCAGGGCGTCGCCTTCCGGCGACGGAGAATCGATCCTGTCCACGCAGAACAAAGGTAGATCAAACGCGGCAAAAGAGAAGCCGGCATCTTCGTGCTGCTGCAATGATTGACTCGGAGCGAGAATCATGGATAAATTTTATCTAGGATAGGAGATGCAGATGAAACTCGGCGACGGCGTCGAACAGGCCATTCACAGCGTCACGATGCTGAGCTGTCTTCAGCCGGGCAGTACCCTGTCGGCCGCAGCGCTCGCCGAGTTCCACGGCGTCTCGACCAGTTACCTGCTGAAGCATCTGCAGGCGATGTCGGGGGCCGGACTGCTCGAAGCCGTGCCGGGGCCGAAGGGCGGCTACCGGCTTGCGCGCGCGCCCGAGAAGATCACCCTGCTCGATATCGTCCTCGCGGTGGAGGGGGCGGAGCCCGCTTTTCGCTGCAACGAAATCCGCCTTCGCGGCCCCAATCCCTATTCCTGCAAGCCGGCCGCGCCGTGCACGATCAATGTCGCGATGCTCAGGGCCGAGCAGGCCTATCGCGCCGAACTCCGGCGCGTGACCATCGCCGGTATCATGGCCGACCTGAAAGCTATCGACCGCGACGGGGCGATCGCGGCGCGAACGAACGGTTTTCTCGCCCTTCATGAACGGAAATCGGGCAACGCCGCCTGATGTGAACCACCACCCAAACAGCCAAACAGGAGAAGATCATGCAGTCACGTCTGAATTTTGCGAAAGCCGCTCCGGACGCCTACAAGGCGGTCGCCGCGCTCGACAGCTATGTCAAAGGCTCCGGAATCGAGCCTCGCCTTATCCACCTGATCAAGCTGCGCGCCTCGCAGATCAATGGCTGCGCCTATTGCGTGGACATGCACACCAAGGAGGCGCGCCACAGCGGCCTCAGCCAGCAATGGATCAACCTCGTCTGTGTCTGGCGCGAATCGCCGCATTTCGACGAGCGCGAACGGGCGGTCCTCGGCTGGACCGAGGCGCTGACCAATGTGGCCGAGACACGTGCGCCCGACGACGCCTATGAGGCGCTCAAGGCGCATTTCAACGAGGAGGAAATGACCAGGATCACCGTCGCGATCGGCGCCATCAACGTGTGGAACCGGCTGTGCGTCGGCTTCCGTGCCTTGCCCCCGATCGACGAGCCGGCCGTGGCGGCTTAGAGCGGGATGAGGGAAGTGTATGCGGGTTTCGGTCCGCACTACGCTCTCTAACCACTGAGACTACACAATTCCCGGAAGCGATAGGGCTGTTACAGAGCGATGTAGCGGTCGGCGCGGTGGTTGATCGCCACGAAAACGTTGAGGACGACCGCGCCGAGTACCGACCAGATGACGACCGTCGGCGTCGTCACGAAGAATGCTGCCGCCAGAACGATCATGTCGATCGCGAGTTGCACGAGACCGGCGCGAATGCCGAAGCGCTCCTGCAGGTAGATGCCCAATATGCCCACGCCGCCGAGGCTCGCGCGGTGGCGGTAGAGCGCCAGGAGACCGTATCCGAGGAGTAGGCCGCCGATGAGAGCGGCCCAGCCCGGGTGAATCTGCCCGATCTCGAAAAGACGCGCTTGCATGTCGGTCAGGAACGAGGTGAGCGCGATGGCAATGAAGGTCTTGAGCGTGAAGGCCGGACCGAGCCGCTTCAGCGACAGGTAGAAGAACGGCAGATTGAGCAGGAAGAAGGTGAGACCGAAGTTCACGCCCGTGGCGTAATGCAAAAGAAAGGCGAGGCCGGCGGTGCTGCCGGTCAGAAGTCCGGCGCTCGCCAGGAAATAGAGACCGAGGGCGGCGACGAGGCTGCCGGAAAAGACGCCTTGAACGTCCTCCACGGGCGTGTGCCGTGTGGGACTTGTATTCCAGAGACCGAAAACGCTGCTTGCCTGTGCCATGGCTGACCCTCAGATCGCGACGACATCACCATTGCTGCAGCGCACAAAAAATTCAAGCAAAATATGTAAGTAATGCTGACCTATTTTCGCCCTCCCCTTCGGGGAGCTGCATCAAGACGGCTTGCGCGCGAGGAATAATATCCCGGCGACGGGCTCGCCGGCATCCCTGCGGATGATCGTGCGCTCGGTCGCCATTATGGACAGACCGCTCGCTTCGCAGAGGGAGGCGATATAGGTTTCCGGATGCGCGTAGCGCAGCGACGGACGCAGCACGAAGCCGTCGGCCCCGCCTGCATCCTCGGCGGAAAACGCGAAGAGCCCGCCCGGTGCGAGCAGGCGGTCGGCGATGACGAAGACACCTTCGAGATTGCCGAGATACATCAGAACGTCCGCCGCGCTGACAAGGTCGGCACGCCGCTGCTCCAGCCCGCCGAACACGCCCGAATCCTCGGGAGCCAATGAAAGGTCCGCCTGGGCGAGGCGGTCATAGACACCCTTCGCTTCGGCCTTGGCGAGCATATTGGCGGAAAGATCGAAACCCTCGAGGAAATCGGCGCGATCGCGGATACGCTCGCCGAAGAGCCCGGTGCCGCAGCCGAAATCGGTGACGTGGCGAAAACGCCCGCCGCCGTTCACCCGGTCGATCAGGGCCGCAAGTTTCTCCGGGACGCTGTAGCCGAGCTTTTCGACGAGCGCGTGGTCGAAGCGCTCGGCATAGTCGTCGAAAAGGCGCTCGACGTAAACGCTCGGCGGCTGTTCGGGCGTCTCGGTCGCGCCGAGCAAAGCGAGCTTGAGGCTGGCGCCGAAGATGTCTTCCGGATTGAGCCGAAGCGTATTGCGCAGCGCGTCGACGGCTGCCTCTATTCGGCCCGATTTCTCTTCATAGTCCGCCAGCCGGAACCAACCGGCCGCCCATTCCGGGGCAAGCTCCAGCGCCTGGGCCATGAGTTCCGCCGCACCTGGCGCATCGCCCGCTTCCGCAAGCATCTTCGCGTAGTCGGCGCGGCGGTCGGCGATCAGGTCGCCGGAGGAGAGCTGGTTGAAGGTCATGGAGATGCGGCTTGGTTGCGATGGACGCTTCTGACGCCGCGAAAGGCAAAATACAAGCGGATTCTGAAAGCGGCACCTCGGGCCGTCATGCCTTGCACGCTTGGGAATGGCGGCTTATGTGAAGGGAAACAGGAGAAGTTCTCGCTGATGTCGGACGGAATAAATAAATTCTTGGGGGACTCGCCGCTACGCGTGCTCGTCAAGCTGCTGGTGGTGTCGATCCTGGTCGGCTTCGTGATGACGGTCTTCGACTGGTATCCGGCAGATATCTATTACGGTATCCGAAACTTCCTGCTCGATCTCTGGCGGACCGGGTTCGCGGCTCTCGGACGGGTGGGCGACTACCTGCTCCTCGGCGCGGTCGTCGTCATTCCGCTCTTCATCATTCTGCGTCTCTTCAGCTATCGACGGTAAGCATGCACGATCAGATATTTGTCGCCCGCAGACGGCTGCTTCTGCGTGCCGGTGCCGTGGTCTCCCTCGGTCTTATCACCGGCTGCACCACCTCGAATCTCCTTTCTCCGGACAGCGGTACGGGCAGCGATCAGACCGAAGCGACGCTCGGTTACGTCAACACGCTGCGCAAGGGCAGGGGTCTTCCTGCGCTTTCCGGCGACCCGGTCGCTTCCGTTGCGGCCATGCATCAGGCGGCACGCATGGCGAGCGCGGGCAAGATGCGGCACAATATCGGCTGGCGGGACAGTTTCTACGATCGGATGAAGGGGCAGGGCGTCACGCTGCCGGCTGCCGAAAACATCGCCGTCGGTCAGAAGGACGCCGGGCGCGCCTACGATGCCTGGTTCAATTCTCCGAAGCATCTTGAAAACATGCTCGGCAATTACCGGGGGCTCGGCGTCGCCGTGGCGCAGAATTCCGCTTCCGGAAACCGCCCCTATTGGGCCATGGTGCTCTGCAGCTGAGCTGATTCCCGGGTGACCTACGGAATCGGACCGTAGGGACAGGATCATGACGGCTACGCAAAGCCTCGAACGCGACACGGACAACCCCGAAGCCGGACCTTTCCTGGTCACCAACCGGCTTATCTTCTCGATCGCCCTGCCGATGACGCTCGGCTTTCTGACGACGCCGCTGCTCGGCCTCGTCGACACGGCCGTCGTCGGCCGGCTCGGCAAGGCGGAGCTGCTCGCGGGTCTCGCGGTCGGCGCGGTGATGTTCGACCTCATTTTCACCACTTTCAATTTCCTGCGTGCCGCAACCACGGGTCTCGTCGCGCAAGCCTATGGACGTGGAGACCGGCGCGAGCAGCAGGCGGTGTTCTGGCGTTCGCTCATGATCGCGCTCGTCACCGGCGGCACCATCGTGCTTATATCACCCATCCTGCTTTCCGCCGGCCTCTGGCTTATGGGGCCCGGTCCGGAGGTTGCGGAGGTGACCCGGACCTATTTCCTCTATCGCATCCTTTCCGGCCCGGCCGCCCTCGCCAACTACGCCATCCTCGGATTCGTGCTCGGCCGCGGCGAGGGCACGCTCGGCCTGATGCTGCAGACGCTGATCAACGGCACCAATATCGTACTCTCGATCCTGCTCGGCCTCGTTCTGGGCTGGGGCGTGGCCGGCGTCGCGATCGGCACCGTGGCGGGTGAGGTGATCGGCGCGCTTGCGGGTTTTGCAGTCGTCTACGGTCGCTTCGACAGGAAGGACGCGCCCGGTTGGGCGATGATCTTTGCCGGCGACCGCCTGAAGAAACTGTTCGGCCTCAACCGCGATATCATGATCCGCTCGTTCGCCCTTCTGGCCGCCTTCACGCTCGTGACCCGGATCGGCACGTCCTTCGGGCCGGTGACGCTTGCGGCAAACGCCGTGCTGATGACGATCTTCCTTGTGGCCGGCTATTATCTCGACGGGCTTGCCACCGCGGCCGAACAACTGACGGGCCGCTCGATCGGTGCCGGTTATCGCCCCGCTTTCGACCGGGTCCTGCGGATGACTGCCCTTTGGTCGCTCGGCCTCGCCGCATTGACCACGCTCGTCCTGCTCGCTTTCGGCAACACCGTGGTGAACATGCTGACGACTGCGCCGGACGTGCGCGCGCTCGCCTATGAATATATGCCATGGGCGGCCGTGACGGCGCTGACCGGCGCACTCGCCTTCCTGATGGACGGCGTCTTCATCGGTGCCGGCTGGTCCCGCGACATGCGCAATATGATGCTGGCCGCCTTCATCGGCTACGTGGCGGCGCTTGCCGTGCTCGTCCCTGCATTCGGCAATCACGGCCTCTGGGCCGCGCTCAACCTTTTCCTGTTGCTTCGCGGCGCTTTCCTGCTGCTGATGGTGCCGCGCCGGGCGGCTCAGACGTTCCGGCCGCTCCAGTAGTCGAGCCGGCTGTCGCGTATGTCGCGGATCGAGGCAAGTTTCTCGCGCTCGCAAAGGGCCGAGAGGCCGCGCACGATCCGTCCCGGCAATCCCGGTCCCTCATAGACCATGCAGGAATAAAGCTGCACGAGATCGGCTCCGGCGCGGATCTTTTCCGCTGCGGTTTCCGCCGAGCACACGCCGCCGACCCCGATGATCGGCAAGTGCGGTCCCACCCGCTTGCGCATCCGGGCGAGCACTGCCGTCGATTTCTCGAAGAGCGGCTTTCCGGAAAGGCCGCCGGCTTCGTTGGCCTGGCGTCGGTCCTTCAGACCCTCGCGCGAAAGCGTCGTGTTGGAAACGATCAACCCGTCCAGACGATGCGCCAGCACCTCGGCTGCGATGTCGTCCATGCCTTCTTCTGTCAGGTCCGGAGCGATCTTGAGGAAGACCGGAACCTGCCGGCCGCTTTTTCGCGCCTCATCGTCCCGGGCGGAAAGCACGGCCGAAAGCAGCGCCGAGAGACTCTCGCGCGCCTGCAGATCGCGCAGGCCCGGCGTGTTGGGCGAGGAGATGTTGGCGGTGAAATAGCGTGCCACCGAATGGAAGGTACGGATGCCTGTTACGTAGTCGGCGATCCGGTCCGCGCTGTCCTTGTTGGCGCCGATATTGACGCCGATCAGCGCCTCGCGCGAGCAGGCCTTGAGCCGCGCCAGCGCCGCCCCGTGCCCCTCGTTGTTGAAGCCGAGCCGGTTGATCACCGCCTCGTCCTCGACGAGCCGGAAGAGTCGCGGCTTGTCGTTGCCCGGCTGCGGCCTCGGCGTCACCGTGCCGATCTCGGTAAAGCCGAAGCCGATCTTCAGCAGCGCTTCGGGGACTTCGGCATTCTTGTCATAGCCGGCGGCCATGCCGACTGGGTTGGGAAAAACGAGGCCCGCCACGGTTTGCCCGAGCCGGGGGTCCGCCGGCGCGGCGCAGCTCGGCACCAGGCCGCCTTTCAGCGCCTTGATCGAAAGGCCGTGCGCCGCTTCCGGATCGAAGAGGAAGAGGCCGCGCCGTGCGAGGTGCTCCAACCGGCGGATCATGGGGCGAGTTCCGGGAAGCTGTGCTGACCGTCCGGCCGCAGCGGCAGGGGCTTCTCCCATAATACGGCATCAAGCGGGAGCGGAGCGTAGAGATGCGGAAACAGCGCGCCGCCGCGAGAGGGCTCATAGACGAGTTTGTCGCCCAGCGCCGTCGCGTCGACCGCAACGAGCAGCAGGTCGTCCTGACCTTCGAAATGCCGGGAGGCGGTTTCGACGACCTGGTCGCGGGTCGAAAAATGAATGAACCCGTCGGCGAGATCGACGGGGGCGCCTGCAAACGCGCCGGTCCGCCGCGCTTCCTGCCATAGAAGTGCCGGAACGATCTTGTATATGGTAGCGTTCATCTTTGTTCGCTTATCCGTCGTGAGCATGAGTGATGGCCTTGCCGCAAATATCGGCGCCTGTCCACCGCACAGCATGAGATCGAGGCGGATTTTCCGTAAGCATTCAACGGAGAGAACGTCATGAGACAGGCAGTCGCAATGCTCGCAGTCGGGTTGGGGTTCGGTCTCGTTGGCCCGGCGGCTGCGCAGGAAGCCTCGCCCGGCCGCTACAGCATGCAGAAGTCGGAAACGGGATTAGCCCGGCTCGACACCGAGACCGGCGAGGTCACCTTGTGCCAGGAAAAGGCCGGGGAGCTCATCTGCAGGATGGCGGCCGACGAGCGAGCCGCATTCGAGCGCGAACTCGATCTCCTCACACGTCGCATAGAAGCGCTGGAAAAGGCCGTGGAAAGCGGTGAAACCGCGGCCGAACCGGCGCTACCCGACGATGAAGAGATTGACCGGGCAATGAGCATCATGGAAAGAATGGTGCGCAAGTTCATGGGGATCGTGAAGGAATTCGAGGACAAGGGCAGCGATTCCGCCGACGAGGGCGAGAATCTGCCGCAGAAGACCTGAAAACGAGCGGTGACGTGCTGGAGGGCACGCGCCGCGCATGTTTCCCTGAAAACAGGGATCATTTGGGAATAAGATGATACGGCAGATCCACAGCGCAAAGCTGCAGGATGGCAGCCGAGGCTCTTGGGAGGGAGCGTCATCATGCCGGAAATGACCATCATCATCGCCGACGACCACCCGCTCTTTCGTGGCGCAATGCGCCAGGCGCTGAGCGGCATGGTGGGCGCACCGGCCATCGTCGAGGCCGGAGATTTCGCCGCTGCGCGCAGGTCTGCGGCCGACAACCCGGACGCCGATCTGATGCTGCTCGACCTGACGATGCCGGGCGTCAGCGGGCTTTCAGGGCTGATCGCGCTGCGTGCCGAGTTTCCGAGCCTGCCCGTGATGATAGTCTCGGCCCATGACGATCCGGCGACCATCCATCGTGCGCTCGATCTGGGAGCGGCAGGGTTCCTGTCCAAATCGGCCGGTATCGAGGAAATCCGTGAAGGCATCGCAAAGGTGATGGCCGGCGAGGTGTTCGTCCCGGCCGGTTACGATCAGAACCAGGAATACGAACCGGAAGTTGCCGATCTGCTGCATCGGCTGCAGACACTGACGCCGCAGCAGTCCCGCGTCCTCTCGATGCTCGCCGAGGGGCTGCTCAACAAGCAGATCGCCTATGAACTCGGCGTCTCCGAGGCGACGATCAAGGCGCATGTCTCGGCGATCCTCCTGAAGCTCAACGTCGACAGCCGTACACAGGCGGTGATCCAGCTATCGAAGCTGGGGACGGTCGCGGCGGCCTGAGGGGCCGCTCCCGACGCTGGAGATTTTTGCCCTCATCCCGCTGCCGCGACCCTCTCCCCGTTTGTGACCGGTGAGGTGCGTCGGGAGTTCGCGGCTTGTCCCTTCGCCCCGCCTGCGGGGAGAAGGTGGCCGGCAGGCCGGATGAGGGGCGATCCCGAGCTAAGCCAGTTATTCCGCCGCGGCGCGTCCCGCCGCGGCAAGCTGCGTGAGCCAGGCGCGCAGCGCGGCCGGGCGGACGGGCTTGTGCTGCAGCGAGACGCCGTCCCGTTCGGCGGCGCCGCGCACTTCCGGTGACCGGTCGGCCGTTACCATCAGGGCGGGGATACTCTCCTGCCAGAGGCCGCGGATCGCGGCGATCGCCTCGACGCCGGTGCCGTCGCCGAGGTGATAGTCGGCGACGATCGCGTCGGGACGCACGCTCAATGTACCGGGCGCCATTTCAGTGCAGGCGGCGAGCGATTCGGCGGTCGTCACGCTGCAGCCCCAGCCGCCGAGCAGCAGGGCCATGCCTTCGAGAATCTTCGGCTCGTTGTCGATGCAGATGACGTTTAGCCCGGCCAGTGCTTCGCTCGTTTTCGCCGCTGCGACGGGTTGCGGCCTGACCCTGCCGCCGGCGCTCTTGTCGAGCGGCACGGTGACCTTGAAGCCGGTGCCCTTTCCCGGCCTCGATTGCAGGCCGACCGGGTGATTGAGAACCCGCGAGATGCGGTCGACGATGGAGAGACCGAGGCCGAGCCCCGACGCGGTTCGCGCGCCTTCTTCGAGGCGCGCGAATTCCTTGAAGACGGTGCGGAATTTCGATGTAGGAATTCCGATGCCCGAATCGAGGACTTCGATCGTCGCCGTCTGTCCGTGCCGGCGCACGCCCACCAGCACCTTGCCCCGGAGTGTGTATTTTATGGCGTTCGATACGAGGTTCTGGACGAGGCGCCGGAGCAGGTTCGGATCGCTGCGCGCTGCGAGCGATGTCGGCATGATGACGAGTTCGATATCCTTCGCCCTCGCCATCGGCGCGAAATCCGTCTCGATCCGCCTGAGCAATTCGTCGAGCGGTACGGATTGCAGGCGCGGCTTCATCGCGCCGGTGTCGAGCCGCGAAATGTCGAGCACGGCGCCGAGGATGGCTTCCACCGATTCCAGCGATGAATCGATGTTCTGCACCAGCGCCCGGTTGTCGGAATCTCCGAGTCGCTCGACCAGCGACGAGGAGTAGAGCCGTGCCGCGTTCAAGGGCTGCAGGATGTCGTGACCGGCAGCGGCAAAGAAGCGGGTCTTGCCGATATTCGCCTCCTCGGCGGCCGCCCTTGCCTCGCCCAGTTCGCGGTTGACGCGTGTGAGTTCTCCCGTCCGCTCGGCGACGCGCAATTCCAGCGTTTCATTCGCCTGTTTGAGCGCCATGTCGGCCGCGACGCGCTGGGTTATGTCGGTGTAGGTTGTGACGATGCCCTTGTCGGGCATGGCATTGCTTCTGACTTCGAGGATGCGGGCGCCGCCTTCGAGTTCGAGCAGGAACGGCTTGTCGAGCGTCAGGAAGTTGGCGATCAGCGCCTTCTCCTCATCCTGGCGGACATCCCCGCGGCGGGCAAGAATCGCGACGATGTCGGCCAGCGGAAAGCCCACCTGTCCGGCGGCCTCGGGGAGGTCCAGGAGTTCGCGGAAGCGGCGGTTCCAGATGATGAGATTGTTGGCGTTGTCGAAGACGGCAATGCCCTGGTCCATCTGCGAGAGTGCCGTATGCAGCATGTCCTGGTTGTATTGGAGCGCCTCGCTTGCCTGGTCGAGCAGCCAGGCGGTGTCGGAGGAGGTGTCGTCCATGCGCTGCAGGACAAGTGAAAGGACGAGCCGGGCGGAGGACGAGCCGATTGCGCTGCCGAGCAATTGTTCCGAGAAGTGGACAAGCGCCATGTCGGCGGAGGCGTTTTCGTCGAGCCAGCGGCCGGATTGCTGTTCATAGGTATGGAAGGAGCGCTGCATGCGCTCCTCGCCCATGTAACGGCCGATCGTCGTCTTGAGGTCGCGCACCGTCACCTTGGTTTTGCGCCCGCGGAAGGTCCGCTCGGTGCGTGAGCGGCGGGTGATGAAGACGCCCGCCTGGAAACGCTCCAAGGGTTTGGGCGCGCGCGTCAGCGAACCCACGATATAGGCCGCGACATTGACGAGCATGCTGAGAGCCGTCGCATTTACCAGCGGGTCTGACTGGGCGCCGGAGAAGAGATCGGTGAAGGGCAGCAGGAAGCTGAGCACCGTGGAGGCGATGTGGGAATTGTCCGGCCCGCCGAGGCTCGGCAGGAAAAGGACGTAGGCCCAGACGAGAAAGCCGCTGACCATCCCCGCGATCGCGCCGCGGGCATTGGCCTGCCGCCAGACGAGGCCACCGAGGAGCGCCGGCGCCATCTGCGCGATGGCGGCGAAGGAGAGCAGTCCGAGCGAGGCAAGCCCGGCGCTGATATCGGCGGCGCGATAATAGCCGTAGCCGAGGAAGAGGACGACGAAGATCGCCGTTCGGCGGATATTGAGGAGCGTACCGGCCATGTCCTCCTGGAGAGAGCCGCGGGTGCCGAGCCTGCGGCGCAGGAATACCGGCATGACGATGTCGTTCGAAACCATGATCGAGAGCGCGACCGAAGCGACGATGACCATGGCGGTCGCTGCGGAGAAGCCGCCGATGAAGGTGAAAAGCGTGACGAGCGGCACGTCGCCGGCAAGCGGCAGCGCCAGAAGATAGAGATCCGCATTGCCGGAGCCGGAGAAGGTCAGGATGCCGGCGATCGCGATCGGCAGGACGAAGGCGTTGATTGCGATCAGATAGAGCGGGAAGAGGATGCCCGCCGTGCGCAGTTCGTTATCGGTACGGTTTTCCACGACCGTTACGTGGAATTGCCGGGGAAGCATGATGATGCCGAAGGCGGAAAGCGCGATCATCAGAATCCAGCGCGCGACCGGCGTCTGGTATTCGAGCGCGGCGAGCACCGTGGGACTCTGCTGCGCTTCCGCCCATAGATTTGCAGGCCCGCCGAACAGGAAGAAGACGATATAGATGCCCACCGTGAGCATCGCCACGAGCTTGACGACCGATTCCATCGCGATTGCGAGGATCAAGCCGTCCTGGTGTTCCGTCGCATCCGTGTGGCGCGTACCGAAGACGATCGCGAAACAGGCGAGAAAGAGCGTGACCAGAAGCGGCAGGTCGACGAAGTTCTCGCCCGAGCCTATGCCGTAGTCGCTGGTGTCGATCATCGTGGCGACCGAACTCGACACCGCCTTGAGCTGCAATGCGATATAGGGAATGGCCCCGACGAGCGAGATCAGCGCGACGATTGCCGCAACGGCCGGGTTCTTGCCGTAGCGCGCAGCCACGAAATCGGCGACGGAGGTTAGCTTTTCGGTCTTGGCGAGCCGGACGATGCGGCGGATCAGCGGCATGCCGAACGTGAACATCAGGATCGGGCCGATGTAGATGCCGGTGAATTCGAGTCCGCGCTCCGCCGCAAGGCCGACGCCGCCGAAATAGGTCCAGGAGGTGCAGTAGATCGCCAGGCTCAGCGCATAGACGAGCGGCCTGCCCTTCTCGGCAATCTTGTTTCGTCTGGCTCGCCGGTCGCCATAGCTTGCAACTGCGAAGAGCAGCAGCAGATAGGCGAAGGCCGAGGCAAAAATGACCGAACCCGAAAGCATGCCTCACTCCTCCGCTGCCAGCATAGGGCAAGTCCATTTGGTTGGAAATCGGCGGTGCATCAGTCTTAAGTTCAAGATAACGCGCCGATATCCGCAGCGCTTGACCAAATGCAAGGAGTGCGATTTCCTCACGCGGGGCTTTGGTCTAGATTCCTACCGGCGGTTGCCGCGCAAGACAGGTGCGGGTGGACGTTCGGGGGTATTTCCAGGAGAGAGGCATGCTGAACGAATTCAAGGAGTTTATCGCCCGCGGCAACGTCATGGACCTTGCGGTCGGCGTGATCATCGGTGCGGCCTTTAGCAAGATTGTCGATTCGGTCGTCAACGACCTCGTCATGCCGGTCGTGGGAGCGATCACCGGCGGCGGCTTCGACTTCTCCAACTATTTCCTGCCGCTCTCCGCCAGTGTTACCGCGCCGACGCTCGCAGCCGCACGCGAACAGGGCGCGGTCTTTGCCTATGGCAATTTCATCACGGTGCTCATCAACTTCCTGATCCTCGCCTGGATCATCTTCCTGCTGATCAAGCTCGTGAATCGCGCGCGTGCTTCGGTGGAAAGGGATAAGGCGCCGCCCCCGTCCGCACCTCCGCCGCAGGACATCCTGCTTCTCTCGGAAATTCGCGATCTCCTGAAGCAGCGCGCCTGAGACGCGGATCACGCGGCGGCCCGGTGCTGCCGAGTGATGGAAACATCACAAAATTCGATAAACAGGTCAGAGAAATTCGCGTGATCGCCGACGCCAAAGCGTCTAGAAACGGCGGGCAATCAGGAGCCCGCCGATGACGATCATGACCAGTCTCAGCCCCCGCGCGACGGCAGCGCCCGAAAGCGGCATCGTCGAAGTGGTCAACTATGCGCGCGGGCGCGAAGGACTGATCCCGCTCTGGGTCGGCGAAGGTGATCTGCCGACGCCGGATTTCGTCAGTCGCGCGGCGGCCGACGCGTTGATGGCCGGCGAGACCTTCTACACCTGGCAGCGCGGCATCCCACCGCTGCGCGAGGCACTGGTCCGCTATTACCAGCGCCGGTTCCTGAAGGCGCTTTCGCCTGAGAATTTCTATGTTACCGGTTCGGGAATGCAGGCGATCAAGCTTGCGATCGAAGCGGTAGGCTCTCCCGGCGACGAGGTGGTCCTGCTGACGCCCGCCTGGCCGAATTTCGCGGCCGCTGCGGACCTCTCCGGCGTTCGCCCGGTCGCCGTTCCGTTGCAGTTCGAAGGCGGCAAATGGCAGCTCGATCCCGAACGTCTTCAGGCGGCGATCGGGGAGAGGACGCGGGCGCTGTTCATCAACACGCCGTCCAACCCCACCGGTTGGACCGCCACTTACGAGGATCTCAAGGCCATTCTGGCGCTCGCGCGTAAACATGGACTCTGGATCATCGCCGACGAGATCTACGCGCTCTACTATTATCTCGGCGGCCGGGCGCCGTCCTTCCTCGACGTGATGGAGGAGGATGACCGCATCCTCTTCGTCAATTCCTTTTCCAAGAACTGGTCCATGACCGGCTGGCGTGTCGGGTGGATCGTCGCGCCGCCGGCGATGGGGCAGGTGCTCGAAAATCTCATCCAGTATTCGACCTCCGGTGTCGCGCAGTTCATGCAGCGCGGGGCAGTCGCCGCGCTCGATGAAGGCGACGGCTTCGTCGACGAGAACATTGCCAAGGCGAAGCGCAACCGCGATACGCTCAGCGACGCGCTGATCGCGACCAACCGCGTCGAAACGCTGAAACCCGATGGCGCGCTCTACGCCTTCCTGAAGATCGACGGCGTCACCGACTCGCGGGCCGCGGCGCTCGACCTCGTCGACCGGACCGGCGTCGGTCTGGCCCCGGGGACGGCCTTCGGCGAGGGCGGAGCGCTTTTCATGCGCGCCTGCTTCCTGCGTGATCCGCTCCAGATCGCCGAGGCCGCGGAGCGCTTGCAGCGCTACATACTCAGCCGTTGACGGGGCATTTTCGGCGAGGATACGGCCAATCGGTAAAATCCGAGCGATCGGTGCGGCAGACCCTTAACCACCCCACCGAGAATAGCCGCTGCGTGCCGGCAAACAGCGCCCTGATTTAGAATTTCTGAAACGCGAACGCGTCTTTTCTGATCCCGCATATGCTGAGGACAGGGGACGGGAAATGGCCGTATTGGTAACAGGCGGAGCAGGTTATATCGGCAGCCACATGGTATGGTCGCTGCTCGACGGCGGCGAAGCGGTGGTGGTGCTCGACTGTCTGTCGACTGGATTTCGCTGGGCGGTCGCACCGGAGGCGCGCTTCTACTTCGGCGATGTCGGTGACCGGGCGCTGCTCCAGCGGGTCTTTGCCGAGAACGACATCGACTCGGTCGTCCATTTTGCGGGCTCGGCCGTCGTACCGGAATCGGTCGCCAACCCGCTTGCCTATTATGAAAACAATACGGCCAATACGCGCACGCTCATTGCCGCAACCATCGAGGCCGGCGTTCGCCATTTCGTCTTTTCTTCGACCGCCGCCGTCTATGGAACCCAGGATACGTCCGACCCGGTCGGCGAGACGGCCGCCCTGCGGCCCCAGAGTCCCTACGGCCGCTCCAAGCTGATGTCGGAGATGATGCTGCAGGACGCCGCGGCCGCGCATGATTTCCGTTTTGTCGCGTTGCGCTATTTCAACGTGGCCGGGGCCGACCCGCTCGGCCGCGCCGGGCAGTCCACCTTCGGCGCGACGCATCTGATCAAGGTCGCCTGCGAGGCGGCGCTCGGGAGGCGCCGGAAGGTCGATGTCCTGGGCACGGACTATCCGACGGCGGACGGTACCGGCGTCAGAGACTATATCCATGTGAGTGATCTCGTGGCGGCACACAGGAGCGCGCTCGCCTATCTGCGGGCTGACGGTGAACCGTTGGTTGCCAATTGCGGTTACGGCCACGGCTTCTCGGTGCTGCAGGTGCTCGATACTGTGCGCCAGGTTTCCGGCCGCGATTTTATGGTGGACTACGCGCCCCGGCGGCCGGGCGATCCGGCGCAAATAGTCGCCGACTCTTCCGTAGCCCGGCTGAAGCTCGACTGGGTCCCGACGCATGCGAGCCTCGAGCATATCGTCCGGAGCGCCTTCGACTGGGAAAGCCATCTCGGCCGCAAGAACAGCTTCGACGAGGAACAGGACGAGCGGTTGATCGCGAACGGCTGAGCCCGTCGGGTGAAGCCTTCAGGCGTGGTCCTCTCCGAGCAGTTTCCGCTCGTGCGCAATGGCACGTTCGACGAGTTGTCCCCAGAATCGTTCGTAGAAGTCCGGATCGAGGCCGAGTTCGAGCGCGTTCCGGCGCGCGTTTTCCTTCACCTCCGCCACCCGTGCCGGGATGTCCGCCTTGAGGTTGAGCGGGCGTTTGATCTCCGCGGCGCGCTCGATATAGCCCCAGCGTTCGGCGAAGAGCGTCATCAAAGCGCGGTCGAGGCGGTCGATCTCCGCACGTATATCGTCCATCGTCGTGCATTCTGCCGGTGTTTTCTGCATGTCGGATCCTCGCGGAGCGGAGGCCGCCCCATTTGATAGCGCCGAACTGCTAGCAAAGGGGACGCCGGCTGAGAAGGGGTTAAACCGACGCAGCGTGACGGCTCCGCTGCAGCGGGGGGTCACGCACCGAGAGCAAGCTTGATCGCAAGACCGACAATGCTGACTGCCGCGACGCCGGCGGCCCATAGGCCCACGAACCAGAGAAGCTTGCGGGCAGTGCCGCTCGAGCGCGTCAATGATAGCCCTCCTCCGGATCGACCTTGCCGCGGAAGACCCAGTAGGCATAGGCGGTATAGGCGAGAATCATCGGCACCAGCACAAGCGCGCCGACGAGCAGGAAGGCGAGGCTCTCGTCCGGCGCGGCGGCATCCCAGATCGTCAGCGAAGGCGGCACCATGAAGGGATAGAAGCTGATGCCGATGCCGATATAGCCGAGCACGAACAGGCCGAGCGCGGCGATGAAGGGCTGGACATCGTGCCGGTCGCGGATGCCCTTGAGAAGAAGGTAAAGGCAGCCGAGGACGAGCAGCGGCACGATGACGCTGAAGATCGCCGTCGGCCATCCGAACCAGCGCTCCAGATAGACCGGCTCGAGAAACGGCGTCCAGAGGCTGACGACGCCCATTGCGGCAACCGTGGCGAGAGCGGTTCGAAGCGCGACGCCGCGCGCCCGTTCGGCGAGCTCGCCACGGGTCTTCATGACCAGCCAGGTCGCTCCGAGAAGCGCATAGCCGATCACGATCGCCACCCCGGTGGCGATTGAAAACGGCGTCAGCCAGTCCCACCAGCCGCCGACATAGGCCCGGTTCTCGACCGGGATGCCCTGCACGAGGGCGCCGAGCGCCAGGCCTTGCGCGAAGGCAGCGAGCATCGAGCCGCCCGCAAAGGCCCAGTTCCACAGGAATTCGCCGCGCTGCGTGCGCCAGCGATACTCGAACGCCACGCCGCGGAAGATGAGGCCGATCAGCATGGCGATGATGGGCGCGTAAAGTGCGGGCAGGATCGTCGCATAGGCGAGCGGAAACACGGCGAGCAACCCTCCGCCGCCGAGCACGAGCCAGGTTTCATTGCCGTCCCATACCGGGGCCACCGAGTTCATCATGACGTCGCGGTCATGCTTTTCGGGGAAAAACGGAAACAATATCCCGACGCCGAGGTCGAAACCGTCGAGAACGACATAGGCAAGCACCGCAAAAGCGATGATCGCGGCCCAGATCAGTGGCAGATCAATGGCCATGATGGCCTCCCTGGTTGGCTGTTGCCGGCCCGGGCGTCACTCCGGCCGTGCGCAAGGGTCCTTCGTCGAGATCCGGCCTCGCATCGCGCGGCAGGCGTGCCATCAGCCGCAGGATGTAGAAGGTGCCGGCGCCGAAAACGAGAAAATAGACGATGATGAAGGCGACGAGCGAGGCGCCCACAGCCGGCGCTGCGATCGGGGAAATCGAGTCCGCCGTCAAAAGGTGCCCATAGATCGTGTAGGGCTGCCGCCCGACCTCCGTGGTGATCCAGCCGGCAAGCACTGCCACGAAGCCCGCCGGGCCCATGAGCACCGCCGCGCGGTGGAGCGCGGCACTCGTGTCGAGCGTGCCGCGCAGCCGACACCAGAGGCTCCAGAGGCCGAGACCGAGCATGGCGAAGCCGATCGCCACCATCACGCGAAACGACCAGAAGACGATGGCGACCGGCGGGTGCCGGTCCTCTGGTATGGTGTCGAGACCGGCAAGCGGCGCATCGAGCGAGTGCTTCAGGATCAGGCTCGAAAGCTTCGGGATCTCGAGCGCGTAGTCGACGCGCTTCTCGGCGGAGTTCGGAATGCCGAAGAGGATCAGCGGCGCGCCTTCCGGATGGCTTTGATAATGCCCTTCCATCGCCATTACCTTTGCCGGCTGATGTTCGAGCGTGTTAAGTCCGTGCTGGTCGCCGGCGAAGATCTGGATCGGCGCGACGATCGCCGCCATCCACATCGCCATTGAGAACATCGTGCGGGCGCGCCGCGGCGCGGTCTTGCGCAGGAGGTGCCACGCCCCGCAGGCGCCGACGACGAAGGCCGTCGTCAGATAGGCGGCGAGCACCATGTGCGTCAGCCGATACGGGAAAGACGGATTGAAGATGACCGCCCACCAGTCGTCAGGAATGAACTGCCCGGCCTCGTTGACGGAGAAGCCGGCGGGCGTCTGCATCCAGGAGTTCACCGCGAGGATCCAGGTGGCCGAGATCAGCGTGCCGAGCGCGACCATGGCGGTTGCGAAAAAATGCAGCTTCGGGCCGACCCGGTTGAGGCCGAACAGCATGACGCCGAGAAAGCCCGCTTCCAGGAAGAAGGCGGTCAGCACCTCGTAGCCCATTAACGGCCCGATTACCGGCCCGGCCTTGTCGGAAAACACGCTCCAGTTGGTGCCGAACTGGTAGGACATGACGATGCCGGAGACGACGCCCATGCCGAAAGCGACGGCGAAGATCGTCTTCCAGAAGTTGAAGAGCTCCAGATAGACCTCGTCCTTCTTCCAGAGCCAGAGCGCTTCGAGAACGGCCAGATAGCTGGCAAGCCCGATGGAGAAGGCCGGGAAGATGATGTGGAAGGAGACGGTGAAGGCGAACTGTATGCGTGCAAGGACAGTTGCGTCAAAGGCTTCGAACACGGCGCTGATCCTTTCGGGCGGAAACCGCAAGCTCAGACGCGAACGGCGTCCGGCATTTGCGATCTGCATCGTGTGATTGAATCTGACGCAATATTGCCAAAGGTCAATGACGGGCGGATCGTCACGTTGTCACACTGCGGCAATCGTTCGCCCGCGGCACTTTGAAGCGCGTGCCCATCAGGGCAGCCGCGCGTGCGACAGCGTCCTCTACGCAGCCTGCCGTGCCTCGCTTTCGAGCCTCATCCCTGTGACGTGCACAGGGATGGGAGGAAAGCACTCCGAGAAATCACCGGCGCGCGAGGTAGGCCTCGGCGAGCTCGGTCCAGAAGGCAGCGCCGATGGGCAGCAGATCGTCGTTGAAATCATAGCCGGGGTGGTGGAGCGATTTTTCCTCGCCCGTCACCCGCGAGCCCAGGAAGAAATAGCTGCCCGGCCTTTCCTTGAGCATATAGGCGAAGTCCTCGCTTCCCATGAACGGCCGCGCGAGATCGACGACCTTGTCGGCGCCTGCGAAGCGGATGGCGGCCTCGCGGAGGAAATCGGTCTCCGCCTTGTGGTTGATCGTGGCATCGTAGCTTCGCTCGTAATCGACGGTTGCGCGCATGCCGAAGCTTGCCGCTTGAGCCTCGGCGATCATCCGGATGCGGCGTTCGAGCTCATCGCGGACACCCGGATCGAAGGAGCGTATGCCGACGACGATCTCTGCGCGCTCCGGAATGATGTTGCTGGCGGAGCCGGCGTGAAACGCGCCGACGGTCACGACGGAGGGGTCCATCGGATGGATGTTGCGTGCGACGATGGTTTGCAGCGCCATGACGATGCTGGCGCCGCAAACGATAGGATCGGCGGTCTCCTGCGGTTCGGCGCCGTGGCCGCCGCAGCCGTGAACGGTGATCCGCGCCTCGTCGACCGCCGCCATGATCGGGCCCTCGCGCAGAGCGAACTGGCCGAAGGGCAGGTTCGGTTCGTTGTGGAGCGCGAACACGGCATCGCAGGGAAATCTGTCGAAGAGACCCTCGTCGACCAAGATCTTCGCACCGCCCGCATTCTCCTCCGCCGGCTGGAAGATGAGGTGGATCGTGCCGTCGAAATTCTTTCGCTCGGCAAGCGCACGGGCCGCGCCGAGCAGCATCGTCGTATGGCCGTCATGACCGCAGGCATGCATCAAGCCCGGCTTCGTGCTTGCATAGGCGGCCCCGGTTTCCTCCTGGATCGGCAGCGCATCGATATCGGCGCGGATGCCGATCGAGCGCGACCCGGTGCCGGATCTCAGCGTGCCGACCACGCCTGTCTTCGCCAGGCCCGTCGTCACCTCATAGCCGAGTGCTTCAAGATGGCGGGCGATGAAGGCGGATGTCCGCGTTTCTTCAAGCCCAAGTTCGGGATGGGCGTGCAGATCGCGCCGGATGGCCACGAGTTCCGGCATGGCATTGTCTATGGAGGCGGAAAGCTTCATGTCAGGCACCACGGGTGGGTATTCGGTTTTCGAAGTAGCGGAAGGCCACGACCAGTATGGCCGTCAAGCACATGTAGATCGCCGCGAGCAGCAGGAGCGGCTCATAGGTCAGGAAAGTTTCCTGCCGCACCTTCGAGATCACCGCATAGACGTCGACGACTGTGATTGTCGCGACGAGCGGCGTGGATTTCAACTGCAGCACGGTCTCGCCGTTAAGGGTGGGCAGCGCGCGGTGGATCGCCCGCGGCAGCCAGATGCGCCGGAACATCGTCCAGCGGCCCATGCCGTAGGCACGGGCGGCCTCCAACTCCCCGGACGGCACGCCGGCGAACGCGCCGCGCATGACCTCGCCCTCATAGGCGGCGAAGGATACCGTAAGCGCCGCCACCCCATAGGGCCAGGCCTCGCGCAGATACGGCCAGAGAAAGGATTGCCGGATCGCGGGGAACTGCGGAAAGAGCGAGCCGAGCCCGTAATAGAGAAGCCATAGCTGCAGCAGCAGCGGCGTACCGCGGATGACGGTACAGAAGATGCGGGCTGGAGCCTTGAAGAACCAGGGGCCGGTCACCTGGGCGAGGCCGAGCGGCACGGCCAGGAGGAAGCCGAGGATCGCGGTGCTGAAGAGCATCGCCAAGCTTACGAGAATGCCGGAGCCGAGCCTCGGCAGGTAGCGCGGCAGCCAGTCCCAGCGCATGAAGACCGCGACCGCCACCACGAGCGCCGCGAAGAGAAGCATCAGCACGATGCGATGGGGCTTGAGGAAACTCTCCTTTCTCGGGAGGTCTTCCGGCGTGTATGCGAGCGCGTGGGTGGTTTCGTCGGTCATCGTTGCTCCGCGAAGCCGCGTCGCGCACGGCGTTCGACCATGCCGATGAAGACATTGGAAACGAGCGTCAGCGTCAGATAGAGCGCACCGGCGGCGCAGAAGAAGAGGAGATAGGCCTTGGTGGCGCCTGCCGCCTGCCGGGTGACCAGCGTCAACTCGCTGAAACCGACGACAGCGAGCAAAGCCGTGTCCTTGGTGGCGATCAGCCACAGATTGGCAAGCCCGGGGATGGCATAGGGCAGCATCGCCGGAAGCGTGATGCGCCGCAGCACCAGGAGCGGCGACATGCCGTAAGCGCGCGCCGCCTCGATCTGGCCGGCGGGAACCGCCTTGATCGCTCCGCGAAGCACCTCCGTCGAATAGGCCCCCTGCACGACCCCGATCACGAAGATGCCTGCCACGAGCCCGCTGATATCGACGGCTCCGACCCCGATGGCGCCCAGGAACTGGTTCAGAAGATCGGTGCCGGCATAGTAGAGAAGCAGGATGAGTACCAGTTCGGGCACCGCGCGAACCACCGTCGTGTAACACTCCAGAAGATCGCGAAGCACCGGTCCGCCATAGAGCTTGCCGAAGGCCCCGCCGATACCGAGTGCGAGCCCGAGCGCATAGCCGCCGACTGCGATCTCGATCGAGCTGAGGAAACCCTGCAGCAGGACACCGCCCCAGCCGGGCGCCGAGAGCGAAAGCAGGCTCCAGTTGATAAAGGAATCACCGAGCACGGCAGCCTCTTAAACAGAGCGGGGATCATGGAGGATGTCCGCAATCCGCATCCCGCTCGAACAGGAATTCAAGGCCGGCGATCGCCCCGACCGCCGGCCGCTTGCGGTTATCCGCCGTAGATGTCGAAGTCGAAGTATTTCTTCGAGAAGGCGTCGTAGGTGCCGTTCTCGCGGATCGCCTTGATCGCCGCGTTGATCTTTTCCTTCAGTTCCGTCTCTCCCTTGCGCAACCCTACGCCGACGCCGGGTCCGATGACGTCGACGTCCTCGGCGACCTCGCCCTTGTAATCGCAACACTGCTTGCCCTGGTCGCTTTTCAGGAAGGCATCGAGGGCGATCGCGTCAGCCTGGACGGCATCGACGCGGCCGGCGGCGAGATCCTGGTTCGCCTCGTCCTGCGTCTGATATTCCTTCACTTCGACGCCGGCCGGCGCAAAGTGTTTCACGGCATAGGCCTGGTGCACGGTCGACACCTGCACCCCGATCGTCTTGCCGGCGAGACCCTCCGGCGTCGGCTTGATGTCGTCGCCCTTGGCGCCGATAATGCCGGTCGGCGTATTGTAGTACTTGTCGGAGAAGTCGATGGTCTTCAGCCGCTCCGCGGTGATCGACATCGAGCCGATGATCATGTCGATCTTCTTGGAGGTCAGCGCCGGAATGATGCCGTCCCAGGCAACCGGGGTGACGACGCAATCGAGCTTGGCCTCGGCGCACATGGCCTTCATGAACTCGATCTCCCAGCCTTGCCAGTTGCCGCTGGCGTCAGGCGAAGTGAAGGGCGGATAAGGCTCCGCCGCGATTCCCACCTTGACCTGTTGGGCCGAGGCGGCGGCCGCACCCGTGATGGCCAGGGCGGCGGCGAGCGCCATGAGTTTCAATGTCTTCTTCATGCCGTTCCCTTTTTGGTTGTTGAGCATTGCGGAATTCAGTGAATGGAGCTGATGAACTTCTTGAGCCTTTCGGACTTCGGAGCGCCGAAGATCGCCTCTGGCGGACCCTGTTCCTCGATCACGCCGTTGTGCAGGAAAACGATGTGCGTGGCGACGTCACGCGCGAATTTCATCTCATGGGTCACGAGCACCATCGTCCGCTTTTCCCGCGCCAGATCGCCGATGACCGAAAGCACTTCGCCGACGAGTTCCGGATCGAGCGCAGAGGTCGGCTCGTCGAAGAGCATGACCAGCGGCTGGATCGCAAGCGCCCGGGCAATGGCGGCGCGTTGCTGCTGACCGCCGGACAGGAAGGCCGGATAGGCATCCCGCTTCTCGTAAAGGCCGACCCGGCGGAGCAGCGCCTCGGCCGTCTCAACCGCTTCGGCCTTCGTTTTCCCGAGTACGTGCACCGGCGCCTCGATGACATTCTGGAGAATTGTCATGTGCTGCCAGAGATTGAAGCTTTGGAAAACCATGCCGAGCTGGGTGCGGATCCGCTGGACCTGCTTGCGGTCGGCCGGCATCAATCCGCCGTGTCCGTCCGGCTTCATGCGGATCTCTTCTCCGTGCACGCTGATCTGACCGGCCGAGGGCAGTTCCAACATGTTGATGCAACGGAGAAGCGTGGATTTGCCGGAACCGCTGCCGCCGATGATCGCGATGACGTCGCCCTGCTGCGCGCTCAGCGATACGCCCTTCAGCACTTCCAATGGCCCGAAACGCTTGTGGAGGTCGGTAACCGCGATTGCCTGGGCCGCATCCGTCATCGGCGCGCGGCTCCTCTCGTTCGCGGAACGTTCGTTGAAGCCATAAAAACAGTTCCCCTGGTCGTTCTCTCGTGCAGCATCTTCGGCTTGTCACGCTGTTTCTGGAGGGCATCGTTGCACTTGTGTCGCTATTATTCAAGCGTATAATAACACCCGCGTCGATTTTCTGACGCTCCTCGCAACAACGGTCATTCCCGGGAGCAACGCATGAGCCCAACCGGTTCGCAGGCAATGACGATCTGGCTGAACGGCACGGTGCGGGGCACGCGGTGAACCGGCGCAGCTTCTATCGCGCCCCCGAGGGCGAGCGGCGCCAGGAACTGATCGAGGCGACGCTGGACTGCATCTCGGAATTCGGCCTCAAGGGTGCGACCGTGCGCCAGATCGCCGTTCGCGCCGGCGTTACCGCCGGGCTCGTCCGTCATTATTTCGAATCCAAAGACCAGATGGTTGCGGAGGCATACCGCGCCGTCATCGCCTCTCTCACGGAGAAGGCGAAGAACGTCGAGGGCGATCCGGCGACGCGTCTCAAGGATTTCATCGCCATCAATCTGACCGAACCGGTCGCCGACAGCCGCAGCATCTCTCTCTGGGCCGCTTTCATCAGCCAGGTGCGGGTCGATCCGGTGCTCTCAGAAATCCATCGCGACGGCTACCTCGCCTTCCGCAACGCGTTGCAGGAGTTGCTCAGCGATTTTCTTGCGGCGAAGGGCCGGCCCGCCGGTCCCGAGGAGTGCCGCCGCTACGCAATCGCGATCAACGGCCTCGTGGACGGGCTCTGGGTCGAAGGCTGCCTCGCCGGCGATCTTTTTCGCGAGGGCGAACTGGTCGGCATCGCCATGGCCTCGGTTGAGGCCCTGCTCGGTCTTCGGATCGAAAAATAGAAAACGAATGAGGGAGTGAATACTTGCGCTACGCGTCGATCACATCACGTCTTGCCGAGCTCGGTTCCGGCAAATGGACGCTGCACACCCGCGCACGTCAGCTGAAGGCGAGTGGCGCCGAGCTCATCGAGCTGACAATCGGCGAACCGGATCTGCCGCCGGACCGCGCGCTTCTGGAAGCGTGCCAGCGGGCGATGAACGCGGGACGCTACCGCTATTCAAATGGTCGCGGAGAGCCGGCGGTCGTGGCGGCGCTTACCGAAAAATACCGTCGCCGCCGTGCCGCCGTGACCGCGGAGAACATTCTTTGCTTCCCGGGAACGCAGACGGCGCTCTTTGCGGTGATGTTCGCGCTTGCCGAGACGGGCGACGGCGTGCTCGTCGGAGACCCCCTGTACGCGACCTATGAAGGCGTCATCCGATCCACGGGGGCCCATCCGGTATTCGTACCGCTGGACCCGGAAAACGGCTTCCACATGCGGGCGGAGGATCTGGAAAAGGCGGTCACGCCCGAATGCCGCGTGCTGCTCCTCAATACGCCGCACAACCCCACCGGCGCCGTTTTGACGGCGGAGGAGATTGCGGCGATCGGTGAGGTCGCGCGCCGTCACGATCTCTGGATCGTCTGCGACGAGGTCTATGAGGAGCTCGTCTTCGATGCGCTCTTCGCTTCGCCGTTCGACAATCCCGATCTTGCCGAACGCACGGTGGTCGTCTCGTCCATCTCGAAGTCGCATGCAGCACCCGGCTTTCGCAGCGGCTGGGCCGTCGGCCCGGCCGAGTTCACCGAGCGCCTCTTGCCGATCTCCGAGACCATGCTTTTCGGGCAGCAGCCGTTCATCGCCGATATGACCGCTTACGCGCTGACGCATGACATCGATACGGCGAGGCAGATGCGGAAATCCTACAGCCGGCGTGCCCGGCGGATCATCGACGGTCTTGCGGGGGTGTCCGGGGTTTCGGTGGTGCCGCCGGAGGCGGGTATGTTTGCGCTGATCGACGTCTCCGGCACGGGCCTCTCCGGCGAAGCCTTCGCCTGGGCGCTCCTGGAAGAGGAGGGAGTTGCGGTCATGCCGGGGTCGTCCTTCGGCGACAAGGCACGCAACTTTCTGCGCGTGAGCCTCACCGTTCCGGATGCCGCTATCGAGGAGGCCTGCCGCCGCATCGCCGCACTCGCCGAACGCTGCACCACCCGCAAGGAGCGCCGCGCATGACCGTCGAATCGAAAACCGTCGGCGAGACCCTTGTCGATCTCCTGGAGGCAAACGGAGTGGAGGTCGTATTCGGCATTCCGGGCGTGCATACGGTCGAACTTTACCGGGGCCTTGCCGCATCGAATATTCGCCACGTCACGCCGCGCCACGAACAGGGTGCCGGCTTCATGGCCGACGGTTATGCACGCGTCAGCGGCAAGCCTGGCGTGGCCCTCGTGATCACCGGTCCGGGCGTTACCAATACGATCACCGCCATGGCGCAAGCCCGGCAGGACTCGATCCCGATGCTGGTGATCTCCGGCGTCAACCGCCGGGATTCTCTCGGACATGGCCGGGGGCTGCTGCACGAGCTGCCCGATCAGAATGGAATGATGAAGACGCTGGCGCTCTATTCGCACACGCTTCTCAACCCCGCCGATCTGCCGCTCGTCGTCGACCGCGCCTTTGCCGTGCTGCTTTCCGGCCGGCCGGGCCCGGTCCATATCGAAATTCCGACCGACGTGATGGCCCTGAAGATCGAGGGTCGTCCGGCAAAGCCGGCGGCGGCGACCCGCCCGCGCTCCGACAGCGAAACGCTGCAAAGGGCGGCGATCCTCTGCGCCGAAGCCGTCCGGCCCGTCATTCTGTGCGGCGGCGGCGCCCTGACGGCGGAAGCGGAAGTGCGGGAACTCGCCGAGCGGATCGGTGCGCCGGTGGTCACGACGGTCAACGCCCGCGGCATGCTTGCCGGCCATCCGCTCCGGGTACCGGCAAGCCCGAGCCTCAAGGCGATACGCGAGCTGTTGCGGGAGGCGGACCTCGTGCTGGCGCTCGGCACCGAAATGGGCCAGACCGATTACGATCTCTACGCGGATGGCGGCTTTCCGCTGCTGAAGAACCTCATTCGCACCGACATCGATGCGGCGCAGCTCGCGCGCGGACCTCAAGCAGCACTTTCGATCCTCTCCGGCGCGAAGGCTGCGACTGCGGGCATTCTGGGCTTCCTGCCGGACCATGCGTCAGCCAAGAATGGAGCCTTGCGGGCGGAGGCCGCGCGCAAGCAGGCGCTGAAGGAGCTGACACCGAAAATGCTTGCGGAAATCGGCGTCGTCGAGGCGATCTACCGGACGCTCCCCGACTGCACCATCGTCGGGGACTCGACCCAGGCCGTCTATGCCGGCAACCTCTATTGCGACGCACCGCGGCAAAGGGCGTGGTTCAATTCGGCGACGGGCTACGGCTCGCTCGGTTATGCGCCTCCCGCCGCGGTAGGCGCTGCGGTCGCCGATCGGGGGCGGCCGGTCATATGCCTCGTCGGCGATGGCGGGTTCCAGTTTTCTCTGGCCGAGATCGGTTCGGCGGTGGATGCCCATGCCAGGGTCGTCTTCCTCGTCTGGAACAATGACGGATACCGGGAAATCGAGTCCTACATGGTCGAATCGGGGATCACGCCGGAGGGTGTAAAACCTTCCGCGCCCGATTTCCTGCTGACCGCCAAAGCCTACGGCCTGCCTGCAGAGCGGCTGGCGACCGTGGAGGATTTGCCGCGCGCTCTCGCCGATGCGGCGTCGCGCCCGGGGCCTTCGCTCATCGAAATCCACCAGGAGAGAACCGCCGGCGCTACAGCGTGACGGCCCGGATTTGACTTTTCCGGCCCGGAGTGATGTTAAGAGCGCACATGCTCGAATCCGGCCACGTTCTTCGTGTAGCTTGGTGCTCGGGCTGAATTGTCTCGCTTGCGTTCGATCGCGGATAGACCGGACGCAAAGAGAAAGGGACCGCGTCCTAGATGGACCTCATGGGTGGTGGCAGCAGGAGCATGCACGCCAGCCGGCTTCTCGCCGTGCTGTGGCTGTTCTGCGCCTCTCTTTCCATGCAGGTCATTGCGGTCGGCCATAGTGCGGCAAGCCGTGCGGCCGGAGCGCCGGCCGGCAATGTCGCTCAACCCGATACAGGTTCCTCCGATCGGCCGATCGCCCGCCAGATATGCAGGGCGGTTGCACTGCCCGACCTCCGTTTCAACGGCGAGCGCGCGGACGGCAAGTCGATGGTCGGCGGCGATCCGGCGCCGTTCATCCAGCTCCAACGCGTCGCGCTCGCTGCGCCCGAGGCTTCTCCTTCTCCAACTCTGCCGCGAGCCGTAATCGCAGGCGGTGCACTGTGTCAGAACGAGTGCATCCGCGCGCCGCCACCGCCGGCCGCCCTCGTTTGAGTTCGGCAGGGCTTTCGATCCCGCCTCAGCCATTGATGAAAACCCAGCCCGGACGCTGATCGAAGCGCGTTCAGGCGTTTATGGAATTCCCACATGCGTACATCCAGATGGGCGGTCCTCGCCTATGTCGCGATCATCATTTTCGGATGCCTTGCGGCGCTGCCGAGCGTTTTGACGCCGGCTATGAGGGAGCAGGTCACTTCCGTTCTCCCGTTCAAACCTGTCACGCTCGGCCTCGATCTGAGGGGCGGTTCGCACCTCGTTCTCGAGGTGGACGGGGCGGGGCTGCAGAAGGCTCGCATCAACTCGCTTCTCGACGATACCCGTCGCGTCCTGCGCGGTGAGCGCGTCTCCGCCTCCTCGGCGCGCATCAGCGGCAACAGCGTGACCGTAAGCATCCCCGATGCTCAGGACCGGGAAAAGGTTCTGCCGAAGCTGCAGGAACTGGCGACGCCCGTGAGCACTGTGGGTTTTGCCGCCCCCGCTCCCGAGGTCGAGGTAACGACGGCGGGCGATGTCATCACCCTGGCCATGACCGAGGCGGGTCTTGCCGACCGCATGACCAAGGCGGTCGAGCAGAGCCTGGAAATCATCCGCAACCGCGTCGACCAGGTCGGCGTCGCCGAGCCGCTGATCCAGCGCATCGGTTCCAACCGCATTCTCGTCCAGCTGCCCGGTCTCCAGGATCCGACTCACCTGCGCGAGCTTCTGGGTTCGACGGCACAGATGAGCTTCCACATGCTCGACCAGGCCGTCGACGTCACGCAGCCGGCGCCACGCGGGGTCGACATTCTGCCGGGCGCCAATGATGGCAACCGCTATCCGGTCGAAAGCCGCGTCGCCATTTCCGGCGAGCGCCTCGACGACGCCAAGGTCGGCTTCGATCAGCGAACCAACCAGCCGGTCGTCGATTTCAGCTTCGACTCACTCGGCGCCCGCCAGTTCGCCGACATCACCCGCGAAAACGTCGGCCGGCCGTTTGCGATCGTGCTCGACGGCAAGGTTCTGACGGCACCGGTCATCAACGAGCCCATTCTCGGTGGCCGCGGCCAGATCAGCGGCAGCTTCACGGTCGAGGAGGCGACGGTTCTTTCCGCGCTCCTGCGCTCCGGTGCGCTGCCGGCACCGCTGACGATCATCGAAGAGCGCTCGGTCGGTCCGAATCTCGGCAGCGACTCGATTCGTATGGGCCTCTATACCGGTCTCGCCGGTTTCGGCCTCGTCGTGGTCCTCATGGTCGTCCTCTACGGCGCCTGGGGTATGATTGCCAATGTCGGTCTGGTGCTGCACACGATCATGACGATCGGCGTACTCGGCCTGATCGGGTCGACGCTGACCTTGCCCGGTATCGCCGGTATCATTCTCGGCATCGGCATGGCCGTGGACGCTAACATCCTGATCAATGCGCGCATCCGCGAAGAGTCCGAGGCGGGCGCCGGAGCGATGAAGGCGCTGGATATAGGCTTCAACAAGGCTTATGCGACGATCATCGACTCCAACGTCACCACGCTTGCGGGCACGGTGCTTCTCTTCTGGTTCGGCAGCGGGCCCGTGAAAGGCTTTGCCGTCACCATGATGCTGGGCATCGGCATTTCGATGTTCACATCCGTTACGGTCGTGCGCCTGCTGATGCGCGAGGTCGTCGTGCGCCGCAAGATGAAGAAGCTGGAAATCCCGTCGCTTTTTGGCAAGGTGCCGCAGCTGCCCAACTTCTCCTTCATGAAGGGCCGCTTCCTCGCGATCGGCTTCTCGGCATTCCTGTCGATCAGCTCCGTCATCCTGTTCTTCACGCCGGGCCTCAACTACGGCATCGACTTCATCGGCGGCATTCAGGTCGAGGCGGTTTCGAAGGAGAAGATCAGTCTGCCGACGCTGCGTCAAAGCCTCGCGGAGCTCAATCTCGGCGAGGTGGCGCTCCAGGACTTCGGCGGCGGCCAATCGGTGCTGATCCGCGTGCAGCGGCAGCCGGGCGGCGAGCAGGCGCAGACGGTGGCACTGAACAAGGTCAAGGATGCGGTGACGACCGCCATCCCCGGTGCCAGCATGGAGCGGACCGAGGTCGTCGGTCCGACGGTCAGCGGCGAATTGGCGCGCTCCGGCTTCCTCGCCGTGGCCCTGGCCATGGTGGCGATCCTGCTCTACATCTGGTTCCGCTTCGAATGGCACTTTGCCGTCGGCGCCATCGCCGTGCTCTTGCTCGACATCACCAAGACCGTCGGGTTCTTCGCGCTTACGGGCATCGACTTCAACCTGACCGCGATCGCAGCACTGCTCACGATGATCGGCTATTCGGTGAACGACAAGGTCGTGGTCTACGACCGCATGCGCGAAAACCTGCGCAAGTACAAATCGATGCCGTTCTCCGATCTCATCGACATGAGCATCAACCAGGTGATCGCGCGATGCATCTTCACCTCGGCTGCAACGGCGCTTTCCCTGGTGCCGATGGCGATCTGGGGCGGCGAGGCGGTGCAGAGCTTCGCATGGCCGATGATCTTCGGCGTCATCGTCGCCACGACTTCGTCCATCTATATCGGCGGCCCGATCCTGCTGTTCCTGAGCCGCTGGTGGAAGGAGCGGGAAGCCGCTCGCTCCACCGGGCAGCAGGCGGAAACGCCGACGGCCTGACGGCCTCGCGCCGTTGACGGATGCGGGCGGAACACCGTCCGCGCTTTTGCTGATGCCGCCGTGTCGATCGCGGCAAAGGGGCAGCCTCTCCGGGGGCTGCCCCTTTTTCGTCGGAAATGACTGCCTATATTCGACCCGTCCCTTGCACGGCGATTCGGCGCTACCTAGATAGCGAGATAGCCCGGACAGGCGAACGGATTTGCCGAGACGGCAGCTACGGAAACGAGATGGGGAATTATTTTTCGCGTTCTCGTTTCTTCAGTTGACGAAATTGGTAGATTATTTTAGTTTGCCATCGTGGGAGGCGGAAGGATTCCGCTTCGATTTGTTCATGAGCGCCTGGCGTCTTGTGCCGGGCCAGCCAAAGGAGAGTGACATGTTCGAATTCTCGACCGCCGCTTTCTGCGGCTCACGTTCCCATTGTCGTGCAACGGTTAAAGGTCTCATTCGCCAACTTCGCCGAATGTGACCGTTCAAACTTACCGAGTTCATCCTTTGCCGAGAATTGAATTATCCGCGCCCGTGGGTGCGGAGGAGCGTTATTTACATGAGCAAGCAAGTTATCGAATATGGTGGCGAAGCCGTCGGAGTCGTCGTTCCTGACCAAGACCGTCTGAAGTTCCTGGCAGTCAAGTATCACGTCTGGGACCTGGACGCTCAGCGCTTCCGTTCGGTCGATGAAGCACGCGCGGCCATTGGCCGGCTCCTTTCCGCCCAGGGCGGGCGGAATCTTACCAGCCGGCCACCCGGCATTGCCGCCGCGTGAGGGCAGAAGTCGAACTGCTTCAGAACCGAATACTCTCAAGAGTACGCACTTCCCGACGGAACGCCGCTGCACAGTTTCGCTGGAAGTGCTTTAGTCCCCATTATCGTTTCAGGACCGCGGGCGGGATGCGAGCGTAATATACGCGCGCTCCCGCTCCTTGCGTCTTGATTGCCCGTCATCTCCCGGTTGTCGACTATAGCTGTGTGTTGGCAGCGCATTCTTGTGCTATGCCAGGACAAGATTGTATCCGAGGGCGGATCCGGCGATTCTGCGGGATCGGGGAGAATTGGCTCGAATGCTGACGAAGAAGGGAAAATACGGACTGAAAGCATTGGTCGACCTGGCACGGCTTCCACCCGGGCAGACTGCCTTCATCACCGAAATCGCGCAGCGCAACAACATTCCGAAGAAGTTTTTAGACACCATACTTCTGGAACTGCGCAACGCCGGCGTGCTGCGCTCGAAGAAAGGGCCCGGCGGTGGTTATTCCCTGTCGCGACCGGCCTCCGAGATTCGCATCGGCCATGTCATAAGGACGCTCGACGGCCCGCTGGCGCCGATACGCTGCGCCAGTCGCACGGCCTATGAAATGTGCGATGACTGCAATGATCCGGAGACCTGCCGGGTGCGCATCTCGATGACCTCGGTGCGTGACGCGATGTCGTCCATCCTCGATTCGATGACGCTCGCCGAGTTTGCCGCCAGCGGAGTCCTCCCCCCCGAGACCTCGGCCGAAAAGCGCATCGGCTGACCTGACGGTCCCGAAAAGTCGCCGGTTTGGTACAAATGGCCGCCGAATGACTTGGTTTGTCCGTGAAAAGAGCCTATCTGGCCTCTATCTTGCTGCGGCCCGCTGACGAGGCCGTTTTTTTGCTACGCACTTCCGGCGGAAAACCGTGACACACTTTTCCCGGAGGTGCCCTACAGGGGGCGATGATGGGTGTGAGACACGCGACGGCGGATGCGCATGCCGGTGGCACCGTGCTGGAGTCGATCGGGAGGACGCTGACGACTGCCTCGAACGGCATCAAGGCCCTTGCAGACCATCTGACCGGCGACCAAGCCTTCGCGGCCGCCCTCGTCGATGCGGTCGAACTGATGGGCGACGGCGATGGCCGGGTCGTCGTTTCCGGCGTCGGCAAGAGCGGGCATATCGGCCGCAAGATTGCAGCCACGCTCGCATCCACCGGCACCTCGGCCTATTTCGTCCATCCGACCGAGGCAAGCCACGGCGACCTCGGCATGATCACCGCCCGGGATGCGCTGGTGCTGCTCTCCTGGTCGGGCGAAACGGCGGAACTCGCCAACATGCTGACCTACGCCAAGCGCTTCAAAGTGCCGATCATCTCGATCTCCTCGAACCGCGAGAGCACGCTTGCACGCAATTCCGAGATCGCCCTCGTGCTGCCGAAGGTGCCGGAGGCCTGTCCGCACGGCCTGGCGCCGACGACCTCGGCCATGCTGCAGCTTGCCGTCGGCGATGCTCTGGCGATCGCGCTCCTGGAGCGGCGCGGCTTCTCGGCCGAGGATTTCAAGACCTTCCATCCGGGCGGCAAGCTGGGCGCGCAGTTGCGCCTGGTTCAGGAGCTGGCGCATGGCACCGGGCAGATGCCGTTGCTCTCCGTAGGTCGCCCGATGAGCGAGGCGGTCATCGAAATGTCGGCCAAGGGCTTCGGCGTCGTCGGCATAAAAGATGAAAGCGGCAAGCTGGTCGGCGTCATCACCGACGGCGACCTGCGCCGTCACATGACGGGCGACCTCCTGGCGCAACCCGTCGAAGAGGTGATGTCGCGCAATCCGCGGGTGATCAAGGGTGATGTCCTTGCCAGCGCCGCCATGGAATTCATGCAGGACCACAAGGTCACCGTGCTGTTCCTCGTCGACGAAGCGGGCGCGCCGGCCGGCATCCTGCACATTCACGATCTGCTGCGTGCCGGCGTCGCCTGATCTTCGCTGATTTTCGCCGGCTTTTGCCGGGGCGGCGGGTCGACGAAGGCGCCCGGTTCATTGACGTCGTTGCGGTGCAGCCGCTCCGCGATCGCCTTGGCGCCGGCATCCGTACCCGCACGGGAATAGAAGTTCCCGCGCACCTGGATCGAAGCGGCCATCAGCCTGAACATTGCCCCGCTCAGCACCGGATCCGGGGCTTCGGGCGCCGTCCAGAACGCGTCGAGCGGCTGCTGGTCGGTGAGACCGGCAATGTCGAAGACGGCCGTCCCCAGGACCTTAACGGGCTTGCCCTGCTTCAGAGCATGCAATCCGGCGGTGGAGTTGACCGTTACCATTCCGCAGCTGTGCTGCGTAAGCGAATCGAGATTGCCGCCGTCGAGATAGAGGACCCTGTCGCCGACACCGAGCGAGGCGGCCTTGTCCGAGGCGATCCTGCGCCAGGGGATCAGGCTGTTGTCGAGCGGGTGCACCTTGATGGCGAGACTGGTTCCTGCCGGCGCATGTCGCGCGAAAGAGGCAAGAATGCCGTCGATCGCTTCCCGCTGGCTGCGGAAGGGTGAATGCGCACGCAATTGAAAGTCTGTTTCAAGTTGAAGCGGATAGACGAAATACGGCGCATTTTTCGCCGAAAACGAGCGGATCAACGCATCCGCGCGCCGCTGCTCGCCTTTGCCGGCCGCCAGCCGCCGGATCCACCCGGCATATTCGGCGAGCGGATGAAAGATTCCGTGCCGGCGGTAGCCGGGAAAGAGGAAAGAGAAAAACACGTTCGGCAGGTTGTACAGGAGGTCGTATGCAGCCTCTGCAAGAAAGCTCTGCCCGTAGCGCCGCTGCCAGTCGGGCTCGGGCAAACCCGATGCCGCGCGCAGGATTTGCGCGGGATCGACCGGAAAGTGCGAGTTGGACGACATGCCGCCGCGCTCGAGAGTCAGCCAGTCCGGCCTGAGATAGCCCATCTCGACCACGAAGACGCGGATGCCGGCTTTTCGCGCCGCAGCTGTGGCGGTCCGGTGATAGGGGCGCTCTTCGCCGAGCAGGACGAGGTCGGTTACGGTGTGGCGGCGGATGAAGGCCTCGACATAGGCCGGCCACCGCGCCGACGAGCCGCGGTAGTTATGGGCGCCCCGGCGTCGCCAGAATATCTGGTCGCCGGGATTGAGGTTGATGCGCAGACAGCAATGGCCCAGGGCTTCGAGATGCCCGGCGACCTTGGCGAAGACCGGCGACGCCGGGCCCTGCAGGAACAGGAAGGTTCTTGGCGGCGCGGGATCGAAGGTCGTATCTGCTGTCATCGGGCGGATTTCCGGAAGACGCTGCTATTGCAGCGCGTCCTTGTGCAGATTGGCGTGCTTCAGCATGGAGCCGAGCAGGTTCCAGGGATCCTCGTCCTTCGCTCGCTTCGGGCTGTGGGCCGCAGTGCGCGCCTTGGCGAGCGGCACGATGAAATAATCCGTGCGGGGATCGGGGAAGGGATCCGCGAAGGATTTCAGAAGGGGCGCGTGGTCGCCGTAAAAGACGAACCAGACCGGCCGGTCGAGCTTGTTGAGGCCGTCGATCAGCTGCTTCAACGCAGCGTCAGACTGCTCGAGGATCGCCAGGTAGATATCGACGGGATTGGTGAGCGTGCCGACACGCCCCGGTTCCCAGGGCCCGTGATTGGCCATCGAGGCGACGAAGAAAAAGCCGCTCTCCTCTTCCGGCAGCTTCTCGACTTCGGCGAGCACGCGGGCTGCCAGCGTGGCGTCCGAGACATAAAGCCCGTCGCGCTCCGGTTTATGGTCGAAGGCATCGAGCATGGTAAGCTTCTCAAATCCGAGGAGGGGCATCGCCTTGTGCCGCAGGAAGAACGTCCGGTCATAGGGATGAATGAAATGCGTGCGCCAGCCGGCGCGCTTGAGCTTTCCGGGCCAGACGACATCGGCATAGTGCGCGGCACGGAGATAGGGATAGCTGGCATCGACGTGGATGTCGTCGGGCACGAGGCCGCTCAGGACGGCAAATTCGGTGCGCAGCGTGTAGCCGCCCTCGAAGACATTGCTCAAACGCCCCCATTGCACCGCCTGCTTGCGCAACCGGTCGACCGTCGGAAGTTTGATCGAATCGACACCGAAATGCCGCATGTCGATGAAGGACTCCGACTGCCATACGACGATCAGCGGGGCCTCCTCGTGGCCGATGAGGTCGTGTACCGCGGCGCGCAGTATTTCCGACAATTCAGCGACGATCTTGTCGCGCTTGACGCCGAGCCAGATGATGAAATGGAAGACGACGGAAGCGAAGGTACCGAAACGCACCGTGTTCATCTTGACGTTGATCGCCTTCACCAGTCTTTGCACGAGAGCGGCCGTCGGGCGGTTCACCGGCCCGTAAAACAACAGGCCCCAGGGTCCGGCGGCGATCCCCACCATCATCAGAACCCAGAAGAGCCTGCTTCTTTCGGGCAGGATCGTCGGCTCGAAATACATGTAAAGCGCCGATACGCCGAACACGTAAAGGAAGGCGACGATCCAGAAGACGACGTTCAGCGAGCTCGCATAGAAGATCGTCTTGTACTTGAAGACATCCGCGACCAGGGCAATATCGGAAAAGACCAGCGGCTCGCGGATGAACTTGAACTTCGCGCGGGAAATGCCGGTGAAAATGATGAAGAAGCTCATCGTGCCGGCGGCGGCATAGAGGGGCCGCCACGAGATCGCGAAGAAGCCGGCAAAGACGAGCGCGATGACCGGCAGCCGGGCGAGACGGTCGATCCTGTCCTGATAGCGCCCGTATTTCGGTGCATTCTTCCTGCGTTCGCGCGCCGGAAGGGCGAACCGGTCGGTATAGAAGATCACCGCGCAGGACAGCAGGTAGCACCCGAGGGTCAAGGCTATCGGGTAGTCGTGCAGGTGGAAGGGAATGAGCGCCAAGCCGATACCTTTGAGCCATTTCACCGTCGCCGCCTCGGCAGAAGGCTTCTCCCGACACTTAGAGCATTTCAATGTTTCATGGAAACACTGAAATGCTCTAACCATTTGATCCAACGCTCTTCCGGACGGAAAACCGTTACACACTTTTCCTGGAAGTGCTCTAAAGCCTAATATTGGCTGGCACAAGCATGGCCGGGGGCGCCGCCGTCACAGTCCACTGTTGCGCGCGATCGCCCGATCGAACCACCAATTGAGGAAAGGCCTGACCGCCGGCCCGAAGCGGCCGAGAAGATATAAGATCGCGCCGAAATAAATCTCGAATCGCCGCCGGTCGATCCCGTCGACGATCTTTCGCGCAACCGCCTCGGCCGTCCATGGGCGGACGGTTCCCATGATCAGGCTGGCCTCCTGCGGCCGGGCGGCAAGCTCCCTCGTGAATTGCGGCGTCACGGTATCGGGTGGAAAGCAGATCGATATGCCGACGTTGTGGACGCGTGCTTCGCTGCGCAATGCCTGGGCGAAGCCGCCGAGGGCGAACTTCGAGGCGCAGTAGGCCGTATAGCCGTAGATTCCGATCAGGCCGGCGCCCGAAGAGACCATCAGAATATGGCCGCTGCGCCGCTCCTTCATGTCCGGATAAACGGCGCGCACGGCATGCACCGTGCCCGAAAAGTTCGTTTCCATCTGTCGCTGGAAGGCCGCGCCCTGCATCGCCTCGAAGGACGCCGGTTCGACGACGCCTGCCGAGGTCACGAGAACGTCGCAGGGTCCGAACGTCTCCACACAGCGCAAGATCGCGGCCTCGATCTCCTCTCCTTTGGAGACGTCGGCGGCCTCGATGCGGACCGCTTCGGCTTCGAGGCCGTGTTCGGCCACCAGCTTCTGTGCTGCCTGTTCCAGAAGGTCGCGCGAGCGTGCGACAAGAGAGAGCCTCGCTCCCCGGGCCGCGTAGATCGAGGCGACCGCGAGGCCTATTCCGCTCGAGCCGCCGGTGATGATCACATGTGTCATGGACGCACCCGTTGGCCGCCCGCTTGCGGCGGCTCGTGGTCAGCGCGCCGAGAGCGCACTCAGCATCTTCTCGATATCGACGCCGCCGAGCCCGAAATTGCGGTCGGTAAGATCCTTCAGGCGTTCGGCCGTCAATGTGACGGTGCGGCGGATCTGTTCCTCCGTGTGGTCGCAGGTGATGAAGAAGCGCAAGCGCGCCTGTCCTTCCGGCACCGCCGGGTGGATGATCGGCAGCACGTTGACGCCTGCGGCGAGCAGGTCGTTCGAAAGCTGGACGGCGCGCAGCGAATCGCCGACGATCACGGGCACGACCGAAAAGCCGCCGCTCAGCCCCGTGTCGAGGCCGGCCTCCTTGGCCAGCTTCAGGAAAAGGCTGCCGTTGCGTCTCACCGCCGCCGTGCGTTCCGGTTCGCTTGCCAGCACGTCGAAGCTGGCGACCGCGGATGCGGCAAGCACGGGCGCGAGGCCCACGCTATAGACGAAGCCGCCGGCAGATGCCTTCAGGACGGCCGCCAAAGCGGCGCTTCCTGCTATGTAGCCGCCGCAGCTCGACGTGGTCTTCGACAATGTTCCCATCCAGATGTCGACTTCGTGCGGATCGGCCCCGAAATGTTCGGCGAGGCCCCTGCCGTGCCGGCCGAGGACTCCCAGCGAATGCGCCTCGTCGACCATCAGCCAGAAGCCGTATTCGGCCCTGAGCTTCAGAAGCGCCGGCAGATTGGCGACGTCGCCGTCCATCGAGTAGATGCCCTCGACGATGACCAGGATGCGCCGGTAGTCACCGGCGACGGTGCGCAGCACATGTTCGAGATCCGCGGTGTCGTTGTGCTTGAAGAAGCGGCGTGCCGCGCCTGAAAGCTTGATCCCGGCGAGCGCGCTGTTGTGGATGAACTCGTCGTGGATGACGAGGTCCTTCGGCCCCATCAGGCAGCTGATTGCGGCGACATTGGTCAGGTAGCCGCTTACGAAACAGACGGCGGCATCGACGCCGTAGAATTGCGCGATCTTTTCTTCGAGCTCCACATGCTGCGGCCGTTCGCCGGCGACGAGGCGGCTTGCCGACGCGGAAATCCCGAAGCCGGCGATCGTCTCGCGCGCACGCTCGAGGACGTGAGCATGCCGGTTGAGCCCGAGATAGTCGTAGGAGGCGAAGTTGATCAGCTTGCGGCCATCGATCATCGTCGTCGCACCGGCCGCCGTCTGATGCGGCCGGTAGAACGGGTTGGCGATGCCGAGTTGCTCGCTGGCGATCTTCTGGGTAAGGACCTGCTTATATTCGGGCAGATCCTCGAAACGCGCCTGCTGGCGACGCGGAGCCGGCGGCAGCTCCCGCTCCGAGCGCGCCATCCGGTTGCGCTCGGACGATTGATGCGTGTTCCGCATCCTGTCCAGCAGACTCTCCTTGAGCGTGCTGTTCATCTTCGGGAAAGTCTGGTCGTTTCCGTCGCTGCTCATTGGCTCAGTGCTTTTTCCTTGTCCGCTCCGACATGGCGTTGCGCAAGTTCGGTCACGAGCTTGTCGTCCCCGGCCTCGTTCTCGTTGCCCTGATCGCGCTTGCTTACCTTTTCATGAAGCTTGCGTGCAATGTCACCGACAGTGGTATTATCCGCGACGCCGCTCAAAGGCATGTCGAAGCCGGTGTTCTGCTGGAAACTCATGCCGAGTTCAACGGCCATGAGGCTGTCGAGACCGATCTCCTTCAATATTTTTCCGCGAGTGACCGTATCCTTCGACACGCGGAGGATGGCGGCGATCTCGCTCGCAACCAGATCGAAGAGGATGTCCTCGGCCTCCTGAGGCGATTTGCCCTCGATCATCGCGACGAGGTCCATCTTCGTGCCTTCGGCGCCTGTGGCATGCTGATCGGCGCTGCGCAGGATCACCTCGAAGAGCGCGTTGCGAGCGACCGGCAGATTCCGCGCAGCTGTCCAGTCGATCTCGGAGATCATCACGACGGCCGCGTCGACCGTGCCCGGATCCGCGGCGATGTGGTTCTCCACCATGTCGAGCGCCACCTGGGCCTTCAACGCCGTTTTGCCGATACGCTTGGCGAGCAGGTCGTTGACGTCGGCGTTCTGCGTCAGGTAACCGGCATCGGCAATCGCGCCGAAGCCGACCGCGAGCCCTGCCAGGCCCTCCTGGCGCCGTGCGCGGGCGAGGCCTTCGAGATAGCCGTTGGCGGCGACATAGTTCGCCTGGCCGGGATTGCCGACCAGCGTCGTCGCCGAGGAGAACAGGATGAAGTTGTCGAGCCTGTCACCACGGGTTAGGCGATCGAGGATCGCCGCGCCCTTGGCTTTCGTGTCGATGACAGGCCGGTTGCGTTCGCGGCTCAGATTGCTGATCAGCGCATCGTCGAGCACCATCGCCGCGTGAACGACGGAGCGAAGTGGTGCTTCCGAACGAAGCGTCGCCAGAAGCGTCTCCACGGCCGCGGCATCCGTGATGTCGCAAGCATGGACCGAAGCCGCAACGCCGCCATTTTGCCAGCGCTCGATCATCGCGTGCGTTTCCGCGTCCGCCTGTCCCCGGCGGGAGCAAAGCGCAATCCGGCGGGCGCCTTTCTCGACGAGCCAATTGGCGGCGACGAGGCCGAAGCCGCCGATGCCGCCGACGACGAGATGGACGCCGTCCGGGTCGACCTTCATACCCCTTAGAGCCTTCGCGGTCACCTCGTGCCGGCCGGCAACAGGCGGTAGCACCACGATCTTGCCGATATGCCCGGCATTCTGCATCAGCCGGAAGGCATTGCCGATTTCATCGTAGTCGAAGGCGCGATAGGGAAGCGGCGTGAGCTTGCCTTCCTCGAAGAGCGCTCCGATCTCCATGAAGATGCGCCTGGTCAGATCCGGCGCATTCACCAGCAGCTGATCGGCGTCGATGCCGAAATAGCTGACATTGCGGCGAAACGGCCTGAGCCCGATCTTGCTGTCGGCGTAATAGTCGCGTTTGCCGAGCTCCAGGAACCGGCCGAAGGGTTTCACCAGCGAGAGGCTCTGCTCCATCGCCTCGGCGAAAAGCGAGTTGAGCACGAGGTCGACGCCTTCCCCGCGGGTGACCGAACGGACATCGTCGACGAAGCCGAGCGAACGCGAATCGAAGACATGATCGGCGCCGAGCATCGTCAGGAAGCGCCGCTTTTCGCGCGTTCCCGCCGTGGCGATGACCTTGGCGCCCTTGAGCTTTGCGACCTGGAGCGCGGCGAGGCCGACGCCGCCGGCAGCACCGTGGATCAAAATCGTCTCTCCAGCCTGAATGCGGCCGAGTTCGACAATGGCGTAATAGGCGGTAAGGAAGGCGACCGGCAAGGTGGCCGCGGCCACCGGGCTCATCGCTCGGGGCAGCTTGGCAATGCCTGCGCGCGCGACGACCGCATGGGTCGAGAAGGCGGCGGAGGCGATCGCCATCACCGCATCGCCGACTGCGAGATCGTCAATCCCTTCGCCGACGGCGACCACGTGGCCGGATAGTTCCATGCCGATCGTCGCCCCGGCAAAGCCGTCTTCCAACGCCTCTTCCGGCAACAGGCCCATGGCCCACATCACGTCGCGGAAATTCAAGCCGGTTGCCGCGACGGCGACGACCACCTCGCCGGGTCCCGGCTCCGGTACGCTCGCCTCTTCCCAGGCGATGCTTGCAACCTGCGAACTGACGCGCTGGCGAATGGTCGCGGCCGCAAATGCGCTGGTTTTCCCGTCGGCCTTGTTCGTTGCGCCGGGTACGGCCCGAAGCTCCGAAAGCAGGCCCGTCTTCTGGTCCAGCAGCCATTCCCGGTTCTGTCCCGAAACCGTCAGCAGGGAAAGCGCTGCGGCAAGCATATCCTTGCGGGCGACGTCGGCAGCGCCGGCAACATCGAGCGCATGAATGTCGATGAACTCATATTCGTTCTGAAGGACGCGGGCGAAGGCCCACAATCCGGAATTCAGCCCGGAGCTTGCCGAGGCTGACAGGGGAGCGCCGCCCGGGGCCACGAGCACGAGGCGCGGCCGGTCGTCGCCTTCCGGCTCGACGCCGGCGAGATGCTGTTTCAATGCCTCGGCAAAGGCGCTGAGCGCCAATACGCGCGTCTGCAACAGGTCCGAACCGTCGCCGCCGGCGCGCTCCGCCTCAGACGTGAAAACCGCGCGCAACGGTCTGTCGCCCATGGCTTCTAGGGCTGCGCGGAGCGTCGCCATGTCTGCGGCAAGGTCGCCTGTCACCCGGACGGGAATGGCACTTCTTCCACCGGGCGCGACCGGTTTCGGGGCAGTGGCAGTCTCGATCAGCAGATAGGGTGTCGCGGCTTCGCCCGGCTCGGCGCCTGAGCCTGCCGCCGCCGTGCCCCGTGCCTCGATCAGGATGGTGTTCCCATGCGGGCATTCGCGATCCGTCACGACCACGTCGCCGAGGTCGAGATCTGCGAGACACTTCTGCCAATGGGGTACGGCAGCGATCCTGCCGATCGGGAATTCTGCCGTCTGGCTGCGCTCGAACCATCCGCCCGAGAGACCCAAGGCGAAATCGGCGAAGATCGACGGCGCGCTTACGGCCGCGACGAGCCCGCTTCCGGTGAGCATCGAGCGAAGGGCCGTGCGCACCCCGCTCTCCTCTTCGATCAGCTGGTAGAGATTGTCCGAAGCGCTGACTGCGAGGTCGAACGGACCGATATCTGCGAATTCGCTCTTCTTCAGAACGCGCACATGCGCATCCTCCTCGAAGGCGATTTCCAGACCCCGTTGTGCATTGTCGCGCGGCTCGAAAATGGAAAGTACCGCACCGTTGCGCGCCGCGAGATCGGCCAGCCGGCGGCTGAAGCCGGCAGAGACGCTGCCGAGTTCGACGAGCCGCAGCCGGGCGCCTGCCGGTTGCGCCGAGAGAACGCGTTCGACCGTGTGAAGCACCTGGTCCATGCGCGACCGGCTCGCCACGGAATGCACGGCCTGATGGTCGAGCGTCGCTTCGCTGACGAAACCGGCATTGAACGAAGCCGCGTCGTCACCTGCAGGTAGGGGAGCAAGCAGCGCGTCGAGACGGCTGAGCGCTTCCGCATAGGCGTTGTTGACGAGCACCGCTTCGACCGCACGGTCGGGGCGGTCGCCATAGAGCTCGCCAAGGATCTCCGGCACGGTCGGAAGCGTGAATTCCCGTGCGACCTTCCAGTTGCCGTTCTGATGTTCGCAAAGACCGGCATCCTCCAGCGTCAGGAGGCAGCTCGTCAGGAAGCACTGGAAAGCGAAGTCCCCGGGCAGCGCGTCGGCTCGCACTGTGGCGGTCCCCTTGCCGAGCTTCAGGGCAATTTCCTGGCAGGCGCGATAGATGGCCGCGTTGAAGAGCAGGGTCGCGTTGTCGACGCCATCGCCGTCTATCGGCTCGGCCAGCGTCGCAGGCATGGCCGTCGCAACTTTCGTGCCGGGCACGGCCGCGTTGGACAGAACTGCCTCATAATGGAAGGACAGGCCTTCAAGCGTCTTGTGCTTGCGCAGATAGGTACGGCGGAAGCGGCAATCCTCGAAATGTGCGATCGCGACGCCGGTCTCGTCGAAGAAATGGAACCGTGCCTTGATCGAGTTGGCGCTGACCCGCTCGATCTCGATCGTCGCGCGAGTGATCGCCCGGCCGGCATTGACCACGCGTACGGAGCCGAAACGGACAGGAATATAGGGGGCGCCGCCCCTGTCGCCGGTGAAACGGTCGAAGAGTGCGACCAGGCCGTGGAAGGTCGCGTCGACCGAGATCGGATGAAGGGCGTAGGTGACGTGGGGGTGCCCCGACGCCTGAGGATGCTTCAACTCGACGTCGATGAGCCGGTCGCCATAGGCCACGGCTTTGGAGAGAAGCTGGAAGTGCGGGCCGTAGTCCAGCCCGAACTGCTTCGCCGTTTCATAGGCCTTGGCCGCCGTCACGGTCGCCGTCTTCGCCAGGCCTTTGGTGGACGGACAGCCGTTGCTCGTCGTCGGCAAGGGTTTGCGGCTTCGCGCGACGGCATGCACCGTCCAGTCGTCCTCCGAGAGACGCTCGCGCGACCGGATCTCGATGTCGCCGGTTTCCGGCGACAGGATGGTCGAGAGTTCCATGATGCGGTTGTCGCTCAGTTCGAGCGGGCGGACGATCTCCAGATTGGTGATCTCGACTTCGTCGCTGCCGTGAAATTGCTGTGCGGCGGAAACGGCGATTTCGATGAAACCGCTGCCCGGGAGGATCGCCTTGCCGTCGACCACGTGTTCGGCGAGATCGGGAAAGAGATGCGCGTCGACGTGGTTTTTCCAGCTTCCCGCATTGGGGTCGCCGCGCCAGCCGTTGAGGCGATAGGGCTTTGCGGAGCGTCCGAAGAGATCCGTCGCATCGGTCGTGACTGCCGGTCGCAGCTCTACCGGCTCGAAAGGCAGCGCGGGCAGTTCGATGAATGCGTCCCGCTTGCCATAGACACGCGACCGGTCGACGGCGGCACCGTGGGCGACGGCGCGCGCCATCGATGCCGAGATCGGATCGTGGCCGTTCTCGCCGGCATCGCGCAGCAATGTCGCCACCACCGAAGCCGGCACCGCCGCCTGCTTGATCGTCTCCTTGACGTAAGATCCGAGGATGGGACGCGGCGAGATCTCGATGAACAGCGTGCAGCCGAGATCGAGCGCGGCCTCGGCAGCGGCCTGGAAACGCACCGGCTCGCGAACGTTCTTCCACCAGTAGTCGGGATCGAGCGCAGTCCCGTCGAGCGCGGCACCCGTGACGGTCGACAGATAGGCCAGCTCCGTCCGGCGGGGGGCGATATCAGGGATGTCGGCGAGAAACGCCTCTTTCGCCCGATCGATGATCGGATGATGGAACGGATAATTGATGTCGAGGATCTGAACCGGGATTTTAGCCTTGCGCGCAGCGTCGCGGAACGCCGAAATCTCGTTCGCCGGGCCGGAAATCGTCACCGAATTGTGAGCGTTGATGGCTGCGACGCAGACATCGTCGAGCCCGCGCTCCGCCGCGAAGGCCTTGGCTGCCTGCTCGCCCAGCATAACGGCAGCCATCGTGCCCTGGCCGGCCAGAAGGTCCTGGTGCAGCGATCGTTTGGCGACGATCGACACGGCGTCGACGAGGGACAGCGCCCCTGCCGCATAAGCGGCAGCGATTTCGCCGACCGAATGACCGAAGACGGCGGTCGGCTTGATGCCCATGGCCACGAGCGAGTCGGAGAGCGCGGCCTGTATCGCGAAAAGCAGCGGCTGGGCCACCTTCGTGTCCGCGAGCTTCCTGTCGAGTCCAGGGTCGGTCAGGAGATCGGTGAGAACGATATCCGAATGGAACCTGAAAAGGGCGCTGACCGAGGTGAACGACTGACGGAAGTGCAGATTCTCGCGGAACGCCTCGACACCCATGCCGGCCCATTGCGAGCCGTTGCCGGAGAAGACGAAGGCGACCTTTGCTTCCTTCGCTGACGCTTCGCCCGTCTCTCCGATATCGGAGCCGGGCTTTTCCAGGTGGTTGGCAATCGCCCGGACGATATCTTCGGGATGATCGCTGCGTGCCGCGAACCGATGGCGCATATGCGTCCGGTTGGCGCCGGAGGCGGCGACGATCGCGCGCGTCTCTTCCTTCGTCGCGCCCGCAAAGGCGGCCTTATAGTCTCTGAGCAGGTTTTCGAGGCTCGACGCGGTATGGGCGCTTGCGAGAAACACGTGGCCCGCCGGAGAGGTCGCAGTCTTTTCCGCCTGTGCCGGATCCGGATCGCTGATGACGACATGGGCGTTGGCGCCGCCGAAGCCGAAGGAATTGATGCCGGCGAGCCGCGCCCGCTTGCCCTTCAGCAGCTCGATCGGATTGGCCGTCACGCGGACATTGAGTCCGTCGAAGTCGATCTGTTCGTTCGGCGTCTCGAAATGCAGCGAGGCCGGCAGATAATTGTTCTCCAGAGCCAGAACCGCTTTCAGCATCCCGAACAGGCCTGAGGCCGGCTCGGTATGGCCGATATTGGACTTTATCGAGCCGATCGGCACCGGAGCCCGGCGCTTCGCGCCGATGACCGTGCCGATGGACCATACCTCAGCCGGGTCGCCGACCTTCGTGCCGGTACCGTGGCCTTCTACGAAGGCGACCTGGTTGGCGTCGATGCCGTTGCCTTCGTAGATCATCCTCAGCAGATTGGCCTGCGCCTCGCGCGAGGGCAGCGAGATGCCGTTGGTGCGGCCGGCCGAATTGACGCCGGTGGCGACGATCCGCGCATAGCTCCGGTCGCGCTCGCGTTGCGCCCGGTCCGTGCGGCGCAGGACGAAGACGACGCCGCCCTCGGCGCGCACATAGCCGGCGCCGTCGTTGTCATAGGCGCGGCAGAGCCCTTCGGGCGAGAGCATGCGCGCCTGGGCGAAGCCGACGAAGGGAAGCGGGTGGGCGAGGATATTGACGCCGCCGACGATGGCCGTGTCGATCTCTCCGGCGTTCAGCGCCCGCATCGCCTGATCGAGGGCCACGAGCGAAGAGGAACAGGCCGTGTCGACGGTCATGCTCGGACCGCTCAGGCCGAAGACGTGGGAAATACGGTTGGAGACGATCGACAGCGTGTTGCCCGTCATGAAATAGGGGCCGGCGGCAGCCGGATCGTCGACCGTGAGATTGGCGTGATCGAGGCTGGAGGCCCCGACATAGACGCCGACGTTTTCACCGTGCAGCGAGGCGACGGAAATATTGGCGTCCTCGAGCGCACGCCAGGCGAGCTGCAACAGAACCCGCTGCTGAGGGTCCATATACATGGCCTCGCGCTGCGACATCCCGAAAACGGCGGAATCGAAATCGTAGATCTGGTCGAGGACGCCGGCGGCAAACGAATAGGTCTTGCCGGGCGTGCCCATGACCGGATGCCAGAATCGCGCAAGGTCCCAGCGGTCCGAAGGGACGCGGGTCACGGTGCACTTGCCCTGACGAAGGATTTTGAACAGCGCCTGCGGAGATTTCGCTCCCGGGGCAAGGCATGCACGCCCTATGATTTCAACCGTCATGTAAGATCGAACGCTCTGAACTGCCGTTAAAATTGTCTTAGCCCATTGCAAGGTCAAACGTAAATTGCAATCGGCGACATTCCTGCTCTGTGGGTATCCCCGGGTTTATCCCCTGCGCTGTATTAGTGAGCTTTTAACTCATAGTGCCTAGCTTTCAACCCCGAAGGGCTAGATATACGTCTCCTGCGATCCGTCCAATACAATTACCGCGACGGTTCGTAACCAAGATCGAGGCGGTATGGCCGGAAGAGCGCAGTCGCGATTATTTTGCCGGCTGTCGCGGCGAGGTGGCTTGTTGTGGGACGGCCTTTGTGCTTTTCAGAGACCGGCGGATTCCCTGCCGGGAAAATGCGGCGCAGATATCTGTATGGAATCATTGCTGCGCCGAACACGGAGTGTCGTAGTGAAACGAGTGACTGCCCTTCTGCTTTGTACCGCGCTTGCGGGATGCCAGGCCGTGCCGGGCGAGGGCCCTCTGACAACCGATATCGTTTCGGATGCCGGCCAGTCCGGCTCGGAGATCGGCAGGAGGAACGCGACGGTATTTGATATTGTAGATGTCGATGGCCAGTCGGCGCGGCTCGTTTCCGAATATGTTTCCACAACCCTCAGCCGCCGCTTCGGCATTGGCGGCGGCGTCGGTCAGGTGGTCATCGGCATTGGCGACCAGTTGAAGGTGACGATCTTCGAGGCGGGCAGCGACGGGCTGTTTTCCACAACTGAATCGAAGCAGACGAGCATCGATCTCGTCGTCCAGCCCGATGGCAAGGCGGCAATTCCTTATGTCGGATCGGTCCGTTTTGCCGGCCTGACGCTCGAGCAGGCGCGCCAGGCGATCCTCGATGCCTTGAAACAGAAGGCCGTCGAGCCGGATGTGATCGTGACGTCGACGTCGACGGCGTCGCGCATCGTCACGGTCTCCGGCGCCGTCGGCCGTCCTTCGGTCGTGCCTCTCAATCTCGTCAGCGAGACGATCAACGAGGTCATCGCGAAGGCGGGCGGCCCATCGGCGCAGCCCTACGAGACCTATGTGACCCTGGTGCGCGGCAAGAAGACCGGCACGGTCCTGCTGAAATCGATCATCGAGAGCCCGTCGGAAAACATTCACGTAAAGCCGGGCGACCAGATCTTCGTGACGCGCGATCCGCGGACCTTCACCGTGCTCGGCCAGGTCCGCGCAAATCAGCGCGTCGAATTCGGCGCCAACGATCTCAACCTGCTCGAGGCCGTGGCGCTCGCGGGCGGCGGCTCGGACCGGACGGTGGATGCCAAGGGTTACTTCGTCTTCCGCTACGAGGAGCCGGACATCGTCATGAGCCTGCTTGGACAGGAGCGGTTTCACAAGCTGTTGAGCAAGGGCATGAAGGCCGACCGCGTCGGGCGCTATCCGGTCGTCTACCGGTTCGATATGACGAAACCGGACAGCCTCATCGTCGGTCAGACCTTCCCGGTCAAGAATCGCGACGTCATCTATGCCTCGCGCCATCCTTCTGTCGACATCACGAAATTCCTCGATTTCGTCGCAAGGCCGATCGGTATCGTCAATTCCGGCGTGAACGTCGCCGACAATCTCAGCGATTTGAACAACTGACCTTGGGGCGCGCGACACCGGGCGTTGGCCGGTGTCGACGCGCCTGCCGCTGAACGCTTTCGGCCGGCATGCATTAAGATCTTATAATCAATCACCTTTATAAGGTTCACCCGTTCGCCGCGAGATTCACGTCACGAGCGCCGAACGTGCTTGCCGCGGTGCGCGTTCTATGGTTGATCTGGTTTAGAGCGGGATGAGGAAAGGTGTATGCGATCTTCCGCCCGCATCCCGCTCTAACTTGGAGCGGGATGAGGAAAAGTGTATGCGGTTTTCCGCCCGCATCCCGCTCTAACTTATTAGAATCGATCACGTTCATCACTTAGGTCGATCCGACCTGAACCATCGTGATCCAGATCGATTTGTTGATGGCCGATGCGGCTCGGCCGGATTGCGAGAGGCAATGCCTGACGACGCCCTGATCGTTATCGACTTGCAGAACGACTTCTGCCCCGGCGGTGCTCTCGCGGTCGAGGGCGGCGATGAGATCGTGCCTGCCGTCAATCGCCTCATCGACGCGTCGCCGCATGTCGTCCTGACCCAGGACTGGCACCCGGCCGACCATTCGAGTTTCGCCTCGACGCATCCGGGCAAGGCTCCGTTTCAGACCGTGGCGATGCCTTATGGAGAGCAGACGCTCTGGCCCGAGCATTGCGTCCAGGGGAGCCTCGGTGCCGATTTTCATCCGTCCCTGCGATGGACCTCGGCGGAACTGGTCATACGCAAGGGCTTCCGCCGCGAGATCGACAGTTATTCCGCCTTTTTCGAAAACGACCACCGGACCCCGACCGGACTTGCCGGTTACCTTCGCGAGCGCGGCATAAAGAGCGTGACGCTTTGCGGCCTGGCTACCGATTTCTGCGTTGGCTTCTCGGCACTCGATGCGGTCGCTCAGGGCTTTTCGACGTCGGTGGTGCTCGGTGCCTGCCGCGGCATCGATCTGAACGGCTCTCTCGCGGCCATGACCCTGCGCATGCGCGATGCCGGCGTCCGGCTGATCTAGGCGCCCCGGGACGGGGAAGCACGGCATCGGCCGCATCCCCGCCCGGACTTAGGATATCGACCACGATCGCCTCGCCACAGAGCGGGTCATGACGGTCCAAGAGGAGCGTATTGCAGATGCCAAAGACCGATATCGCGCGACGGGTCTATAACCATACCTGGAAGCTCGATCCGATCGTCCGCAGCCTGCTGGATACGGATTTCTACAAGCTTTTGATGCTGCAGATGATCTGGCAGCTCTATCCGGGCGTGGACGCGACCTTTTCGCTGATCAACCGCACGAAGACGGTACGCCTTGCCGACGAGATCGACGAGCAGGAACTGCGCGACCAGCTCGACCACGCGCGCGGCCTGCGCTTCACCAAGAAAGAAATGATATGGCTCGCGGGTAACAGCTTCTATGGCCGCACGCAGATCTTCTCGCCGGAATTTCTGGCCTGGCTCGCAAAATTCCGCCTTCCGGAATACGAGTTGTCGCGTCGTGACGGCCAGTTCGAACTGACGTTCCGTGGCCGCTGGGCCGAGACGACGATGTGGGAAATCCCCGCGCTCGCGATCATCAACGAGTTGCGCTCGCGCGCGGCGATGAAAGGGCTCGGCCCGTTCACGCTGGACGTCCTCTATGCCCGCGCCAAGGCCAAGATGTGGTCGAAGGTCGAGCAGCTGCGCGAGCATCCGAACCTGCGCATCTCCGACTTCGGCACGCGCCGGCGGCACAGCTTCCTATGGCAGCGCTGGTGTGTCGAGGCGCTCAAGGAAGGCATCGGCCCGTCCTTCACGGGATCCAGTAACGTGCTGCTGGCAATGGACAACGATCTGGAGGCGGTCGGCACCAATGCGCACGAGCTGCCGATGGTGGCCGCGGCGCTTGCCCGCAACGACCGCGAGCTTGCGGCCGCGCCCTACAAGGTTCTGCAGGACTGGAACCAGCTCTATGGCGGCAACCTCCTGATCGTGCTCCCGGACGCGTTCGGGACGGCCGCGTTTCTCAGGGATGCGCCCGACTGGGTGGCGGACTGGACCGGCTTCCGGCCGGACAGCGCCCCGCCCATCGAGGGAGGCGAGAAGATCATCGCCTGGTGGAAGAAGATGGGCCGAGACCCACGGGAGAAGCTCCTGATCTTCTCCGACGGCCTCGACGTCGACACGATCATCAAGACCTACTGCCACTTCGAAGGGCGCGTGCGCATGAGCTTCGGCTGGGGAACCAACCTCACAAATGATTTCGCCGGCTGCGCTCCGACCGAAATCAAGGGCCTCAACCCGATCTCCATCGTATGCAAGGTCAGTGAGGCCAATGGCCGCCCGGCCGTCAAGCTCTCGGACAACCCGCGCAAGGCGACGGGAGATCCGGCCGAAGTCTCGCGCTATCTGAAATTCTTCGGCAGCGAGGATTTCGTGGAGCAATCCGTACGGGTGTGACGCGGGAAGAAGCCGGCGTCTGCGGCTTCCAATCCCTCAATCATATGACTTATTGCGGTACCTCACTATTTCCTTGAATTTCCCCCCGATTGCCCCATGATGAGGTCGTTGAGGTACACCTTGGGAGGGGTTCGTGCGTCAGGCCTATTCTCCGGATGACGTGGACGTCATGCGCGGAGCGCTCGATATCTGGTGCGCTCTGCACAATGTCGGCAGGGATGGTGTGGAGGCCAACAGGGCCGCCAAGCGCATTCTCGACCTGATGGACACGAAGAAGTGTTCCTGCGACGAACTTCTGGCTCAGCTGGGAGATTTCGGCCCGGAGCAACGTCGCCGCGTTTCATGACGCATGTCCCCAGGCGATCTTTGCGCCTGACAAGGCGGCCGCTTTCATCGTGGTATCGATGAGGTGATTTCGTGCGACACGGCGGCATTCGCCTCCGGGCGATAGCTGGACAGCGCAAAATGCAGGATGCCGCTGACTGTGATGGACAGCGCGAGAACCGCGACAGTGACGCCGAGACCCGATTTGATCATGTCCACCTTCTCCGACCGTTGCTTGGTTGCACGTGCGAAAGACCGCGGAATAGAGTTATTCCTGTGGCGCCGGTCGGACTGTTCCCCGAGGAACGGAGAATATGGTTAACAATCTCCTGACCGTGGCGGGCATGCCACGCCACCTGAGGCTTTCAATTGCTTCTCTTCCCTGAAATTTTTCCGATTGACCTTGCCATCGTTGTAAGCCCTAGAACTTGAAAATCGGGTTGCAGCGGCGAAGTTCGCCCGTTGTGGCCGCGCCACACTCGATGCGCCTTGCGCGTCAACGTGAGCTGAAGATTGAAAATTTTGGGCCCGATGATAGGCATTGAACATGGGCATGCTTCGAATCACGACGCAGAAGCTTTTGATTCTGTTCCGCCTGGTGATTTTCGTGTCACTGGCGGCATATGCATTGCCGAGTTCCTCCGCAGCCATGCACGGCGACTGGTCCCAGTCTGAAATCGCGCAGCCGGGCGATCATTCCGATATGGCGAGCGGCGCGCATTCGCACGGCGATCAGGACTCCTCTGCCGCAGGCGACGAAAAGCCCGCGAAGCAGCAATGCTGTAAAGACGTTTGTGCCGGCATGGCGATTCTGGCGGCGACCGACACTATTGGCAGACCCCGCATATCCCCCGTCCGGGAATTCGTCGACGAGGCCGGGACCACGGGCGCATTGCCGCTGCTGCACCGCCCCCCAAGCGCCTGAATAGGATGCGCCCGTCCGCTTGACGGGTCGAACGCGTGTTCGCGAGCAAGCCTTGCTCTCGAGCGCTGCCGCAATCTCCTATTCGGATAAATCCATGAAACATCTGCTTTTCGTGGCCGTCCTGCCGCTTTTTGCGAGCGGTTGCGCCGCCACCTTGCCTCCCGATGTGATCGCCTCGGGCGAACTCCCGGCCAGCGATACGGGCGTGCGGCCCGCTGCCTATTCGGGTGTGGTCTCGGCTTACACCAACCGGAATCCGGTCGATCCCAAGCCGTGGCGCCAGCTGAACGACGCGCAAGCCCCAAAGGGGGGCGCGTCATGACCATAGTAAAGATGAAGCTGGCGGCGACGCTCTCACTGCCGCTGGTGTTCGGCGGCTGCGTTACGGCTGGCGAGTACGCAGTCAAGAATGCCGGATTTTCCCTCGTCGCGGCGACAACGGCCGAAGCGGCCGGCAAGCAGACCGTGTGGGTGCAGAACCAGGAACAGGCTCGATCCGTCTCCAAGCGGGTGAAGGCGCTGATGGCGAAGAAGTCGATCGACGTCGAGACGGCAGTCCAGGTCGCGCTGCTCAACAACAAGGGGCTGCAGGCGGCCTATGCCGATCTCGGCGATTCGGCGTCCGACGCCTGGCAGGCGACGATGCTCGTCAACCCGACCGTGGGTGTCGGGCTGACGGGCATCGGCACGCCGGGGCTTATGGCATTCCGGACGGTCGAGGGCGCGATCGTCTCCAATATTCTTGCGCTCGTCACGCGCGACAGGAATATCGCGCTCGCCGACACCGAGTTCCGGAAGGCGCAGCTGGATGCCGCTTCGCGCACCTTGCAGCTTGCTTCCGAGACGCGGCGCGCCTGGATCAATGCCGTAGCGGCTTTGGAAACGGTGGGCCAGCTCAACCGGGCGCAGGCGGCGGCCGACGCAGCGTCCGCGCTTGCCGAAAAGCTCGGCGAGAGCGGGGCCATGACAAAGGGGGCGCAGGCCCGCGAGCATGTCTTCTACGCCGAACTGGCGGGAGAGGGGGCCAAGGCGCGGCTCCAGGCGCGTCTGGCCAAGGAGGAACTGACGCGGCTGATGGGCCTCTGGGGTTCGGACGTCAAGTTCCAGGTGCCGAACCGGCTGGCTTCCCTGCCGAAGGGTCGGATGAAGCGCGACCAGGTCGAGGCGGAAGCTCTGCGGCGGCGGGTCGATCTCCAGATTGCGAAGCTCGACCTGGAGGCGACGGCCAGATCCTACAATCTGACCGAGGCCACCCGCTACGTCACCGACCTCAACCTCCTCGCCGGCTTTGAGACCGAGCGGGCAAAGGAGGACGGCGACATCTCGTCGGAGACGACGGGCCGGGCCGATCTCCAATTCGTCATTCCCATCTTCGACAGCGGCAAAGCGCGCATGCGCAAGGCCGAGCTCGCCTATATGCGGGCGGCGAACCTTCTTGCCGAGAAGGCCGTCAATGTCCGCTCGGAAGCACGCTCGGCCTATCAGGCCTACCGCGCCAACTACGACATCGCCCGGCACTACCGCAGCAGCGTCGTGCCGCTGCGCACCGAAATCGAGGAACAGTCACTCCTCACCTACAACGGGATGATCACCAGCCCCTTCGAACTGCTCGCCCACAGCCGCGAGAAGGTCAATGCGATCCTGCTCGCGATCGATGCCAAGCGCGACTTCTGGCTGGCCGAGGCGGATCTGGCTCCGGCGATCTACGGCGGGGGCGCGGCTTCCCGCGAAACCGAGGTCGCGGCGGCCGCCGAAAACGGCGAATGAGAAAGGCACGCAAAATGTTCAACAGACGACAGTTACTCGGCGCGAGCGCCGCACTGGTATCCACCGCCGCCTGGGCGAAAACGTCGAATATGGGCCTGCCGGAGGCGGCATTCATGGAGACGGCGGATACGCAAGGCCCCGTCCGGCCTTCCTCCGGGCCCGACTACAACCCGGTGGTGACCATCAACGGCTGGACCGCACCCCACCGGATGAACAGCGGCGTCAAGGAGTTCCATCTCGTCGCCGAGCCGGTAGAGCGCGAAATGGCGGAGGGCATGACCGCCTATCTCTGGGGCTATAACGGCCAGTCGCCGGGTCCGACGATCGAGGCGGTCGAAGGCGATCGGGTCCGCATCTTCGTCACCAACAAGCTGCCGGAGCCGACGACGATCCACTGGCACGGCATGATCCTGCCATCCGGCATGGACGGCGTCGGCGGGCTGTCGCAGCCGCACATCCCGCCCGGCAAGACTTTCGTCTACGAGTTCGATCTCGTGAAGTCGGGCACCTTCATGTACCACCCGCATTCCGACGAGATGGTGCAGATGGCCATGGGGATGATGGGCTTCTTCGTGATCCACCCCAAGGACCCGAAATTCATGCCGGTCGACCGGGATTTCGTGTTCCTGCTCAACGCCTACGACATCGAGCCGGGCTCCTACGTGCCGCGTGTCATGGAAATGACCGACTTCAATATGTGGTGCTGGAACAGCCGCATCTTCCCGGGCATCAGCCCGCTGGTCGTTTCCAGGAACGACCGCGTGCGCGTGCGGGTCGGCAATCTCACCATGACCAACCACCCGATCCACATGCACGGCTACGACTTCGAGGTCACATGTACCGACGGCGGCTGGGTCCGACCGGAGGCGCGCTGGCCGGAGGTCAGCATCGACATTCCGGTCGGCGCCATGCGCGCCTACGAATTCGACGCCAAATACGCGGGCGATTGGGCGATCCACTGCCACAAGTCGCACCACACGATGAACGCCATGGGACACGACATCCCGACCTTCATCGGCGTCGACAAGAAGGAGGTCGCGGAAAAGATCCGGAAGCTCCACCCGGAATACATGCCGATGGGTACGGCCGGCATGTCCGACATGGGCAAGATGGAAATGGAGCTTCCCGAAAACACCATACCCATGATGACCGGCTGGGGTCCGCACGGGCCGATCGAGATGGGCGGCATGTTCTCCGTCGTCAAGGTGCGCGAGGGCATCTCGGCGGACGATTACTCCGATCCCGGCTGGTACGAAAACCCGCCCGGAACGCAGGCCTGGGAATGGACGGGCGGGCTTCCGGACTGGACCAGGGCCGATGACGCAAAGACCCGGATCACGCCGAAGCACTCCAAACACGGATGATGGCGCATGACGATCTTCAACCAACCGATCCGTCTCGCCCCCGGAAGGTCGGGCGAGATCGTCTGGAAATTCACCAATGCCGGCGCTTTCAAGATCGCGTGCCTGGTGCCGGGTCACTACGACGCGGGCATGCACCGCGACGTGACTGCCGCACGGAAATAAATCCTCAGGAAAGGGTCTCACATGAAAACGACTGTCAAGTTCACGCTCGCCTTCGCCCTCGCTCTCGGCACGGCCTACGGCGCCATCGCCGGCGACTTCACCAAAGGTACCGTCAAGAAGGTCGATGCCAAAGCGAAGAAGGTCACGCTGAAGCATGAGGACCTGAAGGCTCTCGAGATGCCTGCCATGACGATGGTCTTCAGGGTCAAGGACGAAGCCCTGCTGTCGAAGCTGAAGGAAGGCGACCAGATCGAATTCGTTGCCGAACGCGTCGACGGCAAGCTGACCGTCACCGAGGTGAAGTAGCTCCGATGGGGACGCGGCGGGATGCCGCTGCGTTCCCATCCCGGCTTCGCCGGCTAGCCTTAAAGCTCAAAAAAAGAGTGTTTTCCGGGGGAAATGATGGTGCTGCTAGAGAGATTTGAACTCTCGGCCTCTCCCTTACCAAGGGAGTGCTCTACCCCTGAGCTATAGCAGCATCCGGCGGCGCTTCGTGACAAGCCGCATCAGGCGAGGGGCCTATTGCCATAGCTTGAGGGAGAGCGCAAGCCGCATTTCGAAGTTTTTGGGCGGGCTGCGCCGGGAAGGTGGCGGGCTCACGCGGTCCTGGGCGCTCAAGCTCTTCCATTGCGGCCTGTTGCGGCACGGACCGGCTCGGAAGCAGCTTCGCGGTTTTCCCCGATTTCGCTCTCCTCCGGCCGGCTTGCCGCTTCCGAAGGTCCTGGTTTTGCGGTAATGGATGGCCATGCAGAGCGACGATAACAATAAGCATGTGCCGGGGCGGGCAAAGGGCGCAGGGCATTCGAGCGAGGCCGAGGCGAGGCGGCTGCGTCTGGCGAAGAACCTGCGCGACAATCTCCAGCGGCGCAAGCAGCAGATGCGTGCGCGCCGGGCGGGTGCTGCGGACGAGACATCCGGACTGCCTGCCGCAAAAACGGACGAATCGGAAGATTAGGTCCTGCAACCGGCGGCAGGCGGGGCCGTCCGGGTCCACGCTTTCCCTGCACCCCCGCCTTTCAAGGCACTTCTAATTTCACCGCATCTCCACTAAAGAGACGCCCTTCAACAATGCCGGATCGGCATCGATTTTCCAGAAAGGCGGGCAGCGCCCGTTCGAGAGGTCTCATGGATCGCATCAGGATTGTAGGCGGAAACGAACTCCACGGGGTGATCCCCATCTCCGGCGCGAAGAACGCCGCCTTGCCGCTGATGATCGCGTCGCTCCTGACCGACGACACGCTGACGCTCGAAAACGTCCCGCATCTGGCCGATGTCGAGCAATTGATCCGCATCCTGGGCAATCATGGTGCCGACATTTCCGTCAATGGCCGGCGCGAGCGCCAGGGCGAGAGCTATGCCCGCACGGTTCATTTCACCAGCCGCAACATCGTTTCGACGACGGCGCCTTATGAACTCGTCTCGAAAATGCGCGCGAGCTTCTGGGTCATCGGGCCGCTGCTGGCCCGCGAAGGCAAGGCGCGGGTGTCTCTGCCGGGCGGCTGCGCCATCGGAACGCGTCCGGTCGATCTCTTCATCGAGGGGCTGGCAGCACTTGGCGCCAATATCGAGATCGATGGCGGCTACGTCAACGCCACCGCACCGGCAGGCGGGCTCATCGGTGCGCGCTACGTGTTCCCGAAGGTTTCCGTCGGCGCGACGCATGTGCTGATGATGGCGGCAACGCTGGCCAACGGCACGACCGTGCTCGGCAATGCCGCACGCGAGCCCGAAGTCGTCGACCTTGCCAAATGCCTGAACGCCATGGGCGCGAAGATTAGCGGGCAGGGGACGAGCACCGTCACCATCGAGGGCGTGCGCTCGCTCTCGGGCGCCCGTCACCGCGTGCTGCCCGATCGCATCGAGACGGGAACCTATGCCATGGCCGTCGCCATGGCGGGCGGCGACGTCATTCTCGAGGACACCGAGGCGAGCCTCCTGGACACGGCGCTCGAGGCGATCCGTCGCGCCGGCGCCGAGATCAGCGAGACGAACAACGGCATCCGCATCGTCCGCAACGGCGCCGGCATCAAGCCGGTCGACATCGTCACCGATCCGTTCCCCGGCTTCCCCACCGACCTCCAGGCGCAGTTCATGGGACTGATGACCCGGTCGAGCGGCGTTTCCCACATTACCGAGACGATCTTCGAAAACCGTTTCATGCATGTGCAGGAGCTGGCGCGGCTCGGCGCCAAGATCTCGCTCTCCGGCCAGACGGCCAAGGTCGAGGGCGTGTCGCGGCTGAAGGGTGCACCGGTGATGGCGACGGATCTCAGGGCCTCAGTTTCGCTCGTCATCGCGGGCCTGGCGGCCGAGGGCGAGACCATGGTCTCGCGCGTTTACCATCTCGACCGCGGCTTCGAGCGCCTCGAAGAGAAGCTCACGCGCTGCGGCGCCCATGTCGAGCGCGTCAGCGACTGATCCGGCTCGGCGCGTCCGATCAGGTGCGCAAAGCCGCTGTGGCGCTTTCGGTCACTTCCCGCGCTCGAGCCGTTGCGGTTTCGGGCGCAACGTCCTATGTCCTTGACGATCACCCGCTAAAATGCGGGGCATAAAACGGACGGGATGAATCGCATGGATGCTTTGAAACTGCTGGCACTCGACGAGGAAGACCTTGGCGTCGTCTCCGCCCATGTGCAGGACGCAGTCTTCAAGGTCGCGGGCATCGCCTACGACGCCCGGCGCCGGCAGTTCACCCTGGTGGTCAACCGCTTCGCCTGGGAAAAGGCGGAGGGCAAGCGCCGCGGCTTCGAGCGGCGCCGTGCCGTCCTTCTGTTCAAATGCGTCAGTGCCGTGCGGTCGCTCGGCTTCGATCGCACCGACATGGAAGCGGTGCTCGACCTTCTCGCCCTGCGCTTCGACGTCAAGGGGGAGGGGCCGGAAGGCACGATCGAACTCGTGCTCGCGGGCGAGGCGTCGATCGCGCTCGATGTGGAGTGCATCGAGGTGCAGCTTGCCGATACCGGCGGCGCCTGGGAGACGGCGTTCAAGCCGCGCCACCCCGAGGGCGCCTGAGGACGCCGGTTTGAGAACTCCCGCTTGAGCGTCCCCGCCGGCAACCACCAAAAGGATCATCGCATTGGCAATCAGGCTGAACTATCTCGATACGAGCTTCGAGCGCGATTTCGCCGCGTTCCTCACGACGAAACGGGAAGTTTCCGAAGACGTCAACGCCGTCGTGCGCACCATCATCGACGATGTCCGCGCCCGCGGAGATGCGGCGCTCGCCGATTATTCCACGCGTTTTGACGGGATCGACTTCACGGTCACGGGCATGGCGGTGACGTCGGCGGAAATAGATGCGGCGATCCACGCGGTTGCTCCGGAAGTGCTCGGTGCTTTGAAAGTCGCGGCGACCCGCATCGAGGCGCATCACCGGCGGCAATTGCCGAAGGACGACATTTACGAAGACCAGATGGGCGTCGGCCTCGGTTCGCGCTGGACGCCGATCGACGCAGTCGGTCTCTATGTGCCCGGCGGCACGGCGAGCTATCCGAGCTCGGTTCTGATGAACGCTCTGCCGGCCAAGGTCGCAGGCGTGCCGCGCATCGTCATGGTCGTGCCGGCCAGCGGCGGGGCGATCAACCCGGCGGTGCTCGCAGCCGCCCGCCTTGCCGGTGTGGAGGAGATCTACCGCATTGGCGGCGCGCAGGCCGTGGCCGCGCTCGCCTACGGCACCGAGACGATCGAACCGGTTGCGAAGATCGTCGGCCCTGGGAATGCCTATGTTGCGGCCGCCAAGCGGCAGGTTTTCGGCACGGTCGGCATCGACATGATCGCCGGGCCGTCGGAAGTGCTGGTGATCGCGGACCGCGACAACGATCCGGATTGGATCGCCGCGGACCTGCTCGCCCAGGCCGAGCACGACGCCGGCGCGCAGGCGATCCTGATCACCGACGATGCGGCCTTCGGCGATGCGGTCGAAAAGGCGGTGGAGCGTCAGTTGAAGACGCTGCCGCGCGCCGACACGGCGGCAGCCAGCTGGCGCGATTTCGGCGCCGTGATCCTGGTTCCGGATTTCGACAAGGCCGTGCCGCTCGCCAACCGCATCGCCCCGGAGCATCTCGAACTGGCGACGGCCGATCCGGACGCGATGGTTCCCGCGATCCGCAATGCCGGTGCGATCTTCATCGGCAGGCATACGCCCGAAGTCATCGGCGACTATGTGGGCGGTTCCAACCACGTGCTGCCGACGGCGCGTTCGGCGCGGTTCTCCTCGGGCCTCGGCGTGCTCGACTATGTGAAGCGAACCTCGATCCTGCGGCTCGGCCCGGATCAGTTACGCATTCTCGGGCCCGCCGCGATCGCGCTGGCAAGATCGGAAGGCCTCGAGGCCCATGCCCGATCGGTTGCCATCCGCCTCAACCTCGGGGAAGAGGGATGAAGGCCGATCGCAACCTGCGGCTCTGCGATGTCGTGCTGGACGAGACGATCGGCCGCTCGACGCCGGATGTGGAGCATGAGCGCGCGGTTGCGATCTTCGACCTGCTCGAAGACAACCTGTTCGAACCCGTCGGGCATTCCGGCGGCCCCTATCGGCTCAACCTGTCGCTGGTCGACGCGAAGCTGGTCTTCCGGATTTCGACGGATGGCGGTACCGAGGTCGCCACCCACATCCTCTCGCTCACGCCCTTTCGCCGTATCGTGAAGGACTACTTCATGATCTGCGAAAGCTATTACCAGGCGATCCGGTCGGCGACGCCGAGCCAGATCGAGGCGATCGACATGGGGCGGCGCGGCATCCACAACGAGGGTTCTCAGACTCTGATGGACCGGCTGTCGGGCAAGATCAGGCTGGATTTCGATACGGCGCGCCGGCTCTTCACGCTCGTCTGCGTGCTGTACTGGCGCGGCTGACGGGGAGGCGGAGATGATCGCGACCGTCACGCCGCAATCGAAAGCGCCCCGCTCGGTTCTTTTCATGTGCGGCATGAACGCCATCCGTTCGCCGATGGCCGAGGCGCTCGCCCGCGTGGCGCTTCCGAAGGGGACCTACGTCGCCTCCGCCGGCGTCCGGCAGGGCGAGCGGGATCCCTTCGTAGACGTGGTCCTCGAAGAGGTCGGGCTGACGATCGGCCGGCATCAGCCGCGCACGCTCGAAGAGCTCGAAGACGATTACTTCGACCTCATCGTGACGCTGGCGCCCGAAGCCCACCACATGGCCCTTGAATTGACCCGATCCATGGCCGTGGATGTGGTATACTGGCCGACACCCGACCCGACCGTTGCGACCGGCACACGGGAGCAGATCGTGGCCGCCTACCGGGCGGTGCGCGATCATCTGGCGACGCTGATCGCAAGCCGTCTCGCCGTGGAAAGCCCCCAGAAAGGCAGTCCTCCGGCGGCATGATTCCGATCCTCGCGCCGCAATTCGATGCGCGAGGATCGGGTACCCGAAAAAGCCTGATCAAAGCGGTTCACAAAGCCGCGGCGATTGTGTAGTTTCCGGCAACTTTTCGAGGATGCCTGTTGCGTCCGCTATTGAGCACGAGAAAGAACAGTCCTGCATGGCGAAAGAAGAAGTCCTAGAATTTCCGGGCGTGGTCACCGAATTGCTTCCCAACGCGACGTTTCGCGTGAAGCTTGAAAACGAGCACGAGATCATCGCCCACACGGCGGGCCGCATGCGCAAGAACCGTATCCGCGTTCTGGCCGGCGACAAGGTCCTCGTCGAGATGACGCCCTATGACCTGACGAAGGGTCGCATCACCTACCGCTTCAAGTAGGCCCCGGCCGAATGCACGTCGCCCAAAAGTGCTGAGCGATTTTGGGCAGCGACATGCACGAGCATGGCGCAAACTCCGGGAATAACGGCTCGCATCGATGGCAGTGACCAAGAAACTGATACTGGCGTCCGGATCGCCGCGTCGTGTCGAGCTCCTGGCGCAGGCGGGAATCGAGCCCGCGCGCCTCATGCCGATGGACCTGGACGAAACGCCGAAGCGTTCGGAACACCCTCGCTCGCTTGCGCGGCGGCTCTCGGCTGAAAAGGCGAAGGCGGCGCTTTCTGCGATTACCGGCGACGCGGCCTGGGACGGCAGCTACATTCTCGCAGCCGACACCGTCGTTTGCGTCGGCCGCCGTATCCTGCCGAAGCCGGAACTGGTGAGCGAGGCGTCGAGCGCATTGCATCTTCTGTCGGGCCGCAGCCACCGCGTCTATACGGGCATCTGCCTCGTCACGCCCGACCGCACGCTTCGCCAGAAGGTGATCGACACCAAGGTGCGCTTCAAGCGCCTTTCCACGCTCGACATCGAGAGCTATCTCGCTTCCGGCCAGTGGCGCGGCAAGGCCGGCGGATATGGTATCCAGGGAATTGCCGGAGGTTTCGTCGTGAAGCTGGTCGGCTCCTACACCAATGTGGTAGGCTTGCCGCTCTATGAGACCGTCAATCTCCTCGTCGGCGAAGGGTACGACGTGCACGATCGTTGGCTGGAAGGCTGAGAGGATGCGCGGCGAAGGCAAGAAAAACGGGTCGAACGTAGAACCCCTGCGCGCAACGCGTCCCTGCGCGGAGTGCGGACGTCCGTCCGTGCGCGAGCATTATCCCTTCTGTTCCGAGCGGTGCCGTAACGTCGATCTCAATCGCTGGCTGTCCGGTTCCTATGCGATCCCGGTCGCCGACGACGAGTCGAAGGCCGACGACGGCGACGAACGGTAATTCTTCGCTCCACCCGAACATCGGTTATTTCGGAGCGGGCCCCGGGGAATTCGCGGACGCCGGCGATCTCTCTGAATTCCTTCGACTTTCTCCACCTTTCCGCAGCCAGCTAAATTCCTTCGAAAAAGAGTCATTTGGTGCTGGACACGGCCGAACAAGATGTTATAACCCCGCTCGCTTCCGGGGCGAACGACACGCCCCAGCGGTTTCCCGAAGGAGACTGCCGCCGTCAAGGCAGGATGCCCGGATAGCTCAGTTGGTAGAGCAGCGGATTGAAAATCCGCGTGTCGGTGGTTCAAATCCGCCTCCGGGCACCATTTTTCTCTTAAAATCATTGAGTTTTTAAAAGCTCTTTGAGCCTTCTTGCGCCGCCGGTTGCGGGACGGACAGCGCGGAGGTTCTGGCAGCGCTCTTTGCGCCGGCGGAAGAGCTGGCTCACATGAACGCCCGCCGAGTGCGCGATCTCCGAAACGCTTGCGCCTGACTCAAGCGCCGCGACCAGCCGCTCCTCCTCCCGAGACCAGCGCCGACGCCGCTCGACCGACATAATCACCTCAATCTGATGCTTCGTCACAGGACTAATCCGAGTGTTACGTGAAGCTATTCAGCAGCCTCAGCAGCCGTGTTTCCGCGCACTTGCGGCTTGATATCAATCATAAATGTAGTTACATTAATTCATGAGAATTGTATGGGACGAGCCCAAACGGCAAGCCAACCTTGAAAAGCATGGTTTCGATTTTGCCGATGTAAGCGACATCGATTGGGCGAGTGCCATCATTGAGGACAGTAAGCCAGATGCTTCGGGCGGAAAGCGCTTGAAGGCTATCGGTTATTTTCGTGATGGGACAGCAGCGGTCATTTTCGCGACACTCGGAACGGAAGCTATATCGATCATCGGTTTTCGTCCTGCTAGCGACAGAGAAAGAAGGAGGCTTCCATGGCCACCAAGACCCAAAAGCTGAAAATGTTTGAGCCAGGTCACGGTTACACGAAAGAAGACTGGGACGCTGTCGATTTTCCCGAGTTGACCGACGAAGAGCTTGCCAACATGCGCCCGGCAAAAGAGGTGCTACCGCCTGAGTTTTTCAGAGCTATCGAAGAGCATCGCAGATCGCGTGGGCGCCCACCGCTGGAGCATCCGAAAAAGCAAATCACCCTCCGGTTGGACGAAGATGTGATTGCTAAGTTTCGAGCAAGCGGCAAAGGCTGGCAGGGCCGGATGAATGAGGCGTTACGAAAAGCTGCAGGCATATAGCCGGCGCGAAAATTCACGCATTTCCAGCACATGCGCATAGAGGCGGCCTATAAACCGCCAGCTTAGCGGATCTTTCGGCCAGTTGAAAATCCGCGTGTCGCCAGGTGTCCGGCTTCCATCGAGATATTGGCCTTTACCGGGCGACGACTCGACGATGGCGGGAACGACAACGAAGGCCGCACCATCCGCGAGCTGTTCGGCGACCTCGGATACTGACGCAGTTCGTCAATGTTTCGCGGCTCCGGGACCTCGCCGTCATCGTTCCGCGGCCGCATCAGCGCGCAATACCTCATCACAGTCTGGCCCATCGCAGTCGCGCCGGGTGCAGCAGGAAGGCGACACCGTAAGCCCCATCGTGTTCGTCGCCGCCGATATTGTGCCAGCATCACCTCCAAGCGGGCCACGGCACTCATCCGCGGCCTTAACTCGAGCTGCTTATTTTCGCTGCCGAACGATGTATCTTTAGCAGTATCCCATTGAATCCTCTGCCGTGGACGCCGCGTCGGGGCTGGCGGGATTGCGAATTTTCGACCACAAATACGAAAACATGCCGAGGCACGCGGCAGCGCGAGGGGGTTGGAATGAAATTCCGCGTCTCCGACGGGGCACGATTTTTTCTGCTCGGACAGCGCAAGACGATTTTCGTCGAAGCGTCGCAGCAGATTTTTGAGGTTGACGACCTTACCGCGTATCTCACCTGCCTTCTCGCCGAACCCATGTCGCAGCGCCGGCTGGAGGCCGATCTCGTGGCACGCGGCGCCGGCCGGGCCGAAGCGCGCAAATCGGTGCGGGATTATCTTCTTTATATGTCCCGCGAGGGTCTGCTGGAGATTGCCTTCGACGCCGAGGACGGGGCGCCGATACACACGCATGTGCTGGATTTGCATGGAGCCGCCGTCTCGATAGCATATCACGATAGAGGCCTCCTCGATCTCATCCTGCCCGTATTCGATCATCAGGCGTCAGAGGGCCTGAAGCCGTCGGTCTCCTATGCGGTGGCGAAGTTCGGCAAGCGCGTGTGCGTCAGCCGCAACCGTTCCCCCGGCATGATCGTCGCGGTCAACGAAGCGGTGCCGGCGCTGAAAGCGTTGCTGACGGAGGATGTGCTTGCAAGCCTCGGTACCAAGGTCGCGCTTCATGCCGCGCTCCTGGTGAAGAACGGGAAGGGGCTTCTGATTTGCGGCGCGCCGGGCGCGGGCAAGTCGACACTCGCGCTCGCGCTCCTCGAAGCAGGCTTTGCCTGCGGCGGCGACGATATCGCGCTGATGACGCCGGACGGTCTGCTGCGGGGCGTTCCCTTCGCCCCTGCTCTGAAGCGCGGCTCATGGGGTCTCCTCGAAAGCATGCGCGGCACGATCGAAGCGGCGCCGGTTCATCGCCGCCTCGACAATCGATATGTCCGCTACCTGGCGTCGATCCCCTTTGCGTCCGACGATGCAGTGCCGCTTGGCACCATCGTGCTGCTGCGCCGGCGCAAAGGCCGGACGGAGCTTGCCGCGGTCGAACCGGCGCGGGTTTTGTCGGAACTCTTTCTCGGCGCCTTTACGCCGACACGGCGCCTCGATCTGTCGCAGTTCGACGCCCTGCTGAACGCCATTCGCGGCGCCAGTGCCGTCGAGCTTTCCTATATGCGGCTGGACGAGGCCGTAGAAATGCTGAGCAGGCACCATGACGGGACGTAGCTACCGAAACCTTCTCGCGCTCACATCCTGCCTCAACGGCAACCCTCCGGCTGACGTGGACTGGGAGCACGTCATCGCGCTTGCGAATGATAGCCTAACGGTATCCTCGCTCGCTCTCGCGGCGAGGAAATATGCGGTTGACGTGCCCGAGGATGTCCGTCGCTACCTCTCTCTGATTTACGACAGGAACGCGGAGCGCAACAGGAGACTGTTGGCGCAACTGACCGAGGCGGTCCAATGCCTCGCCCGCATCGGCGTGGAGCCGGTCCTCATGAAGGGTGCGGCAATCCTGGTTGCACAGAAGCCGGACGAGATCGGCGCGCGGATGCTGACCGACCTCGACATTCTCGTCCGCCCCGCCGACATGGCTTCATCGATTGCAGCACTGCAGGACATCGGTTACGAGATCCGCCTTGCCGCCGGCAGCGGCTCATGGCCGGGAAACCCCAAATTCCATCTGCCCGCAGTCCTGGAGCGGCCGACGGATGCAGGGAGCATCGATCTTCAATGCCGGCCTAAAGGGCCGGCCTCCTTCAGCGACATCGAATGGCTGTATGGGCACAGCCGCAGGATCGCCCTCGATGGGGGAGACGTTCGCATTCCGTCGCCCTTTGCCCAGATCGTCTTCCTGATCTTGCATGATCAGTTCCAGGATGGCGACTACTGGCGCGGCCTGATCGATCTACGGCACCTTCTCGATCTGTCGAAGCTCGCAACCTCGGACAGCGTCGACTGGGCGCAGCTGATGTCGCTTTTCGCCAGGGGGTACGAAAGACATGCGGTCGAGACGCAGATTCTGACAGCCGACATGCTGTTCGGGATAGGTGGGGCGTCCGGTTTGTCCGCCGGGAAGCTGCCGCGGCTTCAATTGCAACGCAGACGCGTCCAGCTTGGAAGGGATTATCTCTTCGTCCCCTTCACCGTTTTCACGCTCCTGACCGAGATCGCCCACTACCCGTCCTGGGACCGGTACGGCGGTGAGTCATACCCGTCGCGGCGCCAGGAGGCCGAGCGGAAAATCCGCGAGCTCCGACGTATCTTTCGGTCGAGACCGCCGGGAAAGATCTAGAGTAGATATTGATGACTGAAGGGTGCCGATTTCCTGTAACGTTATTGAGTGTATACCAAAATAAATGTTTGTAGCTATTTATGGCTAATTATAATTGATTATATAGTATTCTATATGGCGGAAAGCACCCAAATGTAACACTATTTTCCAGCGCAATTTTACTGTAAATTCGGCGAAATAGTCAACGCACAGGGGGAGGCGTCCATGAGTTCCGAAATGCCAAACGGACTGCCGTCGCGCAGCGACGAAGACCGGCGTGAATTTCTGAAGAATTGTGGGCGCTTCGCGGTGGTGACGCCCCCCGCCGTCACCATGCTGCTTTCGACCAGCCTTACATCGAATGCAATTGCCAAGTCGGGTGGTGGCGGCGGCGGTGGCGGCCCGAAGGGCAACAATGGCTACGGCAACGGTCCGGACGGAACAAATCCCGGTAGCGCGCATGGCGGCGGCGTGTCGCAGGGCGGCCCGGGAGCCGGGCAGTCGCAGGGCGGTTCGAAGTCAGGCGGGGTCTTGCGGTAATCGCTCGCCAATGCGGGTCGTGGGCCGGAGCAAGCCGGATCACGCCAATGAAGGTGATTTGTTAACCAATTTCTTACAAAATTCTTGACGCCGATGATCACGGGCCGGCTGGCCCGTCGATCCGGCGCAGGTGCGGCATTCGTCTTCCTGAGGAGCTGGGTAGGATGTACGAAATGACGGAACACATGATGAAAGTGCTGATGAGCATCATCGCCGCACTGTCGCTCGGGTCCCTGGTGTTCCTGATGGCGATCGTCTAGATCCCGATGACTGTGCGGCTCTCCTAGGGATAAAGATAGAGCTGGTCCCAGTTCTCCCGCGGCACACGTTCTCCGATCTTGTATTCGAAGGACAGCACCTCAAGGTGCTCGGAATCCGTTTTGCACCTGAATGCCAGTTTGTACCAGTCGCCCTTGCTTCGGAATACCGCGCCCGTCGCCTTCATCCTGTCGCCTTTCATGACGGGATCGGCGAAGGTATAGGCGATGACCTTGTCCGGTTTGAACCGGTTCTTGTCGGCGCCGATCCGCTCCATCGCTTCCGTATCGCAACGCTGCTCCAGCCGCGTCTGGGGATCGAGCTTCTCGAATTGCCGGACGAGGGACCGGTCCATCGCTTGCGTTGGGCATGCCGCCAATGTGGCGAGGGCGAGGGCGCATGCGCGTGATTTCATTCTCCGTACCGCTCCAGATCTACAGCGCGGTGCATTCCGACTCATCGGCCTGCTTCGCGGGGTGGGGGAGTTATCAGCATTCAGTTAAACTATGTGGCCATTCCAAGGCCGCTGCCCAAGACCACTGCGTGCCGCGGCATGTAGACGCTACACCGCCGAGACGTCGATCCATTTCGCACCGGTCAGCTCGGCCATCCGCTCCGGGCTGATATGGACGGCGGCGTTGGTCGCACCAGCTGCGGGCACGACCACGTCGAAAGCCTTGAGAGACTCGTCACAATAGATGCTGTGGGGCTTGGGGAGCCCGAAGGGGCAGACCCCGCCGACCGGATGGCCCGTTTCCGCCTCGACCTCGTCGAAGCCGAGCATGCGCGCCTTGGTTCCAAACCGCGCCTTGTATTTCTTGTTGTCGAGGCGCGCATCGCCGCGCGTGACGATCAGGATGATTTCGTCGCCGACCCGGAGCGCGAGCGTCTTGGCTATCTGCGCCGGTTCGACGCCATGGCCTTCTGCCGCGAGCGCCACGGTGGCGGTGCTCTGCTCCAGCTCGATGACGTCGATGTCCGGTGCGTGCCGGGAAAAGAACTGTTTGACGGAAGCGAGGCTCATTTCGGCAATCTGTAGTTTGGATCAAATTTGCGTCGACGCGGCACAGGGCTAAAAACCGCCGTTCAGGCGCGGCACAATTCAGTCGTCGTTCGAAGCATCGAGATCTTCGGGACGCATCCCTTCCTGCTGCGACGGCAGGTAGCCGTTGCTGGCGAACCAGGTTTCGAGGATGGTGGAGATCGCCTGCTCGCGCGTCAGGGTACCGGGGTGGTCCGCGATGTAGGACTTGAGCGCGTCCTCGATCTTTTCCGCGTAGAGTTCGGTCATTTTCGCCTCCGCTCGTTGGCTTGCGATGGCCGGTCCGCGTTTGGCGCGGACCGTATGGGGGTAACGCGGATCAGGCCTGTTTGACGACGCGAATCAGCACCAAAAGGATCACGGCCCCGATCGTCGAGTGAATAATGGCAGAAAAGATGCCGGTGCCGATGCTGATCCCGATGGCCGGGAAGAGAAGGCCGGCGATGAAGGCGCCGACGATGCCGATCACGATATTCCCGAGCAGACCGAAGCCGCCTCCGCTGACGATCAAACCGGCAAGCCAGCCTGCAACCGCGCCGACGATCAGGAATACCAGAATGCTTTCAATGCCCATGAATCACCCTCTCGTTGTATCTGAGGAGAGGATAAACCATGTTTTCGAATGCGATAGAAGTCGCGCGTCGTATTTTTGACGGCGGGGAATGCCTTCTTCGCCGCCGCCGCGACTTTCTCCCCTTCTGGCAGGAAGAAGTCGCTGCCGGCGCGGTTCAGACGATGCCGCCGCCGCCGCCGGCGACTGCAGGACGCTCGGCTGCCACCCTGGCGCGGTAGCCGCTTGCCCGGTAGGCGGAAACCGGCGCAATGGCGCCGCCATTTTCCAGACGGGCCATGGCGAGGATGGGCTCGACGTCGGTCCGGAAGGCAGTCTTCAGTGTTTCTGATGCCATCAGCGCATCGTTCTCCTCCTGATAGCCTGCAAGTGCGTTACGATCGACGATCAGCGCCTGGGCATAGGCACGGCCGACCTCCATGGCGCTCGTCATCAGGCTTTCGATCGGATCCGTCACGTTATGGCTCTGGTCGAGCATATGGGCCGGATCGAAACCGTCCGCGGCGCGTGTCTCCGCATCGACGAGCTCGTTGAAAACGAGGAACAGGCGGTAGGGGTCGATCGATCCGGTGTCGAGATCGTCGTCGCCGTATTTCGAATCGTTGAAATGGAAGCCCCCGAGCTTCTTGAACTGGATCAGCCGGGCGACGATCATCTCGATGTTGACGTTCGGTGCGTGGTGCCCGAGGTCGACGAGGCAGAAGGCCTTGGGCCCGAGCTCCTGTGCGATCAGGTAGTTCGTGCCCCAATCCTGCACGACGGTCGAATAGAAGGCCGGTTCGAACATCTTGTGCTCGGTGAAGATGCGCCAATCATCCGGAAGCGCCGCGTAAACCGTCTTCATCGAGTCGAGATAGCGTTCGAACGCCCGGGTGAAATTGCTCTGGCCGGGGAAGTTGGAGCCGTCGCCGATCCAGACGGTCAGTGCCTTGGAGTCGAGCGCCTTGCCGATCTCGACGCATTCGAGATTATGCTCGATCGCCTGGCGTCGTGTCGCGGGATCGGTGTGGGAGAGGGAGCCGAACTTGTAGGAATGCGCCTGGCCGGGCGCGTCCGAGAAGGTGTTCGAGTTCATCGCGTCGAAGCTCAAGCCGAGCGCCGTGCCCTTCTCCTTCAAGGCCCCAAGATCGGAGACCTTGTCCCAGGGGATATGGAGCGACACGGCCGGCGTCGCCCGCGTCAATTGCTGGATGACGGCGCAGTCTTCAAGCTTGTCGAAGATATTGCGCGGCTCGCCGGGGCCCGGGAAGCGGGCAAAGCGCGTCCCGCCGGTGCCGACGCCCCAGGAGGGGACGGCAACGCCGTAGGCCGCGACCTTGGCCTTCACCACATCGATATCGATGCCGCGGCGGGCGAGCCGCTCGCCCAGGCTTTCGTAGTCGCGCGTGAGAGCGTCCCGGCGGCCTGCATTCTCTAAATCGAGGACGGATGGGCTGATCATCAGGGTCATCGGAGCCTCCCGGTCAGCGGGTGAAGGACTGGGCATTGCCCGCGTCGACATTGACGATATTGCCGGTGGATTTCGCCGACATGTCGGAAGCCAGGAAGTAGATCGCCTCGGCGATATCTTCCGGGAAGACGCTGAGCTTCAGCATCGAGCGTTCGCGGTAATGCGCCTCCAGCTCGTCGACGTCCATCTTGTAGGCAGCTGCGCGCTGCTCCTTCCATTCGCCGGTCCAGATCTTGGAGCCGCGCAGAACCGCGTCGGGATTGACCACGTTCACGCGGATCTGCGCCGACGCTCCCTCGAGCGCCAGGCAGCGGGCGAGATGGATCTCGGCCGCCTTGGCCGTGCAATAGGCCGACGCCCCGGGCGAGGCCGCAAGCCCGTTCTTGGAGGCGACGAAAACGACATTGCCGCCGGCCTTCTGGTTGCGGAAGATGCGGAAAGCCTCGCGCGAGACCAGGAAGTAGCCGGTCGTGAGAATGTCCATGTTCTTGTTCCAGAGCGCCAGCGTCGTGTCCTCCACCGCCGCCGAAGTGGCGAGGCCGGCATTGGAAACGAGAATATCGAGGCCGCCGAAGGCGAGGAGCGCGTCGCCGAAGCCCGATTCGACGGCCGCCTCGCTCGTGACGTTCATGTTGACGGAGCGGACGAAGTCCTTGCCGTAGCGGGTGGAAAGCTCGGTCTGAGCCGCTTCGAGCGCCGTCTCGTCGATATCGGCAAGCACCACGCAGGCGCCCTCCTGCATCAGCCGGTTGGCCGTCGCCTTGCCGATGCCGCCGGCGCCTCCGGTGACGAGCGCGATGCGCCCGGCCAGGCTCTTCGGCTTCGGCATGCGCTGCAGCTTGGCTTCTTCGAGCAGCCAGTATTCGATATCGAAAGCTTCCTGCTCCGGCAGCCCGACATAGGTCGACACGCCGGACGCGCCGCGCATCACATTGATCGCATTGACGTAAAACTCGGCCGAGATGCGCGCCGTCGCCTTGTCCTTGGCGAAGGTGATCATGCCGACGCCGGGCACCAGATAGACGACCGCATTCGGATCGCGCATGGCCGGGCTGTCGGCGCGCTTGCAGCGCTCGTAATAGGCTGCGTAGTCGGCGCGATAGGTGGCGATCGCCTCGGGCAGGCCCGCAAGGGTTTTTCCGGCATCCGGCTGCGTCGGGTCGAAATCGACGACCAGCGGTCGGATCTTGGTGCGAAGAAAGTGGTCGGGGCAGCTTGTGCCAAGCGCCGCCAGCGGCTCGAGGCTGGTCGAGGTCACGAAATCGAGCACCGCCTGACTGTCGTCGAAATGACCGACCTTGCTTTCCCCCGCGCTGATGAGACCGCGGATCACCGGCATCAGCTTCTTGGCGATCGCGGCGCGATCGGCGGCGGCGAGCACCGGTTTGGACTGACCGCCGAAGGCGGGACCCGTGTTCTCGGTCTCGAACCAGGCGATGGCGCGGTTGATGATCTCGATCGTCGTCTCGTAGGCCTCCTTCGCCGTGTCGCCCCAGGTGAAGAGGCCGTGGCTTTCGAGCACGACGCCGCGCGCATCCGGGTTTTCCTGGCAGAACTTTTCAAGCCAGAGCCCGAGCTCGTAGCCGGGCCGTTTCCACGGCAGCCAGCCGATCTCGTCGCCGAAGATCCTGCTCGTCAGTTCCCTGCTGTTCTTCGAGGCGGCGATGGCGATGATCGCATCCGGATGCATGTGATCGACATGCGGCTTCGGAACATAGGCGTGCAGCGGCGTGTCGATCGAGGCGGCGCGGGGGTTGAGGTTGAAAGTGCAGTGCGGCAGGTAGCCGACCATCTCGTCTTCGAATTCGACGCCGCGATAAATGCCCTTCAGCGCGCGGAGCTTGTCCATGTAGAGGGTGGAGAAGCCGTCCATCTTGATCGTGCCGACGTCGCCGCCGGAGCCCTTGACCCAGAGGACCTCGACCATTTCGCCGGTCAGCGGGTCTTTTTCCATGACCTTGGCGGAGGTATTGCCGCCGCCGTAATTGGTGATCCGCTTGTCCGATCCGAGGAGGTTCGAGCGGTAGAGGAGCTTTTCCGGCTCGGTCATTCCTGCCGCCTTGCCCTCGTCCCAAAGATTGGCAAGGCGCGCGCCCTGGTGCTTGTCGAGCATGTCGAACTCCTCCCGCTGATCTGGCTGCCGCAACGTGGAACCGCGGCCCTATGATTGGCACCAGATCACACGGTGATTACCCCGGTGTCAATCAAAAACGATCAAAAACTTTCATGATGCGCCGCACAATGAAAAAACATGATTGATTGTGATTGACAATGCTCGGAAGGGATGGAAGCATGCGGAGCATCGGAGGAGCGCATGCACGAGAAAGAGAGACACAGGATCATCCTGTCGGCGGTGCAGGAAAAGCCGGTCGCAACCGTGCCTGAACTGGTCGATCTCACCGGCAGTTCGGAGGCGACGATCCGCCGCGACATCGCGGCACTGCATGTGCAAAAGCGGCTGCGCCGTGTCAGGGGCGGTGCCGAAGCGATCAACCCTCCGCAGTTCGTAGGCCTTGCCGGCCGCCCCTTCCGGGTGAACGAAGGCCTGCATGCGCGGGAGAAGCAGGCGATCGCCCGGGAAGCGGTGGCGCTCTGTCAGGACGGCGAACCGATCATCATCAATGGCGGCACCACGACCTTTCAGATGGTGCATTTCCTCGCCAATCGCCGAATGCAGGTCTTCACCAATTCCTTCCCGATCGCCGAGCACCTGCTCAAGCATTCCAAGAACACCGTCATGCTGTCGGGCGGGACGATCTATCGCGAGCAGAACATCATATTGAGCCCCTTCGAGAACGACGTGACGCGCAACTTCTATGCGCGGCGCATGTTCATGGGGGCGCAGGGGCTGGGGCCTCTCGGGCTGATGGAGGCCGATCCGCTGCTGATCCAGGCTGAGCAGAAGCTGATCGACCAGGCCGACGACCTCGTCGTGCTCGTCGATTCCTCGAAATTTCACAGGCGCTCGAGTCTCATTCTGTGCGGTCTCAAGCGCATCGCCACCGTCATTACCGATTCGGGTATCGAGGACAGACATGCCTCGATGCTTGAAAATGCCGGCGTCAGCCTGATCGTCGCCGCTCAGAGCGCCAAGGCCGACGCCGAAAAGGCTTCGACACCCGCATGAAGCATGGGGAGAGGAGCTGATGTCCCGAGCTTCCGGGTGAAGATCGGGAAACAATTGTTCGGGCAGGAAGACGCAGCCACTCCGGATGCGGGCCCATGGGAGGAGAGAAAAACGATGAAAGTCCTAAAATCATTGATGGTGACGGCCGCCGTCGCCGTGGCGCTGATGGCAAATGCCGCTCATGCGGAGAACAAGAAGATCGCCCTTGTCGTCAAGGCGTTGGGCATCGGCTTCTTCGAAGCGGCCAACAAGGGCGCTCAGGAAGCGGCCAAGGAACTCGGCGACGTCGAGATCATCTATACCGGCCCGACCTCGACGACGGCCGAAGGCCAGATCGAAGTGATCAACTCGCTGATCGCCCAGAAAGTCGATGCGATCGCGGTTTCTGCCAACGACACGGACGCGCTCGTCCCTGCGCTGAAGAAGGCGATGGACCGCGGCATCAAAGTCATCTCCTGGGATTCGGGTGTGGCCAAGGAAGGCCGCCTGATGCATCTCAACCCGTCCTCGAGCCCGCTGATCGGCAACATGATCATCAAGCTCGCCGCCGACAACCTGCCCGAAGGCGGCGACGTCGCAGTGCTCTCGGCCTCCGCAACGGCGACCAACCAGAATACGTGGATCGCCGAAATGAAGAAGGTCCAGGGCAACTACAAGGGCATCAATGTGGTCGCCACCGTCTATGGCGACGACCTGGCCGACAAGTCCTATCGCGAGACGCAAGGGCTCATCCAGTCCCATCCGAACCTGAAGGCCATCATAGCGCCGACCTCCGTCGGCATCGTCGCCGCGGCGCAGGCCGTGACCGACGCCGGCAAGATCGGCCAGATCAACGTCACCGGTCTGGGCCTTCCCTCCGAAATGGCCGGACACGTGAAGTCCGGCGCCTCGAAGTCCTTCGCCATCTGGAACCCGATCGACCTCGGCTATTCGGCAACGATGATCGCCTACGACCTCATCAACGGTGCCGAAGCCAAGCCCGGCGCGGAACTCAAGATGGGCCGCATGGGCACGGTCAAGCTCGACGAGAACAACGAAGGCGCCATGGCCGACCCGTTCGTCTATGATGCCTCGAATGTCGAGGAATTCGCGAAGATCTTCTGATCGTCACGAGTAGGCGGCGTCCGCCCCTCATCCGGCCTGCCGGCCACCTTCTCCCCGTTCTGACGGGGAGAAGCGACGTGCGGCGATCTTCTCCTATCCCTCTCCGAACGGGGAGAGGGATAGGGACAGGATGAGGGGCAGCCTCATGCGATCGAGGACCTGGCCGCCATCCAATTGAAACGACCGAACTGGTGGATCCACTCTTGTTGCAGGACACAACCACATCGCGGATGAAGCCCGCCATTGCGCTTGAGGGCATATCGAAGTCCTTTCCGGGCGTGCGCGCTCTTTCCGATGTATCGCTCGCTCTCTATCCCGGTTCGGTGACGGCGCTGGTCGGCGAGAACGGCGCCGGCAAGTCGACGCTCGTCAAGATACTGACCGGCATCTATCAGCCCGATGCGGGCAGCATCCGGCTCGGCGATACGGAGACCACCTTTCCGACCGCCCTTGCGGCGTCCCGCGCCGGGGTCACGGCGATTCATCAGGAGACGGTGCTCTTCGACGAGCTCTCCGTCGCGGAAAACATCTTTCTCGGCCACGCTCCACGCAACCGGTTCGGTCTCATCGACTGGAAGAAGCTCAACGCCGACGCTCAGGCCCTGTTGCGCCGCGCGGGCGCCGATTTCGACCCGACCATCCGCCTGCGCGATCTCGGCATCGCCAAGAAGCATCTGGTCGCGATCGCCCGGGCGCTCTCGGTCGATGCGCGCGTCGTCATCATGGACGAGCCGACGGCCGCACTGTCGCACAAGGAAATTCACGAGCTCTACGAACTGATCGAGCGGCTCAAGGCCGACGGCAAGGCCATCCTGTTCATCAGCCACAAATTCGATGAGATATTCCGCATCGCCGACCGCTACACCGTCTTTCGCGACGGAGCGATGATCGGCGAAGGGCTGATCGCCGACGTCAGCCAGGACGATCTCGTCCGCATGATGGTCGGCCGCGCCGTCGGCTCCGTCTATCCGAAGAAGGAGGTGACGATCGGTCAGCCGGTGCTTACCGTTTCCGGTTATCGCCACCCGACCGAATTCGAGGACATCAACTTCGAACTCAGGCGCGGCGAGATCCTCGGTTTCTATGGCCTTGTCGGCGCCGGGCGTTCGGAATTCATGCAGTCGCTGATCGGCATCACCCGCCCGTCCGCCGGTGCCGTGAAACTTGACGGCGAGGTGCTGGTCATCCGCAGCCCGGCGGAGGCGATCCGCGCCGGCATCGTCTATGTACCGGAAGAGCGCGGACGGCAGGGAGCGATCATCGGCATGCCGATCTTCCAGAACGTCACGCTGCCCTCGCTTTCACAGACCTCGCGCTCGGGCTTCCTGCGGCTTGCCGAGGAATTCGCGCTGGCGCGCGAATACACCTCCCGCCTCGATCTGCGGGCCGCCGCGCTCGATCAGGACGTCGGCACGCTTTCCGGCGGCAACCAGCAGAAGGTGGTCATCGCCAAGTGGCTCGCCACCCGGCCGAAGGTCATCGTCCTCGACGAGCCGACCAAGGGCATCGATATCGGCTCCAAGGCCGCCGTTCATGCCTTCATGAGCGAGCTTGCGGCGCAAGGCTTGAGCGTCATCATGGTTTCCTCTGAAATTCCCGAGATCATGGAGATGTCGGACCGCGTCATCGTCATGCGCGAGGGGCGCGTCGTCGGAAGATACGAGCGGTCGGAACTGACCGCCGAGAAGCTGGTGCGCGCCGCAGCCGGCATAGAAACGCAAGCCGATGGGAGGGCCGCATGATGGCCAGGCTCCTCAAGAACCGAGAAATCCTGCTCGTGGTCGCGATTGCGGTACTGCTTGCCCTGATCGCCTTGCGCTTTCCGGCTTTCGTGGCTCCTTCCAATCTTGCGCGCGTCTATGGCGACACCTCTATCCTCGTCATTCTGGCGCTGGGGCAGATGGCCGTCATTCTCACCCGCTGCATCGATTTGTCGATGGCGGCCAACCTGGCGCTCTGCGGCATGGTCGCGGCCATGTTGAACAACGCCTTTCCCGACCTGCCGATACCGCTCATCCTTGTTGCCGTCATGGTGCTGGGCGGCTTTCTCGGGGCGATCAACGGCGCGTTGGTCTGGAAGCTCGATATTCCCCCGATCGTCGTCACGCTCGGGACGCTGACGATCTATCGCGGCCTGATCTTCGTGCTGACGAACGGCAAGTGGATCAATGCCCATGAGATGAGCGACGCCTTCAAGGCGCTGCCGCGGCTGGATGTGGCCGGCATGCCGGTGCTTTCCTGGCTCTCGCTCGTCATGGTCGCGCTGATGTTCCTCGTCATGGGTCGCACGCCGCTCGGACGCGCCTTCTACGCCGTCGGCGGCAATCCGCACGCAGCCGTCTATACCGGCATCGATGTCGGACGCACGCGTTTCTTCGCCTATTGCCTCTCGGGCGCGCTTGCGGGCCTGTCGGGCTACCTCTGGGTATCGCGCTATGCGGTCGCCTATGTGGACATCGCGGCCGGCTTCGAGCTCGACATCATCGCGGCCTGTGTCATCGGCGGCATTTCGATCGCCGGCGGCATCGGCTCTGTGGCGGGCGCCGTCCTCGGAGCGCTCTTCCTCGGCGTGATCAAGAACGCCCTGCCGGTCATCAATATCTCGCCCTTCGCACAGCTGGCGATATCCGGAACGGTCATCATCATCGCGGTTGCCGTCAACGCCCGCGCCGAGCGGCGCAAGGGCAGGGTCATTCTCAAGAAAGCGGAGGCGGTCTGATGGCGGACGCGCAAATTTCTTCCCGCCACATTCCCGATCGCCTGCAAGGAGGCGGCGCTCGCCTTCTGAAGAGCTGGGAAGCGCTGCTCTTCGTGGTCGCCGCCGTGATCTTCCTCGGCAATTCGCTGGCGTCACCCTACTTCCTCGATCCGTGGAACCTCTCCGACGCCACGTTCAACTTCACCGAAAAGGCGATGATCGCCTTCGCCATGGCGCTGGTGATCATCTCCGGCGAGATCGACCTCTCGGTCGCTTCCATCATCGCCCTTGCCTCGACAGCCATGGGCTATGCGGTGCAACTCGGGTTCGGCACACCCGCGCTCGTCGCGACCGGCCTTGGCGTCGGTCTCCTCTGCGGTCTCGTCAACGGGCTCCTGATCACAGGCCTGGGTCTGCCGTCGATCGTGGTGACGATCGGCACCATGAGCCTGTTTCGCGGCCTGTCCTTCATCGTGCTCGGCGACCAGGCCTTTACCGGCTATCCCGAGAGCTTCGCCTGGTTCGGCCAAGGTTATGTCTGGTGGGTTTTCTCCTTCGAGTTCACGCTCTTCGTCGTGCTCGCCGTCATTTACGCAGTCCTGCTGCACAGGACGAATTTCGGCCGTGCCGTCTATGCCATCGGCAACAACCAGACGGCGGCACTCTTTTCCGGTGTGCGAGTCGGGCGCGTCAAGTTCACGCTCTTCCTGCTGACCGGCCTTATGGCCGGGCTCGCCTCCGTCTGCCTCACCTCGCGGCTCGGCTCCACACGGCCCTCGATCGCGCTCGGCTGGGAGCTCGAGGTCGTGACCATGGTGGTGCTCGGCGGCGTCAACATTCTTGGCGGCTCCGGCACGATACCCGGGGTCGTGCTGGCGGCGCTGATCATGGGCATGGTCACTTTCGGCTTCGGCCTCCTGAACGTGCCCGGCATCGTCATGTCGATCTTCATCGGCCTGCTCCTGATTTCGGTGATCGCGTTGCCGATTCTCTGGCAGCGCGCCCGCCGCCGTTCCGTTCGTTGAGATGCAAGTCATGGAAAAATACGCATTCCGCATGCGACTCCATCCCGGCAAGGCCGCCGAATACCAGGCGCGTCACGACGCGATCTGGCCGGAGTTGGTCACGCTCCTGAAGGACGCCGGTGTCTCCGATTATTCGATCCACCTCGATGAGGAGAACGGCCTGCTCTTCGGCGTCCTCTGGCGTTCGGACGATCACAGGATGGCCGATCTGCCGTCGCACCCGGTGATGCGGAAATGGTGGGCCCATATGGCCGATATCATGGAGACCCGCGCCGACAACGAGCCGGTCGCCGTGCCGCTCAAAACCGTCTTCCATCTCAAATGATGATGAAAACCGTCGCCGTCATCGATATCGGCAAGACAAACGCCAAGGTCGCACTGGTCGATCTCGAGCGCTTCGAGGAAATCGCCGTGCGCAAAGCCGGCAATGGTGTCAGCGCTGACGGGCTTTACCCGCATTTCGACACCGAGCGCCTCTGGCGTTTCATTCTCGACAGTCTGGCCGCGCTTCACGGCGAGCACCCGGTGGATGCGATTTCGGTGACCACGCATGGCGCGACCGCCGTGCTCCTCGATGAGGCGGGCGAGCTCGCCTTGCCGGTTCTGGATTATGAATTCGCCGGTCCGGATGCGCTCGCGGAGGAATACGAGAAGGCGCGCCCTCCTTTCACGCAGACCGGTTCGGCGCGGCTGCCGATGGGGCTCAATGTCGGCGCTCAGCTCTTCTGGCAGCAGCGCATGTTTCCGGAGCATTTCGCCCGCGTCGCGACGATCCTCACCTATGCGCAATATTGGTCCTACCGGCTGACGGGGGTCAGGACGAGCGAGTTGACCTCGCTCGGCTGCCACACCGATCTCTGGAATCCGAAGGCGGCAACCTTCTCGTCGATGGTCGATGAGCAGGGTTGGCGCTCTCTCTTCGCGCCGGTGCGAAGGGCGGGCGACGTGCTTGGTCCCCTGCTTCGGCAGGTTGCCGATGAGACGGGCCTGCCGCCGGAAACGCCGGTCCACTGCGGCATTCACGATTCGAACGCCTCGCTGCTGCCGCATCTCATTACGCGCCAGGCGCCGTTCTCCGTAATCTCGACCGGAACCTGGGTGGTGATGCTCGCCGTCGGCGCCGAGCCCGTGAAACTCGACGAGCGGCGCGACACGCTCATCAACGTCAACGCACTCGGTGATCCGGTGCCTTCGGCCCGCTTCATGGGCGGGCGCGCCTATTCCCTGCTGATCGGCGACGATCCGCCGCCGGCCTCGCCCGAGGCCGAAGCCAGTGTCCTGGAACAAGGGCATATGCTGCTGCCGTCGCTGCCGGGTGGTTCGGGGCCGTTTCCGGCTGCGCGCTCATGCTGGACGACGGACGAAGGCAAGCTCGCTCCCGCCGAACGGCTCGCGGTCGTCTCCTTTTATCTTGCACTGATGACGGCGACCTGCCTCGATCTGATCGGGGCAAGGGGCGAGATCCTGGTCGAGGGGCCGTTTGCCTTAAACGACGCCTATCTGAGGATGCTTGCCGCCGCCACCGGCCGGCCGGTGCTTGCCAACAGGCTGAACAGTACGGGAACGAGCCTCGGCGCCGCCTGCCTCGTTGCGGGCGCCCGCGTCAGGACGGGGACCGAGCCGATACGGGCCGCAAAGCCGGACGCCTGTGCGGCTTATGCCGAGACATGGCGCCGGCGCACTGCTGCGCATGTCCGGAGTGATCCGTAAAGGAATCTCAGAAGACGGACGTTCTGCTCGCTGCGCGGCCATGCTCAAGGTTGACGACGATCGATATCGCCGCCATTGCGAGCGTTGCGGTGATGATGGCGCCTATTCCAAGAACAATCATTGTTCACGTCCCGTGGCGCACCGTCATGATGCCGCCCATTGCCTGAAGATGCTACTCAACGCGTAGTTCGCGCCATCATACCTGCATGTTCTGAATCGCAGCCGACACAAGGAACATGCAGCACTTCAAATGCTATAGCGACCTCTGCCCGTCCGATGGGAGACGCATGACGCTGTATGCTTCGATACTCAACGGCAAGCAGATCCGCAATTCTAAACTCTCATCATTGAAAACCTGTGGCTGCGTTCAAAGAAAACGTTGCATCGCTAGCGGACGGCAAAGCTCCGGTTGAATTTTAGCGATTCCGGTTAGGAGGCATGAGGCATTAACTTTCAAGCAAGGAATTAACCATAAACATGGTCCAACACGTCGGAATAGGAAGTCTCTACTTCTCCTCAAGGCATGATGCCGCACCGCCGTACCGGTTTCGGTCCGGTATCCACTTTCATTGAAATCACTGTGGGACGGACGATGGCGGGCGCTTCCGGGCGCGCTGCTCTATCGGGTGGGCGTGATCGGCCGCCGGCGGCGACCCTCCCCAGCAGATTTCGAATGCGGGACGCATCAGCAGCCGGGGACCAGGGTGAAACAGGAAGCGTCAGAACAGGCGAGAAAGGGCCAGGCGGGCAGCCTGCTGGAACGCCTGCGCTTTGCCGGTCTCGACGAGGATGCCTCCGCGCTGCTGCGCGATCGCCGCCAGGCTCTTTCGCCACGCATCGAGCTTGCGCTCCGTGATTTTTCGCACCGTCTGCAGAGCAATCCCAATGCGGCGCGCCGCTTCGACAGCGATCGCCAGATCGATCGGCTTCACGACCTGCAGTCGTCACACTGGAACGTGCTCACGGATGCGCGTTTCGACGGGCTTTATGCGGAGCGCGTAAAGGTCCTCGCCGATACCGAAAGCCGCATGGGTCTCGACCCGCGCTGGCAGATCGCAAGTCATGCGATCGTGCTCGAGCACCTTATTCTCGGTGCGATCGAGGATGCCTGGCCGAAATCGATCCTCTCCCTCGGCAAGGCACGCAGGCAAGAACTCCGCGATCTCGTCGCCGCTCTCGTGCGCACTGCCTTCGTCGATACGGAGATTGCAGTCTCGCTGCGTTTCAACGCGCTGCGCCAGCAGCACCAGCGGCAGCTTTCGGAGCAGCGTCGGGACGACGAAAGCGAGTTGAAGACACTCTTCTCGGATTTTCTTCGGGCTCTCGGGGAGGGCGACCTGACTGCGCGTCTTCCGGAAGATGCGCCGGATACCTACCAGCCGATCGTGGCAGGCCTCAACACGGCATTGGACCAGATCAGGGATGCGCTGCTTGCGGCCGATAAACGCGCCACGGCGGCCGAGGCCATCGTCTCGGAGCTGCGCGGCAGTGCCGCCGAATTCTCGGGCAATGCCGGCGCAGAAGCGAAAGCCATCGACCAGCATCTCGTGAGCCTCGGCACCGTAACCGAGCGGATTCGCACCGGATCGATCCGGATCGCCGAGACCGAGGCCAAGGCAGGCGAGACGCGGATCGCCGTGGAACGCAGCGGCGAGATCGCCGGTCAGGCGATCTCTGCCATGGCGGACATCGAGGCTTCCGCCGAGAAGATCGGTCAGATCATCGGCGTGATCGACGAGATCGCCTTCCAGACCAATCTCCTGGCCCTCAACGCAGGTATCGAGGCCGCACGGGCGGGCGAAAGCGGCCGCGGTTTCGCGGTCGTCGCACAGGAGGTGCGTGCGCTCGCGCAACGCTCCGGCGAAGCGGCGCGCGAGATCAAGCAACTCGTGACCGGAACCAAGGGCCAGGTCGTGGCCGGCGTCGAGATCGTCGGCCGGACACAGCACGCGATCAGCAGCATCGCCGAACAGGTAATCTCCATAAACGAGGCCGTCACCGGCATTGCCCGCGAGGCGGAATGTCAGGTGAGCGATCTTGCCTCCGCAACCTCGGAGATCGGCGGGATCGCGCGGGCGATGAACCGAAGCGCCGCACTCGGGGGCGCGGCACTCGCGTCGGCCGACGATCTTCACGGTGTCATCGTGGAGCTGGGCGAGACCGTCCGTCGCTTTCATCTCGACCGTCAGGCGAGATCGGCCGCGAGCTTCGCCCCGCGGATGAGGATAGAAGCGCCGGGAGACGAGACCACGAGCCCGTTCGTCGAAGTCACTTCCGAACGTCATCTGGCCGGATGGCGGCGTTAGCAGGGCATGTCAAGCGAGGGAAAAATGGCCAGCAGAAACTCCGCACGAAACACGCTGAAGCTCGCTCCGGTATTGGACCTGAACGAGGCAACGGTGCTGCATGAAAGGCTCCTGGCACTGAAAGGCGGCGCCGTGGCGATCGACGCGTCCGCCGTCGAGCGCGTCGGGGCGCTTTGTGTCCAGGTGCTCATGGCCGCCGCGAGAAGCTGGGAAGCGGATCGCCTGTCTTTCACCTTTGCCGAGGTGTCCGACGCTTTCATCAAGACGACACAGCTCATCGGGGCGGACATCGGTCCCCTGATGGCAAAGGAGATTTGAGCAATGAAGAAGAGAGTCCTGACTGTCGACGATTCCCGGACGATCCGGAACATGCTTCTCGTCACCCTCAACAATGCCGGATTCGAAACGATCCAGGCGGAGGATGGCGTCGAGGGCCTCGAGAAGCTCGACACGGCCAACCCCGACGTCATCGTAACGGACATCAACATGCCGCGCCTCGACGGCTTCGGCTTCATCGAGGGTGTGCGCAAGAACGATCGCTACCGTGCGGTGCCGATCCTCGTGCTGACCACCGAGAGCGATGCGGACAAGAAGAACCGTGCGCGGCAGGCGGGCGCCACCGGCTGGATCGTCAAACCGTTCGACCCGACCAAGCTGATCGATGCCATCGAGCGCGTAACGGCCTGAATTCCGGGGACAGCCATCCAATGGACATGAACGAAATCAAAGAGATTTTCTTCCAGGAATGCGAGGAGCAACTCGCGGAACTGGAATCGGGTCTCCTCAAGCTCAATGACGGCGATCGCGATCCGGAAACGGTGAATGCCGTTTTCCGTGCGGTCCATTCCATCAAGGGCGGCGCCGGCGCCTTCGGGCTCGACGATCTCGTCTCCTTCGCGCATGTGTTCGAGACGACGCTCGATTGCGTTCGATCCAACAGGCTGGAACCCAATCAGGACGTATTGAAAGTCATGCTGAGATCGGCGGACGTGCTTGCCGATCTCACCAACGCCGCCCGTGACGGCGGCGGCGTCGACGAGGCGCGCAGCCGGCAACTGATCAAGGAACTCGAAGCGCTCGCCAACGGCGAATTGCCGCAAGCCGCCGCCGAATCCGCGCCGAAGGCGGCGCCGGCCGCCATTGCCCCGGCTGCTCCGGCCGTCAACGAGGAAGGCTTCCAGCCGGTTGCCTTCTCCTTCGACGATTTCGAGACAGGCGACGAGCCGACGATCGAACCGTCCACCTATGAGATCGTCTTCAAGCCCAAGTCGGATCTTTATTCCAAGGGCAACGACGCCACGCTGCTCCTGCGCGATCTCTCGCGCCTCGGCGAAATGAGCATCCATTGCGACATGGACACTCTGCCGCCGCTGGACCGGATGAATCCGGAGGAGGCCTATTTCTCCTGGAAGGTTTCGCTGAAGACCGACCAGGGCGAAGAGGCGATCCGCTCCGTGTTCGAATTCGCAGAGTGGGATTGCGACCTCGACGTCGCGCTCGCCGGCGGTACGGTCGGGATGGACGAGGACCTGCCGATGCAGCCCGTCCCCTTCGACCTTTCGATCCTCGAGGAGGAAGCCCAGGCGCCTGCCGGGCAAGAGGACCGGGCCGCCACCAGCGAGGGCGACCCCCGGAATGCGGCCGTCGCGGCGGCGCAGACGGCGAGCAACGTCCTGCAAATGGCGCAGTCCACGGCGCGCGTCTCCCCGGAGAATGCCCGCACTTCCCAATCGGCATCGGCGGCACAGGCTGCCGCCCAGCAGGCCGCTTCCGCCGCAACCCCGACCATTCGCGTCGATCTCGATCGGGTCGACCGCCTGATCAATCTCGTCGGCGAACTCGTCATCAACCAGGCGATGCTGTCGCAGAGCGTGATCGAAAACGACACCAACGGCACGTCGTCGATCAATATGGGCCTGGAGGAACTGCAGCAGCTTACGCGCGAAATCCAGGATAGCGTCATGGCGATCCGCGCGCAGCCGGTCAAGCCGGTCTTCCAGCGCATGTCCCGCATCGTTCGCGAAATCGCCGACATGACCGGCAAGTCCGTCCGTCTCATCACCGAGGGTGAAAATACGGAAGTCGACAAGACGGTCATCGACAAGCTCGCCGAGCCGCTCACGCACATGATCCGCAACGCGGTCGATCACGGTCTCGAGACGCCGGAAAAACGGGTTGCCGCGGGCAAGAACCCAGAAGGAACGGTGCGGCTCACGGCCAAGCACCGTTCCGGCCGCATCGTCATCGAGCTTGCAGACGACGGCGCCGGCATCAATCGCGAGAAGGTGCGCCAGAAGGCGATCGACAACGATCTCATTGCCGCGGACGCAAACCTTTCGGACGAGGAGGTCGACAACCTGATCTTCCACGCGGGTTTCTCCACGGCCGACAAGATCTCCGACATTTCCGGCCGCGGTGTCGGCATGGATGTCGTCAAGCGCTCCATCCAGGCACTCGGTGGCCGCATCAACATCTCTTCGAAGCCGGGCCAGGGCTCGATCTTCACCATGAGCCTGCCGCTGACGCTCGCCGTCCTCGATGGCATGGTGGTGACTGTCGCCAACCAGACGCTCGTCGTGCCGCTGACGGCAATCGTCGAGACGCTGCAGCCGGAGGCCTCCGCGATCCACAGCTTCGGTTCCAGCCAGCGGCTGATCTCGATCCGCGACTCCTTCTGCCCGCTGGTGGATGTGGGCCGCATCCTGAACTTTCGCGGGGCCCAGGCCAACCCGGTCGAAGGTGTGGCGCTTCTCGTCGAATCCGAAGGCGGCGGCCAGCGCGCCCTGATGGTCGATGCCATCCAGGGCCAGCGCCAGGTGGTGATCAAGAGCCTCGAAGCCAACTACACGCATGTGCCCGGCATCGCCGCGGCGACCATTCTCGGCGACGGGCGCGTGGCACTCATCCTCGATGTCGACGCCATCGTTGCTGCGTCGCGCGGGCAATCCCTGAAACCCGAAATGTCGCTTGCTGCCGCCGGATAATCCCCATGACCAATGCCGCAAAACATCTGACCAGTGGGGGACGGGAGCTGATCGCCTTCCGCGTCGGCGACCAGGAATTCTGCGTCAACATCATGTCGGTGCGCGAAATTCGCGGATGGACGCCGGCGACCCCCATGCCGCATGCGCCCCCCTGCGTGCTCGGCGTCATCAATCTGCGCGGCGCCGTGCTGCCGATCGTCGATTTCTCCGCCCGGCTAGGCATGAAGGCGGCCGAGCCGACGGTTCGGCACGTGATCATCGTCGCGCAGGTCAAGAGCAGGGTGGTCGGCCTGCTGGTCGACGCCGTTTCCGACATTCTCACCGTCTCCGACCGCGATATTCAGCCGACACCGGACATCGCGTCCGATTTCGAGCGGAGTTTCGCACGCGGCGTGTTGGCGATAGAGGGGCGCATGATCTGCCTCGTAGAGCTCGACTCGGTCTTCCCGAGCGAGGAAAGGGAGGCGGCATGAGCGTGCGGGCCAACATCGATCAGAGTCCGTATCCGGACGAATGTCTCGCGAGCGGAGAATATCCGCTGACCCGCCGCGATCTTACCGAGATCGCCGCCATGATCTACGCGGATGCCGGCATCTATCTCAACGAATCGAAGGCATCGCTCGTCTATTCGCGGCTTTCGAAGCATATTCGCAATCTCGGACTGAAGGGGTTCCGCGAGTACTGCCAGCTCGTCGCTTCGCCTGCCGGCGCGGCGGCACGCCGCGACATGCTTTCGCATCTCACGACGAATTTCACCCGCTTTTTCCGCGAAAACCATCATTTCGAGCACCTGAAAACAGACGTTTTGCCGGGTCTCATCGCCCGCGCGAAGAACGGCGGCCGCGTTCGCATCTGGTCTGCGGCGTGTTCGGATGGCCAGGAGCCCTATTCGATGGCGCTGACGGTGTTGTCGCTGCTGCCCAATGCCGCGGACTACGACTTTCGCATCCTCGCGACCGATATCGATCCGAAGATCCTGGCGCTGGCGCGGGCCGGCGCCTACGACGCGACGGCGATCGAGACGGTGAACCCTGCCATGCGCAAGCAATGGTTCAGCGAGGTTGAAATCGGCGGTCGCCGCAAATGGCAGGTCGACGATCGCGTCAAGCGGCTGATCACCTTCAACGAACTCAACCTGATGGCGCAGTGGCCAATCAAGGGGCCGTTCGACGTGATCTTCTGCCGCAATGTCGTGATCTATTTCGACGAGCCGACGCAGATGAAGATCTGGTCGCGCTTCGCCGGCGTGCTGGACAATGGCGGGCACCTTTATATCGGCCACTCGGAACGCGTGTCGGGGGATGCAAAGGCGCTCTTCGACAATATCGGCATCACGACCTATCGCCACACCGGCAAGTTCCACGGAGGTCGGGCATGAGCACTCCCGCACGTGTTCTCGTCGTCGACGACTCGGCCACCATGCGCGGCCTCATCTCCGCCGTGCTCAATGCCGATCCGGACATTACGGTCGTCGGTCAGGCTGCCGACGCGCTCGAGGCGCGCCAGGCGATCAAGCAGCTCGACCCCGATGTCGTGACCCTCGACATCGAGATGCCGAATATGAACGGCCTCGAATTCCTCGACAAGATCATGCGGCTGAGGCCCATGCCGGTGATCATGGTCTCGACGCTGACGCATAGGGGCGCGGAAGCGACGATCGCCGCGCTCGAGATCGGCGCCTTCGACTGCGTCGGCAAGCCGCAGCAAGGGGATCCGCATCCGTTCCGCGATCTCGCCGACAAGGTCAAGGCGGCCGCGCGTTCGCAGCGCAAGTCCATGATCACCAGCAACAGGGCGGCTGCGCCGGCGGTGGCAGCCGTTTCCGACTACAGGGCAGGGCGCAAGATCGTCGCGATGGGAGCTTCGACCGGCGGGGTCGAGGCTCTGATCACGGTCCTGCAGAAGTTCCCGGCGAATTGCCCGCCGACGGTGATCACGCAACACATGCCGCACACCTTCACGAAGAGCTTTGCCGAACGGCTGAACCGGCTTTGCGCCCCGACGGTCCAGGAGGCGACGGATGGCGCGCGGCTCGAGGTCGGAAAGGTCTACCTGGCGCCCGGCGGCGAACGGCATCTTGAGGTGCATAATGCCGCCGCGCCCTGCTGCCGACTGGTGGATCAGCCGGCGGTCAACGGACATCGACCCTCGGTCGACGTGCTGTTCGGTTCCGTCGCCGAACTGGCGGGCCGCAACGCCATCGGGGTGATTCTTACCGGAATGGGCCGCGATGGCGCCGCCGGTCTTCTGAAATTGCGGCATGCCGGGGCACGCACCTTCGGTCAGAACGAAAAGACCTGTGTCGTCTACGGCATGCCGCGCGTCGCCTATGAATTGGGCGCGGTCGAAACGCAGCTCCCTCTCGGATCAATCGGGGAGGAGATTTTGAAGACGGCGGCAGCCCGAAAAGAAGGAATCGAATAATGTCTCTCGCCGAAAAGATAAAAGTTCTGATCGTCGACGATCAGGTCACGAGTCGTCTGCTCTTGGGCGACGCACTGCAGCAGCTCGGCTTCAAGCAGATCACCGCAGCCGGTGACGGGGAACAGGGCATGAAGATCATGGCTCAGAATCCCCATCATCTGGTCATCTCCGATTTCAACATGCCGAAAATGGATGGGCTCGGCCTGCTCCAGGCGGTGCGTGCGAACCCGGCCACGAAGAAGGCGGCCTTCATCATCCTCACGGCACAGGGCGACCGCGCGCTGGTGCAGAAGGCGGCTGCGCTCGGCGCCAACAACGTGCTGGCCAAGCCGTTCACGATCGAAAAGATGAAAGCCGCGATCGAGGCCGTGTTCGGGGCGCTGAAATGAACACCGAGGCTGCCGGCAGGCGCGTTCATGTCATTCAGGGCGAGTTCAAGGTCGTCAACGATCCGGATATCGTGCTTTCGACCATTCTCGGCTCCTGCGTGGCCGCCTGCATGCGCGATCCGGTGGCCGGCGTCGGCGGCATGAATCACTTCCTGCTGCCGGGATCGGCGACCTCGCCGAGTTCCGGCGCGGACGCCACGCGCTACGGCGTGCACCTGATGGAGCTTCTCATCAACGGCCTCCTGAAGCAGGGCGCGCGCCGCGACCGGCTGGAGGCGAAGATCTTCGGCGGAGCCAGGACGATTGCGCGTTTCTCGAATGTCGGCGAGCAGAATGCCGCCTTCGCGCGCCAGTTCCTCATGGACGAGGGTATCCGCATCGTCGGCGAAAGCACCGGCGGCGACCACGGGCGTAAGCTCGAATACTGGCCGTCGTCAGGGCGCGCGCGGCAATATGCGCTGACCGGCGTGGAGGCACAGCGGGCGCTTCAGATGGACCAGCGGCCCGCCGTGCCGAAGCCGGCCGAAAGCTCCATCGAATTCTTCTGATCATACCGGCCGAGGCCACGTGAGGAAACAATGCAGAAAGACCACAACCAGCCTCACGCGGAAGAATCTCTGCCGGACGTGCTGATGCGCGTCGTCACGGAACTCCACGATGTCGCTTATCTGATCGAGCGCATAGAGCCTCAACTCATGAGCGATGCCGGCGCCGGCGCGGACAGGATCATGGTGCTGCAGGGCATCGACCTTGCGGTGCAGAAGACGCGCGGGCTCGCCGAGTTCATCGATACCATCACCGCCTCCATTCCCGACACCTGCCTGGTCGACGTCACCACCGCAGTCAGCCTCGTCAAGCTGGCCGACATGAAGAAGGCGCTCGGCAGCGGCATTCTCCGGCATGGGCATTCGCAGCCGCTGACCAAGGCGGCCGGCGACTTCGAGGCCTTCTGAGGGGCGTCGTCGCAGAGGAGTGCCCCTTCCTTCGGGTCGCACCCGGTTTAACCCGAGGGCTAACCCTCTCCCAACTGGCGGACGAGGGCCGCCGCGCGATCGGGACGGTGCGCTGCGCGACAGTTCGCCGATACCTGACCTTTCGCCAAGTTCGCGCAAGTTTCGTGTCCTAGCTTCGCTTCCGGGGCTGGTAGATTCGCGGCTAATGCAGAACGGCTGAGCGCAAGCCGTTTTCCAGCAAACCCGAATGTTGGATCTGCGCAGGGTACCGACCGGATAATCGGAGCGGGTGCCTTGCGATACTGGGTGCGGAAACAGAATGAATCTGTTCGATCAATTCTCGATGTTCACGAAAAATCTGAGCGATCTCGGACAAGGAAAGCTCATCGCGCTTGCCGTGGCCGGCGTCGTGGCGATCGGCTTCATCCTCGGTGCCGGTATCTATGTGAACCGGCCGTCCTTCGAGACGCTCTATGTCGGTCTCGAACGCAGCGACGTCACCCAGATCAGCATTGCGCTTGCAGAGGCCAACGTCGACTTCGAAGTCGGCACCGACGGCGGCAGCATCCAGGTGCCCGTGGGCATGACCGGCAAGGCCCGTCTGCTGCTTGCCGAGCGCGGCCTGCCGAGCAGCGCCAATGCCGGTTACGAGCTCTTCGACAATGTCGGTTCGCTCGGGCTCACGTCCTTCATGCAGGAAGTGACCCGCGTTCGGGCGCTCGAGGGCGAAATCGCCCGCACGATCCAGCAGATCTCCGGCATCGCCGCCGCACGCGTCCACATCGTCATGCCGGAGCGCGGCAGCTTCCGCAAGGCCGAGCAGACGCCGACGGCCTCGGTCATGATACGGGCAAGCGCCACGGTCGGCCGCGGCGCCGCGTCCTCCATCCGGCATCTGGTCGCGTCGTCCGTGCCGGGCCTCGATGTCGACGACGTCACCGTTCTCGATTCGACCGGCCAACTGCTCGCATCCGGCGACGACCCGTCGAACAGCGCGCTCAATCAGTCACTCGGCGTCGTCCAGAACGTTCAGTCCGATCTCGAAAAGAAGATCGACAATGCGCTGGCGCCATTCCTCGGGATGGACAATTTCCGCACCAGTGTCACCGCCAGGCTCAACACCGATGCGCAGCAGATTCAGGAGACGGTCTTCGATCCGGAATCGCGCGTCGAGCGCTCGACGCGCGTGATCAAGGAAGAGCAGAAGTCCAGCCAGCAGCAGCCGGACAATGCCGCGACGGTCCAGCAGAACGTCCCCCAGGCCGCCCCGCGCGGCGGAGCCGGTCAGCAGTCGAGCGACGAGGCGGCGAAGAAGGAAGAGCAGACGAATTACGAGATCAACAGCAAGACGATCGCCACCGTCAAGAACAGCTATTCGATCGAGCGGCTGTCGATCGCGGTCGTCGTCAATCGCGGGCGCCTCGCGGCCATGGCTGGCGAACCCGCGGATCAGGCGAAGATCGATGCCTATCTGCAGGAGATGCAGAAGATCGTTTCCTCTGCCGCCGGGATAGATCCGGGCCGCGGCGACGTCGTGACGTTGAACGCCATGGATTTCGTGGAGACACAGCTCCTCGACCAGGCGGTGCCGGGTCCGGGGATCATGGAAATGCTGACGCGCAACCTCGGCGGCATCATCAACGCGCTCGCCTTCGTCGCAGTCGCTTTCCTGGTCGTGTGGTTCGGGATGCGGCCGCTTGCGCGCCAGCTGGGCTTCGGCGGCCAGGCGGGCAAGCTTGAAGGCGAAGCCGCCGGGCTCGAACTGCCGGACTTCTCGCCGGCCGGCGCCGGCGCAGGGGGGGCCCTCATGGAGGGGTTCGGCTCCGATTTCGGCTTCGACGGCGGCGACGATCTGCTCAATCTCGGCGACGAGGCGGGCTTCAACCGCCGCGTCAAGGAAGGGCCGGAGCGGCGTCTCGCCCGGATGGTCGAGATCAGCGAAGAGCGGGCGGCGAAGATCCTGCGAAAATGGGCGGTCGATCGGGCGGCGTGAAAAATGCCGGCGGAAACCTGAACTGGAACAAAGTCCCGCCCAACAGGCGGGACTTTGCCTATTGCGCGCGCCTCAATCCGGCCCGCGCCGGCGCAAGGGCCTTCCGAGAGTATTGGCGAGTCTAGCTCCGGCTGGCGACGACACGGGGGAGTCCGGCCAAAGAATCCGCCCCTCGTCATGGACTCCGTCAGATGGCCGTCGGCAAATTTAAACCAATTTTTAATTAATTTAGATTCGCACGCCGCTCTCCGTGCTGCGGCTCGCACAAACAGTTACTCCGCGTTGTTTGCGGGCTCCGGAGGAGTATTGAAATATATATTCGAAAAGGCGGAATATAATTTCAAGCACAGACTTTCCGCATTCCCGGCGTTGCTGTCAATGAGCCCGCCAGGATTTGATGCATTTCGGCAACATTCCCCGGCTTAAAGTAAGTCTTGGATGAACAGTTGAGGCGTCCCGAAAGCAACCGATCTGCAACGAAAGGGCGAGCTCCCGTCCTATGTCACGGATTTTCAACCGCGCAGCCACAAACAACGATCGCAGGATGACGTTTATTATCAACATCTTGATTAGAGAAGCGGTCGGAGTGGAAGCGTGACCGGCCGCCCACCGGCTCACGCATACGTGAATGGCTCAAGGCAAGGTTGGCAAGTAATCGCGCAACAGGACGCCCTGTCTTTTTGGGGGCAGCGATGTACAGTTTAGCAATTGATTCGCGTCCTGATGCTCGCTTGGTGGCAAGAATACCGGCGAAGCCGGCTGTCGGGGACGACAGGGCAAGCGTGACATTCCAGGGCGTCGAATCCGGCACGGGGGCTGAGTGTTATGGAAATGTCGCGGTCGGACGCAGTCTGGTCTTCGGAGACCGCTGCTCCGCGGGTTTGTGGACGCAAAATATCAAGGGAGCAACTGATCCGAAGGCTTGGGGAAGTGGCCTCGGGCACGGGACTCGGCAACGGATTGGCGGCGCTGACGGAATATGTCGGCGCAACCCATTACCTTCTCGCCCGGCAGGATGTTTCGCAGGACGGCGGGCTTGATTTTGTCGTCTGTTCCGACTGGCCGTTCGACATCGTTCGGCGTCTTTCGGGCATTGTCGCCGGGCTCCATGCGAAGAGCACCGAACTGGAAAAGTGCCTCGCCCAACTGCAGCCGGCCTTCCATACGATGCCCGACGATATCGGTTTGCCGCGCGGGGTAAGCCGGAGCTATTGCGCCGTGACCTTCAGCGTAGGGCGCACGCGGTTCTCCTTGATGCTGCTCTTCCCGGAGGACGTGATCCTCTCCCAGGAGGCGCTGCGCGACATCGCGGTGCTTGCCGGCTATGTCGCCAGTCACAAGATCAAGGCCGATGTGCGCCACGACCGGGAATGCGAACTGACCGAGCGCGAGCTCGAATGTCTGTTCTGGATTGCCGAAGGCAAGACGAGCGATGAGATCGCCGTCATACTCGGGATCTCCCGCAACACGATCAACAACTACATCACCAGTGTAATGCGCAAGACGGCGACGCGAACGCGGTCGGAAGCGATCGCCCACGCCGTGCGCAACAATCTGGTTTAGGAGCGGTGACGATGGCTTATCTCGTGACGCAGGATCGCGACGACGCCGGCCGGTCGGGTCGCAACGTCCGCGCGGCGCGGGCGGCGACGCTGGTGACGCGCTTGCAGGCCATGCAACGGCAGATCAACGCCAAGAATTTCGCCGTTCTGCGAACGAATGGCAGGGGCGTCCCCGGAACGCGTAAGCTCACCTGCGTCCTCCACAACTGGGGAGCTGCTTGCGAAGAAAACGCGCGTGATCTGATTATTCTCTACGGCGACGAGTTGCTCCAGCATCTCGATCTTTCCCTGCTGCCGGTGCTCTGGAACGGTCAGGGCGAGCATCAGACCGCCGAAGCCTCGGATTTCGGCCCGTTCACGCGCCGGCTGAGAGAGCGCAAGCTTTCCTATTCGGGCATCGCCTTTCCGATAAGGCTCGGCGCGCAGGGCAACGGCTACGTGATTTTCGCCGGCAGCTACCTCGATGTTTCGGGCGAACAGATCGTCGAGCTGCACGGCCGCAGCGCGCAGATCATGACAGACCTCCTGGCCGCCGACGAGAAGCGCCTGTTCAAGACCGAAGCTTTGAGCGATCGCGAGATCGCCTGCCTGCAAATGGCCGGCGACGGACATATCAGCGAGGAGATCGCCGACAAGATGGGCCTCTCGATACATACGGTGAATGCCTATCTCGGGGCCGCGACGACGAAGCTCGACTCCGTCAACCGGATCCAGGCGATAGCCAAGGCGATCCGCCTTGGCTATATCAGCTAGCCATCGCTAAGGCCTGTCGAGATCCGGAATTCCCGCGGCGGCCTGTTCGATTTCCTCAACTCGCCAGCGGCAGCGGATAGGTTTTGACGAACTTCGCCTCTGCCAGGCTCTTGGCGAGAAAGGCCGTGTTCTCGTCCGGATTGCCGGAGGACTGTTGAAAGTTGATGTGGCTGATCTCGATGCCGGCCGTATCGCCCGCGAGCACGAGTCGCGCATAGACCGTCACGCCGCGGGGCTTCAGTTCGAGGTCGAGGATAACCTCCGGGCGACTGTCCCAGTCGAGATTATAGTTGCCGCCGAGGCCGAAGTTCACAGTACCGGGCAGGAAATAGAGCTCTGCCGCCGATTCCACCAAATCGGCGATACTCGCATAGGACTCGAAGCGCAGGAGCGCGATGAAATCCGCAGCATCGATGAGGCGCAATTCGGTCGCAACCGGACGGATCGCCTCCGCAACTATCTGTTCTCGTTCTTCGGAGAATTGGCACTTTTTCAAGATCATGTCACCCGTCTTTGTTGCGGCTGAGCTGCATAAACCCGGTGAATCAGTTCGGCGACTGCCTTGTAAAACACCGGTGGAATGACACTATCCACCGAGACTTGTGCAAACATGGAGCGTGCAAGCGGCGGATCCTCGAAGACGGGAATGCCGTTCTTCTCCGCAATTTCGCGAATCTTCAGGGCCACCAGGTCCTTTCCCATGGCCACGACGACCGGCGCGTCACTCTCCTCGCGCACATAGCGCAGTGCTACGGCATAGTGGGTCGGATTGGCGATGATCAGGGTTGCGCGCGGAACCGAGGAGATCATCCTCTTGCGGGCGCGGTCGCGCTGCATCGATCTGAGCCGCGATTTGACGATCGGGTCGCCCTGCGATTGCTTCAGCTCGTCCTTGACCTCCTGCTTCGTCATCCTGAGCTCCGTGTACCAGTGATGGCGCGTCCAGAAGAGATCGACGATGGCGAGCGTCGCGGTGGCGAAGAGAACGACGATGATGATCTGCTTGAGGTCGGAGATCATCGTCGTGAAGATCGTCACCGGATCGGAGAACATCATGTCGAGCGTGGCGAAATAATCGTTCCAGAGCACGAGGACGACGACGATCGAAACGACGATGATCTTGAACAGCGACTTGCCGAACTCCACCAGCCCCTGAACGCCGTAGATCCGTTTGAAACCGGCCACGGGCGATACCCGGTTCCATTTCGGCTGGATGCGGTCGAGGACCGGCCGCGGCAGGTTCTGGAAGATCGACGACCCGACGCCGAAGAGGATGAGCAGGATGAAAACCGGCAGAACCAGCGCGGCGCATTTCAGAACGACATGCGAAATCAGGGCGACGGCGTCGGTTGCGGTGTCGAGGCGCCAGGCTTCCGGCTGCTCGAAAATGTCCTTCAGCGCCTCGGCCATGTTTGCCGCGCCGTCCGAAAGAAAAAAGACGACGAAAATGTAGATCGCCAGCGTCGAGGCGAAAGCGGTCACCTCACGCGAGAAAGGGACGTTGCCTTTCTCGGTCGCGTCGGAAATCTTCTTTTCCGACGGCGCTTCTGTTTTACTGTCCTTGTCCTGCTCTTCCGCCATGAAACAGCAAGCTCCTCAGCAGGCGACGATCCGAACGACGCTTCCGGTTACCCCTCGACCTGAATTCGCGAGGGAATCGTGGCAGCAGACGCAAGCGCTCGCTGTTGTGGTGAACCCGGACAGGCCCCTGCGCAAGTGCGGGTGTGCGGCAGCCCGCGCGGGTCAACAGAAATCGGAAACGAAACGCGATATATCGGCAGGCCGGAGGCGTCAGGCGGCCTCCGCTTCCTTTTCCTTGAGCTCGAGTTGCCCGCTTGCGGAGAGGCGAATCGCCTCCTGCGTGATCGAGCGCCTCGCGATCGCGATATCGCGGGGATTGATGCCGGCATCGCCGGCGGCGAGGTCCGATTCGATCATGCGCCGCTGGCGGGCGCCGATGGAGGCGAGAATGGACTCGCGCAACTCCGCAGCAGAACCTCTGAGCGCCATGGTGATGACGTCGGTGGAGACGTCGTTGAAGAGCTGCACGCGGCTGCGCTGCGGCATGAAAAGGATGTCGTCGAAGAGGAATATCTTCGGCCGGACCTTCTTGACCGAATCGGTGCTGATCGTTTCGAGCGAGGCGAGCAGCGTGTCCACCTGCGGCTTATCGAGCTCGTTCATCACTTCGGCGATCTTCGCCGGGCCGGGCGAGTTGCGCTCGGCCTCCATCTCTTCGATGATTTCGATCACCCGCGCCTCGATGATTGCCGCCGCCTTCGGGTTGACGTTCTTGATGTTGACGGCGCGGTTGAGAATCTCGGGCCGCTGCTTGTCGGACAGCTGCAGCAGCACCTTGGCGCCGAAGCTCGACGGCATCATCGACAGAACATAGGCGATCGTCTGCGGATGTTCCCGGGCGAGCAATTGCGCGATGATCGCAGGATCGCAATCCATCAGCCGGTCCCAGATGCTCGCCTCGTAGGACTGGAAGGTGGCGCGGCGGCCGAGGAGGCCGTCCACCTCGTCGGGCGTCAGGCCCTCTTCCAGAATGCTCTCAATGGCCTTGGCATTGTCCATGAGGCCTGCACCTTCGGTGAAGAGATCCTCGAACTCGTTGACGAGCGCTTCCAGTTCGTGCGGCGGCACGGCTCTGAGCGATTGTGCCGCGGCGATGATGGCCTGCAGCTCGCTCTGGGTGAAGAATTTCAGCAGATTCCCGGCAATCGACTTGCCCATTGCGAGCAGCACCGCCGCCGCCTTTTCCGTCTGGCTCAGCGGTTGTGCGAGCGCCTGAGCCTGTGCCTCGAAACTTCCGAAATCCGTCATGGATTCATCCCCGCCCGATCATCGGGCTCCTAGTGAGTTGAAACGGAATGCGGGCGGAAAACCGCTTACACCTTTCCTCATCCCGCTCTATTTCCTGCTGCCTTTGATCTCCAGGAGCTTGACGCCGAAGCGGGTCACATCGCCCTCGAGAACGGTGATTTCTCCGCGGCCGATCACCCGGCCGTTGACCATGATCTCCACGGGTTCGCCGATCTTGCGGTCGAGCGCGATCGTTGCGCCCTCGGTGAGCGCCATGAGGCCGGAGACCTGCATGCGGCTGGTCCCGAGTACGATCTGGACATCGATCGGGATGTCCATGATCAGGTCCATATTCGCGGTCATTCCGCTGCCGGGCGCTGTTTCATCGGCGGCCGGCGCCGCATCGAAATCCCCGCCGGCAACCGCGGAGTCCGCGCTGAAGCCCGATTCCGCGAAGTCGCCGCCGAAATCCCCGCCGAATCCAGCGCTGTCGGCGGAACCAAAGTCGCTGCCGAAATCCATGGGCTGTTCGAGCGGCCCGGCGGCGGCGAAATCGGCGCCGAAGTCAGCCTCGCCGTCCTTCTTGAGAACGCCGCGCAGGTCGTCGATCGCCTGGTCGAGCTCGGCGTCTGCCGCGAATGCGGCCGGTTCTGCGATGGGTGCTGCTTTCTTGGGTGCCATGTGCCGAATATTCCAGTTGAAGCTTGCCTCAGGCATTCTGCCAGGCGAGGGAGGATTAACTCATGATGTGGCGAAGGATGTCCTGCTCGGAGCCGTGGGTATCCTTGACCCGGACCGTATATCGCGAACCCGAACGGCCGAACTCGCAGACATAGAGGTCGCGCCCGTTGGCGCTCACCTCCACGCGGACATCCTGCCCGTCGTGAAAAGGGATGACATCCCCGGGCTGCAGGCGGCTGAGAGTGTCGAGCGTCAGGCTTTCCAACCGGATGCGTGCCTCGAGCGCGACGGCCGATCGGCGGACCTGCTCCTCCAGCTGTTCCGTCCATTCGGTTTTCGCGTTCCGGTCCTCGCCGGCACCCTTCCGAGAGATGATGCGGGTCTTGAGGAGCGTGCTTTGCGGGACGATGACCGAGAAAGTGGAGAGCACCGGCCCGAGGCCTATGGTCATGTCGATCGAGGCTGCGAAGACGTCTTCAAGCACTGGATCGGGCTTTGGCCGTTCCGCGCTGTTGTAAGGACGGCCGACAACGGGCTCGAACCCGCCGGGCGCGTTCACTGCAGTGCGCAGGACCTCGGCGATGCCATGAAACACCGGCAAGGCGACATCGATCTCGATCTTCGACAGAGAGCGTGGGGCCGGCTCCTCGATGCTCGTCGGTTCGGCCCCGAGCAGAGCCTCGACAAGTGCGATCAGAACCGGACTGTCGCAGCCGACCTGGAAGTCCGCGCACCAGTTTCGCAGGGAGAGATCGCCGAGCAGGACCCCGTCTCCGAGAGCAGCGATGAGCTCGTTGCGGAGCCCCGTCCGGAAGCCCGCATAGGCGATCGTGACGTCGCATCCGGTCTCCGATTGCAGGACACCGGGCAGGAGTTCGTCGAACACCTGGGCAAGCTCGAGTGCGGTTCGGCCGATGGCCTTGTCGTCGCCGAGCGCGCCGGTCATGCGCGCGATCAGCCTTCTGTCGAATGCATGGACGTTCGATGCGGTGCTCGTGCTCATGTCAGGCCGCCTTGCTTTCGCTGCCGCCGCCGGGATTCATCATTTCCTGTTCGACCGCATCGATGGACGGCCGTTCATAGGCGGAGATGGTCTTGCGGCCGTATTCGAGTGCGACCTGCGGAACCGAACCGTTCATGTAGGCAAGCAGCGTCTGCTTGACGATGACATAGAGCCGGTTCTGCTTTTCCCGTACGGACTTGATGTTTGCGACGAGGGGGCCGACGATCGAATAGGAAAGGAACACGCCGAGCAACGTTCCGACGAGTGCGGCGGCGATCTTGGCGCCCAGCACTTCCGGTGCTTCGCTGATCGCGCCCATCGCCTTGATGACGCCGAGAACCGCCGCGACGATGCCGATCGCCGGCAGCGCATCGCCCATGCTCGTCAGCGCGTGGTAGCACTTCATCTTGTCGTGGGTGATCGTCTGGATTTCCTCGTCCATCAGCGCCTCGATCTCATGCGAGCGGGCGTTGCCGATGATGATCAGCCGCACATAGTCGCAGATGAAGGCGGTCAGCTCTTTGTTCTGCAGGACGGTGGGTGCGGACTGGAAGATCGAGGATTCTTCCGGATTGTCGATGTGGCTCTCGATCTCGTTGCGCGACTTCGTCCGCAGGTCGCGCATCAGGCTGTAGAGGACGCCGAGCGTGTCGAGGTATTGACGTTCCTTCGGCACCTTGTGCCTGAAGGCCTCGCCGAGCGCCTTGCCGGTGTCTTTGACCACCTTCATCGAGTTGGCCATGATGAAGCCGCCGATGCCCGCTCCCCCGATGATCATCAGCTCGAAAGGCTGGTTGAGGACTTCCAGGTGGCCTCCCATCGCCATGTAACCGCCGAGGATACAGCCGAAAGTCACAAGAAGCCCGATGATGATGTTCATTGCCGATACCTGTCGCGATCGTGATTTTCCTCCGATGAAATAGGGTCCGATCCTTGCGTGAGGCTGGCCGCGGAGAACCCGGCGTCCGGGACAGGTTCGCGCAAGCCAACGCCGTCAGGGTTGTTGGCCAGGGTCGGATCGCATGGCGTTCCGAACCCCGACAGCCGGTGCGGGCTGAAGACTGCACACATTTCCTCACGCTTCATGCGACAGGGCGAGCCGATCGTGACGACGACCTATACGAGCTACAGGCTGATCACTGCAGATCTGACGAAATCGCTGGAGCGCGTTTCGGCGCAGCCGGACGTCGCCCGCGAGACGGAGTACTATCTGTCGAAGATCGGCAGCATCAAAACGCTCGACGATTTCTTCGCCGACAGCCGGCTCTACAACTACGCCATGAAGGCGCACGGCCTCGAGGACATGGCCTATGCCAAGGCCTTCATGCGCAAGGTGCTCGCCGAAGGCATCGACAGTGACGACGCCTTTGCCAACAAGCTGGCCGACGGGCGCTACAAGGCGCTGGTGGAGTCGTTGAATTTCGCCCGGCACGGCGAAGCCGCTACTGCCTTCGAGAGGGCGCAGAAGGGCGTGTCCGAAAAGTACACGCGGCAGACGCTGGAGCAGAAAGCCGGCGAGGAAAACACCGGCGTGCGGCTGGCGCTCTATTTCCAGCGCATGGCGCCGACGATTGCCAATGGCTACGAAATCATCGCCGACGAGGCCCTCTCGAGTGTGGTCCGTACCGTCCTGCAGCTGCCGGCCGAATTCGCGGCCGCCGATGTGGATCGTCAGGCGGAGGCCTACGAGGCGGCGATCGATTTCAAGGATTTCCAGGACCCTCAGAAAACAGCCGAGTTCCTGGACCGCTTCACCGCCCTTTGGGAAATCGACAATCCTTCCGGCGGCTATGACCCGCTTGCGGTTTTCGGCGCGTCGAGCGGCTACGGAATTTCTCCCGACCTGCTTCTGACTATCAACAATCTCAAACTCGGGGGACGCTGATTTGCAGACCGGTCTCTATGTCGCGCTTTCGTCGCAGATGGCGCTTGAAAAGCGCCTGAATACGCTGGCCGACAATGTCGCCAACTCCAACACGGTCGGCTTCCGCGCCACGGAAGTGAAGTTCAACCAGGTGCTTGGCGACACCAGGCCGACCAAGGTTTCCTATGTGTCGGAAGGCGAGGAATTCCTGAGCAGCAAAACCGGCGCGCTCGCGCGCACCGGCTCCGCGCTCGATTTCGCCATCAAGGGCGACGCCTGGTTCTCGATCGAGACGCCCGGCGGCCCGGCGCTGACGCGCGACGGCCGGTTCACGCTGACGGAGACCGGCGAGCTCGTGACCATCAAGGGATATCCGGTGCTCGATGCCGGCGGCGCGCCGATCCAGCTGAACGGCGGTGCCGGTGAAATTACCGTCGGTGCCGATGGAGCCATTCACCAGAACGGCGTGCAGATCGCCCTGCTCGGGCTTTACGAGACGGATTTCAGCAAAGGCTTCATGCGTTACGACAACAGTTCCGTTATGCCGGCTGCCCAGCCGGAACCGGTCGTTGATCGGTTCGATGTCGGCGTGATGCAAGGCTTCCTGGAGGAGTCGAACGTGAACGCCGTACAGGAAATGTCGCAGCTGATCATGATCACCCGCGCCTTCGACAGCGTCACCGCGCTGATGCGCGACAGTGAGGGATCGCTCGACAAAGCCATCGAGACGCTCGGCGGCAGCCGTTGATGATTCTGTCGACGGAATTTAGGGCGGGACGGAACGGAAAGCCGGATGGCACGCGAAGCTGTTGAAAAAACTGCAACGTCGACGTCGCTCGCAGCGCTCGCCGGTTTGGTCGAGCGCTATGCAAATCCCGACTTTGCCATCGCACCGGGCGGTCATGTCCAGACGATTTCGCCGGGGCACTACACGGTCAGCGGCCTGTCGCGGCATGTCCGGCTCGGGGACTTCGTCGCGCACAAGAGCACGACCGGCACCCATCTCGGCGAAGTCGTCCGCGTGGAGCCCGAGCGGGTGGTCGTCTGCCCGATCGAACCGGGGGACCCGATCGGCATCCATGACGTCGTCATCCGCAAGGGTGCCTTCCGCATAGCGCCGACAGACAACTGGTGCGGCCGCACCATCAATGCGCTGGCCGAGCCGATCGACGGTCTGGGTCCGCTGCTGCAGGGCGACATCCGCCGCTCGATCGCGAACACCGCGCCGCCCTCCATGACGCGAAAGCGGGTGGAGCAGGGCTTCAGGACGGGCGTGCGGGCGATAGACATCTTCTCCCCGCTCTGCCTCGGGCAGCGCCTCGGCATCTTCGCGGGTTCCGGCGTCGGCAAATCGACGCTGCTTTCCATGCTGGCCCGCGCCGACGCCTTCGACAAGGTGGTGATCGCGCTGGTCGGCGAGCGCGGCCGCGAAGTGCGCGAGTTCATCGAGGACACGCTGGGCGACAATCTTTCGAAATCGGTCGCCGTCGTCGCCACCAGCGACGAGAGCCCGATGCTGAGAAAAATGGCTCCGCTGACCGCGGTCACGATTGCCGAACATTATCGCGACAGGGGCGACAACGTGCTGCTCATCGTCGACAGCGTCACCCGTTTCGCTCATGCGATCCGCGAGGTGGCGACGGCAGCGGGGGAGCCGCCGATCGCCCGCGGCTATCCGGCCTCGGTCTTCACCGAATTGCCGCGGCTGCTCGAGCGCGCCGGGCCCGGCGCCGAGGGAACGGGCACGATCACGGCGATCATTTCGATCCTGGTCGACGGCGACAATCACAACGACCCGGTCGCCGACTCGGCGCGCGGCATTCTCGACGGGCACATCGTCCTCGACCGAAGCCTTGCCGAAGAGGGGCGCTACCCGCCGGTCAATCCGCTCGCCTCCATCTCGCGCCTAGCCAGAAAGGCCTGGACGCCGGACCAGGAGAAGCTGGTTGCCCGGCTGAAATCCCTGATCCACCGCTTCGAGGAAACCCGGGACCTCCGGCTCATCGGCGGCTATCGGCCGGGCGGCGACGCCGATCTCGACATGGCGATCAAGCAGGTGCCGGTCATCTACGACGTACTGAAGCAGATGCCCGGCGAACGGCCCGCCTTCGACGCTTTCACGGATCTCGCCAACGCGCTGAAGGCAGCCGCGATGGGCAATCAGCCGGGCGGCGCCGGCCTGCGCGGAAGGGGATGAATTTGACGGACTTCGATGCAGACGAGATCGTGCGCCAACGCCGCCGCGAAACCGGGATGCCGCTGATCGACAGGATACTCGGTGCGATCGGCCTGGCCATGGCTGCCTGCGCGACGTTGCTGCCGTGGTACGTCTATCTGCATCCGGAGAAATTCTCGATGCCTTCGCTCTGGCAGGGAACGACGCGCGATCTGCCGGAGCGCCCGGAACGGCAGATCCTTTCGGTGTCGCCGCTGGCGATGACGGACATGGACGAGGAGACCGCCGCTGCGGTCGATCGCCTGACGACCGCGACGGTGCCGGGGCTCGATCAGGATCCCGCCGAAAGCACGGACATGGGGGCTCCCGATCAGCCGTTCCCCGCAAAAGAGAGCTTCAAACTCATGCACGTCGCCAATGGCCGCGCGCTCATCGAGGATGCCAGCGGCATGTATATCGTCCGTATCGGTTCGGTATTGCCGGACAACAGCCGGCTTGCGACCTTCGAGGAGCGCGACGGCCGCTGGGTGATGATCACGTCCAAGGGCGAGATTTTCGCGGCGAAGTAGCGCCTTTGCCGAGGCGTGGCGAAGGACGTCCAGACCCTTCCCCAACTCCTCCGGAGGGGCTTTTCTGGCGGCGAGGATGCGGCAAAAGTAGCTCCGCCCCTCGTGGGGAGGAGTTGGGGAGGGGGCTTATGAGACGCCCGAAACCGTTCTTCCGCATCTTCGACAAGTCCCACGCAAGATTACCGGCCTAGGTTCGCCATCATCAGCAGGAGCTCTTGATGGAACCGATTCAGCTTTTCGAACTCGCGTCGCGGCAGGCCCAGTGGCTCACCGTCCGCCAGAACGTGGTGGCGGGCAACATCGCCAATGCCAATACGCCGCACTACAGGGCGAAAGACGTCCAGCCCTTCGAAAGCGTGCTCCAGAACACCGGCATCCAAATGGCCGCGACGCATCGCGCCCATTTCACCGAGAGCCCGGAAGCCGCCCATGTGACCGAAGTCAGCGCTCTCGACGATGTGGCGGTGCAGCAATCCGGCAATACGGTCGCGCTCGAAGAGGAATTGATGAAGACCGGCGCGATCAAGCGCGACTACGAGCTCAATGCCGGGCTGGTGAAATCCTTTCACCGGATGATTCTCATGACGGTACGGAAGTAAGCGACGATGGATCCATTGACCTCCGCCCTTAAGGTTTCCGCTTCCGGTCTGCAGGCGGAATCGACGCGCCTGCGCATCGTCTCGGAAAACATCGCCAATGCCCGCTCCACCGGCGACGCCCCCGGCGCCGATCCTTTCCGCCGCAAGACGATCAGCTTCGCCGCGGAGGTCGACCGGGCAAGCGGCGCGTCCTTCGTCGAGGTCGAACGCCTCGGCACGGACGATTCCGATTTCAACATCGAGTTCGACCCGGGCAATCCGGCCGCCGACGAAAAGGGCATGGTGAAATTGCCGAACGTCAACATCCTGATCGAGATGGCCGACATGCGGGAGGCCAACCGCGCTTACGAGGCCAATCTGCAGACCATCAAGCAGTCTCGCGATCTCATCTCCCAGACAATCGACCTGTTGAGGGCTTCGCAATAATGATCGACGCAATTCAGTCCTTAGGGGCGTTTTCGACCATCAGGGAGACCGAAGGTGCCGGCTCGGCCTCTTCCGCCTCGCTCGTTATGCCGGGTGCCGGCGCGGCCGCGCCTCAGGCGGGGAGCTTCGCCGAAGTCCTCGGCAACATGACCACGGACGCCATCCGCTCGATGAAGTCTGCCGAAGGGGTCTCGCTTCAGGCGATCCGCGGAGAAGCGAATACCCGCGAAGTCGTCGATGCCGTCATGAGCGCCGAGCAGTCTCTGCAGACCGCAATCGCCATCCGCGACAAGGTGGTCACCGCCTATCTCGAAATCGCGCGCATGCAGATCTGAGGAAAAGACACATGAAGGCCCTTTCCATCGCCGCCACGGGCATGAACGCCCAGCAACTGAATCTCGAAGTGATCGCGAACAACATCGCGAACATCAACACGACCGGCTACAAGCGGGCGCGCGCAGAATTTTCCGACCTGCTTTACCAGACCGAGCGGGCGCAGGGCGTCCCCAACCGCTCGAACCAGGCGATCGTGCCGGAAGGCGCGATCATCGGCCTGGGCGTCCAGACCTCCGCCGTGCGCAACCTTCATATCCAGGGCAGCCTCGTCAATACCGGCAACGACTACGACCTCGCGCTCGTCGGCCGCGGCTGGTTTCAGATCGAGACGCCGGATGGCGAGACGGTCTACACCCGCTCGGGGGCTTTCAACACCAATGCTACGGGCCAGCTCGTCACCATCGACGGCTATACCGTGGTGCCGGGCGTCACCGTACCGCAGGACGCGACCGAGATCGTCTTCACCTCGTCGGGCCAGGTGATGGTGCGGATCGGCAACGACACGGAACTGCAGGAAGTCGGACAGCTGACGATCGCCAACTTCGTCAACGAGGCGGGCCTCGAGCCGATGGGCGAGAACCTGTTCCGGCAGACGCCGGCGTCCGGGGATCCGATCGTCGGCACGCCGGCCGATCCGGGCTTCGCGCAGATCAAGCAGAACTACCTGGAATCTTCGAACGTCGACCCGGTCAAGGAAATTACCGACCTCATCTCGGCCCAGCGTGCCTATGAGATGAATTCGAAGATCATCCAGGCCGCGGACGAAATGGCCGCCACGGTGAGCAAGAACCTGAGGTAACAGGAAGAGGAGGCAAACATGATGTTTCGCCGATCCCCCGGAGGAAAAGGAATTGCTGGCGGCCTCGCGCAGCCGGCGCGCGCCGTTCTGTTTGCCGCAATGGCGGGTTGCCTGCTTTTGCCTGCGGCAGCTCTTGCAGAGCCGCCGACGGCCGTCATTCCGAAGCAGACGATCTATCCCGGCGAAAAGCTCGATGCGAGCATGCTGGAGGTGGTCGACGTGACCAACCCGGACCTGCGCGACGGCTATGTGCGCTCGATCGACGAGGTCGACGGCATGGTGACCAAGCGGACCCTTCTTCCCGGGCGGGTCATCCTGGCCTCGGCGCTGCGCGAGCAATATGCGGTCGAGCGCGGCTCCACCGTTCGTCTCGTCTTCAACAATGGCGGTCTGACGATAACGGCCGCCGGCTCGCCGCTGCAGGATGCCGCGGTTGGCGATCTGATCCGCGTGCGCAACGTCGATACCGGCGTGATCGTCTCCGGGACGGTGATGGCGGACAGCACGATCCATGTGGTGGCGAAATGAACATCAATGCATGCAAGTGGCTGCTGACGCTCGCGGTGGTCTTCGCCGCGAGCTTGACCTCTGCCTATGCGGCCTCGCGGATCAAGGACGTCGCGTCCTTGCAGTCGGGCAGGGACAACCAGCTCATCGGTTACGGCCTGGTGGTGGGCCTGCAGGGCACCGGTGACAGCCTGCGCTCGTCTCCGTTCACGGATCAGTCGATCCGCGCCATGCTGCAGAACCTCGGCATTTCCACGCAGGGCGGCGACTCGCGCACGCGCAACGTCGCCGCGGTGCTCGTCACCGCCACGCTCCCGCCCTTCGCGAGCCCCGGCAGCCGGCTCGACGTGACCGTCGGTTCGCTGGGCGACGCGACGTCGCTGCGCGGCGGGACGCTGGTCATGACCTCGCTTTCGGGCGCCGACGGCCAGATCTACGCCGTGGCGCAGGGATCGGTGGTCGTCAGCGGTTTCAACGCGCAAGGTGAAGCCGCCCAATTGAGCCAGGGCGTGACCACGGCGGGACGTGTCCCGAACGGCGCCATCATCGAGCGGGAACTGCCGTCGAAATTCAAGGACGGCTTCAACCTGGTGCTGCAGCTGCGCAACCCGGACTTTTCCACCGCCGTCGGCATGGCCGCGGCGATCAACAAATATGCCGCGGCCCAGTTTGGCGGCCGCATCGCCGAAGCCTTGGACTCGCAGTCCGTCCTGGTCCAGAAGCCGAAGATGGCGGATCTCGCGCGCCTGATGGCCGACGTGGAAAACCTGGTGATCGAGACCGACGCGCCGGCCCGGGTGGTCATCAACGAGCGCACCGGCACGATCGTCATCGGCCAGGACGTCCGCGTCGCCGAAGTGGCCGTCAGCTACGGTACGCTGACGGTGCAGGTCAGCGAGACGCCGACGATCGTCCAGCCGGAGCCGTTCTCGCGCGGTCAGACGGCCTACGAGCCCAACACCACGATCGAAGCGCAGGCCGACGGCGGCACGGTCGCCATCCTCAACGGCTCCAGCCTGCGTTCGCTCGTCGCGGGCCTGAACAGCATCGGCGTCAAGCCGGACGGGATCATCGCGATCCTCCAGAGCATCAAATCGGCGGGAGCCCTACAGGCGGAGCTTGTTCTGCAATGACCGGAAACTTCGATCGTCTTTTCGGCCAGGCACGCCGCGTTCTCCTGAGCTCGGTCGCCGCCGCGCTCATGCTTTCGATGCCCGGTGCTTTCGCGCAGGACGTCACGTCGCCGCCGGCCGACAGCGCGACCGCGAGCGAAATCGAAAAGTTCTGCACCAATATCGCTGACGCCGCGCGCGACCAGCGCTACGTTTTGCAGCGCCAGGACCTGGAGAAGCTGAAAGCGAATGTCGACGAACGGATTGCGACGCTGGAGGCGCGCCGGGCGGAATACGAGGACTGGCTTAAGCGCCGCAACGATTTCCTCAAACAGGCGGAGCTCGGCCTCGTCGATATCTACAAGACGATGAAGCCGGATGCGGCCGCCGGCAAGCTCGAAATGGTGCGTCCCGAGATCGCGGCGGCGATCGTCATGCGGCTGCCGCCACGCCAGTCGTCGCTGATCCTGAGCGAGATGAGCGACGAAAGGGCAGCGGTGCTGACCAACATCATTTCGAGCGCGAGCGACCCCAATACCTCCAAGGAGCCATCATGAGAACGCGCATCACGGCCGTACTGGCCGCAGGGCTCCTGGCGGGTTGCCAGAATCAGGCCTTCAACGAGATCGGGCGGGCGCCGGCCATGAGCCCGATCGGCAGCGGCCTGCAATATACGCAGACGCCGCAGCTCGCCATGTACCCGAAGCAGCCGCGCCACGTCACCAACGGCTACTCCCTGTGGAACGACCAGCAGGCGGCCCTCTTCAAGGATGCGCGCGCGATCAATATCGGCGACATTCTGACGGTCGACATCCGTATCGACGACAAGGCCTCCTTCGAAAACGAGACGGACCGCAGCCGCAAGAATTCGAGCGGCTTCAATCTCGGCGCCAGCGGGCAGTCCCAGACGAGCGACTTCGCCTGGTCGGGCGATCTCGAATACGGCTCCAACACCAAGACCGAAGGCGACGGCAAGACCGAGCGTTCGGAGAAGCTCCGGTTGCTGGTCGCCGCGGTCGTGACCGGCGTCCTCGAAAACGGCAACCTGCTGATCAGCGGCTCCCAGGAAGTGCGCGTCAACCACGAGCTGCGTATCCTCAATGTCGCAGGCATCGTCCGACCGCGCGACGTGGACGCCGACAACGTTATTTCCTACGACCGCATCGCCGAGGCCCGCATCTCCTATGGCGGCCGCGGCCGCCTGACGGAGGTCCAGCAGCCGCCGTGGGGTCAGCAGCTCGTCGATCTCGTCTCGCCCCTCTGACCGGCCGGAACGCATAATGGAAGAAATCGAGAGCAAAGAAACGAAGGTCCCCTCGCGGCTGACGACCATCGCGGCTGTAGCTGTGCTGACTCTCGTCGCCGGCGGCGGCGGCTGGCTTGCAGGCATGCTGCTCGCGCCGCCGCCGGCCGAGAAGACGGAAATCCCGGCCGAGCTTCCCGCCAACGTGACCGGCGAGGAGGACATACCGAAAATCGCCGCGGCGGCACACGGCATCGTGCAGCTCGATCCCATTACGACGAACCTTGCCTATCCGGCCGAAAACTGGGTTCGCCTCGAGGTCGCGCTCCAGTTCGATGGCGCTCCCGACGTTGCGCTGGCGGAGACGATACACCAGGATATTGCGGCCTATCTGAAGACCGTGTCGCTGCAGCAGATCCAGGGGCCGCGCGGCTTTCAATATCTCCGGGATGACATCCAGGAGCGGGTTGACCTGCGCTCCGAGGGCCGCGTAACGAATGTGATGTTCCGCACCTTCGTCATCCAATGATTCGCTGATGCTCCGGTTTGCCACCTTCATAATCGCCATGATGGCGATGTCGGGAATTGCCGGGGCTCAGAGCTTCCCCGCCGATATCCTGAACACGCCGGTCGACGGCTCCGTCGCCTCGTGGATCATCCGCACCTTCGGCCTCCTGACCGTCCTTTCGGTGGCCCCGGGTATCCTGATCATGGTGACGAGCTTCCCGCGTTTCGTCATCGCCTTCGCGATCCTGCGCTCAGGCATGGGGCTCGCCACGACGCCCTCCAACATGATCATGGTGTCGCTCGCGCTGTTCATGACCTTCTATGTCATGGCGCCCACCTTCGACCGCGCCTGGAGCGACGGCATCGATCCGCTCCTGAAGAACGAGATCTCCGAGACGGAGGCGATGCAGCGGATGTCGGAGCCCTTCCGCGAATTCATGCTGGCCAACACCCGCGACAAGGACCTGCAGCTCTTCATCGACATCGCCCGGGAAAAGGGCCAGACCGTCGTCGTCGACGAAAAGGTGGACCTGCGCGCCGTCGTGCCGGCCTTCATGATCTCGGAGATCCGCCGCGGTTTCGAGATCGGCTTCCTGATCATGCTGCCCTTCCTCGTGATCGACCTGATCGTCGCGACCATCACCATGGCCATGGGCATGATGATGCTTCCCCCGACGGCGATTTCGCTGCCCTTCAAGATCCTGTTCTTCGTGCTGATCGACGGCTGGAACCTGCTCGTCGGCAGCCTGGTGCGCTCGTTTATCTGAGCCCCGCCGCCAGGCACGCCGGCTCGATAAGAATCCGTTAAGCATAGGATTTCACAGGCGATTAACCACGCTTTCGCCGAGGCCGGATGAGTCTTCTCCGGTTAAACAGTTGGCAATGAATGGCTGCGAATTTCGTCCTCACACGACGGGTTTGGTATCCATCACGAGTTGAGCGGAGCCGAGTGGCATGATGCCGGACCGTCGGGACCGGTAGCGTTTCTAAGTCCGGTATGTCCCCCCAATCAGTATTTCGTAGGGACAACGAATATGACCAGCATTCTCACCAACAACTCCGCAATGGCCGCGCTTTCGACGCTGCGCTCGATCTCTTCCAGCATGGAAGACACGCAGAGCCGCATCTCCTCGGGCCTCCGCGTCGGCTCGGCCTCCGACAACGCAGCCTACTGGTCGATCGCGACCACCATGCGCTCCGACAACCAGGCTCTCTCCGCAGTTCAGGACGCGCTCGGCCTCGGTGCTGCCAAGGTCGATACCGCTTATTCCGGTATGGAATCGGCCATCGAAGTCGTGAAGGAAATCAAGGCGAAGCTCGTAGCCGCCACCGAAGAGGGCGTCGACAAGGCCAAGATCCAGGAAGAACTCGATCAGCTCAAGGATCAGCTGACGAGCATCGCCGATGCAGCGTCCTTCTCGGGCGAAAACTGGTTGAAGGCTGAAGTGGGTACGACCGTGAACGTGGTCGCTTCGTTCGTCCGCGACGACACGGGCGCCGTCTCGGTCAAGAAGGTTGGCTACGACCTTGACGCCACAACCGTCCTGTATGACACGGCTGGCAACAACGGCATTCTCGACAAAACCTACAACGTCTCGCAGAAGAGCGTAAAGGTTTCGGTCAACACCGACGGCGTTAAGAGCGACGTGACGGTTGCCGCCTACTCGATCGACGAACTGATCGCAGCCGGCGCCACCTTCACCACCAACACGGTCGGCGGCAAGACGACTCAGCTTGCCAACGCCACTGCCACCGCTGGCGCAGTCAACAGTGGTGAATACTTCGTGCAAGTGAACGACGACACCTGGGTTCTGGCAGCAGACGTTACCGGCACCGGCCAGGAAGCCCTGCACGACGAGGCTGGTACCTATTACGGTGTCGATACGACGAATGCACCGGCGGCAAACATTGCTGCAGCACAGTCCATTGAAAACCTCGACATCACCGGCCTGACGGCGACCCAGCTCGACAACATGATCTCAGCCGTCGATGCGGCGCTGTCGGACATGACCAGTGCAGCCGCCTCGCTTGGTTCGATCTCCTCGCGCATCGACATGCAGAGCGATTTCGTCAACAAGCTTTCGGACTCGATCGACTCGGGCGTCGGCCGTCTCGTCGATGCGGACATGAACGAAGAATCGACCCGCCTGAAGGCCCTGCAGACCCAACAGCAGCTCGCCATCCAGGCCCTGTCGATCGCCAACTCGGACTCGCAGAACGTCCTGTCGCTCTTCCGCTAAGAAGACATTAATAGCGGGACGCAGGCTCCTTGTGCCTGCGTCCGGCTCATTCGAACCGCGCCACGGAAACCGGGCGCGGTTTTTTGCTTTCTTCCATGGCCATCGGCATTTCACTTTTTCTTAAACATCCTATGGCACGCGCGTGCGCGCAAAGGTTGAAAAAATTTTTGGAATTGTTGCTCCTTAGTGCTTCATTAACCAAGCCGGGATTATCTAAGCTCATCGAAAGGACGGGCTAATTCCAGCGATAACAGCTGGTTAGCAAGCATGACGTTGACCGTCTTTCGCCGGTGGAACCGGAATGTCCCTTCTCATCAGCCATCAAGGGGCACTAAACCATGACGAGCATTCTCACCAACATTGCGGCCATGGCCGCTCTCCAGACTCTCCGTACCATCGGCTCCAACATGGAAGAGACGCAGGCGCATGTCTCCTCCGGTCTGCGCGTCGGACAAGCCGCTGACAACGCCGCCTACTGGTCGATCGCGACCACCATGCGCTCCGACAACATGGCCCTTTCGGCTGTTCAGGACGCGCTCGGCCTCGGCGCCGCCAAGGTCGACACCGCCTATTCCGGTATGGAATCTGCGATCGAAGTCGTGAAGGAAATCAAGGCGAAGCTCGTAGCCGCCACCGAAGAGGGCGTCGACAAGGCCAAGATCCAGGAAGAACTCGATCAGCTCAAGGATCAGCTGACGAGCATCGCCGATGCAGCGTCCTTCTCGGGCGAAAACTGGTTGAAGGCTGAAGTGGGTACGACCGTGAACGTGGTCGCTTCGTTCGTCCGCGACGACACGGGCGCCGTCTCGGTCAAGAAGGTTGGCTACGACCTTGACGCCACAACCGTCCTGTATGACACGGCTGGCAACAACGGCATTCTCGACAAAACCTACAACGTCTCGCAGAAGAGCGTAAAGGTTTCGGTCAACACCGACGGCGTTAAGAGCGACGTGACGGTTGCCGCCTACTCGATCGACGAACTGATCGCAGCCGGCGCCACCTTCACCACCAACACGGTCGGCGGCAAGACGACTCAGCTTGCCAACGCAACTGCAACCGTTGGCACGGTCACCGCCGGCGACTATTTTGTACAGGTGGATGGGGATACCTGGGTTCTGGCAGCGGACGTTACCGGTACCGGCCAGGAAGCCCTGCATGACGAAGCTGGTACCTATTACGGTGTCGATACGACGAATGCGCCGGCGGCAAACATTGCGGCCCTGCAGTCCATCGAAACCCTCGACATCACGGCTCTGACGGCGACCCAGCTCGACAACATGATCTCAGCCGTCGATGCGGCGCTGTCGGACATGACCAGTGCAGCCGCCGACCTCGGCTCGATCGCCATGCGCATCGACCTGCAGAGCGATTTCGTCAACAAGCTCTCGGACTCGATCGACTCGGGCGTCGGCCGTCTCGTCGATGCGGACATGAACGAAGAATCGACCCGCCTGAAGGCTCTGCAGACTCAGCAGCAGCTCGCCATCCAGTCGCTGTCGATCGCCAACTCGGCTTCGGAAAACGTCCTTACGCTCTTCCGCTAATCCGACACGGAAAGGCGGTCGCGAACTGAGCGACCGCACCCTGACCTGACCTTCAAAGGGGCCACGCTCATCGAGCGTGGCCCCTTTCTTCGTTTCCTCGGCGAACAATCATTTAACCTTTGTTAACCATAACAGCGCTAAGTGGGCTCAACGCAACGAACGGTTAACCAAGACGAAGAAGCGGTTAACGGCATGATGCCTCGCGTTCGTTCCCCGGGGTGGCCGGGATGTCCCTTTCCAACTAGCCATTCAAAGGGGCCCGTAATGACCAGCATTCTCACCAATGTTGCAGCGATGGCTGCACTCCAGACGCTCCGCGGCATCGACTCCAATATGGAGGAAACGCAGGCTCGCGTTTCCTCGGGTCTCCGCGTCGGCACGGCCTCGGATAACGCCGCCTATTGGTCGATCGCGACCACGATGCGATCGGACAACATGGCGCTTTCCGCCGTTCAGGATGCCCTGGGTCTCGGTGCGGCCAAGGTCGACACGGCCTATGCCGGTATGGAGAATGCCGTCGAGGTGGTGAAGGAAATTCGCGCCAAGCTCGTCGCTGCGACCGAAGACGGCGTCGACAAGGCCAAGATCCAGGAAGAGATCGAACAGCTCAAGCAACAGCTGGCGAGCATTGCAACGGCCGCTTCCTTCAGCGGCGAGAACTGGCTCCAGGCGGATATCACCACGCCTGTAACGAAGAGCGTAGTCGGGTCCTTCGTCCGCGATTCCTCGGGCGTCGTGTCCGTAAAGACAATCGACTATGTTCTCGACGGCAACTCCGTCCTATTCGATACTGTTGGCAACAACGGGATTCTGGACAAGGTTTACGATGTCTCCGAGTCCAGCGTGACGCTTTCGATCAACACCGGCGGCGTCGTCTCCAAACACACGGTGGCGGCCTACACGGTCGACAACCTCATCGCCGCCGGCGCGGTATTCCAGGGCAACTACGCCCTTGCCGGAGGTGTGAACTATGTAAAGGTAGAGGGCGTTTGGGTCGAAGCGGTTGCATCGTCCGCCGCCCCGGGTCAGGAAGTCGCTGCCGTGACGACCGCTGCAGCTCCCATTACCGCCGATTCCTGGGTCGTAGACACGACGGCGGGGCCGGCTACCAGCGTACCTGCACCCGCTTCGATCGAGAATATCGACATCACCAACGCCGCGCAGGCAGCAAACCTCGACGCGCTGATCAGGGGCGTCGATGAAGCGCTCGAGGATTTGATCAGTGCCACATCGGCGCTGGGCTCGATTTCCATGCGCATCGGCATGCAGGAAGAGTTCGTATCGAAGCTCACCGACTCGATCGATTCGGGGATCGGCCGCCTTGTGGACGCCGACATGAACGAGGAGTCGACCAGGCTGAAAGCGCTGCAGACACAGCAGCAGCTCGCGATCCAGTCGCTCTCCATCGCCAACACCAATTCGGAAAACATCCTCCAACTCTTCCGTCAGTAAGCGGCGCCTCGGCTAGGGGGCGGCTTCGTCCCGCTCTGAAGGAGAAAAACCGCGGCTCGCAAAGGGCCGCGGTTTTTGCATTCCAGCGGCGACCTTGCGTCAGACTTGCCGGATTAATGAATCCTTCATGCTTGTTATTGGTTCGTTAACGCGGTTAACCTTTTCTTAACCATTTCCGTTAATCGTTGGTTAAGAACGGCGGTCTGCCACCCAGGGCAAAAAGGTGACAGCGCGCATGACGCCTCACCGTCGTTGCCGGCTTTCCGGAATGGTCCGATTTCCCCAACCAGGGCATCACAGCCCCAGGGTGACCACCAATGACCAGCATCATGACCAACCCCGCCGCCATGGCGGCGTTGCAGACATTGCGCGCGATCAACCATAATCTCGAGACCACACAGGGCCGCATCTCCTCCGGCTTTCGCGTGGAAACTGCCGCCGATAATGCCGCCTATTGGTCCATCGCAACCACGATGCGATCGGACAATGCCGCGTTGTCGACGGTCCACGACGCCTTGGGCCTCGGCGCCGCCAAGGTCGATACCTTCTACTCGGCGATGGATACGGTCATCGACGTGATGACCGAGATCAAAGCCAAGCTCGTCGCGGCAAGCGAGCCGGGCGTCGACAGGAATAAGATCAACAAGGAAGTGGCCGAGCTCAAGAGCCAGTTGAACTCGGCCGCGCAGTCCGCCTCCTTCTCCGGCGAGAACTGGCTCTATAACGGTGCTTCAGCAGCGCTGGGCACCAAATCCATCGTCGCCTCCTTCAACCGCAGCGCCGACGGCAGCGTTACGGTGTCGACGCTCAATTACGACACCGCCAAATCCGTCCTGATCGACGTCACCGATCCGGCGCGCGGCATGCTCACCAAGGCGGTCGATGCGGACGCGCTCCAATCCACTCCGAGCGGCACGGCGCGCAACTACTATCTCATCGATGCAGGTGCAGCTCCCGCGGGCGCGACCGAGATCGAGATCGACAACGCAACTACCGGTGCGCAATTGGGCGACATGATCAGCGTCGTCGACGAGCTCATCAGCCAGCTGACCGACTCCGCCGCCACGCTCGGCGCTATCACCAGCCGCATCGAGATGCAGGAAAGCTTCGTCGCCAATCTGATGGATGTGATCGACAAGGGCGTCGGGCGTCTCGTCGATGCCGACATGAACGAGGAATCGACACGGCTGAAGGCGCTGCAGACGCAGCAGCAGCTTGGCATCCAGTCGCTGTCGATCGCGAACACCACCTCCGAGAACATTCTCCGCCTGTTCCAGGAGTAACGACATCGCTTTCCGCCGTGCCGCCGGTCATCGGCATCGGTCGGAGAAAGGTTGGACCGCGCTATTGCCCTGGCGCGGTCCAACACCTTCGCACAAGTTTGACCGGATAGCCTTCCTTCGCAGTCATGTTGGAAATTGCCGGCCGGAAACCACTCCGGCTGCCGCTTGCATCGCGCTTCGCCTTCCGCGAACCGCTGCAGAATCAAGAATGCCGGTCCGTCGCTATTCGGGCGAACGGGCCTAAGGAGACGGTCAAGACGTGTCGGGCTCTATGGATTTCCGGGCCGCAAGCGAGCCTTTGCAGATGCGGCTGGCAATATCGGCCTTCGCCGAGGTGAGCCGGGAGGCGTGCCGATGAGCGCGTCGCTGTCCCGCTATCTCAAGGATTTCAGCCCGCCGAAGATCGAGCTGACGCGGGTAACGCCGAGATATTCTCCGGATCTCGACACCGACCTTTCGCAGAACCGTGCATGGGCGGAGCCGGTCATGCCCGAGATCGATATCGACGCCGAGCGCAGCGAAGCCTTTGCGAAAGGACGTGCCGAGGCCAGTGCCGAACTCGCTCTCGAGCATCAGAAAGAGATCGCCGACCTCAAGGCGCGCCACGCAGAAGAGACCGACGCCCTGAAGCAGCGCCTCGAGGAACAGGCAGCCGCCAGGATCGCCGCCGGTTTCGGCGAAATGGCGGATCGGCTGGCGCTCGCGCTCGGCGACCAGGCGGCGCGCGTCCTCGCTCCGGTCATGGACGAGGCGCTCGCCAAGCGCGCGGTCGAGAACCTGGCCGGCATGGTCCGGCACGGCCTCGCCGCCGGTGAAGGGATCGCGATCACGGTGCGGGGCCCGCTTACGCTTTTCGAGGCGTTGAAGGCCCTGCTGCCCGAAGCGACCGCGTTCCGTCACGTCGAAAGCGATGATGTCGACCTGACCGTCGAAATGGGCGAGGCGATACTGGTGACGCGAATGGCCGCGTGGTCCGATACTGTTCGCAAGGTTCTGGCATGAACGACGAGAGCAACGGCAAGAACGAAATCATCATCGTCCGGCGTTCGGCAGAGAGCCACGACGGCCATCACGGCGGCGGGTGGAAGATCGCCTATGCCGACTTCATGACCGCGATGATGGCCTTCTTCCTCGTCATGTGGCTGATCAACGCCGCGAACGAGGAGACCAAGGCGGCGATCGCCGCCTATTTCAATCCGGTGCAGTTGACCGATCAGAAGCCGGCGGAAAAGGGCCTCAAGGATCCTGCCAAGGATGCGCAGGGCGAACAGACGCAGCAGCGTTCCAAGGTCGACGGCGAACAGGCCAAGTCGGGCGGTTCGGCGAAGACCGGGGATCAGCTGACGGCGACCTCGGGCGAAGAGACCAAATATTCGGATGCCGATTTCTTCGAAAATCCTTACTCGGTCCTGTCCGAGATCGCCCGCGAAGTGGGCCACGAGGCGAATATCAGCGTCAAGGGCGACGGCGGGGCGGCCCAGTCCGGGCCGTCAACCGGCGCCGCCGGGGGCGAAGCCTATCGCGATCCCTTCGACCCGGACTTCTGGACCAAGCAGGTGGAAGTGAAGGACGCCGGCAACACGGCCGAAAGCGACATGGCGTCAGCGGCACTCAGCACCCGCGAAGCCGCCTCCGGGCCGAAAGCGCCGGACAGCGCGGAGGGTGCAAAGGCCGCGGATGCACCCGAGAACCAAGCCCCGGCTGAAAATCCGCAGAAGGAAGCCGAAGCCCTGAAGGCCGAAATCGAAAAGGAACTCGGGGGCGATGCCGGGCGGCTTCTCGAAAGCCTCGCCGTAACCCCGGCCGAGGGCGGCCTGCTGGTGACGATCAGCGAGCAGACGGATACGCCGATGTTCGCGGTCGGGTCCGCCGTGCCGCAAAAGGAACTGGTGCTCGCGATGGAAAAGATCGGCAGGCTGCTTGCCGAGCGCCCGGGCGCTGTGGCCGTTCGCGGCCATACCGACGGGCGGCCGTTCAAGGATGGCACCTACGACAATTGGCGCCTTTCGGCGGCACGTGCCCAGAGCGCCTATTACATGCTGGTGCGCGGCGGCCTGAAGGAGGAGCGCGTGAAGCAGATCAGCGGCTTTGCCGACCGCCGGCTCCAGGTGCCGAACGATCCCTATGCGCCTGCGAACCGGCGGATCGAAATCCTGCTGCAGTCGGGCCAGGGCTGAGAAATGCTGAAGCGGCTCTGCACCATTCTTGCGGCATCGGCCCTTGCCGCTCCCCTCGCGCTTGGCCCTGCCCGCGCGAGCGGGAAGGAGGAGCTCACGCCTTACAAGATGATAAGGTCGCTGCAATATGTGCAGGATTCGGTGGTGCTCGGCGACCATTCGGCGATCGAGATGCAACGCTTCATGCTCGGCGCGATCGACGAGCGGCTGAGGGCCGCCGATCCTTCGGCGTTTCGCGATCCGCGCAATGTCGACGCGGCTCTCGTCTATGTCATGAGCGGCGGCAATCCGGCGACGCTCGACCTTCTGGCCGACCGCGACATCGAGGGCAATTTCGACTCGCGGGTGACCGAGGCGCTCAGGCACTATCTGAACGGCAAGGGCCCTCTGATCGTCGAGAATCTCACCAAGGCCGCCCCGGAATACAAGAATTCACGCATCGGTCCGTATCTGTTCCTGATCCTTGGCAACGCCATGTCGCAGCAGGATCCGGTCGAGGCGATGAAACATTACGATTGGGCGCGCCTGACGGCACCGGGCACCATCATCGAGGAGGCTGCCCTTCGCCGTTCGGTCTCGCTGGCGGCGCGGGCCGGCCTTCCGGAGAAGGGCTTTCGCTATGCGCTGAACTACGCGCGGCGCTACCTGACCTCACCCTATGCGAGCCAGTTTGCCGATGTCTTCGTCGAGCTGGCGGTCGCCCATTTCGACGAGGCGGCCGATGGGCGCGTCTCGGAGATACTCTCCTTCATGGACAGCGCGCGCCAGCGCGAGGTCTATCTGCGGGTGGCGCGCCGCGCCGCGATTGCCGGCAACCAGGCCCTGGCGCGGCTGGCCTCCAGGCGCGCCGAGGAACTGGCAGGGGATGACAGTTCCCGATCGCAGGTGCTTGCGAGTTTCTACGAGGGGCTGGCTGCCGTGCCTTCCGCCGATGTCTTTTCGGCCGCCGAAGCCCTCGAAGCGATCCCCGACGAAAAGCTGTCCCCGCGCGACCGCGCCCTGCGCGAGGCGGCCAAGGCCGTTGCCGATGCGGTGGTCCGGCCACCATTGGGAGAAAGCCCGGCGCAAGCACCCGGGCCTATAGCGGAAAGACCGGCCGGGGAGCAAAGCGAGCTGGTTGCGGAGGAAAGCGGAAGCGGCATGAGTCCCTTCGGGCAGCCTTTCGAGGGGTCGTCCGACAGGCCAACCGAGACGCCGTCCGAGGCCGGGACGGCCGAAGCCGATATCGCCGCTCCAGGCGATCCGGTGCTCGAAGGCTTTCTAGCCAGCGGTCGTTCGAAGATCGACGAGATCGATGCGCTGCTGAAGGGGGAAGGACAATGAGGCCTCTTGACGAGAGTTTGCGGGCGCCCGCCGCCAACAGGCCGGCACAGTCGCTGAGTGTTCGGGGTCAGCCAGAGGCCGAACCGGGGGCCTTTGGCGAGGCGATCGCCGATGCAGGCCGCCGCAGGACGCAGGGGCAAGGCGGCCAGGCATCTGCCGATGATGCGCGACGGGACCCCGTCGCGAACGGCGGCAACGCCTCGGCTGTGACGAAGGTCGACGGCTTTGGCGCGGATGATCCGGCATTCGTGGCGGATGCTGCGGCGCCCGACGCTGGGCCCGCCTCCGAGCGCGCGATCATGACACCGGGCCAGGCGACGAAATCATCGCAGCACGGCCACCCTGCCGGCACGCCGCATCTGTCGCGGGAACGTGAAGGTGGCCAAGAGGAAATCGACCAGCCGGCGGAGCGGGCGGTGATCCGCTCGCGTGGATCGGTGCAGACCTCGCGCGAGACCGTTGACGAAGCGTCGGTCGTAATGGCGAGGGAAGGCGGGGAGAACGGCGACCCTGCCAGCGGAACCGTCTCCGATCTCCTGTCGATGCTCGCCGGCGCCGCACCGGCGGCGGCCGCGGCTTCGCATCCGGAAGGCAGGCCAAAGCCCGCCTCGGCGGTTCGCGAAGGCTCCGACGGTCTGGCAAAGACTGTGGGCGGCATATCGCCGGAAGCGGCGGACGGCGAGCATCCGCAGATCGGGGAGATGAACGGCGACAGCGAGCCGGATCGGCTTTTCCGCTTCGCCCGTGCCGACGGCAAGGGGCAGGCCGTTTCGATGAGCATTTCGCGGGATGGCGAGCGGGCAGCCGTGGAGAACAGCCGATCGTCGGTCAAATCCGGAGTGGAGACCGTGACCGTTCTGGAGGCGCGCCGCTATCTCGGCCTTGCGCTCAACGAGAACGCCGCGTCGGTGACGAGCGCGATCGCGGGCGATAGCGGATGGGCCGAGGCATTGCAATCGAGCGCCGCGACGACGAAGCCCGAAGCCTGGAGCCAGGCCGGCAAGACGCTCAATACGCTGAAGATCCAGATGCACCCGGTCGACCTCGGCATGGTGACGGCGACGCTGAGACTGAAGGACGACGAGCTGCAGGTCGATCTGAAGGTCGAAACCGGTGAGGCCTTCCGCCAGCTCAGCGACGACCAGAGCGAATTGGTGAAGGCCCTGCGGGCGCAAGGATTTGCGGTCGACCAGGTGAACATCGTCTTCAACGGCGGCGGAGATTCCGCAAATGGCGGCGGTGGCCAGTCCCAGTCTCAGTCTCAGTCTCAGGCTCAGTCACAGCTCGGCTACGAGGGCCGTGAGCGGGCAGGTGATGATGGCCAGGGGCGTCAGCCGCGGGATGGCGGCCGGGCGGCGGCGGAAAGGTGGGCGGGCAATGATGCTACGGACGATATGGTTGACGGTGCCGAGCGTTCTCGCTCTGGCCACGTCTACATGTAGCGCCCTTGCGAGCGCAGGCGTCTGCGAACGCGAGATCGCGTCCGCGGCCTCCAAATACGGCGTGCCGACCGGGATATTATATTCCGTCGGATTGACCGAGACGGGCCGCAAAGGGTCCCTACAGCCCTATGCGATGAACATCGAAGGCAAGGCCTATTTCGGGGCAAGCGTCCAGGATGTTCTCACACGTTTCGGCGCGGCGCGTGCCGAGGGCGCCAAGCTCATCGATCTCGGCTGCATGCAGATCAACTACCACTTTCACGGCGAGCATTTCAGCTCTCCCGAGGAGATGCTCGATCCGCGCAGGAATGTCGAATATGCCGCCCGCTTCCTGTCCAATCTGCGCGCCCGGCACGAGAGTTGGACGATGGCGGTCGCTCGCTATCACGCCGGTCCCAACAACGACCCGGCGCAGAAAAAATACGTCTGCCGCGTCATCGCAAACCTGGTCGCGACCGGCTATGGCAAGTGGACCCCGAACGCGCAGCAGTTTTGCCGATAGCCGACTTACGGTTGCATTGCCGCAACCGCCGCCTCATTGTGGCGACAATGCGGACAGATTGTGATCGCAAGCGATTTCAGCATATCGCGTTAACTTTTCAACATCATGTTAGTGGTAAGGTTAACGATCACCTACTAGATATAGGCCAAATCGGCACGGAATTCTTAATCAACTATTAAAATCCCCCATTAACTTCCTCTAGTTGTTCGCGACTCCCGGGATTCGTACCTCTGTCTCAATGTGGCATCCATACTGATTCGGAGGCGGGCGAATGATCGTGGTGGTTGATGATAGAGCTCTTGTGAAGGACGGCTACGCGTCCCTGTTCGGCCGCGAGGGCATTCCCTCGACGGGCTTCGATCCGAGGGAGTTCGGCGAGTGGGTAAGCTCCGCCGCCGATTCCGATATCGACGCCGTCGAAGCCTTCCTGATCGGGCAGGGGGAGAGCACATTGACCCTGCCGCGCGTGATCCGGGATCGCTCCCGTGCGCCGGTCATCGCCATGAGCGACACGCCGTCGCTGGAAAACACGCTTGCGCTCTTCGACTGCGGCGTCGACGACGTGGTCCGCAAGCCGGTGCATCCGAGGGAAATCCTCGCACGCGTCGCAGCGATCCGCCGGCGTTTGACGGCCATCGCCAACTTCACGGATATCGGCCCCATCCGCGTTTTCGCCGACGGGCGCGATCCGGAGATCAATGGCGAAGTCTTCGCGCTTCCCCGTCGCGAACGGCGCATTCTCGAATATCTCGTCGCCAACCGCGGGCGCCGGGTATCCAAATCGCAGATATTCAACGCGATTTACGGCATCTTCGACGAGGACGTCGAAGAGAATGTCGTCGAAAGCCACATCAGCAAGCTGCGCAAGAAACTGCGCAAGAAGCTCGGCTTCGACCCGATCGATTCGAAGCGTTTCCTTGGCTACTGCATCGACTGGAATTGAGCGCAGAAACGGCAGGGCGAGAACAGCTCAAGACAGGTTCACGCAAGGCCCGGTCTCTAGTGTCGCCGCAACAAGGAAATGAGGATCCGATATGAGTCTCTACGGTACCATGAGAACGGGCGTGTCCGGCATGAACGCCCAGTCCAACCGGCTCAGCACAGTCGCCGAGAACATCGCGAATGCCAACACGACCGGCTACAAGCGCGCATCGACGGAATTCTCATCGATGATCCTGCCGTCGGGCAACGGATCCTATAATTCAGGCGGCGTACGGACGGAGGTGCGCTACAGCATCTCGCAGCAGGGCGCGACGACCTTCACCACCTCGGCCAGCGACCTGGCGATCGACGGCGGCGGCTTCTTCATCGTCGAAGGCGCCAACGGCCAGGAATATCTGACCCGCGCCGGCTCCTTCGTTCCGGACAGTCAAGGCAATCTGGTCAATGCCGCCGGCTTCACGCTGATGGGCTACGAATACGAGGCCGGCGTCGACCCGACCGTCGTCGTCAACGGATTCGATGGCCTGACCAAGGTCAATCTCGCTTCGGATGGGCTCATCGCGGCCGGTTCGACCAAGGGTTCCATGGGCGCGAACCTGCCCTCGGGCGCGGCAAACGGGGATGTCTCCACCACCTCGCTCGTCGTCTATGACAGCCAGGGCAATACGCGAATTCTGGATTTCAACTACACGAAAACCGACGATAATGAGTGGACATTGAATATAGTCGATCGCGTAAGCAATGAACCGCTTACGGTGCCACCGGCAACACTTGTTTTCGACGCAGCAGGCGCTCTGACAACCGCGGCGACGGTTACTCTCGATGGCTCGCTTATCAGCCCGATCGACGGCACCGGTGCAGTGCTCAATGACATAACAATCGATTTCTCCAAAACCACCCAGCTCGGCTACGCCTTCAGTGCCGACGGGGGCGACATCGACGGCAACGCGCCGAGCAAGGTCGCCGGCTACCAGATCGACTCCGACGGCATCGTCTATGTCAAATACGAGAACGGCAAGCTCGATCCGCGCTATCGCATCGCGCTCGCCAATGTCCAGAGCCCGGACAAGCTGAGGCCGGAATCCGGTAACGTCTATTCGCAGGGCGTCGACTCCGGCGTCATCATCACCGGCTTCGCCGGCTCGGGCGATTTCGGCGAGATCCTCTCCGGCGCGCTCGAAAGCTCGAATGTCGACATCGCCGAGGAACTGACGGCGATGATCGAGTCGCAGCGCAACTACACGGCAAACTCCAAGGTCTTCCAGACCGGTTCGGAACTGCTCGAAGTTCTCGTCAATCTGAAGCGGTAATTCCAACTTCGAAACTACGCACTTCCGGACGTAAGGCCCATTACGGGCTCTTCCCGGGAGTGCACTGAGAAAAACGGTCCCCGGCATGTCGCTGTCTTCTGCAATCGCCATCGCGCAATCCGCGTTCAGCACCACGGCGCAACAAACCGCCACGGTCTCGAAGAACATCGCCAATTCCGGCAATGCGGACTACTCGCGCCGCATGGCGATGCTCGGGACCACCCCGGGCGGCGCCCAGATCGTTTCGATCTATCGGGCGCAGAACGAGGCGCTCCTCAAGCAGAACCTGATCGGCATCTCGCAGTCCTCCGCGCAGAGCAGTCTCCTGTCCGGGCTGGAGATCATGAAATCGGCGCTCGGCGGCAACGACTACGAGTCGTCGCCCTCCACCTATCTCTCGGCCTTCCGCAACAGCCTGCAGACTTTCGCGTCGACGCCCGGCAATGCGACGATCGCCGCCACGGTGGTGTCGGATGCATCGGACCTTGCCAACTCGATCAGCAAGACGTCGGCAGCCGTTCAGGACCTTCGTCTCGACTCGGACAAGAAAATCGCCGAGGAGGTCGCCAATCTGAACCGCCTTCTCGCGCAGTTCGAGACGGCGAACAACGCCGTCAAGCAGGCGACCGCTGCAGGCACAGACGCGACCGCTGCGCTCGACGATCGCGACAGGACCCTGAAGCAGATATCGGACCTTGTCGGCATTTCCACCGTCACGCGGGCGAACAACGATACCGTCATCTACACCTCGGGCGGCACCGTTCTCTTCGAGACGCTTCCGAGAGAGGTCACGTTTGCGCCGAAGAGTGCTTACGATGCCACTGTCACCGGCAACGGCATATTCATCGACGGCGTGCCGCTCGCTGCCGGCAGCGGCGCTGATACCAGTGCCCAGGGCAAGCTTGCGGGCCTGCTTCAGCTGCGCGACGACATCGCTCCGAAGTTTCAAGCGCAGCTCGACGAGATGGCGCGCGGCCTCGTCACGCTGTTCCAGGAAGGCGGCTTGCCGGGGCTCTTCACCTGGTCGGGCGGAAGCGTACCGGTTGCGGGCGCCGTCCAGCCGGGGATCGCCGCGAGCCTTTCGGTCAATCCCGCAGCGAAGGCCAATCCCTTCCTCCTGCGCGACGGCGGCTTCAACGGGGTCGTTTCGAACGCGGATGGCAATGCCGGTTTTACGGACCTGCTCGACGGATTCATCACCGCTCTGGACGGCGACATGGCGTTCGATGGTGCGACCGGGCTCGACGCCACGAGCTCGATCATGGAATTCGCCGCGTCTTCCGTCGGCTGGTTCGAGCAGATACGCAGCGGCGCCGCCACGGCCGATGACAACAAGGCGGCGCTGCTGGCGCGCACGCAGGAGGCGCTCGGCAGCGTGACCGGGGTGAGCATCGACGAGGAACTGTCGCTGCTTCTCGATCTGGAACAGTCCTACAAGGCCTCGGCCAAGTTGATCAGCACCGTCGACGCCATGATGGCGTCGCTTCTCGAAGCCGTGAGGTAATCATGAAGACGTCCTTCGTTTCGAACCTGGCCGTTCAGAACGCCATGCGGCTGACCATCCAACAGGGGCAGGCGGAACTTCTGAAGCTGCAGACCGAGGTGACGACCGGGCGCCATGCGGATGTGGGGCTGGCGCTCGGTTCCTCGGCGGCGCGCTCGGTAAGCCTGCAGCGCGAGCTGGCGCGGCTCGATACGCTCGTCGATACCAATTCCGTCGTCACCCAGCGGCTTGCCGCTTCGCAATCCGCTCTCGCCACGATGGCCGAAGCGGCGCAGCAGGTGCGCAACACCCTCGTCACCTTCAAGGGCAATGATGCCGCCGATCAGCTCGCGATCCAGAAGACCGAAATACAGAGTGCCATGTCGGCCTTCTCTTCGGCGGCGAACCTGTCCTTCAACGGCGAATTTCTCTTTGCCGGCATCAACACCGACGTGAGGCCCTTCGAGGATTATGGCGCTGCGGCGAAGTCGACCTTCGACACCGCGCTCGCCACCTACATGTCGGCGAAGGGCATTGCTTCCATGCGCGATTTCACGAAGGCCGATATGGAGGACTTCATCACCAACACGCTCGAACCGCTTTATGCAGGTTCGCAATGGGCCACGGATTGGTCCAAGGCCTCGAGCCAGAACATGACGAGCCGCATCAGCACGACGGAAGTGGTGCAGAGCTCCACGAATGCGACGACGGAAGGCTTCCGGAAATTCGCTCTCGCCAGCGTCATCGCCCTGGAACTGATGGACGAAAATGTCAGCTCCGAAGTCCGGGCCTATATCGGTGAGACCGCGCTCGGCTATGTCGAGCAGGCCAATACGCAGATCACGGCGGAGCGCAGCACTCTCGGTATTTCCGAAGCGCGCGTGAAAAAGGCGAATACCTCCCTCCAGGCCCAGATCAAGCTGATCAACACACATATTACCGATCTCGAAGGCGTCGACACCTACGCGGCTTCGACGCGGATGAACACGCTGCTGACGCAGGTAGAGACCTCCTACACACTGACGGCGCGGATCCAGCGGTTGAGTTTGATAGACTTCCTCTAATGACTAGAGGATGCGGACAAGCATGAGGGATGTCTGAATGTATCAGTTTGCATACGCCGAGATCATGGAGGAAGGCGTAGCCGTTTCCAAGGATCGGGAGAAGCAGGTTCTCGATCGTTCCATCGCGCTCCTGCAGGCGGCGAAGGAAAAGGACGGATACACCCGGGAGGCCATCGAAGCGGTCTACTTCACCCGGCGTCTCTGGATCCGTTTCATCGAAGATCTGCGCGCGCCGGACAATCAGCTCAACGAAGAGCTGCGCGCCAACCTCATTTCGATCGGAATCTGGATTCTGAACGAGACGGAGAAGATCCGCAAACGCGAGTCTTCCAATTTCCAGGGCATAATCGACATAACCACCATCATCAGGGATGGACTGAAATGAAGAGCACACTGCGTATTTCGCTGAAATCGGGCGAAAGGATCTTTGTAAACGGCGCAGTGCTGCGCGTCGACCGCAAGGTCGCGATCGAATTCCTGAACGACGTGACCTTCCTGCTGGAAAACCACGTCCTGCAGCCCGAAGACGCGACGACACCGCTGCGGCAGCTCTATTTCATCGCCCAGATGATCCTGATCAATCCGGAAGGCGCGGACCAGTCGACCGCGATGTTCCGCAAGTCGATCGTCATGCTGCTCAACTGCTTCAAGCACGACGAGGTGCTGGCCGAGCTGAAGCGAATCGACGGGCTGGTCACGCAGGGTCGGGCCTTCGAGGCGCTGAAGGCGATCCGGGGGCTTTATCCGATCGAGGACCAGATCCTCAACGCGCAGGAACTGACGCCTGCGACGGTGGAACAGATACGCAAGGAGATTGCGCCATGGCGGTGAGCGGCGTCAACAACACGTCCAACAGCTACACGCCAACGGTTTCGGCCACGGAATCGGCGGGCGACGCCAGCGCGGCGACGCTCAACTACGAGAGCTTCCTCAAGCTGCTCGTGGCGCAGATGAAGAACCAGGATCCGACGCAGCCGATGGACGCGACGCAGCAGATCGCGCAGCTTGCGACCTTCTCGCAGGTGGAGCAGACGATCAAGACCAACAAGAACCTCGAAAGCCTGCTGCAGCGCACCGCGCTCAGCGAAGCGGACGCGGTGATCGGCAGGACGGTCACCAGCGCGGACGGCAAGACCACTGGCGTCGTCAAGGAGGTGAAACTATACTCCGATGGAATCATCGCGGTGCTCGATACGGGCAAGGAGCTCGTTATCGGTCCGGGCGTCATAATGAAGTGAGTTCCCATGAATGAGGCAGATGCCCTCGACATCGTACAGGCGGCGATCTGGACAGTGATCGTGGCCTCGGGTCCTGCCGTTCTCGCCGCAATGGTGGTCGGCGTCGGCATCGCCTTCCTCCAGGCCCTGACCCAGGTTCAGGAGATGACGCTGACATTCGTGCCGAAGATCCTCGCGGTGATGGTCACCGCCGCCATCTCCGCGCCCTTCGTCGGCGCGCAGATTTCGATCTTCACAGATATCGTGTTCTCGCGAATACAGAGCGGGTTTTAGCGCGGGGAGCGGCGAAATACCCCGCTCTGCCCTGCCGGGCATTTCCCCCGCATACCACCTTCGCGCAAGCTTGGCCCTCTAGGACTCTGCCATACCCTTGGGCAGATCTTACGATCGCTGCCCGCCTCTCATGAAGAGACGGAAGAGACATGGCACAACAGGCGACGCTGACAATCCCGAAACTTGCACCCAAGAGCCGGGACATCGGCTTTGCGCTCGGGATCGTGATGATCCTGTCGATCCTGTTCCTGCCCATTCCCCCCTTCCTGATCGATCTCGGGCTTGCCTTCTCCATCTCGTTCTCGGTGCTGATCCTGATGGTCGCACTCTGGATCCAGCGGCCGCTCGATTTCTCGTCTTTCCCGACGATTCTGCTGATCTCGACCATGATCCGTCTGGCGCTGAACATCGCCACCACGCGCGTCATCCTTTCCCACGGGCATGAGGGCCATGGCGCCGCCGGCGGGGTCATCTCCGGTTTCGCCAGCCTCGTCATGTCCGGGGACTTCGTGATCGGTCTCATCGTCTTCCTCATCCTGATCACGGTGAACTTCATCGTCATCACCAAGGGTGCCACGCGTATCGCCGAGGTCGGCGCCCGCTTCACCCTCGATGCGATTCCCGGCAAGCAGATGTCGATCGATGCCGACCTCTCGGCCGGCCTGATCGACGAGAAGGAAGCGCAGCGCCGCCGCCGCGAGCTGGAGGAGGAGAGCTCCTTCTTCGGCGCCATGGACGGTGCATCCAAGTTCGTGCGCGGCGATGCGATCGCCGGCCTGATCATCACCGCGATCAACGTCTTCGGCGGCATCATTATCGGCTACCTGCGCCATGACATGGAGGTCGGCGAAGCGGCCGACGTATTCGTCAAGCTTTCCGTCGGCGACGGTCTCGTCTCCCAGATCCCGGCACTGATCGTTTCGCTCGCCGCCGGCCTGCTCGTCTCGCGCGGCGGCACCGCCGGTTCCACCGACCAGGCGGTCGTCGGACAGCTCAGCGGTTATCCCCGGGCGCTGATGGTCGCCTCCGGGCTGATCGTCCTGCTCTCCGTCACGCCCGGCCTGCCTTTCCTCCCCTTCGCGGCGCTTGGCGGCGGCATGGCTTTCCTCAGCTGGTTCATTCCGAAGCAGATCGAGGCCGAGAAGGCGGCAAAGCGGGACGAGGAGGCGGCGAAGGCGCAGCAGAGCAAGGAAAGCGACAAGGATTCGGTCAAATCGGTGCTGAAGACCGCGGAGATCGAGCTGCTGCTCGGCAAGCAGGTCTCCACCAGGCTGCTGGGCGCCCACCAGGAGCTTGCCTTCCGCGTCGGCAAGATGCGCCGGAAGTTCGCCCTCCAATACGGCCTCGTCGTTCCGGAGATCAAGGTGTCCGACGACATCACCATTCCCGACAAGGCCTATCATGTCCGCATCCACGGCACCACGATCGCCTCAAACACGGTCCGCGTGGGCGAAGTGCTGGTGGTTACCGGCGGCGGGCGGCGGCCGAGCGTGCCCGGCGACGACATACGGGAACCGGCTTTCGGCATGCCGGCGGTATCGATCCTCGAGACGTTCACGGAAGACCTGAAGCGCGAGGGCTTCCACCCGATCGACAACGTGTCGGTGGTGCTGACGCATTTGAGCGAAGTGATCCGCAACAACCTGCCGCAGCTTCTCTCCTACAAGGACGTGAAGGTGCTGATCGAACGGCTCGATCCGGAATACCGCAAGCTCGCGGACGAGATTTGTACCTCGCACATGTCCTATTCCGGCCTGCAGGCGGTGTTGAAACTGCTGCTCGCCGAACGCGTCTCGATCCGCAATCTGCATCTGATTCTCGAAGCCGTGGCGGAGCTGGCCCCGCACGTGCGCAAGACCGAGCAGATCGTCGAACACGTGCGGGTGCGCATGTCGCAGCAGCTCTGCGGCGACCTCGCCGACAACGGCGTGCTGCGCGTGCTGAGGCTCGGCAACAAGTGGGACATGGTCTTCCACCAGGCGCTGAAGCGCGACGCCAAGGGTGAGATCGTCGAGTTCGATATCGATCCGCGCCATCTCGAGGAATTCAGCGAGCAGGCGACGAAGGTAATCCGTGAACATCTCGATCGCGGCATGCCCTTCGTACTGGTAAGTTCGCCCGAATCCCGGTCTTATGTGCGCATGATCATCGAACGCCTCTTCGCCACATTGCCCGTGCTCTCGCATGTCGAGCTCGCCAAGGGACTCGAGATCAAGATCATCGGCTCGATTTCATGATCACCGACCCCGAGGGCACGGTCCTGGCGCTGTTTGCGGCCTTCTGCCGGATCGGGGGCTGCGTCATGATCATGCCGGGATTCTCGACGGCGCGCGTCCCCATGCAGATACGGCTGTTCATCGCGGTGGCGCTCTCCATGGCCATCCTGCCGATCATGTGGACGGATATCTATCCGCAGGTGACGGGCAAAGGTCACAATTATCTCTATCTCGTCGCGACCGAGACCGCCATTGGCGCCGTGATCGGGCTCGTCGCGCGCTATTATGTGCTCGGGCTGCAGTTTGCCGGCACCGCAATGACCATGCTGATGGGGTTCAGCCCGCCGCCGACGTCGGATGTGCTGGAGGATACGGCGGAGAACCAGCTCACCAGCATGATCGGTTTTGCCGGGCTGATGATTCTCTTCATGCTGGATTTCCACCACGTGATTTTCGAGGCGATCGCGCAGTCCTACCGGGTGATGCCGATCGGCGCCGGCTTCGATCCGCAGGGTACGCTGATCACGCTCACCAATTCGCTCGGTCAGACCTTCATGATCATGCTCCGGCTCGCCAGCCCCTTCGTGATCTACGGCCTGCTGTTCAACGTGGCGATCGGCATGGTCAACAAGCTGGCGCCGCAGATCCCGGTCTACTTCATTTCCCAGCCCTACCTCATCATGGGCGGCCTGTTCCTTCTCTATCTCGGCATCGCCGCGATGCTGCGTCTGTTCGCCGACGGCTTCGCGCCCGTCATGCAGGGTGGCTAGCTCGATGAAGGCGCGGTCGGAAAAGCTGAAACGCCTGGTCGCCGTCCAGCGGCATCTGGAGCGGATGGCCGAAAGCGAAGTGGCCGAGACCGCCCGGCAGCGGACCGAACTTGCCGGAACGATCGACGTCGTGGTCGACGCCATGGGGTCGGCCCATCCGATGCATCGCGTGTTTTCAGGTCACTATGCCTCCCAACTCGGACGCCTCGTGCAGAAGGACCAGATGCTGCTCGGAATCCAGCAGGTCCATGAAGCCCGCATGATGAAGGAACGCGCCAAGGGCGACCGGCTCGAGGAACACATGAAGGACGCCCGGCTGTCGGAGGACCGCGAGGCCGCCGACAATTCGATCCTCGACCTGATCGACCAGCACGTCTCGGGCGGCGCCAGCCTCCGGTAAGGTTGACGGGTGATAATGCTTCAACCGGAGAGCCAGCAAGGGTGGCTTTCCGCTTCACGAACATCGCGTTGCCCGGCAAACGAGATGCCGGCTTCGGCTTTGAGAGGATCTGACATGGCTATTTCTCCGCCCAGCGATCTGGTGATGGACGTCGTCCGCGCGGCCGATCCGGCTGAGGTCCAGGAGGCGCAGGCGCGGCTCAAGGCGAATCGCGCCGCTTTCCAGGCGACCAGCCTCGCAGAAAACGGCGACGGCTTCGCAGCGCACGTTTCTTCGGTGCTCAATTCTTCCGAAGGATCGAGCGGGCTTGGAGACATCAGCAATCGCGCCGAGGCGAAGAAGATCCCGGAGACCTATCGGAAATTCGAGGCGATGGTCCTGCAGAATTTCGTGAAGTCCATGCTTCCGAGCGAAAGCGAGAACGTCTTCGGCAAGGGCACTTCCGGCGACATCTGGAAGAGCATGATGGCCGAGCAGATCGGCGACGTGCTCGCCAAGGGCGGCGGGATCGGCATCGCCGATCAGATGGTAGGCGACGGTGCGACCGATCGGGTGAACGCCTCGCTCGACGGCGACAGCCGGAACCTCGCCGCTGGCATGGTCCAGGAATATGAGCGCAAGGCGCTCTCGTCCTTCCTGCCCAACGACGAAAAGAAGAAGCAGGCCTGATGCCGTCGCCCGGACCGCGAAGCGGCCTGGCGATATACATTCATACCAATGGAAACAAGCGGGCGAAAAAATGCCTGGGCATCGTTCCGCCCGCGCCCTGCGATAGTGCATATGGGAGTTGATTATGGAAGCTGTGGCATCCAACGACCTGCGGATCCAAAATGTTCTCGGCCGACTGGAGATGATCATCGACAATGAGAACAGCCGTATCGGTGCGGACCCCGAATTCGACCTCAAGACCTCGAACGCCCACAAGAGCCGGTGCCTCTACGAGTTGACCATGCTTCATCGCGACGCCGGACCCGGTGAGATCTCGCCGGCCTTCGCCGCGCAGACGCGCCATCTCAGAAGCAAGCTGCAGGTCAACGCGCAGAAGGTGGCGGCGCATCTGGAAGCGGTTCGCTCCGTCGTCGATCTCCTCAAGACCGCCGCCCAGGACGCGGATGCGGACGGCATCTATACCGAAGCACAATTCCGCTACAGCGATTTCTGATGTTGAAGCTTGTCCTTACCGGGGTCTGGGTCTGCGCCGTCACGCTCGGGTCGGTTTATTTTTCGATGCAGCATGCCTCGGCGCCGGTGGTTTCGGATACGGAGGCGGACCGGCGCGCGTCGCAGGAATATGTCCCCGGTGAGATGATAACGATCCCGTCCATCAAGGACGGTGCGGTGCAGGGTTACTTCCTTGCGAAGCTCTCCTTCTCGGCATCGCGGGAAGGTATCGCCAAGCTGCATGCGCCTCTGCGTCAGCTCGTCACCGACGAGCTCTACGACATGCTGGTGGGCTCGAAGTTCATCGATGTCGCCAATACCGCTACGTTCGATCTGCCCGGCTTCAAGGTTGCGGTCAAGGATGGCCTCAACAGGAAGCTCGGGAGCGAGGTCATTTCGGAAGTTCTGGTCGAGCAGCTTGAATATCTGACCAAAGAGGACGTGGAACGCGTCGCCAACAGCCAGAACCGCCCTTATCAGAAGCCTGTGCCGATCCTCGACAGGAACGGCCAGGCGGCCTCCGACCGGCTTCCGGAGAGCGCGGTGCAGGCGACCAGCGCGCACTGACGCCGATAGGGCAGTGCGCCTTGCCGGAGACAGCGTCAGTCACTGTCGCGATTGCCACCCCGCGTATCGGCCGCGTCGATCCGGGCCGTGAGCCGGCCGATCGCGACGTGGAGAGGATAGAGGCTAGCCGCGGCAAGGCCGGTCTCTCTCCAGAGCCTGAGGCCCACCGGCAGCGATGAGGCCAGCAGCCATAGGGACGTGCAGAGGGTTTTCAATCGCCCGGAGAAAGTCGCATCGCGCTGGTGCTCCATCAGCGTCGAGATCGCACCTTTCTCGAGACTGCGGGCACGCGTCCAGGAAGCCGTCGTGTGATGCGCCGGAACCGACTCCGCCACCCAGGCATCCGCAGCCCAGGCGAAGGAGAAGCCTTTCGCCCTGCACCGGTCGAAGAAATCCGCATCGCCGATGCCGACGATATTGAGCGCCGGATCCACGAACGGCTGCGGCATGCCGTCGAGCACCCGTCGCGTGATCAGGACGTTGCCTGCGGAGTAGAGGACGGGTACGGGCCCGCTCCCGTGGTAGGGAGGTGCGAAGACGGGGTGCCGCTTCCACTTCTGCTCCTGGGGATGTCCCAGGACGGGAAGCTGCGGACCGCCGACGATGTCCGCGTCATGGGCTTCCTGCACCGCCATCAGACCATCGAGCCATTCGGGAGCGGCTATCTCGTCATCATAGATGAGGGCCGCGAAGCCGAGGCTCGGAAAGAGTTCGAGAGCGGCTGTCAATCCGGCATTGCAGGCATGGGCATATCCGCGGCGGCGGGCGACGACGACGGCGGAATCGAAAGAATGGCCGCTCAGGAAGTCTTTGGCCGACCGCGCGCCGGCAAATCCGTCCGCGTCGTTTTCGACGACAATGGTCGCGAGGGGGACATCGGGCCTTTGTGAGACGATTGTCTTCAGCGTCTTGACGATATGATCCGGACGCCGGAACGTCGGCACGATCACGACGAGCTCGATATCCGACGCGTCTTCCAGCTTCGTCTGAAAATGAATGAAACTGTCCTGGCCGTCCGACGTCATCGTCAAAGCCCGCGCCGATTCGATGCAATGAGTACAGCAAATCTTCCTAAACAGAGGTTGAATCCAAAACGGCCTTTCGAATGAGGATTTTACGCCCGGTCTCGGCAATGCAAAAGCCGGAATCGTGGATACGCCACTAGGATCGGGGGCGATCTCTCATCGTGCAACGAAATTGCCGCACCGGAGCGGATGGCGCTTCCATACGCGCGGGGCACTTGCAATTATGCGTTTGGAACAGCATAGGGCGCATGCAGGCAATCGCCGGATGCGGCTTGATCTAGAGTGTGCCGCGTTCGGGACTAATCGGGAGATACGCCGTGACGACTGTGATTGATGGCAAGGACGTTGCTGCTTCGGTCATCGAAACCGTGAAATCCGCCACGAGCGCACTGGAAAGCGAAACGGGCGTGCGCGCCGGTCTCGCGGTCGTCATCGTCGGGGACGATCCCGCGAGCCACACTTACGTGTCGGCGAAGAGCAGGATGGCGAAGGAATGCGGCTTCCTGTCGGTTCAGCATACGCTGCCGGAGGAGACCTCGCAGGAGGAACTCGCGGCGCTGGTCGCCGAGCTCAATGCGGATCCGTCCATCCACGGCATTCTCGTGCAGCTGCCTTTGCCGAAACACCTCCGCTCGGAACCGATCATCCAGTCGATCCTTCCGGAAAAGGACGTAGACGGACTGCATGTCGTCAATGCCGGCAAGCTGGCGACCGGCGATCTCGAAGGCGGGCTCGTCTCCTGCACGCCGGCCGGCGCCATGGTCTTCGTGCGCCGGATTTACGGCGATGATCTTTCCGGGCTCGACGCCGTCGTCATCGGCCGCTCCAACCTCTTCGGCAAGCCCATGTCCGCCCTGCTTCTCGCGTCCAATGCGACGGTCACGACGGCGCATTCGCGCACCAAGGATCTCGCGGCCGTTTGCCGGAAGGCAGACATCCTGGTGGCCGCGGTCGGGCGCCCCGAGATGGTCAAGGCGGACTGGGTGAAGCCCGGTGCCATGGTGGTCGACGTCGGCATCAATCGCGTCCCGGCGCCCGAACGCGGCGAGGGCAGGACGAAGCTCGTCGGCGATGTCGCCTTCGAGGAGTGTGCGAAGGTCGCAGGCGTAATCACGCCGGTCCCGGGAGGCGTCGGGCCGATGACGATCGCGATGCTGATGGCGAACACGATCATCGCCGCCTGCCGCATGGCCGGCCGCAAGCCTCCGAAATTCTGACTGCCGCTTGGGACTGGACAGTCCATCCCCAACTCCTCCCACCTGTGGGGAGGGGTTGGGGAGGGGTGAAGCGGTTTGCGAAACGATCGCGGCTCTACCTGTTCGGTGCAGGCCCCGTCGAGGCGCGCACGATCAGTTCGGCGCGCCAAAGCTCCTGCTCGGGATAGTCTGCCTGATTGAGTATGCCGCCGATCAGCCGTTTGGCGATGCGTGCACCGGCTGCGCGAAGCGAGGAGCGCGTCGTCGTCAGTGGTATGCTGAAGTTCTCGGGCTTCAGCATCGGCAGGACGTCGTCATGGGCGATGAGCGAGATGTCGGTGCCGATGGTGAGTCCGGCCTGGTTGATCGCGCGCACCGCGCCGAGCGCCAGCACGGTACTGGAACAAAGGACGGCGGTCGGCGGGTTCGGCCGTTTGAGGAAACGCTGCATGCTCCGATAGCCATGCTCGTCGGTCATCGCAGAGTGATGGACGAGCGCATCGTCGAGGTTGAGGCCCTTTTCCGCAAGCGCGCGCACCAGCCCCTTTTTCCGGCGGATGGAGAAGGTGAGGTGTTCCGGCCCGTTGATCAGGGCGATGCGGTTGTGGCCGAGTTGGATGAGAAGCCTGGCGGCGTCGTAGAAGGCGCCGGTATTGTCCACGTCGAGGAACGGATAGTCCCGGGGACCGCCGATGGAGCGGCCATGCACCACGAAGGGAATGGAAAGACCCTTCAGCATCTCGATGCGGGGGTCGTTCGCGCGCATATAGGCGGTGAAGACAGCGTCGACATTGCCGCTCGCCGCAAGCCGGCGGAATGTCGCCTCCTCGTCTTCGGGCGCACTGGGGTTCAGCACGAAGTGGAAATCGTGCTCGACCGCTTCCTCCGCCAGCCCCGCCAGGAATTCACCGAAATGGATGTCCGAATCGATTCCCGATGCGATCGGCATGACGAGCCCGATCGAATAGGCTTTTCCGGTCGCGAGGCGCTGTGCGGCGCGGTTGGGCCTGTAACCCGTCTCGCGCACCGCCTCCAGCACCCGCGCCCGCGTTTCCGCATTGACCTCCGGATAGCCGTTCAGCGCCCGGCTGACCGTGGTCTGGGACAGACCGAGCAGTTCCGCCAATTGCTTGAGATTGACCGGCATGGCGAGAATCCCTTCCAAAGCGCTTTGAATATCTTTTTCATTTTTCTTGCTTCGGCAAGTACCTCTGATGTCCTGTATCATCGGGATAGGGTTCAAAAAAGCGAAAAACCTGCATCTTGCGCCGCAAAACGTTGCCGCAAAGCAAAAATGCCGCACAATTCCGGACGAGAAGGAAAGCTCTTGACTCTTTCTCTGCAGCAATGGAGTGTTAGCGAGCTCAAAGCGCTTTGAATGCTGCTCATAAACGGAGCCATGAATTCGCGCTTCGACATTCGCCCGAGGCGTCCGCCCGGGCTTCTTTTTGGGGAGGACAAGAGGTGAAGAGATCGTTGCTGATCGGCGTGGCCGCATTCGCATTGCTTGCAGGGACTGCGGGCGCCGCCGACCTGAAGTTCAAGCCGGGAGAGGATTCCAGGTTCAACTGGGCGAGCCTGGAGGAGTTCAAGAAAGGTCACGACCTCAAGGGTCAGACGCTCACGATCTTCGGCCCCTGGCGCGGCGAGGACGAGGCTCTGTTCAAGAGCGTCTATGCCTATTTCGTCGAGGCGACCGGCGTGGAGCTCAAATATTCCTCCTCGGAAAACTACGAGCAGCAGATCGTCATCGATACGCAGGCGGGAAGCCCGCCCGATGTCGCAATCCTGCCGCAGCCGGGTCTCATCGCCGATCTGGCCGCCAAGGGCCTTCTGACGCCGCTCGGCGACGAAACCAAGCAATGGCTCCTCGACAATTATGCTGCAGGCCAGTCCTGGGTCGACCTCTCCACCTATAACGGCAAGGACGGAACGCCGGCGCTTTACGCCTTCCCGTACAAGATCGACGTCAAGTCTCTGGTCTGGTACGTGCCGGAGAACTTCGAGGATGCCGGCTACGAAGTCCCGAAGACCATGGAAGAATTGAAAGCGCTGACGGAGAAGATCGCAGAAGACGGCGAAAAGCCGTGGTGCATAGGTCTCGGTTCGGGCGGCGCGACGGGTTGGCCGGCGACCGACTGGGTCGAGGACCTGATGCTGCGGACCCAGCCCGCCGAGACCTACGACAAATGGGTGAAGAACGAGATACCGTTCACGGATGCGGCGGTCACGGGTGCGCTGGAGGAGTTCGGCTGGTTCGCGCGCAATGACGCCTTCGTCGACGGCGGTGCAGCGGCGGTGGCGTCGACCGACTTCCGGGACAGCCCGAAAGGGCTCTTCAGTTCTCCGCCGAAGTGCTACCTGCACCATCAGGCCTCGTTCATTCCGTCCTTCTTCCCGGAAGGCAAGGTCGTCGGAGAGGATGCCGACTTCTTCTACATGCCGCCCTATGAAAGCAAAAAGGAGCTCGGCAATCCGGTCCTCGGCGCAGGCACCCTGGCGATGATCACCAAGGACACGCCGGCGGCACGCGCCTTCATCGAGTTCCTGAAGACCCCGATCGCGCACGAGGTCTGGATGGCGCAGACGAGCTTCCTCACGCCTTACAAGAGCGTCAATGTCGACGTCTACGGAAATCCGCCGCTGAAGAAACAGGGTGAAATCCTGCTGAACGCCACGACGTTCCGCTTCGACGGCTCCGACCTGATGCCCGGCAAGATCGGGGCCGGCGCCTTCTGGACCGGCATGGTCGACTTCGTCGGAGGCAAGTCCTCGGCCGACGTCGCGGCCGGCGTACAGAAGGCATGGGACTCCATCAAGTAAGATCCGGTCAGCCGGACGGTGGGGGCATCGTCTGCCTGTTCCTCATTCGGCGGTCCTCCGGCTGGAGGGCCGCCCGATAAAAACGGCAGCGGCCGTTATGCAAAGCGCCTGCAGACGCCTGCGAAGGCGTGAGAGGGGAGGAATGTGTCATGGAGCAGTTGATTGCTGCCATTCTGACGATGGTGGCCGGCGTTCTGGTCTGCGCAGCCTATTTCTGGAGCACGAATCTCGTTCTCGACTGGATATTCCCGTCCAAGGGCAAGTTCGGTGCCGTCGCCTCGCGCAACCTGCGTATCGCCAACAGCATTCGTCCCTGGCTGTTTCTCGCCCCGGCACTGCTGGCGCTGACGCTCTACCTCGTCTACCCCGTCGTCCAATCGGTCTGGCTGAGCCTTCATGGGCGGGGAGGCCAGAACTTCGTCGGCCTGAGCAACTATTCCTGGATGATCAATGACGGCGAATTCCGCCAGTCGATCTTCAACAATTTCCTCTGGCTTCTCGTCGTGCCGGCTCTTTCGACCTTCTTCGGCCTGATCATTGCGGCACTGACCGACCGCATCTGGTGGGGCAATATCGCCAAGACGCTGATCTTCATGCCGATGGCGATTTCCTTCGTCGGCGCAGCCGTCATCTGGAAATTCATCTATGACTACCGCGCCGCAGGCTCCGAACAGATCGGTCTCCTGAACGCCATCGTAGTCGCGCTTGGCGGCGAGCCGCAGGCCTGGATCACGCTGCCCTTCTGGAACAACTTCTTCCTGATGGTCATCCTCATCTGGATCCAGACCGGCTTTGCCATGGTCATCCTTTCGGCGGCGCTGCGCGGCATTCCGGAGGAGACGATCGAGGCGGCGGTCATCGACGGCGCCAATGGCTGGCAGATATTCTTCAAGATCATGGTGCCGCAGATCTGGGGCACGATCGCCGTCGTGTGGACGACCATCACCATCCTGGTCCTCAAGGTTTTCGATATCGTGCTCGCGATGACGAACGGGCAATGGCAGAGCCAGGTGCTTGCCAACCTCATGTTCGACTGGATGTTCCGCGGCGGCGGCGACTTCGGCCGGGGCGCGGCGATCGCGGTGGTCATCATGATCCTGGTCGTCCCGATCATGATCTGGAACATCCGCAACGCGACCAGGGAATCCGGGGGGCACTGAAATGAATCCGTCAAGGCGTTCTCCACTCACCTGGGCCGTACATCTTTCCGTCCTGCTTCTGGTCCTGCTCTGGACCCTGCCGACGGCCGGCCTTTTGATTTCCTCCTTGCGCGACAAGGACCAGCTCGCCGTTTCCGGCTGGTGGACGGCCCTTTCCAGCTCGTCGCGCAATGCCGTCGCCCGCGCGCCCTCGGCCGAGAACCAGGTCGAGCGCGACGGCAAGTACGTGATTTCCGGGAACCTGCTGGAGAGCCGGGGAGAGGTTTCCGCCTTCGGATTTTCCAGCCGCGAACCCACCAAATTCAAACCCGGCGAAACGGCCGAGCTCAACGACGGCGAAAAGCTGACGGTGCAGGCAGACGGCAGTTTCGAGATCGTTTCGGATCAGCGGATGGAGGGCTCGCGCGGCCAGCGGATCTTCTTTACGGCCACCACGCCACCGCGCTTCACGCTCGACAATTATGCCGAGGTCCTGAGTGCTGCGGGCATCGGCAGATCCTTCCTGAATTCGCTGACCGTCGCCGTACCGTCAACCGTCATTCCCATTCTGATCGCGGCCTTCGCCGCCTACGCGCTCGCCTGGATGCCCTTTCCCGGCCGCGCGATCCTGCTCGCCGTGGTCGTCGGTCTTCTCGTCGTGCCGCTGCAGATGTCGCTCATTCCGCTGCTGCAGCTTTATAACGGCGTCGGCGCCTTCTTCGGCGTGTCCGCCAAGACCTATATGGGCATCTGGCTCGCCCATACCGGCTTCGGCCTGCCGCTCGCCATCTATCTCCTGCGCAACTACATGGCCGGCCTGCCGCGCGAGATCATGGAATCGGCGCGCGTCGACGGCGCCAGCGATTTCGATATCTTCATCAAGATCATTCTGCCCCTGTCGTTTCCGGCGCTCGCCTCCTTTGCCATCTTCCAGTTTCTCTGGACCTGGAACGACCTTCTCGTCGCCATCGTCTTCCTCGGCGCGGGGGACGACAAGCTGGTGCTGACCGGGCGTCTGGTCAATCTCCTCGGTTCGCGCGGCGGCAATTGGGAAATTCTCACCGCCTCCGCCTTCATCACTATCGTCGTTCCGCTGATCGTCTTCTTCGCCCTGCAACGCTACCTGGTGCGCGGCCTGCTGGCTGGGTCGGTCAAGGGCGGCTGATCGATTTCAGACAAGGAATCCTGAACAGCATGACAATGAACGAAACGACGAGCTCAATTCTCGAGCCCGACAGGGATTGGTGGCGCGGCGCGGTGATCTATCAGATCTATCCGCGCTCCTTTCAGGACAGCAATGGCGACGGCATCGGCGATCTGCAGGGGATCACGGCCCGTCTGCCCCACATTGCCGGGCTCGGCGCGGACGCGATCTGGATTTCGCCCTTCTTCACGTCGCCGATGCGGGACTTCGGTTACGACGTCTCGAACTATGTCGATGTCGATCCTATCTTCGGGGCGCTCGAAGACTTCGATGCGCTGATCGCCGAGGCCCACCGGCTCGGCCTCCGGGTGATGATCGACCTCGTGCTGTCACATACCTCCGACCAGCATCCCTGGTTCGTCGAAAGCCGCTCCAGCCGCAGCAATGCGAAAGCGGACTGGTATGTCTGGGCGGATTCGAAGCCGGACGGCACGCCGCCCAACAATTGGCTGTCGATTTTCGGCGGTTCCGCCTGGCAGTGGGATCCCACCCGCCTGCAATATTATCTGCACAACTTTCTCACCTCGCAGCCCGACCTCAATCTGCATAACGCCGAGGTTCAGGAGGCCTTGCTTGCCGTCGAGCGCTTCTGGCTGGAGCGGGGCGTCGACGGTTTCCGGCTGGACACCATCAACTTCTATTTCCATGACCGCGAACTGCGCGACAACCCCGCGCTCGTTCCCGAGCGCCGGAACGCCTCGACTGCGCCGGCGGTCAATCCCTATAACTATCAGGAGCATATCTACGACAAGAACCGGCCGGAGAACCTGGAGTTCCTGAAGCGCTTCCGGGCGGTGATGGACGAGTTCCCGGCGATCGCCGCCGTCGGCGAGGTCGGCGACAGCCAGCGCGGCCTCGAGATCGCAGGCGAATACACGTCGGGCGGCGACAAGGTGCACATGTGCTACGCCTTCGAGTTTTTGGCGCCCGATCGGCTGACGCCGCAGCGCGTGGCCGAGGTTCTGCGCGACTTCCAGAGGGCCGCCCCCGAAGGCTGGGCCTGCTGGGCCTTCTCGAACCATGATGTGGTCCGCCACGTCAGCCGCTGGGCCGATGGCGTTACCGATCATCACGCGCATGCGAAGTTGCTCGCCAGCCTCTTGATGTCGTTGCGCGGTACCGTCTGCATCTATCAGGGCGAGGAACTTGCGCTCGCCGAGGCGGAGCTCGCCTATGAGGATCTCCGGGATCCCTATGGCATTCAGTTCTGGCCCGACTTCAAGGGTCGGGACGGCTGCCGCACGCCGATGGTATGGGAGAGTCTGCCCGATGGCGGCTTCAGCAGCGCGAGGCCGTGGCTGCCGATTTCCGAGAGCCACATTCCGCGGGCGGTTGCCGTGCAGGAGGGCGACCCGGCCGCGGTGCTGCATCACTACCGCCGCTTTCTCGCCTTCAGAAAGGCGCATCCGGCCTTGGCCAAGGGCGAGATCGAATTCGTCGAGACCAGGGGCTCCTTGCTCGGCTTCCTGCGCAGCCATGGCAATGAGAGAATCTTTTGCCTGTTCAACATGAGCGACGAAGCTGCGACGAAGGAACTGCCGATGAAGCGGCTGGAGCCGCTCGAGGGCCACGGCTTCGTCACGGGGATACTGGATCACGAGGTCAAGCTGCCGGCCTGGGGCGCGTTTTTCGCGCGTCTGGCCTGAGAACCGAGGGGAGGGTGCCATGACAGGCCTGCTGCTGAAAGATATCCGCAAGTCCTACGGGGCCGTCGACGTAATTCACGGCATCGATCTCGACATCAAGGAAGGCGAGTTCGTCGTCTTCGTCGGGCCGTCCGGATGCGGGAAGTCCACGCTTCTGCGCATGATCGCCGGGCTCGAGGAAATAACCGGCGGCGACATGTTCATCGACGGCGAGCGGGTCAACGACGTGCCGCCTTCCAAGCGCGGCATCGCCATGGTGTTCCAGTCCTATGCGCTCTATCCGCATATGACCGTTTACGACAACATGGCCTTCGGCATGCGGATCGCCAGGGAATCGAAGGAGGAGATCGACCGCCGTGTGCGTGGAGCCGCGGACATGCTTCAGCTCACCCCATATCTCGACCGGCTTCCGAAGGCGCTTTCCGGCGGCCAGCGGCAGCGCGTGGCCATCGGCCGGGCGATCTGCCGCAATCCCAAGGTCTTCCTTTTCGACGAGCCGCTCTCCAACCTCGACGCCGCGCTGCGGGTGGCGACCCGCATCGAGATCGCCAAGCTCAGCGAGCGGCTGTCGGACACCACCATGATCTACGTCACCCATGACCAGGTGGAGGCGATGACGCTGGCCGACCGCATCGTGGTCCTCTCCGCCGGTCACATCGAGCAGGTCGGGGCGCCCCTCGAACTCTACGAGCGGCCGGCAAATCTCTTCGTTGCGCGCTTCATCGGCTCCCCGGCCATGAACGTCATCCCGGCGACGATCACCGCGACCGGCCAACAGACCGCCGTCACGCTCGCGGGCGGGAAATCGGTGACGCTCGACATTCCGACCAATGCCTCAGAAAACGGCAAGACGGCAAGCTTCGGCGTGCGCCCGGAAGACCTGCAGGTGACCGCGACCGACGATTTCCTGTTCGAGGGCACGGTCTCGATCGTCGAGGCGCTGGGCGAGGTGACCTTGCTCTACATCGAAGGACTGGTCGAAGACGAGCCGATCATCGCCAAGATGCCCGGGATCGCCCGCGTCGGCCGCGGCGACAAGGTGCGGTTCACGGCCGACAAGGCGAAGCTGCATCTCTTCGACACCAAGGGACAGAGCTATCGGGCGTAGTTCGGCTGCAGGGCCGGGGGCATTTTCGGCCTGCAGCCCTGAACCCTCTGTTAAATTTCATGGGTTAGCGTCGTCGCAGTGAAATGCGAAAAGGCGAGTTCGATGAGCAGTGCAGCCCCCGTGATCAACCGGCACTTTCTTAACAAGGAAGAGTCATTCATGTACGATCGGGAGGCGAATTTCCCGATGGAGGACACGCGGAACGAGGCGCGGATCGAATTCACCGAAAAGGGTATGCAGAACCTCTCGTCGCGCCGCTGCGAGATCATCAAGCTCTCCAGGAGCAGCGCCCTGATCGGCATTCTGACCCAGTTCCAGCTGCCGCAGAATTTCTATCTGGACATACCGAGCGCCCGCATCCCCCTGATCGGCTGCCTTCTGAAGCGGGTGCATACCAACAACATCATCGAGGCGCGATTCCTGCGGCTTCTGAGCGAGCGGGACCTCAACCGGATCTTCGTCTACAGCACCCATCCGAACCACCGGAACCGCACGCTCGACATTTATCGCTGAGAATGACGCGGCCCTCCGGTCGCAAGGGACCGGGGGAACCGCTGCGCGGATCGTCTCGGTAGCTTACTCGGCTGCAAAAAACCACTCGCGTCGCGCAAACATCAGGCCAACTGCGTAGATCGCGAAAGCAAGGAGCGCTGTCGCCGGCGCAGACAGTTCAGCGTAGCCAGCGCCAACGGCGCGTTTCATTGCGTCACAGATTGACCATCCCCTCGCATATTCACAAGCGAATGTTGTAGGAGCCGTACATCCCGGTCCCTCATTCCTGTGCTTGTCACAGGAATCCAGCCAGACCAAGTCCTTGGGCTGAAAGAACGCTTCCCGCGCCGCAGACGCGGCGCTGCTGGATCCCTGTGACGAGCACAGGGGATGAGGGTCGAGAGGGTGCGGCCCCTCGGCGCGCTTCATAAACCGTGAAGATAGCGAGGCGCGGAAGGTCGCGAGTCACGCCCGTATACAGCGTCCCGCTTCGCTTCGATGTAGTCGCCGCACATCCCCGCTCCCTCATTCCTGTGCTTGTCACAGGAATCCAGCCAGACCAAGTCCTTGGGCTGGAAAGGCCCTTCCGCACCGCAGACGCGGCGCTGCTTTCATCCCTGTGACGAGCACAGGGATGAGGGGAGGAGACGTCGCAGTCCTCCAAAAAGTTTCCTACAGTGCCGCGCGTCTTATGAGACGCGCATCGCCCTGCGTGCCGACAAACCGACCAGAGCTTCCACGCCATCATTCATCTCGCAGCAGCCGTCATAAACTCGAAATGAATCGCAACGGGCCCTAATGAAACAGCACGCTTCCGCCGCGGTCGGCCGCGCCGGCAATCTGCCTGAACGGAGCGAAGAGCTCGCGGCCCATTCCGAATTCGTTGTCGGAGAGGTCGATATGCGCCGGCACGCGCGTTTTCAGCGCGATGTCCTCGATGAGCACCTCGACCTTGCCGTTGATCGCGTCGATGCGGACGATGTCGCCCTCCTGGATGCGTGCGATCGGGCCGCCTTCCTTCGCTTCCGGGGTCACATGGATCGCTGCCGGAACCTTGCCGGAGGCGCCCGACATGCGCCCGTCGGTGAGGATCGCGACTTTCTGGCCGCGATCCTGCAGGATGCCGAGCACCGTCGTCAGCTTATGCAGTTCCGGCATGCCGTTGGCCTTCGGCCCCTGAAAGCGCACGACGGCTACGAAGTCGCCTTCGAGCCTTCCCGCCTTGAAGGCGGCGTTCAGTTCCGCCTGATCGTTGAAGATCTTGGCCGGAGCTTCGATGACGTGGCTCTCTGGCTTGACGGCGGAGATCTTGATGACCGCCTTGCCGATATTTCCGCTCAGCATTTTGAGGCCGCCGGTATGCTGGAACGGGCGGTCGACGGTCGCGAGCACCTTCGGGTCGGCGCTCGTCTCCGGCGCAGGCTCGCGCTTGACGCTGCCGTTCTCGCCGAGCTTCACGTCGATCGCATAGGCGCTGAGCCCCTGCCCGTAGACGGTACGGACGTCGTCGTGCAGCAAGCCTTTCCTGAGGAGCTGGGCGATGAGGAAGCCCATGCCGCCTGCGGCGTGGAAATGGTTCACGTCGGCCAGCCCGTTCGGATAGACGCGCGCGAGCAGCGGCACGAGATCGGAAAGCTCCGAAATGTCCTGCCAGGTAAGCACGATCCCCGCGGCGCGGGCCATCGCGACGAGATGCATCGTGTGGTTCGTCGAGCCGCCGGTCGCATGCAGGCCGACGACGCCGTTGACGATCGACCGCTCGTCGATCATCTCGCCGGCGGGCGTGAATTCGTTGCCGAGCGCGGTGATCGCAAGCGCCCGCTTCGTCGCTTCCCTGGTCAGCGCGTCGCGAAGCGGCGTGCCGGGATTGATGAAGGAGGCGCCGGGCAGGTGGAAGCCCATGATCTCCATCAGCATCTGGTTGGAATTGGCGGTGCCGTAGAAGGTGCAGGTGCCGGGGCCGTGATAGGACTTGGACTCCGCCTCCAGGAGCTCGTCGCGGCCGACCTTGCCTTCGGCGAAGAGTTGCCGAACCCTGGCTTTCTCGTCGTTCGGCAGGCCCGTGGTCATCGGTCCGGCGGGGATGAAGACCGCGGGCAGATGGCCGAAGGTGAGCGCCGCGATCGCGAGCCCGGGCACGATCTTGTCGCAGACGCCGAGATAGACGGCCGCGTCGAACATGTTGTGCGACAGGCCGATGCCGGCCGCCATGGCGATGACATCGCGCGAGAAGAGCGACAGCTCCATGCCGGGCTGCCCTTGGGTGACGCCGTCGCACATTGCCGGAACGCCGCCGGCGACCTGAGCGACGCCGCCCGCCTCGTGCGCGGCCTCCCGGATCAGTGCCGGATAGGTTTCGAACGGCTGATGCGCCGAAAGCATGTCGTTGTAAGAGGTGATGATGCCGAGGTTGGGGACGCGGTCGCCCGCAAGCGCCACCTTCTCGGCGGGGGAACAGACCGCAAATCCGTGCGCAAGATTGCCGCAGCCGAGAACGGTCCGGTGCGGTCCGTTCGTCGCAGCGCTGCGGACGCGATCGAGGTAGGGCTCGCGGTGGGGCTTCGAGCGTTCGACGATGCGGGCGGTAATGGCGGCTATGCGGGAATCGGCGGACATGGACACATCCTCTTCCGGAGTCCTACGACTCCTTTCTTCATCGATCATCGGCTTCGAGCGCCACAGCGTGCGGGGAGCGTTGCGGCGCTTTCCGGGTCGCCTCAGGGCGCCCAGTAAATCTGCAGCGGTGATGTGGCCCGCCGAAGCACGGCCCGGATGGGCATCTCTGCCTCGTCGCCGGGCGCCTGGGCCTGGGCAAGCACCTCTTTCTTGCCGCTGCCTTCGATATGCAGCACCAGATAGCCGGCATCCTGCAGGCTGGAGAAGGTGAAGGTGAGGCGGGGTTCGCCGGCTCCTTCCGCTTCCATGGTGATCACGCCGCGCGGCGTCGTGGAGTCGAGCGCCTCTTCAAGGTGCGTCCCTCCGGGAAAGAACGAGGCCGTATGCCCGTCCGTTCCCATGCCGAGCACCACGACATCGAAGGGTGCGCCGAGACTTGCCGTCCTGTCGCTCGCGATCGCCGCGGCCGCTTCCGCAGTCTCGGCCGCGTGATAGAGCGGAACGAAACGCGCCTGTGCAGCCTCGTCCTTGAGCAGGTTATCGGCAACCAGGCGATGGTTGGAGCGCTCGTTTTCCGGCGGCACGAAACGCTCGTCGACGAGGGTGACCGTCACTTTCGACCAATCGAGCTCGCGACGCGACAGCGACCGGAAAAAGGCCTTCGGGGTCGAGCCGCCCGATACCGCGAAGCTTGCCGTGCCTCTCGCAGCGATCGCGGCGGCGAGCCTTGCACCGACGTCGTCCGCGAGGGCCTCGGCCAATGCGGACGGATTTTCGAATATGTGCATGTTCGCGCTCATGATCGGCCCTAGATCGCATCGTTCCAAGTACGGCCGTCGCGCTCGATCAGCGCGATCGATTGGCTCGGGCCCCAGGTTCCGGCGGTATAGCCTTGCACCTGCTGTCCGGTTGCTTCCCAGGCCTTGAGGATCGGGTCGATCCATTGCCAGGCCGCTTCCACTTCGTCGCGGCGCACGAACAGGGTCTGGTTGTTGCGGATGACGTCCAGCAGCAGGCGTTCATAGGCATCCGCATTGCGAACCGCAAAGGCCTCGGCGAAGCTCATGTCCAGGGGCACGTTCCTCAGCCGCATGCCGCCCGGTCCGGGATCCTTGATCATCAGCGACTGCTTGACGCCTTCATTCGGCTGCAGGCGGATCATCAGCTGGTTGGCCGAAATGCGGCCGGCGCTCTGATCGAAGATCGAGTGCGGAATCTGCTTGAAGGTGATGACGATCTCCGACATGCGGCCCGCCATGCGCTTTCCGGTACGCAGATAGAAGGGCACGCCTGCCCAGCGCCAATTGCTTATCTCGGCCTTGATCGCGACGAAGGTTTCCGTATTGGAAACGCCTCCTTCGAGCTCTTCGAGATAGCCCTTGACCGGGCCTCCGGACGATGCGCCCGCGCGGTACTGGCCCCGGACCGTCACCTGCTCGACATTGGAGGCGGTGATCGGCTTCAGCGCGCGAAGCACCTTGAGCTTCTCGTCGCGCACGGCCTCCGCGTCCATCGACGTCGGCGCCTCCATGGCGACGAAACAGAGGAGCTGGAGGATGTGGTTCTGCACCATGTCGCGCAGCGCGCCCGCCTTGTCGTAGTAACCTGCGCGATTCTCGAGCCCGACGGCTTCAGAAACGGTGATCTGCACGTGGTCGATGTGGGCGGAATTCCACAATGGCTCGTACAGCGCGTTGGCAAAGCGCAGGGCCATCAGATTCTGCACCGTCTCCTTGCCGAGATAGTGGTCGATGCGGAAAATCTGCTCTTCGCGGAAGACCTTGCCGATCGTGTCGTTGAGCTCCGTCGCGGAAGCGAGATCGCGGCCGATCGGCTTCTCGACGACGATGCGGGTGTTCCTGGTGATGAGCTTGTGATCGCGGATCTTTTCGGAAATGTCGCTGAAGATCGCCGGTCCTACGGCGAGATAGAAGGCACGGGTACGGTCCTTGCCCTCTTCCAGGAGCTTCTTCAGATCGTCCCAGCCCTGCTCGGACTTAGCGTCGACGGAGACGTAGTAGAGACGTGAGGTGAATTTCTCGACTTCCGCCTCGTTGAACTCCCCGGCCTTCAGGTGTTCTTTCAGGGCGTCGCTCGCGAACTTGCGGTATTCGTCATGGGAAAGGCTCGCGCGCGAGGCGCCGATGATCCGCGTCGGCTCCGTGAACTGGCCTTCCATCTGACGGTGGTAGAGGGCCGGCAGCAGCTTGCGCTCGGCAAGATCGCCGGTGCCCCCGAACACCACATAGTCAAACGGTTCGACGGGAATGATCTGGCTGCTCATGGGATGTCTCGATCTCGTTGAGGTCTGGGCTGGTATAATCTAATCGATTTAAAATGGCTAGGGTGCACTGCAACAAAATGGCTGGCCGCACGGCTGCCGACACACCGTTCCTTATATCATCACCGCGCGGGGAACAGAAATATGCAGCATTTCAAGGACTTTGCGCCCACCGTCTGGAATCTCGGAGGGCCTTCCCTTTAGAACCGGTCGCGCAGTGCGTACCAGCTGAGCGCCAGAAACAGGAGTGCCGAGCGGAACCGTGTTCCGCCGGGGAAGGCCGGTATTTTGAGCTGCTTCAGCAGATCGAGCTCGGTGGACTTGCCGAGCGCGAGCTCGGCATAGAGTTTGCCGCAATAATTGGCGAGCATGACGCCATGGCCGGAGTAACCGCCGATCGTGGTGACGCCCGGCATGACCTCGCGGCAGAAGGGTTGGCGCGGCATGGTGATGCCGACCGAGCCGCCCCAGGCGTGAGTGATCTCCACATCGGCGAGATCCGGGTAGATTTCGCAGATCTGCCGGCGTATGTGCGCCGAAATTTCACGCGGATTGTCGGCAGTGTAGGCCTCGCGCCCGCCGAAGAGCAGCCGCCCGTCTTTCGATTTTCGGAAATAGCGTACGACGAAGCGCGAATCGTCGACCGATTCGCCCCCGGGCAGAATCCCGGTATGGCCGTGCAGCACCGTCGTCGCGCCGATGAAGGAGCGGATCGGCATGACGTGGCTCGCGGTCACGGGCTCGAGATTGCCGATATAGCCGTTGCAGGCGATCAGCGCCCGGTCGGCCGTGATCGTGCCGCTCGTCGTCTCGATGACGACCGCGCCGCCCTTCTTCTCGATCTTGAGCGCCGTCGTGCCCTCGTAGAGATTGGCGCCGGCGAGCGCCGCCTCTCTGACGAGCCCAACAACCAGCTTCATCGGGTGGATGTGGCCGGTCCCGGTATCGCGGATACCGAAGTGGTAATGGCTGGAGCCGAGCCGGCTCACGGTTTCCTCGCGATCCATGAAGGAAAGGTGCGGATAGCCGTAGCGCTCGGTCATCGCCTCGACGTGGTTGCGATAGTCCCTTTCGAGGCTTGCCTTGTGGCCGACCGAGAGCTGGCCCGGCATGAATTCGATGTCGATCGCGTGCTCTTCGGCAAATCCCAGGACATAGCGCTTGGCGTTCTCGGCCATATCGAAGAGCCGCTGCGCCCATTCGCGGCCGAGCACCTCCTCCGTTTCGTCGGCCCACACACGTTGCCCGGTGCCGAACTGCCCGCCATTGCGGCCCGAGGCGCCGTCGCCGAAGCGGCAGGCGTCGATCAGGGTGACGTCGGTCCCGCTCCGAGCGAGATTGCAGGCGGCCTGCAGGCCGGTATAGCCGCCGCCGATAATGGCGACGTCGGCCTTGCGGGAGCCCGGCATGACCGGGAAGGCGGGCCGCTCGGGAGTCGTCGCCTCGTACCAGGAATATCCGGGCGAAATCGGGCTTTGCCAGGTCATGGAAACCTATTCCGGATCAGACATTCAGGAGCAGGAATTCGCGTTCCCACGGGCTGATGACCTGCATGAAGGTTTCGAACTCGCCACGCTTCACGCCGGCATAGATGGCGATGAACTCGGCGCTGAAGACCTCCGCCAGCGCGGGAGCCGATTCGAGCAGCGAAACGGCCTCGAGCAGCCCTCGCGGCAGTTCGATTTCGCCCTCATTGGCGGTGTGTTCCGTAGGCGGTGTCGCCTGCAGGCCCTCGATGATGCCGAGATAGCCGCAGCCGAGCGAGGCCGCGAGCGCCAGATAGGGGTTGGCATCCGAGCTCGGCAGGCGGTTCTCGATGCGCCGGGCGACCGGATCCGAGACAGGGATGCGGAACGCCGTGGTCCGGTTGTCATAGCCCCAGGCGGTGTTGACCGGCGCCGACATGTCCGGCGTGAGGCGCCGATAGGAATTCACATAGGGCGCCATCATCGACAACGTCCGCGGCACGTAAAGCTGCATGCCGCCTATGAAGGAAAAGAACGCCTGGGAGGGTGAGCCGTCGGGATTGGAGAAGATATTGCGGCCGGTCTCGATGTCGACCACCGATTGGTGGATATGCATGGCGGAGCCGGGCTGGCCCTGCATGGGCTTCGCCATGAATGTCGCATAGATTCCGTGCTTCAGCGCAGCTTCGCGGATGGTCCGCTTGAAAAGGAAGACCTGGTCGGCAAGCTCGATCGGATCGCCGTGCCTGAGGTTGATCTCAAGCTGCGCCGGCCCCTCTTCGTGGATCAGCGTATCGATCTCGAGGCCTTGCTTTTCGGAGAAATGGTAGATGTCGTCGATGAGCTCGTCGAACTCGTTGATGCCCGCAATCGAATAGCCCTGGCCGCCGAGGATCGAGCGGCCGGACCGGCCCTTCGGCGGCCGCAGCGGATAGTCCGGATCGTCGTTCTGGGCGACGAGATAGAATTCGATCTCCGGCGCGACCACCGGTTTCCAGCCCTTCTGCCGGTAGAGCTCGATGACGCGCTTCAGCACGTTGCGCGGCGTATAGCTGATCTGCTCGCCCTGGGAGCCGACGATGTCGCAGATGACCTGGGCCGTCGGGTCGCTTTCCCATGGAACGATCGAAAGGGTGGACAGGTCCGGAACGAGCTTGATGTCGCTGTCGCGGGAATCATAGCGGAATTGCCCGGTCTCTTCCGGATATTCGCCGGAAATCGTGTGCCGGTAGATCGCCGAGGGCAAGGCGAGGGAGGTATTGGACGTGAACTTGGACGTCGGCATCATCTTGCCGCGCGCAACGCCCGCAAGGTCGGGCGTGATGCACTCGATATCTTCGATGCCGCGGATCTTGAGCCAGTCGACCGCTTCGGTCCAGGTCTTCACGCCACGGGCGGCATGCAGGGCGAGGGGTATTTTCGAACTCTTGCTGACCTTTGCTGTCTCTTGGGCAACACTTCTCTTGGAAGACATAAATCACCGGGTTTGGCTTCGGATAGCGCAATCATAGCCGCAGTTCGACAATTAGCTAGATGCCCGCGATTGACTTTCGCCCTGCTCACCGGAAAGGAGGATACGGAAACAGAAGGGAGCTTCCGTGGCGCAAATGCAGGACGTGGTGATCATCGGGGCGGGCGCCGCCGGCATGATGTGCGCCATCGAGGCGGGCAAGCGCGGGCGCCGGGTGCTCGTCATCGACCACGCCAGGGCGCCCGGCGAGAAGATCCGCATCTCCGGCGGCGGCCGCTGCAATTTCACCAATATCCATGCGTCCCCCAGGAACTTCCTGTCCGGCAACCCGCATTTCTGCAAGTCGGCGCTTGCCCGATACCGGCCGCAGGACTTCGTCGCTTTGGTCGAGCGCCATGGCATCGACTGGCACGAGAAAACGCTCGGCCAGCTCTTCTGCGATCATTCGGCCAAGGACATCATCCGCATGCTGATGGCGGAGATGAGGGCGGCGGGAGTGCAACTGAGGCTCGAAACCAGCATCGGGGAGGTTGAGAGGACCGCCTCCGGGTTCCGTGTGACGACAAGCGCCGGCGCGGTCGACGCCGCCTCGCTGGTCGTGGCAAGCGGCGGCAAGTCCATCCCGAAAATGGGAGCGACGGGTCTGGCCTATCGCATCGCGGAGCAGTTCGGCTTGCCAGTTGTCGAAACCCGCCCGGCGCTGGTTCCCCTGACACTCGACCAGGCGCAGCTCACCAAGCTCGGCGCGCTTGCCGGCGTCGCGGCCGATGCCGAGGCGCGGTTCGGAAAGGCCGCCTTCCGCGAAGCTGTCCTCATCACCCATCGCGGCTTGAGCGGACCGGCTATCCTGCAGATTTCATCCTATTGGCGTGAGGGTGAAGAGATCGTCCTCCGGCTGATGCCGGACATCGATATCGCCTCGATCCTCAAGGGAATGCGCCGGACGAACGGCCGCCAGGCAGTCCAGACGGCACTTGCCGACATCCTGCCGCGCCGGCTCGCGCAGTTCTTCGCGGACGAAGCGAAGCTGACGGGGCGCATGCTTGCCGACCTTTCCGACAAGGTGATCGACGCGCTTTCCAGCTCCATCCAGGCCTGGGCGGTGAAGCCGGCGGGATCGGAAGGCTACCGAACGGCCGAGGTCACGCTCGGCGGCGTCGATACGCGTGCGCTCGACTCCCGGACCATGCAGGCAAACGAGATCCCCGGCCTCTATTTCGTCGGCGAGTGTGTCGACGTGACCGGCTGGCTCGGAGGTTACAATTTCCAATGGGCCTGGGCGTCGGGCTTCGTCGCCGGTCAAGACGTGTAACCGTGCGGCAAAATTGGTGATTTGCTTCTTCAGCCGTTCTTAAGGGAAATATAACGGAAATTACTGAACCTGTTTATCATGGCGCGACAGCCGCGAAGGCAGCGGAAGTCAACAAGCGGAAACCACATTGTTTCCATTTCGGGGACTTTCTTCAGCCGCAGGATGGATGCACCATGACCGTAACGGCAAAGGCAGACCGTCTATGCCGGCAACTCGTAGTGCTGCAGCGACCTTTGCGCGCCCGAGACGCTCGGTGCTGCAGCGACAAGGACAAGAGGCCATGAACCAGCAACGCCGCCGTCCCCGTGCAATAGCCATAGCCCGCGCAGAGAAAAGCCGCGGGCAGAACGAGTTGACGGCTTACCTCGCGACGCTCGCTCTGTTTGCCGTCACGGCCGTTGCTCTCTTTTCCTGGCTTTAAAGCGTCGCTTCCGACGAGCCCGGTCGGTACGCCGGGGGACCGGTATTCCGTCCGCACGGGGCCAATTCCGCTTATGGAATTCTTAATCGTTTGAAACGATTATGGCGAGCAAATGAGCACCGCCAGGTCCTCGCCGCCAAGCCGGCTGCGCGGTCCCGCAATGACTGCTGGCGGGCTGGCGGCGTGCGCCGCATGACTTTCCGAAAAACATCAGCCTGTTTGCGCATCGGGTGGCGCCCGAGCGCCTTTGGTGCGTTCAACTGACGCGCCCCGGAGCGCTTCGAGCCATCGGGGAGGCGAACGCGCGCTGTAGCCAAGGTGTTTTCCATGTTCATCGACAGGATACTTGCCCGCTTCAAGATTCAGACGAAGGTTCTGTTCTTCATCCTGCCCTTCGTCGTCAGCATCTCGGCCGTCGGGATAACCGGACTCTATGCCTCCGGACTGCTGCAGGGCCGCATGGAGATTTCGAACAGCGTCCTCAAGACGCTGAGCGGCTTCAAGGACGTCTATGCCCAGATGAACAGCTTCCTGCAGCGGACGACCGACGAAAGTCGCCGGATGCTCAAGGATGCAATCGTCACGCAGAAGGAAGTCCTGGCCGAAACTGCGGCGCAGGTTGCGGGCGGAAACGGCCAAGACGAGCTGGCTGCCGCCATTGCCGCGACCAGCGACATCGAGACCCGCATCGACGGGCTCTGGACATTGCATGAAGGCGAGCAGAAGCTCCGGGCCGACACGAGATCCGGTCTGGAGCGTCTGGCGGCCGAACAGGCGAAGATCAACGACGAGGCGAACCGGCTGCAATACGCGGTGCGCAAGGACGAGAATGCGGCGAAGACGATGCTGCGCAACGCCGAAAAACTCATGCGCGCCAGCCGCTTCTATGCCGAATTCGCGACCGAGGTGAGCGGGGCGATAACGGTCGAGGAGAAGCTCAAGGTCGCAGAGGGCCACTACCCGGCCGTAGGCCGCACGCAACGGGATATCTTCGTGCTTTTGCCGAAGGGCGAGAAATCTCTTGCCGAAACCGTCAATTCTGCTTCCGGGGCGATCGGCGCCCTTATCAAGACGCCGCCCGGCCCCGAAACGCTCGCCGGCCTTTCCAAATATGTCGACCGTTTCCGCACCGCCAGTTTCCGGTTGGAGGCAGCTTCCGTCGGCAAGATGCGCGAGGCGACGCAGATATTCAGCGAGCTCGACGGCAAGATCGCGGGCACCGAGTCGGTGCTGACCGCGACACGCAGGCTCTCCACATCGCTTACTGACATCCAGATCGCCGCCGCGGCATTTCTCGGAACGACGAGCGAGGAAAGCCGCAAGAAACTCCTCGACAAGTTCCTTGCAGTCCAGTCCAACCTCACCACTCTGCGCGGCATCGCGAGCGGCATGACCTTCTTCGATCAGGCCGCCGGCGCACTTCTGCCGATCATCGAGGGGATGAAGAAGGATGGCCTTGCGCTGGTCGAGATCTCTGATAAGCGCACTGTGGAATTCGAGGCCGCAGGCGCCGCGATCAACGAGATCTGGAGCGATCTCACCGGTTTTGCCGAGCAGCAGAAGGTCGCCGCCGGCAGCGAACGCGCGGAAGCCAATCAGATCTCCGTTGCGGCGACGATCACCGGCGTCGTGATCGCGCTTCTGGCCGGCATAGCGCTCACGCTCACGCTGAAAAAGCCGATCGGCCAGATCACGGCCGCCATGCGGCGGTTGGCGGACGGCGCGCTCGATACGTCGATCGACGGCGGCACGCGCCGCGACGAGATCGGCGACATGGCGCGTGCTCTCGGCGTCTTCAAGGAAAATGCGCTCTCCAAGGTGCGCATCGAGGCGGAAAGCGCCGAAGAGCGTGCCCGCGCGGAAGCCGAGCGCAGCCGCAACGATGCGGAGAAGCGCGAGCTCGACAGGCAGATCGATCTTGCGGTGAGCGAGCTCGCAGCCGGACTCGGACGCCTGGCCCAGGGAGACCTGTCGCGTCAGATCGAGGTGCCCTTCGCCGGCCGCCTCGAACAGTTGCGGCTGGACTTCAACGGATCGCTCGTCCGCCTTCAGGACACGCTGGCGCAGATTCGCGCCAATGCTCTGGCGATCCAGCAGGGTGGCGCCGACATGCATCGGTCCGCCGACGCGCTGTCGAAACGGACGGAGGCTCAGGCCGCTTCGCTCGAGGAGACGGCCGCGGCCGTCGACCAGATTACCGTGACGGTGCGCTCCTCGGCGGAGCGGGCGCACGAGGCGAACCAGGCCGTGTCTCATACGAAGCGGAGCGCCGACAGTTCGGCAACGGTCGTCACCAGCGCCGTCGCCGCCATGGGACGCATCGAGGCGGCCTCCCGTCAGATCGAGCAGATCATCGAAGTGATCGACGATATCGCCTTCCAGACCAACCTTCTGGCGCTCAATGCCGGTATCGAAGCGGCGCGTGCCGGCGAGGCGGGCAAGGGCTTTGCCGTCGTCGCGCAGGAAGTACGCGAACTGGCGCAGCGCTCGGCCGAGGCGGCGCGAGAGATCAAGGGGCTGATCGACAAATCGACCGAAGAGGTGAGTTCCGGCTCACGTCTCGTCAAGGAAACGGGCGCGGTGCTTGCCTCGATCAGCGCCGAGATCGTGACGATCAGCCAGCATGTCGAGATGATCGCCACCGCCAGCCGCGATCAGGCTGCAGCCCTGAACGAGGTAAACGGTTCCGTCAACCAGATGGACCAGATGACGCAGCAGAACGCCTCGATGGTCGAGGAGGCGACCGGCACCAGCCGGGCGCTCGCCAATCAGGCTGATACGCTGATGATGCTCGTCGAGCAATTCCGGCTCGAGCCGGCGGCCGCAGCCGACCACAGCTACCGGGCGGCCTAACCGGATTCAAACGCTTCGAAGGGCGCCGCGCATCCCGGATGCGCGGCGCTCTCATTTGACGCCGCCGGCGCAGGAAACAGTAAAGCTGCCGGCGCAACCATCACTTGTTTTCCGCCAGTTGCCGCTTGCGGAACACTGCCGCGAACAGGCGTTTCGCGAAGCGCGGCCGCCGGTTCTGCGGTGGGGGTTCGAACCTCTCGTCCCAGGGACGGTTCCTCGAAGCCATATCGAACAGCAGTGCCATTGCCATCATATCCATGGTGATGCTCCTTCATTCTTGGGCATCCCCTTTTTTATGCACCCGGAATTGTTTTACATACAGCCGATTTCCCCATATGTTTTTCAGCTATGAAAAACACGGACTGGGACATATACCGCTGCTTCGTCACGGTGGCGCGTACCGGCGGGTTGACGGGGGCGGCGCAGGCGACGGGGCTCAGCCCCGCGACGGTGGGCCGGCGGATGCTGGAGCTCGAGGAGCGCACCGGCCGCTCGCTCTTCATCCGCAGCCAGACCGGCTACACGCTGACGGGAGACGGCCGCTTTCTCTTCGAACAGCTGCAGGAAATGGAGGCGGCGGCCCGCAAGGTCGAAAGCTGGCAGAAGGAGGGCGAGGGGGCGACCGTCGTCCGCATCGCGGCCGGTACATGGGTCTCCTGGCTGATCGCCGAGAATTTTCCCGCCATCTGCACGGAAAGGGACGCTTTCGGCCTTTCTCTGACGATCGGCGAGGCGCGAGCGAATCTGGCCTATCGCGAAAGCGATATCGGCATCCGTGCCTTCGAACCGGAGGAAAGTTATCTTGCGGCGCGGCCGGTGGGCGAAGTCGCCTATGCCGCCTACCGGCAGAAGAACGCGCCGGGCGGAGTGGAACGCTGGGTCGCAGTCGCCGAAGAGGATGCAATATCGGCCTATCTGAGATGGCCGCACGAGCATGCGCCGGGCCGGATCGTTGCAACCGTCACACGGCCTCGCTCATTGCTGGACCTCGCGCGAGCCGGCGCGGGACGGGCGGTGCTGCCCTGTTTCGTCGGCGATCTCGATCCCTTGCTCGAGCGGGTGGGAGACGAAATCGAGCCGCTCAGACACCGGCAGTGGATCGTCATGAACAACGAGGATCGCTACAGGCGCGACATCCGAACCGTCGTAAACCGGATGACGCGTTTCCTGCGCAGCCATACGGACCTTTTTGCCGGCAAGCGCCCGCCGCGCAATTCGGCATGAGCCTCCAAACGTGACCGGCCGGCGCTGCGGCCGGCCGGTCACGTTTCATTTGTGTCGACCTCGTCCGGCGCGGACCTCGCGGACCGCCGGCCTCTGCCTGTTGAAGTGGCTGTGACTCAGGGCGGAAAGGATGAGTGCTACCGTTGTCCAGGTGACGACAGCCATCAGTGCCGTCCCTGGGTGACGATGACGGGGATCAGAAGATCGCCCCAGTTGCCGTCGCCGCCGTGATGGCGGGCCGAACGGACCAGTTCGACGGAGACGCCGGCGTCCACGGCCTTCATGACCGCCTGGTTGAGGCGATGCAGGTCGTTGGCGACCATGCGGATCGCCGCCTGCTGTTCCGGTGTCATGGCCGACGATTGTTCCTCGGCCCGTTCCTTGACGCGTGTCTGTACAGTCATCGGAGTGCTCCTTTGGGCGATGGTCGCGGGGGACTTCTTCGACCCGCTTCAGTTTCGAGGTCTGGTTGGGGACGCGCGGCGGGGCAGGGGTGCCGCGCGTCCCGCTCGTTCATTCTGCTGCCGGGCGGAACTGATCGTGCTCGGTGGATTCCTTCATGGCCGTGGTCGACGACTGGCCGCCGGTGATCGCGACCGACACGGCATCGAAATAGCCGGTCCCCACTTCGCGCTGGTGCTTGGTCGCCGTATAGCCGTTGGCTTCGGCTGCGAATTCCGCTTCCTGCAGTTCCGAATAGGCCGCCATCTGCCGGTCCCTGTAGCCGCGCGCCAGTTCGAACATGCCGTAGTTCAGCTGGTGGAAACCGGCGAGCGTGATGAACTGGAACTTGTAGCCCATGGCGCCCAATTCGCGCTGGAACTTGGCGATCGTCGCGTCGTCGAGGTTCTTTTTCCAGTTGAAGGACGGCGAGCAATTATAGGCGAGCAGCTTGCCCGGATGCGCCCTGTGCACGCCTTCGGCGAACTTGCGCGCCTGCTCCAGGTCGGGCTTGGAGGTCTCGCACCAGATGAGATCGCAATGCGGCGCATAGGCGATCGCGCGGGCGATGCAGGGCTCGATGCCGTTCTTCACCTGGTAAAAACCCTCGACGGTGCGGCCGGCATCGTAGTCGACGAAGGGGCGGTCGCGCTCGTCGATATCGGAGGTGAGCAGCTTCGCCGCTTCCGCGTCGGTGCGGGCGATGACCAGCGTCGGCGTACCCATTACGTCGGCGGCAAGCCGTGCCGCATTCAGATTGCGGATATGCGCCGCGGTCGGGATCAGCACCTTGCCGCCGAGATGGCCGCACTTCTTTTCCGACGCGAGCTGGTCCTCGTAGTGGACGCCCGCCGCACCCGCTTCGATGAAGGCCTTCATGATCTCGAAGGCGTTGAGCGGCCCGCCGAAGCCGGCTTCCGCATCGGCGACGATCGGAGCGAACCATGTATCGACGGAGAGACCCTTGCCTTCCGCCGTCTCGATCTGATCGGCGCGCTGAAGCGTGCGATTGATGCGCTTGGCAAGTTCGGGAGCCGCGTTGGCCGGATAGAGCGACTGGTCCGGATACATGGCGGAAGCGGTGTTGGCGTCGGCTGCGACCTGCCAGCCGGAGAGATAGATCGCCTTCAAGCCCGCGCGCACCATCTGCATCGCCTGATTGCCGGAAAGCGCGCCGAGTGCATTGACGAAGTCCTCCTCATGGATGAGCTTCCAGAGGCGGTTCGCACCCATTTCGGCAAGCGAATAACGGATCTCCACCGAGCCCCTGAGCCGCTTCACGTCCTCGGCGGAATAGGGCCGCTCGATTCCGTCGAAGCGCCCCTCCGGCGCATGGGGAACGAGCTTGTAAAAATCAGTCATACTTGCCTCCTCGTGAAATCGCTTCGTCTTCGGCTTTCGTCTTGCGGCACCTCTAGGCCGAAAGATCATGTGACAGTTTTTACATTGCGCTGCATAAACCTGCTATCGAATTCCCGTAGCTAGCGGCTGGAAACGGGTTAGCTTGTCTTGCCTTTGACAGTATGCGGAAGTAAAGTTGTAAAAGATGTCAAAGCGGATCATCTGCCGAATTTGTAAAGGGAATTACAAATGGCCGAGAACAAGATCTTTGCCGGGCCGCGGGTCAGGCGAATCCGAAACGGCCTTCAGCTGACGCAGACGGCCATGGCCGAGGGGCTTGGCATCTCTCCTTCCTATCTGAACCTCATCGAGCGCAACCAGCGGCCGCTGACGGTGCAGCTGCTCTTGAAACTGGCCTCCGTCTACAAGGTCGACCTCGAAGAGCTCCAGGGCGAGGCGGGCAGCGGTCTTGCGCAGCTGCGCGAGGTCTTTGCCGATCCGCTGCTTGCCGGCGAACTGCCGGGGGATCAGGAGTTGGTGGAGGTCGCCGAAGCGGCGCCGAACGTCTCCGGTGGCATCGTCAAACTTCATCGCGCCTACCGCGAACAGGCGTCGCGGCTGAGGGATCTCGCCGCCCTGCTGGCGGGCGAGGGACACATGGCGGCACTTGCCGATACGCGCCTGCCGATGGACGAAGTCCGCGAGGCTTTCGAGGCACGGGCCAATCACTTCGCCCGCATAGAGGAGGCGGCGGAGGCCCTGCATGCAAGCCTCTCGCCCGGAGACGATCTTTCAGGCGCAATGAAGGCTTGGCTCAGAAGGGAGCACGGCCTGGCGGTGCGGACGCTGCCGGTGCACGTGATGCCCACCCTGCGCCGCCGCTTCGACCGCCACTCGATGCGCCTCTTCGTCTCCGAACGCCTGTCGCCCTTCGATCAGCTGCGCGAGATCGCGATCGAGGTGGCTTCGATCGCCTGCCATGAGGCGATTGCCGCCGAGCTCGAGCAGTTCCGCTTTACCACGGCCGAAGCGCGGCGCATCGGCCGCTTCGAACTCGCGCGCTATGCTGCCCATGCGCTGATGATGCCCTATGCGGCATTTCTCGCCGCCGCGCAGCGGATGAAATACGATGTGGCTGTCCTGGCAGCGCGTTTCCAGGTTTCCTACGAGCAGGTCGCCAACCGTCTGACGATGCTGCAGCGGCCCGGTGCGGCGGGGGTTCCGTTTTTTCTCATCGAGATCGACAGCGCCGGCAACAGGCTGCGTCGCGCCGGAGCGCAGGGATTTCCCCATGCCCGCTTCGGCGGCGGCTGTCCCAAGCTCAACGTCCAGGCTGCCTTTGCCGTGCCCGGCCAGGTTCTCGTCGATCGCGTCGGAATGCCTGACGGCACCGAATTCATCACTGTCGCACGCACCGTCGACGGTCCGCAGGCCGCCTTCCACGAACGGGTTCGGCGCACGGCGATCCTCGTCGGTTGCGAGGCCGCCTTCGCGAGCGAGATGGTCTATGGCGCCGCCGCGGTCGTGCCGGCGATCGCAATCGGTCCGGCCTGCCGGCTTTGCGAGCGGCAGGGGTGCCTGGCGCGCGCCGAACCGCCGATCACTCGACCGCTCGGTCTCGACGAGATGGCCACCGGGCTGAGCGTCTTCGACTTTCAGTGAGCCTGCGCGAAATGGCACGCAATCCGCAGCGGACGTCGTGATGACGCCAGCAACTCCCCGAAACGCTCCCCATCCCTGCGACAAGGACAGGGTGCGGTAAGAGGAGGGAATTTCGGGTGAAAAACCGCGAACCACTTTTTTCCTGGAACCGCTCTAACTCCTTGAGCTTATCGAGAAAGATGCCTAACCTCCGCATCGGCACGATCAAAAGACGGGGCGTAACGGCACTGGAGAAGAAATTACTGTCCCGAGCCGATAATCAAGAGGGGAGTTGCATGTCCAAACTCATCGTCGCAACCTTGACCACCGCGGTGCTTGCGGGATCGACCATGCTGGCTTCGGCCCAGGAGCGGGTCGTCAACGTCTATAACTGGTCGGACTATATCGATGACAGTATCCTCGAGGATTTCACCGAGGAGACCGGCATCAAGGTCGTCTATGACGTGTTCGACTCGAACGAGATTCTGGAAACGAAGCTGCTCGCCGGCGGCTCCGGTTACGACGTCGTCGTTCCGACCGCCTATTTCCTGCAGCGCCAGATCGCTGCCGGGGTGTTCCAGAAGCTCGACAAGTCGAAACTGCCGAACATTTCCAACATGTGGGACATGGTCATGGAGCGTACCGCGCAGTACGATCCCGGCAACGAATACGCCGTCGACTACATGTGGGGCACGACCGGCATCGGCTACAATGTCGAGAAGATGAAGGAGATTCTCGGCACGGACGAGAAGCCGAACTGGGATGTCATTTTCGACCCGGAGATTGCGGCGAAGTTCAAGGACTGCGGCATCCATCTCCTCGATTCCCCCACCGACATCATGCCTTCGGCGCTCGCCTATCTGGGGCTCAATCCCGACAGCCACGACCAGGCGGACCTCGAAAAGGCAGCCGACCTGCTGATGAAGGTCCGGCCCAATATCCGCAAGTTCCATTCGTCCGAATATATCAACGCGCTCGCGAACGGCGACATCTGCCTCGCCGTCGGCTTCTCCGGCGACGTCTTCCAGGCGCGCGACCGGGCGGCCGAGGCGAAGGCCGGCGTGACCGTCGACTACTCGATCCCGGAGCAGGGCGCGCAGATGTGGTTCGACATGCTGGCTATCCCCGCCGATGCGCCGCATGTCGCCGAGGCGCATGAGTTCATCAACTACATGATGAAGCCGGAAGTCATCGCCAAGGCCTCGAACTACGTGTTCTACGCCAACGGCAACAAGGCCTCGCAGGAGTTCCTCGACAAGGAAGTGCTCGAAGACACCGCCATCTATCCATCCGATGCCGTGATGCAGAAACTCTTCACCACGACGCCCTTCGAGGCCAAGGAGCAAAGGGTATTGACCCGGCTCTGGACCAAGATCGTCACTGGTCAGTAGGAAAACGAATTGCCCGGACCTCAAATCCGGGCAATTTTCTGCATGTTTCTGCGCTCAACTCTCGACGTGTCGGCGCCGGCCATTGCGTATGGGCTGCGCCATTCGAGGATAGATGATGAAGTCTCTCGGAAGTATCCGGCGTTCTTTCGCGCCATGGGCGGACCCCGCCTCCAAGCCTTTCATTTCCGTCAAGAACGTCACCAAGAAGTTCGGTGACTTCACCGCCGTGGACGATCTTTCGCTGAACATCTACACGCGCGAATTCTTCGCCCTGCTCGGCGCTTCGGGCTGCGGCAAATCCACCCTCCTGCGGATGCTGGCCGGTTTCGAGCAGCCGACATCGGGCGAAATCATCCTCGACGGCCAGAGTCTGGCGGGCATCCCGCCCTACCGCCGCCCCGTCAATATGATGTTCCAGTCCTATGCGCTGTTTCCGCACATGACGGTCGAAAACAACGTCGCCTTCGGCCTGAAGCAGGACGGAATGCCGAAAGCGGACATCGCCGAACGCGTCGGGCAGATGCTGAAGCTCGTCAAGCTCGAGAAGTTCGCCAGGCGCAAGCCGCATCAGCTTTCCGGCGGCCAGCGCCAGCGCGTCGCCCTTGCCCGTTCTCTGGCAAAGCGGCCGAAGGTGCTGCTGCTCGACGAACCGCTCGGCGCGCTCGACAAGAAGCTGCGCGAGGAAACGCAATTCGAGCTCATGGACCTCCAGCAGGAACTCGGCCTCACCTTCGTCGTCGTCACCCACGATCAGGAAGAGGCGATGACCATGGCGGACCGCATCGCCGTCATGAGCCACGGCAAGGTCGTCCAGGTGGCGACGCCGGCGGAGATCTACGAAGCGCCGAATTCGCGCTTCGTCGCCGATTTCATCGGCGACGTGAACATATTCGACGGCAAGGTCACCGCGGCCGAAGACGGCTATATACGTGTCGAGACGACGGGCGGTATACCGGTCCGGATGGCGTCGCCGGAAACGCCGGGAAACGGCGCAAAGGCGGCCGTCGCCATCCGGCCCGAGAAGATCAGAATTGGCCGACAGCCGCCGGCGCATGCGCCGGTGAACGCCGCCGAGGGCGAGATATGGGACATCGGCTATCTCGGCGACATGACGGTTTTTCACATCCGGCTGAAGGACGGCAAGGTCGTCAAGGCGTCATCGCTCAACGCGGCGCGAGCGGTCGAGGACCCGCTCGGTTACGACCAGCAGGTCTGGATCTCCTTCGGTGAAGATGCGGGCGTCGTTTTGAAGGATTGAAGCCATGGCGAAACTCGCCTCAGCCATCGTCAGCCGCCTGGTCATAATCATTCCCTATGCCTGGCTCCTGTTCTTCTTCCTCATTCCTTTCTTCATCGTCTTCCGCATCTCGCTGTCGCAGACGGCCGTCGCGATGCCGCCCTATATGCCAGTCTTCGACCTGGCGGGCGGCCTTTCCGGCATCGTGGAGAAGCTCGGTGAATTCTCGCTCGACAATTACGTATGGCTGACCGAGGACGTCCTCTATTTCAACGCCTATATATCGAGCGTCGTCATCGCCGCTATCTCGACCCTGCTGACGCTCCTGATCGGCTATCCGATCGCCTATGGCATGGCGAAGGCGCCGCGTTCGCTGCGACCCACGCTGCTGATGATGGTGATCCTGCCCTTCTGGACGAGCTTTCTGATCCGCGTCTATGCCTGGATCGCCATCCTGAAACCGGAGGGCCTGCTCAACCAGTTTCTGTCGGCGGTCGGCCTGATCGATCAGCCGCTCATCATCCTCAACACCAATTGGGCGATCTATATCGGCATCGTCTATTCCTATCTGCCCTTCATGGTGCTGCCGATCTACTCGGCGCTTGAGAAGATGGACCACTCGCTGACCGAAGCCGCCCAGGACCTCGGCTGCACGCCTGCCGCCGCCTTCTGGCGCGTGACCTTTCCCCTGTCGCTCCCCGGCGTCGTGGCCGGCTGCCTGCTCGTTTTCATTCCGGCTGTCGGCGAGTTCGTGATTCCCGACCTCCTCGGCGGCTCGGAAACGCTGATGATCGGCAAGACCTTGTGGAGCGAGTTCAATTCCAATCGCGACTGGCCGGTTTCGTCTGCCGTGGCGATCATCCTGCTCATGATCCTGGTGATACCCATCGTCTATTTCCAGAACATTCAGGCCAGAACCGACGGCGAGGGGAGGTGAGCTATGGAGAAGTGGTCCCGTTTCAACATCGCCTCGGTCGTTCTAGGCTTCGGCTTTCTCTATCTGCCGATCGTGCTCCTGGTGATCTTCTCCTTCAACGAGTCGAAACTGGTCACCGTCTGGGCGGGCTTCTCGACCAAGTGGTACAGTCAGCTCTGGCATAACCAGGGCCTTCTGGACGCGGCCTGGGTAACGATCCGGGTGGCGTTCCTTTCGGCGACCTGTGCGACCGTCCTCGGAACTCTGGCGGCACTCGCGCTGGTGCGCTACACCCGATTTCGCGGCCGTGTTCTCTTTTCCGGCATGGTCTATGCGCCTCTGGTGATGCCGGAGGTGATCACCGGCCTGTCGCTGCTGCTGCTCTTCGTGGCGATCGGGTTCGACCGCGGTTTCTGGACGATCACGCTCGCCCATATCACCTTCACCATGTGCTTCGTCGCGGTCGTGGTCCAGTCGCGTCTTCTGAGCTTCGACCAGTCGATCGAGGAGGCGGCGCTCGATCTCGGCGCGACCCCGGTCAGGACCTTCTTCGCGATCACGCTGCCGGTGATCGCGCCGGCCGTCTTTTCCGGCTGGATTCTCGCTTTCACGCTCTCGCTCGACGATCTCGTGATTGCTAGCTTCACGACCGGGCCGGGCGCCACGACGCTGCCGATGAAGATCTATAGCCAGGTCCGCCTGGGCGTGACGCCGGAAATCAATGCCATCTGCACGATCCTGATCGGTATCGTCGCTTTGGGTGTGATCGTCGCATCGATCGTCACGAAGCGTCGTGAAGTCCAGCGCGAAAAGGACGAGCGAGCAGCCTTCGCGGCGATTGGTTGAGCGAGGGCGTGTTGAGGTTCATCTCGCGTTTGTGACGGCTGCTCGGAGGAGTGCCATCTCTTTTCCTCCTCATCTCTCACGAGCACAGGGGTGAGGAGATCAAACAAGCCGCTGCGAAAACCGCCAATCTCAACAGGCTTCAAAGCACTTCCACGAAAAGTGTGTAACGGTTTCCGTCCGGAGTGCATTGTCTCAAAGATGTTACTGTGGACTGAGGAGAACCGAAAGCGGTGAGATTACTGCGTTCGGCCAGGAGCCGCCGATGAAGAATTGCAGCGGTTCCTTGTTGGCCTCGGGGCCTGCGAGCGTTCCCGCCAGGGCCAGACTGCCGCTTCGATAGGGGACGACGCCGGTCACCGAAATATTGCCGGCGGGGCCGACGAAAGCGGCCCGGTCCAGCCGTGCGGTGCCGCTGCCGAAGCTCGCCTCGATGTCGGCCGTCTGGAACTCGAGCGTGCCGTCGCTTGCCTGCGACAGGGAGAAGAATTCCCCCTTGCGCACGAGATCGGTGAAGGCGTGAACGTCGAAATCGGCGAGCCTACCGTTGGTGAGCGAATAATCGAGACGGCCGAAGACATCGGCGAGCCCCGTCTCCCAGAGGGGGCGGCCGGTCGCAAGTTCGACGCTGAGAACGCCCCGGCCGGTCGGAACGGGACCCTTGAGGCCGAAGCTGTCGAGGACGGCAGCGAAATCGGCGTCTTTCAGGTTCATCTGCAGCTTGCCGCCTTGCCCCACCCCTTTTTCCGAGAGCACGGCGCGGCCGCTCAGCCTGCCATTCGCATAGGTGCTGTCGCCGATGTCGAGCGAAACCCGGCTTCCGTCGATCATCACTCCGGCAGCGACATCGGTCAGGTGCAACGGACCGGCCAGGACTTCCTGGGACGACAGCCGGACATCCAGACGCCAGCCCCCGACAAGAGTCTGGGCCATCCGCCATCCGCGGTCGTCCTCCTGTGCCGGCTTCAGCGTTGTCAGGGGCAAGCCGTTGAGGTCGATCCGGTCGAAGGCGAGCGTGCCTTCCACGCGCGGCTCCTTGCCGGAGGGCAATTGCACATCCAGAACGCCCGTCGCCGTGGCTTCGCCGACCGCCAGCTGCAGGTCCTCGAGCTTCAACGCCGTCTCACCGGTGGTCACCCTCGTATCGATACTGAACCCGCCCGGAGGCAATCCCGCATCCGGAGCCCCGCGGTACCACGCGGCAAGCGCTGCCAGTGAAGGTGCGGACATCTGCAGATGGCCGAAGGCGAAAGGCTGGGTGGAGAAATTGCCGATACCCTCGAAGGAAAAGGTCAACGGAGCCGAGGTGAGCGATGTCTTGAGAGCGGCGTTGCGCCTGGCGAAGAGGGCGAGCGGCTCCTCGCATACGAAGGCCCAGCCAACCGCTTCTCCGCCGATGATCGCGGAGAATTGTGCGCTCAGCCGCCCTCCGAAGGAAGGCCATTTGAGGGTACCGGAAATCCCCGCGACGTCTATGCCCTCACCGGTTGGCGCCATGTGGTCGACAACGCGGAAGCGGCCATTCTCGATGGTGATGTCTCCGAAGGGAGCCTCGTCACGCGGCACGGTATTGCCCGGCGGCACCAGCCAGTCCGGTTTTTGCCAGTTGAACGCGCCGTCGGCCCCGCGCTCGAGCGTGAGGACCGGATCGACGAGCGTGATCTCGTCAAGAGCCTGTTCGCCACGAAGTGCGGAAAGCAGGCTGAACGAAGCGGTGATGCGGCCGATCTCGGCGAGCGGGCGCGGCTCGGGTCCGGTGGAGACGATCGTCGTTGCGGGGAGCGTCACCACGGGTTCCGGCCAGAACCGGACTTCCGGCTCGCCGCTGATCTTGCTTTTCCCGCCCGACCAGTCGTCGAGCATCCGCTCCATCGCCGCGCGGGCCTCGGTCGTCGAAACCACGAGCGGCAGCGCGGCATTGTATGCGGCGGCGAGGGCGATGCCTATGGCGGCCGACCAAACGAGGTGGCGCCGGCGAAGCCGCGCCCACAGGCGCGAATCGCCCAATATCTGGAACATCTTCCTCGTCATTTCGGTCGGACTGCCATCGCCTCGGGTAAGCCGCTTGGATAGGACTTCAGCCTGCATAAAGCAAATGCCGCTGACATGGAAATGTCGCCGTCGCGATCATGCGGAGCCGCATCCGCACTGTTTGTTCCGCGCTGCAGCATGATATAGAAAAGTCCGAAGAGCGGAGGAAAGCATGCAAGCAGAACGGCCTTTATGGATTCCGGACAGGGAAATTCTCGAGCGCAGCCCGATGGCTGAGTTCATCGCCTGGTGCGGGGAGCGCTTCGGGCGCAGCTTCTCCGACTATGATGCCTTTCATGACTGGTCGGTGACCGAGCGCGGCGATTTCTGGACCGCCGTATGGGAGCATTGCAAGGTGATCGGCGAAGGCGGAGAAAGGGCGCTGGTCGACTGCGACCGGATGATCGACGCCCGCTTCTTTCCGGAAGCGAAGCTCAATTTCGCCGAAAACCTGCTGCGCAAGTCGGGGAACGGCGATGCCCTGATCTTCCGCGGCGAGGACCAGGTGAGTTATCGGCTGACCTGGGACGAACTGCGCGCCCTGGTGTCGCGTCTGCAACAGGCGCTGAAGGCGCAGGGGATCGGCGTCGGCGACCGCGTCGCCGCTATGATGCCGAATATGCCGGAGACGATCGCCCTCATGCTTGCGACCGCTTCGGTCGGCGCGATCTGGTCGTCCTGTTCGCCCGATTTCGGCGAGCAGGGCGTTCTCGATCGCTTCGGCCAGATCGCCCCCAAGCTCTTCGTCGTTTGCGACGGCTACTGGTATAACGGCAAGCGGCAGGACGTGGACGCGAAGGTGCGTGCGGTGGCCAAGGCGCTCGGGGCGCCGACCGTCATCGTTCCCTATGCCGGAGACAGTGCCGCGCTTGCGCCGACCGTCGATGGCGGGGTGACGCTTGCCGATTTCATCGCCGAATTCCAGGCCGGACCGCTTGCCTTCGAGCGCCTGCCGTTCAGCCACCCGCTCTATATACTGTTCTCCTCGGGCACGACCGGCGTACCCAAATGCATCGTCCATTCTGCCGGCGGAACGCTGCTGCAGCACCTCAAGGAACATCGCTTCCATTGCGGGCTGAGGGACGGCGAGCGGCTGTTCTATTTCACCACCTGCGGCTGGATGATGTGGAACTGGCTGGCCTCGGGCCTCGCCGTAGGCGCAACGCTGTGCCTCTATGACGGCTCACCTTTTTGCCCCGACGGCAACGTGCTCTTCGATTATGCCGCCGCCGAACGCTTCGCCGTGTTCGGCACGTCGGCGAAATATATCGACGCCGTGCGCAAGGGTGGATTCACCCCGGCAAAGACGCACGACTTGTCGTCCTTGCGGCTCATCACGTCCACCGGCTCGCCGCTTTCGCCGGAGGGCTTCTCCTTCGTCTATGACGGCATCAAGGGCGATGTCCAGCTCGCCTCGATTTCCGGCGGCACCGACATCGTCTCCTGCTTCGTGCTCGGCAATCCGCTGAAGCCGGTGTGGCGCGGAGAGATCCAGGGCCCCGGCCTCGGCCTCGCCGTCGATGTCTGGAACGACGAAGGCAAGCCGGTGCGCGGCGAAAAGGGCGAACTCGTCTGCACCAGGGCGTTTCCGTCGATGCCAGTCATGTTCTGGAACGATCCGGACGGCTCGAAGTATCGAGCCGCGTATTTCGACCGCTTCGACAACGTCTGGTGCCACGGCGATTTTGCCGAATGGACGCCGCATGGCGGCATCGTCATCCACGGCCGCTCCGACGCGACATTGAATCCCGGCGGCGTGCGCATCGGCACGGCGGAAATCTACAATCAGGTCGAACAGATGGATGAAGTCGCCGAAGCACTGTGCATCGGCCAGGACTGGGAGGACGATGTCCGCGTCGTCCTGTTCGTGCGGCTGGCCTCCAGAGTCGAGCTGACCGAAGGACTGACAAGGGAGATCAGGAACCGCATCCGGTCCGGCGCCTCGCCGCGGCACGTGCCGGCGAAGATCATCGCCGTCGCCGACATACCTCGCACCAAGTCCGGCAAGATCGTCGAACTGGCTGTGCGCGACGTGGTGCACGGCCGTCCGGTCAAGAACAAGGAAGCGCTGGCGAACCCGGACGCTCTCGACCTCTTCGCGGGGCTGGAGGAACTCAAGAGCTGAATTCGTCTATGACCTGCGTTCGAGCGACCGGGACACCAGGATGACGGGGACCATCCCGGCCAGGACGATGATCATCGCCGCAACGGAGGCGTCTTCCACCTTCGCCCGCGAGGCATCCTCGTAGACCAGCGTCGCGAGCGTATTGAAATTGAACGGACGCAGCATGATGGTCGCGGAAAGCTCTTTCATCGTCTCTATGAAGACGAGGAGCGCGGCCGTCAGCACTGCGGGCCGCATCATGGGCAGGAGGACCGCCCGCAGCGTCTGGCCGCTCGTGCGCCCGAGCGCGCGTGCGGCCATGTCCAGATGCGGCGACAGTTTCTGGAAGCCGGCCTCGAGCGTCCCTTCCGCCATGGTCAGGAACCGGACCGTGCAGGCATAGATGATGGCAAAGCCGGTGCCGCTCATGAGCAGGCCGGTGGAAATCCCGAAAAGCCCCCGCATCTCGGCGTCGATGGCATTGTCCAGGGCCGCGAGCGGAAAGAGCACCCCGATTGCCAGGACCGTTCCGGGCACGCCATAGCCGAAGGAGGCGAGCCGCCCGGCGATATCGATGATGCGCGAACGCCCGGTGCGCGCGGCATAGGCGAGCACGAAACCCAGGAGCACGGTCGCAAACGCCGTCAGTCCGGAGACGAGGATGCTGTTTAGCAGCGCACTCAGGAGGCGGGGTGCCAGGAACTGGTCGAGGCGTTTCAGGGCATAGTCGCCCAGAACGAGGAATGGAACGGCAAAGCCCGACAGCGTCGGCAAAAGGCAGGCGGCCGTCGCTGCCCATTTCTTCCAGCCGGAAAGTTTCAGCCTCGCGGCGTCGTGAACTGCGGCCGTGGTCTTCTGGCTCGCAAAGCGCTGTCTGCGGCGCGCCACCCTCTCGACCATCATCAGCCCAATGACGAAAACCAGCATGATGCAGGCGATCTGCGCCGCGCCGGCGAGGCTGCCGCGGTTGAGCCAGGTGTCGAAGATGGAGAAGGTCAGGGTCTGCACACCGAGAAATTCGACCGCCCCGATATCGTTCAGCGTTTCCATGGCAACGAGCGTGAGGCCGATCATGATCGCCGGCCGCGCCATCGGAAGCTGGACGCGGAAGAAGACCTTCAGCGGTCCGGCGCCGAGCGTCCGGGCCACGTCCGCGGCGGCGCGGCCCTGCATGAGGAACATGGAGCGGCAGGCGAGATAGATATAGGGATAGAGCACCGAGCTCAGCACGAGCACGGCGCCGCCGAGGGAGCGCACGTCGGGAAACCAGTAATCGCGGCTCGTCTGAAATCCGAAGAGGGCTCGGATCAGACCCTGCACAGGGCCGGTGAAGGTGAGCAGCTCCCCGAAGGCATAGGCCGAAAGATAGGCCGGTATGGCAAGCGGCAGCACCAGGGCCGCGGAAAGGAAGCGGCGTAACGGAAATTCATAGGTTGCCACCAGCCAGGCGGTGACGATGCCGATCACGGCGGTGGCGGTGCCTGTGAACAGGACCAGGAGAAGCGTGCGACCGGTTGCGCGCGGGATGACGTTTTCAATGAGATGCGGCCAGTCTGCGGTGCCGCCGGAAATGGCGAGCCACGCAATGGCAAGAATCGGCATGAGCACGACGGCGGAGGCGAGTCCGGCCCAGCCGGTGAGCAGCGGATGGTGAAGGCCGGTGCCGGAGCTGGCGTAGCGCCGCTTGAGGCTTTTGGCGGTGAAGTGCAAACGATCCGTCCGAAGCAATGCCGATCGAAATGACGAGTGAGGAAACGGCCCGCAGTTTCCTCGACCTTCGAGAACCGACAAACTGGTTCCTTCAGGTCAACATTTCCTTACAGCATTCGGTTTCAATTGGCCAAGACGCGTTGTGAGGGAAAGGATATTTCCACCAGTGTGCCCTCGTTCGGGGCCGAAGTGATTGCGAACTGCGCTCGGTTCGCTTCCGCCATCGCTTTCGTCAGCGGCAGGCCGAGGCCGGTGCCGTCGCCACGCTTGCGGCCGCCGGTCGTGACCTGACGGAAGGGCTTCATAGCCTGGTCGAGCTCGTTGCGGGTCATGCCGATGCCGGTGTCGCGGATTCTCAGCATGACGCTGCCATTGGCCTCGTAGGACGTCGACACGACGATCTGGCCGCCCGACGGCGTAAAGCGGATGGCATTCGCGAGGATGTTCAGGGCTATCTGCTTGATCGAACGGTCGTCGGCGACGACTTCCGGCACGGAGCCCGACAGCGAAGTGCGGATAATCACGCGCTGGCTATTGGCCTGCGGCTGCACCAGCGACACGGCCTCGGAAACGGCCTCATTGAGATCGACGGCGCCGAAGTCGAGATCCATCTCGCCGGCCTCGATCTTCGAGATGTCGAGCAGATCGTTGACGATGTCGAGGACATGCCGTCCCGACCGGCCGATGTCGCCGGCATATTCGATATAGCGCGGATGGCCGATGGGGCCGAAATGCTCGCTCGCCATCATGTCGGAAAACCCGATAATGGCGTTGAGCGGCGTGCGGATCTCGTGGCTGACCCGGGCCAGGAATTCCGTCTTGTGAGCATTTGCCGTCTCGGCGGCGCGCTTGGCGTTGCGAAGTTCCTCTTCGGTCCGCTTCCACTGGGTGATGTCGCGGATGACGGCGCAGTAACCGTTGGAGGAGGAGAGCCGGCCGATGGTCATGAACAGCGGAATGAAGCCGCCGGCGGCCTCGCGGCCGATCACTTCCCGGCCATCGTTGAGCACGCTTGCGACGCCGTGGCCGGAAAGGCCTTGGAGATAGTCGATCACCGCCTTCTGGCTCTCATGGGCGAAGAGCGCGGCGAACGGCTTTCCGCGCATATCGGCCTCGTCATAGTCGAAGAGCGCGCTTGCGGAGCGGTTCATCGTCCGGATGTCGCCGTCCCGTCCGAGGACCACGACCCCATCGGTCGCGGTCTCCAGAATCGATCGGAGCTCGTCGATCTCCATCCGGAGCCGGCTTGCTTCTGCCGCTCCTTCGTCTTCGAGCGCCTGCTTCTCCGCTTCGCTTGCGCCGGCCGGGGTCAGCGCAAGCATCAGCGCGCTCTTTCCTTCCCAGCGGATCGAATGCAGGTGGGCGCCGACGGGAACGAGCCTGCCATCCTTGCGGACCAGCGTCATGGTTCCGTTCGGCTTTGCCGCGCCTGCCTCGTTGCCGAGAGCGAACAGGGCCTCGAGGCCACCCTCCTGCTCGAAGGCTTCGAGATCCTCATATCCGGTCAGCCGCAGGAATTCCGCATTGGCATGCAGCAAGGCGTCGCCGTGGTGAACCAGCAACGCGACCGGCAGCCTGTCGAGGATGTCGCTGCTCATGGCTGCGCCGTTGCGTGCGGCGAGGCCGGGCTCCGTTGCCGCAGCAGGGGTCTCGCCCGCGGGCGTCGCATCGTGCTGTCCGCCTGGCGCCTCGGCTTCCTCCGTCTGTCGGCTTTCTTCCATGGCAGCCGGCGTGCTGGGGGAGGTGTCCGTTGCGGGCCGGCCTTCGGATTTGCCCTCCTGCGGCAGCGGATCAGGGGCGAAATGCTCGCCGAGCTGCCTTGCAATCTCGCGGAAGGCCGCCTGCTCGCCGCGGGTCAGCGCGCCGGCTCCCGCCGGTCGGCGCTCGTCGAGGTCGATGACCTTGTCGGAGGCCTGCCGTCCGGTGGTTTCGACGACCCGCAAGGCGGGCTGTTCGCCGCGGAAAGGGTCTTCCGATACGTCCTGTGCAGCCTCGGCCGCATCTTTCCCACTCTCGGCGGCAGGGCCGGTCCTGGAGCCAGCCTCGGCCTGCGGCGCATCGGCGCCCTCAGCCGACATGTCGCTTGAAGCCTGCGCGATCGGCGCCGGCGCCGGCCGGTCGAGCGAAAGCCCGGCCGCCTTCGCGTCCGGCACGGCGTCGGCGACCCTGACAATGCCGAAGCCGCGGAAGCCGTCGAACTCGCGCGAACGGGAATAGGTGGGAAGGGCGGCGAGATCGACCGGCACCTTGAGATTGGTTCCCTGGACCGGCCAGAAGATCGTTTTGCCGGACCAGGTATCGCGGCGGTGCAGAAGCTCGTTGATCTTGTCGTCGGGGTCGAGATCGTAGCGGTCGGCGAGATCGGTGAAGGTCACGCCGATCACGTCGGCGGCCTTCGGGCCGACGGCCGACGCGAACTCTTCGGAGATTTCGCTGAAACGTCCCTCCGCGTCGATCTTCCAAACGAACCGAACCGCCCGTCCGCCGGCCGCAAAGGCAAAGTCGGCGGTTTCGCCGCCACGATTCGCATCGCCAGCCGGTTCGCCGGAAGCCGGTTCGGCTTCAAGCGGCGTTTCAGGCTCGGCGAGATCGGCCGCCTCGGCCTCGTCCTTCGGAGCGAGCTTCCCTTGCGCAGCCTCCGCGGTGCCGTTCTCGACAGGCACTTCGTGTTCTCTCGCCGCAGCCGCCTCCGGGGCCTCGGTTTCCTCAACGGGTGCTTCCGCCTGGTCCGTCTCCGCCGGTGTCGCGGACGGAGGAACCGCCTCTCGTGTTTCGCTCGACGGCGCAGGTGCGGCGGGGATCGCCTGCTCCTGCGCTGTTCCGCCGACGGCCTCTTCGGTCTCCGGTTTTTCGAGAATTGCCTCGACTGCGAAGAGCAGGTGGAGGGCCGGGTGGTCCGAAATCTTGCCGACTGCAGCCGGCAGGCGCCCTTTTTCCGTCGCGACCGGACGCTTGATCAGGCGATCCTTGTCGTTCGCAGCGGCTGCAACGAGCGTTCGGCGAATATCCGCCGAAAGGCCAAGACTATCGAAGCCGGTCGAGCCGGCAATGATGGACCCGTCGCTATCGAGCACGGCCATGTGCGTATCCGGGCCGTCGAGCCCGGCAATCATAGCCTCTGCGCGGGCCTCGGCCGAAAGCGCCTTGCCGTTGTTCGGCGCGGTGAACAGAATTGCCTCTTCCCCGGGCGCGATGCGGATCATCTCCACGGCGGCGTTGAGCGGAAGCCGGCGAAAGCCCGATGCCATACGGATCAGAAGCTGCCGGCGGTCCCCGACGGCGGCGAGCTGCGCCGCGGCGGCGCGCAGCTGGCGAAGCGAAAGATCGCTCGGATCGAGGTCGGTATCGATGAAATCGTAGACCGAGGCCGTTCCGAACAGCTTTGCGCCCTGGTCGTTGGCCCATAGCACCCGCGCGACACTCTTCGAAAAAAGGACGGACGCATCCCCCCGGGCAAAATGCTCCCGCACCCGTGCATGCACGGCAATGTCGATGAAGGGGTACTGTCTTTCGGGCATCGGCAGACCTACTGACGGATCGCTTGCGCGTTAACGCTCTATTAATACCCAGCCCATCGGCGAGGGTCCAGCAACGGTGCGGCCTCGGCCACGTCTTTCGGCGCGGAAGGTTAATGTGCACGGTTTATTGTGCGCTGCACAAATTTATTGCAACGCACAACCAAATCCGCTATAGAACCGTCATCAATCAAAACGGCGCCTCTCAAGAGGGCCACACCAAGGAGCGCATGAAATGGCTACCAGGAAGACCGAAGACGCATTTTCCCTCTCTTTCGACCCGACCAAGTTTGCCGACAGCTTCCGCGAGTTCGCCGAAAAGGGCGCCGCGCAGTCGAAGGAAGCCTACGCCAAGATGAAGACCGCGACCGAGGAAGCAGCGAAGACTGTCGAAGCGACGGTCGAGAGCGCTCAATCGGGCACCGTCGAACTCGGCCTCAAGGCCATCGACGCGCTGCGCACCAATGCCGAAAGCTCGCTCTCGCACATGGAAGCTCTGCTCGGCGTGAGGTCGCTCTCCGAACTCGTCGAACTGCAGACCGCCTTCATCCGCAAGCAGGCCGAGCTTGCCGTCGAGCAGGCGAAGACGATGCAGGAAGCAACGCGCAAGGTCGCCGAGAACGTTGCCAAGCCCGGCAAGGATGCCGCGGAAAAGGCGATGTCCAGCCTCAAGAAGGGCTGATCGGCCGCGCCGTTTCAATCGGATTCGAAGCAAAGACCGGGTGGCTTGCCATCCGGTCTTTTTGCTGGATAATCTGAACTTAAGGCTTGCAAATCGGTGTGAGTGACCGTATGTGAGCCGCCAAGCGACGACCCGAATAACATTGGAGTCGCCCGTCGAGTGCGGTTGTAGCTCAGTTGGTTAGAGCGCAGGTTTGTGGCACCTGAGGTCGGTGGTTCGAGACCACCCAACCGTACCATTTCTTTCAAGACATATCCTTCCAGCCGGTCCACGATCCGCAAGGCTCGTGGTTGTGGTCGAATGCCCAGGCGGCGAAAACGCCGATAGGTCTGGCACTTCGGCCTTCTGCGCTCGCCGCACTCAATCCTCGTTGCGTCGGGGATGTGGCCCCGACCTTATCACCTCTGGAATATAGACTGCTTCGTCACGCTGCGGCATTCTCACCGAGTGGGACAAGCATCATAGCTGCCTTAGCCGACCTGGACATCAAGACGCTGAGAGAGCCGTTCCAGGCCGCGCCGGCAGGCAGCACGACGACGGCTGGAGGAGCACGTGGCTGGTCGACTGGACGGAAAAATTGCGCTTATCAGCGGCGGGGCAGGGGGGTGTGGTCTCGCCGCCACCGAACTTTTCGCTCGGGAGGGCGCAGCGGTCGGGATCGTGGATCTCCCGCAGAGCGATGGCGAGGCCATCGCCGCCCGCCTCCGCAGCGAGGGCTTCAGAGCGGCATTCGCCTCGGCCGACGTGTCGGACGAACGTCAGGTAACGCAAGCGGTGGAGAGGGTTTCGGGAGAACTCGGACCGATCACGGTCCTGTTCAATCACGCGGGCACCATCGTCATTCGGCCGTTTCTGGAGACCACGGTCGACGAGTGGGACAGGCTGATGGCCGTCAACGTGCGCAGCATGTTCCTCATGACCCGCGCCGTTCTTCCCCAGATGATCGACGCCGGAGGCGGATCGATCGTCTGCACCTCTTCCATATCGGCGGTGGCCGCAACGCCGATGGAGGTTCTTTACAATACGACCAAGGGGGCGTGCCACATGTTCGCCCGATCCGTCGCCGTGGAGTTCAGGGATCGGAACATCCGGTGCAATGCGGTTTGCCCCGGTTTCATCCAGACGGCGCACGGCCAAAGGGAAGTCGAGGAGCTGACCCGCTACGGGGTCGATGTCTCCGAGGCGGCGATCGCCGCCCAGCAGGGGCGGATGTCCCGGCCGGACGAGGTCGCCAAGGCCGCCCTTTATCTTGCGAGCGACGACGCAAGCTTCGTCAGCGGCGCCCATCTGTTCGTCGACAATTGTTTTACAGCGGTGTGAGGGGAGAAACATGGCTTTCGAGAAAGGTGGAGTCTGGCGGAACTGGGTAGGCAATCAGTATTGCGTATCGCAATACAAGGCCTCGCCCGAATCCGAGTCCGAACTGGCCGAACTGGTCGCAGAGGCGGACAAGCGGGATCTCGGAGTGCGCGTCTCGGGTTCGGGCCACTCCTTCACGCCGGTCGTAGGGACCAGCGGTCTCCTTTTGTCGCTGGCAAATCTCAGGGGCGTTCAGAACGTCGACAAGGCGCGCAAGCAAATTACCGTGGCAGGCGGAACGCGCATCAACGAGGTGGGCAAGACGCTGAAGCAGCACGGACTGTCGCTGATCAATCAGGGCGATATCGACAGCCAGGCGGTCGCCGGCGCCTTTACCACCGGAACCCACGGGACCGGGATCAAGCTCGCAAACATGGCGTCTTCGATCGCCGGAATGAGGATCGTCAAGGCGAACGGGGAAATTCTCGACATCGATGGGAGCCACGAAGAACTCCTCCACGCGGCTCAGGTCTCGGTCGGCACGCTCGGCGTCATCTCGTCCATGACGCTCAACGTCATGGACGCCTATAACCTGCACGAGCGGCTGTGGCGTGACGACTTCGAGACCTGCATCGAGCGCCATGACGAACTGGCCGCAAATCACCGGCATTTCGGATTTTTCTGGTGCCCGACGCCGGAAAGCCGTCACCTCTACTGCCTGCCGGATACCTCGGCCGTCTCGTCCACGAACAAATTGGCCGATGTCTGCGAAATGAAGGTGACGGATATCACCGACGCAGCGCCCATGGAGAGCGAGTTCGAAAAGATCGCCTACAGTTCGGAAGTCTATCCCATCGAATACGTCCCCAACTTCGTCGAACTCGAATATGCGGTGCCCCTCGAACACGGCAAGGCAGCAGTCAGAGCCGTGCGCGATCTCATGCTCAACAAGCATACGAACTGCATCTATCCGATCGAATATCGCTTCACCGCCGGCGATCCGGCGTGGATGAGCCCCTTCCATCACCAGGACAGCATCACGCTCTCCGTCTCGGGCGGCCCGGGGATCGATTACTGGGCATATCTGAAGGACGTCGACCAGATCCTGCGCGGATACGACTCGCGGCCGCATTGGGGGAAGATGCATTTCCTCGACACCGACGATGTGACGCATCTCTATCCGCGTGCCGGGGACTTCCGCGCGCTGCGAAGGGAACTGGACCCGAAAGGGCGCTTCCTGAACGACCATCTGAAGATGCTGCTCGGCTGACCTTCATGATTTCAGGTGGAGTTGACACGCGGGATGCGGCCGAAACCGCACACAGTTTTCCTCATCCCGCTCTAAACGAATATCTGATGCTCCGCCGTCACCAGTTCCTGCAGAAACGCTGCGACCGTGCGCACGCGCACCAGGTCGCGGGCGCTCTCGTGATAGGTCGTCCAGTAGGCGCGTCGGATCGTCGTCTGGGGGAGCAGGCGTACAAGCTCCGGATATTGCCGGGCGATGTAGTTATGCAGGATGCCGATGCCGGCGCTGGAGCGGGCGGCTTCGGTCTGGCCCGTGGCGCTGGAGATCTCGAAGGAGGCATTCCAGCTGCGCATGACCTCGCTGGAGAAATTGAGCGACGGCGTGAAGATCAGATCCTCCACATAACCGATCCGGCGATGGTTCTTGAGATCGTCGACAGACCCGGGTGTGCCGTAGCGGCCAAGATATTCTGCCGATGCGTAGAGGCCCAGTGTATAATCGGTAAGCTTGGACGAGACGAGCCGCCCCTGTTCCGGCCGTTCGATGGTAATCGCGATATCGGCCTCGCGCTGCGACAGCGAGAAGGAGCGCGGAACAGGAACGAGCTGGAGCTTCAGTTCCGGGTAACGTGCCGTGAGCCGCCCGAGACGCGGCGCCAGGAACGAGACGCCGAAACCATCAGGGGCGCCGATGCGCACCGTGCCCGCGATCGCCGTATCGATCCGCCCGACCTGCGATTGGGCGGCGAGCATCTCGGTTTCCATGCGCTCGGCCGCGGCAAAGAAGACCTCGCCTTCGGCCGTTAGTTCGCAGCCGTTGGGACGCCGGATGAGGAGCTTCGCTTTCAGCTTTTCCTCGAGCGCGGTAACCCGCCGGCTGAGCGTCGCGTGATTGATGCCGAGCCTTTTCGAGGCGGCGAGGATCTGGCCCGTCCGAGCGACGGCCAGAAATACCCGGACGTCGTCCCAGTTCATGCGAACGCTTTCATGGGCTTTAATTTGTGCACAACGGTTCCTGAAATTCGGAAATTGAATTGTTGAAATCGTAGTGCGATCATGAGGGCACAATCAAGGGTCAGGAGAAACACTCATGTATGAACTCGGTCATTTTATCGACGGCAAGCGCGTTGCCGGCACGAGCGGTCGCGTCAGCAACATCTTCAACCCGGCAACGGGCGAAGTTCAAGGCACCGTAGCGCTGGCGAGCGACGCGGACCTGGCCGCCGCCGTCGAGAGCGCCAAGGCTGCCCAGCCCAACTGGGCCGCAACCAATCCTCAGCGCCGCGCCCGCGTCTTCATGAAGTTCGTCCAGCTCCTGAACGACAACATGAACGAGCTGACCGAGATGCTTTCCCGCGAGCACGGCAAGACCATCGACGACGCCAAGGGCGACATCGTGCGCGGCCTCGAAGTCTGCGAATTCGTCATCGGCATTCCACACCTGCAGAAGAGCGAATTCACCGAAGGCGCGGGTCCCGGCATCGACATGTACTCGATCCGCCAGCCGGTCGGCGTCGGCGCCGGCATCACCCCGTTCAATTTTCCCGGCATGATCCCGATGTGGATGTTCGCCCCGGCGATCGCCTGCGGCAATGCATTCATCCTCAAGCCTTCCGAACGCGATCCCTCCGTGCCGATCCGCCTTGCCGAACTGATGATCGAAGCCGGTCTGCCGGCGGGCATCCTCAACGTCGTCAACGGTGACAAGGGCGCGGTGGATGCGATCCTGACGCATCCCGATATCGCCGCCGTTTCCTTCGTCGGCTCGACCCCGATCGCCCGCTACGTCTATGGCACGGCTGCGATGAACGGCAAGCGTGCGCAATGCTTCGGCGGCGCAAAGAACCACATGATCATCATGCCGGACGCCGACCTTGACCAGGCGGCCAACGCACTCATCGGCGCCGGCTACGGTTCCGCGGGCGAGCGTTGCATGGCGATCTCGGTCGCCGTTCCGGTCGGCGAGGAAACCGCAAACCGTCTGATCGACAAGCTTGTTCCGATGGTCGAAAGCCTGCGCATCGGTCCCTATACCGACGAAAAGGCCGATATGGGCCCCGTCGTCACCAAGGAGGCGGAGCAGCGCATCCGCAGCCTGATCGACAGCGGCATCGAGCAGGGTGCGAAGCTCGTGGTCGACGGCCGCGACTTCAAGTTGCAGGGCTATGAGAACGGCCACTTCATCGGCGGCTGCCTCTTCGACGACGTCACACCCGACATGGACATCTACAAGACCGAAATCTTCGGACCCGTCCTGTCGGTCGTCCGCGCCAGGAATTACGAAGAGGCCCTGTCGCTGCCGATGAAGCACGAATACGGCAACGGTGTCGCCATCTACACCCGCGACGGCGATGCGGCGCGCGACTTCGCCTCCCGCATCAATATCGGCATGGTCGGCGTCAATGTTCCGATCCCGGTTCCGCTCGCCTACCATTCCTTCGGCGGCTGGAAATCCTCGTCCTTCGGCGACCTCAACCAGCATGGGCCGGACTCGATCAAATTCTGGACGCGGACGAAGACGATCACGTCCCGCTGGCCGTCCGGCATCAAGGATGGGGCCGAGTTCTCGATACCGACGATGCGATAACGCGGCAGCGAACGCCTGACCGACTGGGGCCTCCTTCGGGAGGCCCCGGATTGGATCGAGGCGGCGCGAATAACCGTTCGTCCCACTGGAGCCGTCACGAAAACGGCGGGCATGCGCCCGCCGTCCTCGTATTGCTTAGATCGTCGGTCTCAGTCCTGCGGGCCGTCGTTGTAGCCGATCTTGTCGACGATTTCCGAGGCCTTCTTGCGGTTTGCCGCGATTTCGGCAAGCGGCAGCGTGTCCGGCTTGATCTCACCGAAGGACTTAACGACTTCCGACGGTTCGGCGCCCGGCAGAACCGGATACTCGAAGACCTGTTCGGCATAGATTTTCTGCGCTTCGCCTTCCGACAGGAATTCCATGAGCTTGAGGGCATTTTCCTTGTTCGGCGCATTCTTGGCGAGCGCCATGCCGGAGATGTTCACATGCGTGCCCCGGTCCTTGGTGTTCGGGAACAGCACCTTGATCGCCGAAGCCCATTCCTTCTGCTCGGGCTCCTTCTCGTTGGTGATCATAAGGCCGACATAGTAGCTGTTGCCGAGCGCAATGTCGCATTCGCCGGCGAAGATCGCCTTGGCCTGGTCGCGATCGCCGCCGTCCGGCTTCTTGGCGAGATTGTTCCTGAGGCCGGTCAGCCATTTTTCCGCTTCGGCTTCGCCGTAGTGGGCGATCATGGAGGCGAACAGGCCGACATTATAGGAGTGCTGGCCGTCGCGGGTGCAGATCTTGCCCTTCCACTTCGGGTCGGCGAGTTCCTCATAGGTGATGTCGTCCTGCGCTACGCGCTCCTTCGAGGCATAGACGACGCGGCCGCGTGTCGTCAGGCCGAACCAGTTGCCGTCCGGATCCCGGAAATGGTCGGGAATGTCCTTGTTGATGGTCTCGTTGACGACCGGCTGCGTCACGCCCGCGTCCTTCGCTTCGGTCAGGCGGCTGATGTCCACGGTCAGAATCACGTCGGCTGGAGAGTTTGCGCCTTCAGCCTGGATGCGCTCGACAAGACCCTTGTCGAGGAAGAGGACGTTGGTCGTAATGCCCGTCTTCTCGGTGAAGGCGTCCAAAAGCGGCTTAATGAGGTCCGGCTGCCGGTAAGAGTAGATGTTGACCTCTCCGTCGGCTCGGACCGCCGTAGAGGCAAGAAACGTCGCCGCTACGGACAGCGCTCCGATCAGCGCTTTTGAAATTTGCATGGTGCTCTCTCCTTTTTCGTGTTTTAAACTTAACTAACTCAATCATATTTCTGCCGTCCGCCGGCGCGTCAGTCAACAGCGAAAAGGTAAAGAGATAACCTTCGTGAATATTTCCACTTTTTGGAATTGTTCCAAACTGCGATCCGTCCTATATGATGAGGCACGAATTTATCGAATCCGGAGCAAAAAATGCGTCTGACGAAGCAAACCAACTACGCGGTACGCATGTTGATGTACTGTGCTGCGAACGGCGAGAAGCTCAGCCGCATTCCCGAGATTGCCAGGGCTTACGGCGTATCCGAGCTGTTCCTCTTCAAGATTCTGCAGCCGCTCACGAGAGCCGGCCTGGTCGAGACGGTGCGCGGCCGCAACGGCGGCGTCCGCCTGCCGAAGCCGGCGTCGGAGATCACCCTTTTCGACGTCGTCAAAGTCACGGAAGACAGTTTCGCCATGGCGGAATGCTTCGAGGCGGGCGAGATCGACTGCCCGCTGGTGGACAGCTGCGGCCTCAACGCCGCGCTGCGCAAGGCGCTGAACGCCTTTTTCGAAGTGCTTCAGGGATACACGATCGACGACCTGGTCAAGGCCAGGCCGCAGATCAACTTCCTCCTGGGCCTGGAAGAGCCGGTGCGCCCGCAGACCTCGGCCGCCTGAGTTCACTCGCGTCTGCGAGCTTGTGGCCGAGAGGCTCTGCCCTGAAGCAGCGTGAGAGCGGGACGGAAAACCCGCGCACGCTGGCGGCAACTCATCCGCGAACTGCTGCTTCCAGTCGACAGTCTTGCTTCCGGCGGGCGATCTCGGCACCTTGAAGGTAGCGAGCATTTTCGAGGTCGAATGTTTCCCTTCGACAGCGCAGCTTAGAGTTTATCTGCATTCCCCTTGAGAGTTCGCGACTCGCATTGCTTGCCCCGGAACCGCGGCTGCCGGCGAAAGTCGGGGATAGTTCCGCATGCTCTGTTTGCGGAAGAATTTTTCGCATAGACAAAATTCCAAAGCGACTTATTGCATTGCGACGCCAAATGTCGTTCCATCCGCCCTTGACCGGGTGTAAACGTCATGCCGTGTCAGATAAATTGCGAGAACAAAAACAAATCTGGGAAGCAAGCTCATGAAAAAGCTCACTACTCTCTTGGCAGCGACGGCGATTGCCACGCTGATGGCCGGCACCGCCTGGTCGAAAACGTTCGTCTTCTGCTCGGAAGGGTCGCCGGAGGGCTTTGATCCCGGCCTCTATACGGCCGGCACGACCTTCGACGCTGCCGCGCATACCGTCTACAGCCGTCTTCTCGAGTTCAAGAAGGGCACGACGGAGACCGAGCCCGGGCTCGCCGAAAGCTGGACGATTTCCGACGACGGCCTTGAATATACTTTCAAGCTGCGTCCCGGCGTCAAGTTCCAGACGACCGAGTTCTTCACCCCCACTCGCGAACTGAACGCCGACGATGTGATCTTCTCGATCGAGCGCCAGTGGAAGTCCGACCATCCGTGGCACGGCTACGTAACCGGCGGTTCCTGGGAATATTTCGCCGGCATGGGCCTGCCGGAACTGCTCGAGTCGGTCGAGAAGGTCGACGACATGACGGTCAAGATCAAGCTGAAGCGCAAGGAAGCGCCGTTCCTCGCCAATCTTGCCATGCCCTTCGCTTCGATCATGTCGAAGGAATATGCCGACAAGCTGCAGGCCGAAGGCAAGATGAACCAGCTCAACCAGATGCCGCTCGGCACCGGTCCTTTCGCCTTTGTCGGCTACCAGCAGGACGCGGTCATCCGCTACAAGGCTCATCCGGACTTCTGGGGCGGAAAACAGAAGATCGATGATCTGGTCTTCGCGATCACCACGGATGCGGCCGTTCGCTTTCAGAAGCTGCAGGCCGGCGAATGCCACCTGATGCCATATCCGAACGCGGCCGATGTGGAAGCCATGAAGGCCGATCCGAACCTGAAGGTGATGGAGCAGGCCGGCCTCAACGTCGCCTATCTCGCCTACAACACGACGCAGGCGCCTTTCGACAAGGTCGAAGTGCGCAAGGCCCTGAACAAGGCGATCAACAAGCAGGCGATCGTCGATGCCGTCTTCCAGGGACAGGCGCAGCCGGCGGTCAACCCGATTCCGCCGACGATGTGGTCCTATAACGAACAGATCGAAGACGACACCTACGATCCGGAAGCGGCCAAGAAGATGCTCGAGGATGCCGGCGTCAAGGACCTATCGATGAAGGTCTGGGCAATGCCTGTCGCGCGTCCCTACATGCTGAACGCCCGTCGCGCCGCCGAACTGATGCAGGCGGACTTTGCAAAGGTCGGCGTCAAGGTCGAAATCGTCTCCTACGAATGGGCGGAATATCTCGAGAAGTCCAAGGCCAAGGACCGCGACGGTGCGGTCATCCTCGGCTGGACGGGCGACAATGGCGACCCGGACAACTTCCTCGACACTCTGCTCGGTTGCGATGCCGTCGGCGGCAACAACCGCGCGCAGTGGTGCAACAAGGAGTTCGACGACCTCGTCACGAAGGCGAAGGAGGCATCCGACGTCGCAGAGCGCACCAAGCTCTACGAGGAAGCGCAGGTCATCTTCAAGCGCGAAGCTCCCTGGGCAACGCTCGACCACTCGCTCTCCATCGTCCCGATGCGCAAGAATGTCGAAGGCTTCGTGCAGAGCCCGCTCGGCGACTTTGCTTTCGACGGCGTTGATATTGTAGAGTAATCTTATCGACAGATCCGAAGGGGGCGTTTGCCGCTGGCGAGCGCCCCTCTTCCTTTTTGCCAGTGCCGCCACTCATGCGGGCACGGTTGGCATGAGGTTTGACTATGTTCCGATTCCTTCTGGGGCGTTTGGCAGTGCTGATCCCGACTTTCATCGGGGTTTCCATCATCGCCTTTTCCTTCATCCGCCTGCTTCCCGGCGATCCCGTGGCGCTGCTTTCCGGCGAACGGGTGATGTCGCCGGAGCGGCATGCCGAGATCTCCCACCAATTGGGCTTCGACCGACCCATCGTCATGCAGTACCTGGATTATCTCTGGGGCGTTCTGCAGGGCGACTTCGGGACGTCGATCGTCACCAAGAAGCCGGTGATCGATCAGTTCATGGAGCTCTTCCCGGCGACCGTCGAGCTGTCGCTCTGCGCCATCATCTTCGCGGTGGTCGTCGGCATCCCCGCTGGTGTCGTCGCGGCAGTCAAGCGCGGGTCCATCTTCGACCAGATCATCATGGGCACCGCGCTCATCGGCTTCTCGATGCCGATCTTCTGGTGGGGCCTGCTGCTGATCATCGTCGTCTCCGGCATTCTGCAGTGGACGCCGGTGTCCGGGCGTATCTCGTTGATGTTCTTCTTCCCGTCGGTCACCGGCTTCATGCTGATCGACTCGCTATTGTCCGGCCAGGAAGGGGCGTTCCAGTCGGCCTTCAATCACCTCATCCTGCCGACGATCGTTCTCGGCACCATTCCGCTCGCCGTCATTGCGCGCCAGACCCGCTCTGCAATGCTCGAAGTGCTTTCCGAGGACTATGTGCGCACGGCCCGTGCCAAGGGGCTCTCCACCTTCCGTGTGGTCGGTATTCATGCGCTGCGCAATGCGATGATCCCTGTCGTCACCACCATCGGCCTGCAGGTCGGTGTGATGCTGGCGGGCGCGATCCTGACGGAGACGATCTTCTCCTGGCCGGGGATCGGCAAATGGATGGTCGATTCGGTCTTCCGGCGCGACTATGCCGTCATACAGGGCGGGCTTTTGATCATCGCCGCGGTCATCATGCTGGTGAACCTCGCCGTGGATCTGCTCTACGGCCTGATCAACCCCCGCATCCGGCACTGAGGAGAGCGATATGACCGAAGTTACTGCGACAACCGCCATATCGACCGATCCGACGCGCCGGGCGCGTCTCGCCGAATTCTGGTACTATTTCTCGGAGAACCGCGGCGCCGTTATCGGCCTGTTCTTCTTCCTGTTCCTGGTGCTGCTCGCCATCTTCGCTCCGCTGGTGGCACCCCATAACCCGACCATCCAGTTCCGCGAGGCGGTGCTGCTCCCGCCCGTCTGGCAGGAAGGCGGCCGCGCGACTTTCCTGCTCGGGACCGACGCCGTGGGCCGCGATATGCTCTCCCGCCTCATCTACGGCACACGTTTCTCGCTCTTCGTGGGCGTCATCGTGACGGTTCTGTCCCTGACGGGCGGAATCCTCGTCGGCGTCATCGCCGGCTATTTCCGCGGGTGGATCGACACGGTCATCATGCGGATCATGGACATCATCCTGGCCTTCCCGTCGCTCCTGCTGGCGCTCGTCCTGGTGGCGGTGCTGGGGCCGGGCCTCACCAATGCGATGATCGCGATCGCGCTGGTTTTCCAGCCGCATTTCGTCCGCCTGACGCGGGCGGCGGTGATGACGGAGAAAACGCGCGACTACGTCGTGGCGGCGAAGGTCGCCGGAGCCGGACATGCGAGGCTGATGTTCAAGACCATCCTGCCGAACTGCATGGCCCCGCTCATCGTCCAGGCGACGCTCTCGTTTTCGAGCGCGATCCTCGATGCGGCGGCACTCGGCTTCCTGGGTATGGGTGCGCAGCCGCCGACGCCGGAATGGGGAACGATGCTGGCGGAAGCACGCGAATTCATCCTCCGTGCCTGGTGGGTCGTGACGCTTCCCGGCCTCGCTATCCTCGTGACCGTTCTGGCAATCAATCTGATGGGCGACGGCCTGCGCGACGCGCTCGACCCCAAGCTGAAGAGGTCCTGACATGGCGCTTCTCGAAATCGAAAACCTCGTCGTCGAATTCCAGACGGCGTCCGGGCCGTTCCGAGCCGTCGACGGCGTCTCGCTCAAGGTGCATGAGGGCGAGGTCCTGGCGATCGTCGGGGAATCGGGCTCCGGCAAATCCGTGTCCATGCTTGCCGCCATGGGGCTTCTGCCCTGGACCGCCAAGGTGACCGCGGACAAGCTCGCCTTCAATGGACGGGATCTATTGAAGATGCCGGCCTCCGACCGTCGCAAGATCGTCGGCAAGGACATTGCGATGATCTTTCAGGAGCCCATCGCCAGCCTCAATCCGTGCTTCACGGTCGGTTTCCAGATCGAGGAAGTGCTGCGCATACATATGGGCCTCGACCGGGCAGCGCGGCGTAAGCGCGCCATCGAGCTGTTCGATGCGGTCGGCATTCCCGACCCCGCCGAGCGCCTCGGGCACTTTCCGCACCAGATGTCGGGCGGGCAGTGCCAGCGCGTGATGATCGCCATCGCGCTTGCCTGCAACCCGAAACTGCTCATCGCGGACGAGCCGACGACCGCACTGGACGTGACGATCCAGAAGCAGATCCTCGATCTCCTGATGAAGCTGCAGCAGGAATACCGCATGGGCCTCATCATGATCACCCATAATATGGGCGTCGTAGCGGAGACGGCGGATCGCGTCATCGTGCAGTACAAGGGCCGGAAGATCGAAGAGGCCGATGTCCTTTCGCTGTTCGAGTCGCCGAAGAGCAATTATACCCGCGCGCTTCTCTCGGCCTTGCCGGAGAATGCGACGGGAGACCGGTTGCCGACGATTTCCGAACTTTTCAATGAGCAACAGATGCTCGAGGGAGCTGCTCGATGACCCATGTTCTCGAAGCCCGCAACCTGGTGCGCGACTATCATATTCCCGGAAACCTGTTCCGTGCGGCGCGCACCGTTCATGCGCTGAAGGGCGTAAGCTTCACGGTCGACGAGGGCAAGACGCTCGCGATCGTAGGCGAAAGCGGCTGCGGCAAGTCTACGCTCGGACGCATCATCACGCTCATCGACCCGGCGACGGCGGGCGAGCTGTCGATCGACGGCAAGACGGTCGACATCGCGCGCGAGGGGCTGACGGCGGAGATGCGCCGCAAAGTTCAGATCGTCTTTCAGAACCCTTACGGCTCCCTCAATCCTCGCCAGAAGATCGGCGATATTCTCGCGGAACCGCTCATCATCAACACCAAGGTTCCGGCAGGCGAACGCCGAGAGCGGGCAATGGCGATGTTGAAGAAGGTCGGCCTCGAGGAGAAGCACTACAATCGCTATCCGCACATGTTCTCCGGCGGCCAGCGGCAGCGCATTGCGATTGCCCGTGCGCTGATGCTCAATCCCAAGCTTCTGGTTCTGGATGAGCCGGTTTCGGCGCTCGACCTCTCCGTACAGGCGCAGGTTCTGAACCTGCTCGCCGATCTGCAGGACGAATTCAAGCTCACCTATGTCTTCATCAGTCACGATCTGTCGGTGGTGCGCTACATCGCCGATGACGTAATGGTGATGTATTACGGCGAAGCGGTCGAGTATGGCAGCCGGGACGCGGTATTCTCCGACCCGCAGCACGATTATACAAAGACCTTGTTCGCGGCGACGCCGCGGGCGGATGTTGCCAGCATCAAGGCCCGGCTCGCCCGGAAGAATGCCGCCTGAGCGGAAATACGTATCACCCAAATGCCGGCAGACCGTTGTTCGGCCCAACACCAGGATGAGGATTATGGAAATCAAGCGTTTCGAAAGCGGCTCGAGGATGAGCCAGGCCGTGGTCTACAACAACACGGTCTATCTCGCCGGCCAGGTCGGCAATGCCGGCGACGACGTCGTCACCCAGACGAAGCAGGCGCTGGCGGAGGTCGATCGTCTGCTGGCGCTCGCAGGCACGGACAAGACGCGCATTCTTTCCGCGACCGTCTGGCTCGCCGACATGGCGGATTTCGCCAAGATGAATTCGGTCTGGGACGCCTGGGTGCCTCAGGGCCACGCGCCGGCGCGCGCGACCGGCGAAGCGAAACTCGCAACCCCGGAATATCTCGTCGAAGTCATCGTGACGGCAGCTCTCTAAGCCGTTGGCGCAAGCAGATATACGCTCCACTTTCCCCGCCGTCGGCCCCTCGGCCGGCGGCGTTTTGCTGCCGTCCTTACACGCTTGTCGCGCAGGAACGATTTCCGCAGTTGCGGCGTTTATCGGTGCGTTCCGCAAGGAGGATGAGACATGCTCTACCGGGTGCCAGGACCCGTCGTGACGTGCCGGTATTCGGCATGGATCTCTTCCCGCGCACGCCGCAGGGCGTGGCCTAAACATTGCTGATCACCATCGGTGGGCCTGGCCTGCTTTCCGCCACGCTTCACCTGTCCCGCTTGAGCGACATTGAGCAAGGCTTCGCGGGGGCATCCGCGGTGGAGTGCGCCACCTCCTTCCCGCATTCGCGAACGAACTGTTCGCAGCACGAGCGTTTGAGAGGTAGGTGCCGATGGACATAGTCGGGCGGACGACGGCCGAGCGTCGACGAAAGCGCGAAGCGGAGAGAGAAATCGCGCTTGCCGAGGCATCGGCGATCGTCGCCCGAAAACGCGACAGCATCGATCTCGCCGGCGCCTGGAGCGTCATTGGTCTGTTTGTGATCGCCTGCGCGGCCGTCGTCTATGCGATGGAAGCGATCCTCCTGCCGATCACGCTCGCCGTCGTCATCGGCATCGTTCTCGGCCGCGCTGCCGATGAACTGGCCCGGTTCGGGCTGCCGCCCATGTTCGGCGGCCTTTTGCTGGCACTTTGCTTTCTGCTTGGCCTGTCATACCTGGTCAACGCCATCCTCTGGCCGATCACCGAGGTCGCGCGCGAGGCGCCGCGGCTGGTCGAAGGCCTCATGGAGCGGATATTGCCCTATCTGCAGCGCTTCGAATGGATAAACGTAGCGCTTGCCCGCGGCAGCGGAGAAGAGGCTTTCGCCGACGTCATCGTCAAGAATGCGGGACCGCTGATCGGCGGCGCGGCGGCAAGCCTGACGCCCGCTCTGGTGCAGACCCTGATCTTTTTGGCCGCCCTTGTGCTCTTCCTGCTGGGGCGCGTTCAGTTGCGCAGCACGATCATTCTCGCTTTTCCCAGCCGCGAAGGTCGCCTGAGCGCGATCCGGATCATGAACGCCCTGGAGGATGCGCTTACGCATTATTTCTCGACCGCCAGCCTGATCTATCTGGCGCTGGGCTTCATAACCATGGTCATTGCGCTGGTCGGCGGATTGGCGATGCCCCCGCTTTGGGGGCTGTTCGCCTTCGTCTCGAGTTTCATTCCCTATCTCGGGGTCACCTTCATGACCCTCTCTTTGCTCGTCGGCGGGCTGATGACGCATGATGCGCTCATCGTGGCCATCGCCCCGGCGGTCGCCTTCTTCACCGTTCACCTCGCCATGGAAAATCTGCTGGTGCCCGCCATCCTCGGCCAACGCTTCGATATCAACCCGTTCCTGGTCTTCGTCGCGATCATTTTCTGGACGTGGATGTGGGGTGCTGTCGGGGCGTTTCTCGCCTTTCCGCTGTCGCTGATCGCGATGATCATTTTCGAGCAGACCCTGCTGCCGCAGCCGGAACGCCAGTTGCCGGGCTGATCCCTTCATGCGCGCGCCTCATAAGACGCGCGGCGCTGTAGAAAGTCTCTCCTTTTCCTCATCCCTTTGCTCGTCACAGGGATGAGAGCAGCGCCGCGTCTGCGGCGCGGAAGAACCTTTCCAGCCCAAGGACTTGGACTGGCTGGATTCCTGTGACAAGCACAGGAATGAGGAAGCGGCGGCGGGTGGCCGAATCTCAACAGGCCTCAGAGCACTTCCAGGAGAAGCGTGTACCGGTTTTCCTGGAAGCGCGTGGGACCAAAGAGTCAGAGTATTTCAGCGTTTCCATGAAACATGAATGCTCTAGCTCGCTCCGGCTTGCGCATGTTCGTCGAAGAAAAGAGCCTGACTGATCAGCGCCTTCACGGTTTCCGGGTTGAAGGGTTTGGTCACCAGAAAGGCCGGCTCGGGTTTCTTGCCGGTCAGTAGCCGTTCGGGAAAGGCGGTGATGAAGATGACCGGTACGGCCGCCTGCGTCAGGATGTCGTTGACCGCGTCTATGCCCGAACTGCCGTCGGCAAGCTGGATATCCGCGAGCACCATTTTCGGCGATGTCTGGTGATAGAGATCAAGCGCCTCGCGGCGCGTGCGGGCGATCCCGGTGACCCGGTGACCGAGGCTCGTCACCATGTCCTCGATGTCCAACGCGATGAGAGGCTCATCCTCGATGATCATCACGTCGGTCGCGATCTGGCGCGAAATCTCCTCCGAGGCGCTGGTCAGCAGCTTGCCGAAGGCGCCGTGGTCCAGCCCCATGATTTCCGCAGCCTCGCCGGTCGAGAAACCCTCAAGGGCGACGAGAAGGAATGCCTGTCTCTGGGGCGGCGCGATGAGGGAGAGATTGGAAGCCGCCTTCTGCTCCCATGCGAAAGGCGAAGCGAGCTGGGTTCGGTCGATCTTGAGTTTTCCGAACAGGGAACAGAACAACTTGTAAAGACCGATTCGATCGTTCGACGCGGCCGGGAAAAGCCCCAGATCGTCGATCAGCGCTTCGAGCACGGCAGAGACATAGGCATCGCCGGCTGCTTGCGAGCCGGTGACGGCACGGGCGTAACGCCGAAGATAGGGGAGGTGGGGCGCAATCCTTGTGGAAAGTGGCATTTAGACCTTCCTAAACTATTGTGCATATGTTCCTGTCTTGCCGACGGCGCAAGCAGGATACCTCAAATGTTTTGAGCACGTATTCCTGTTTATGGAAAGCCTTGAGAAACAATCGCGGCAAATGAATTGGGCGACCGGCTGCTGCGACCTGAATGGGGTTGGCTGAAGCTTATTCCGACAGCACGAACATCAGGTACCGCGGATCTGAAATGGCGCGGAACTGCAGCCCGCACGGAACGGGAAGATGAAGAAGTCCTCAAAGAAAGGCGCCGTGCCAGCGGGGATCGACCGCGCCGAGACGACGCAACCTCACGGTCAAATCGCTTCGAAGCTGAAGGCCCTCTACCAGGCGGTGGAGAACGAACCCGTGCCGCAGCACTTTCTGGACCTTCTGCACCGTCTGGATGAGGCCGAAGAACGACCGCGCGAGTGACGCCGCAGCTTTCACGCTGGCGGCCACCGACAAAACGAGCCGCCCCGGCAGGAGCGCGGCCCGGAGAACTATCCGTATCAGCAGCGCGCCGTGTAGCGGCGGCCGTAGCGGTCGCGATAGACGCAATAGCCGGGCTCGTTCGCACGACCGATAAGGGCACCGGCGACACCGCCGACAGCGGCACCTACCGCAGCTCCCCTGACATCATTGGATATGGCACCGCCGATGATACCGCCGGAGGCAGCGCCGATTGCCGCACCTCGTTCCGTTTGCGTGCAGGCAGCCAAGGGAAGGATCAGGCTTGCGACGACGAGTAACTTCTTCATGACGCGTTCCTATTCAGGGTTGACACAGAACTGCTGGAGATGCCGAGCATAGTCTTCGGTGGAAATGCGCACCGAGGCATGGCTGGAGCCGCTGCGACGCTCATCTGAGCGTCGGTCCCCGTTGGAGGGGTGGTCACAACAGGCGCCGCCAAGGCTTGCATTCCCATCTCCCATGGATGCCGCCGCCGCGGCGCTTGTTATTGTCGCCAAAACGCCGATTGGCGCCTTTTGTTCCGCGCGCGATGACGCCGGCGCGCATGCCTGTTGCCGGAGGGACACGGAGCCGTCGTCATTTATGCGACTGGCGTTCGGCACGTTCCAGAGTCTCGAGCAGCGCCTGGATCCGCTTGTTGTACTTTTCCTCGGAGTGCCGCTGAAGGTCGCGCATCGTCCTGCCGATATGGAGATTCCGATCACGCAGATCGGCCTGATAACGGCCCGCATCGTTTACGGTCTTCCAAATATGTCGCGATGGTATCTTCATTGTCTTCCTGGAGATTCTTTCATTCCGAACAACGCCAAGCGCTTTCGAAGGTTCCTCTCGCTTGCACGCGAAATATAAGTTCCGTTCTATTTGCGGTTCTCTTGGTTAATCAATGCTTTCTGAACCGGACAGACACCCTCGCACCGCGTAGCCACAGCCGGCCCGGGAACAAAGGCGAGCCGACACGCGTTTCGATTTCGGTAACGCAGACAAGGAGATAGCAGATGCTCTATTACGCTCTCGTGTTCCTGATCGTCGCGATCATCGCCGGCGTCCTCGGCTTCGGCGGAATTGCCGGCGCTTCGGCGGGAATTGCGCAAGTCCTCTTCTTCCTGTTCCTCATATTCCTCGTGATCTCGCTCGTAGCGGGTCTCATCCGCCGAACGTGAGCCTCCAGGCGGGGCTTGCCGCCCGCAAAAAAGGTGCCGATCGATAAGGGGTGGAGCTCTCGTCTCCACCCCTTTCCAGTTGTGGTGTGACGCTCTGTTCCCTTGCCCTGCCGGGTCCGCTTGGCTATTCATGCGAATATCCGCCGCGCATGTCAGGACACCATCTCCCATGAAATCCCTGGAAGTTGTCGTCGTGAAGTGACGCGGCACGGCGGCATGACGGATAGGAGCATCTGCACATGAAGACGGACGTAGTGGTTCTCGGTGCCGGCATTATCGGGATTTCCAGCGCGATCCATCTGGCTCGGCTTGGAAAGTCGGTGGTGCTTCTGGATCGGCGCGGCGCCGGGGAGGAAACGTCCTTCGGCAATGCAGGCCTGATACAGCGCGAGGGCGTCTTCCCCTACGGCTTCCCGCACAATTTCGGAGCGCTTTTCCGTTACGCCCTGAACAACACGATCGACGCCAGCTATCACTTCCGTGCGCTGCCCAGTCTCGTGCCGTTCCTCGCGCGCTACTGGTGGCACTCGGGCTTCACCCAGCACCAGAAGATAGCTCATCTCTATGCCCCGCTTATCGAACATTCGATTGCGGAACATCAGGACCTGATCGACGCATCCGGCGCCGGCGACCTCATTCGCAAGGATGGCTGGATGAAGGTTTTCCGCACCGAAAAGGAGCGGGACGCGGCCTATAAGGACGCAGAACGGCTTTCCGCCGGGTTCGGAGTCAATCACCAGAAGCTTTCGACCAGCGAGCTGAAGACGATCGAACCATCCATCCAGGTCGAACTCGCCGGCGGCCTGCGCTGGACGGATCCGTGGTCGATCCGCGATCCGCACAGCTTGAACAAGGCATATCTCGCCTATTTCCAGTCGCTCGGCGGCCGGCTCGTTTCCGGGGATGCCGCGACACTGGAGCACATTCTGGAAGGGGCGGGATGGCGTGTCGCAACACCGGACGGCCCGTTGGAGGCGCGGGAGGTCGTCGTCGCGCTCGGGCCGTGGGCCGATACGGTGACGCGAAAGCTCGGCTACCATTTCCCGCTCGCCGTGAAGCGCGGCTACCACATGCATTACGGCGCCCGGGAGGGCGCTCAGCTCAACAACTGGGTGCTCGACGCCGAGAAGGGATATTTCCTGGCGCCGATGCTGCGCGGTATCCGGCTGACGACCGGCGCCGAGTTCGCACTGCGCGATGCGCCGAAAACGCCGGTGCAGCTGACGCGGGCGGAGCGGGTCGCTCGCGAATTCTTCCCGCTCGCCGAGCGGCGCGACGAGGAGCCGTGGATGGGCGCGCGGCCCTGCACGCCCGACATGATGCCCGTTATCGGCAAGGCTCCGCGACACGAAGGCCTCTGGTTCGCCTTCGGCCACGCGCATCACGGCATGACGCTCGGGCCGGTCACCGGCCGCGCGCTGGCACAGGCGATGACGGGTGAGAAGCCCGTGATCGACATTGCGCCGTATCGGCCGGAGCGCTTCCTCGCATAGAGGATGAGGAGGAGTGTGTTCGATGGTTTAGCTCGAGCCGAGCTGAAACGTCGACCGTGACAATGGCAGCGCTTCATGAGGAGAGGCGATCGTCATAGCTGTTTTTTAATTCTGGCGCCGGAACCAACCTGGTCTTCGCGTGTTTCTCCTCCGGCTGACCGCGAGAGTCGGCAGGCTTGGGCTTTGCCCCGCCGAGGGAGGAGTTTCAAACACGATGAGCAAGCACACGGTGGAGTTTGCCGGCGAGGCTGTCGGTGCGCTGATTCCGGAGAACGGCCGATTGCGGTTCATGGCCGTGAAATTCAGCGTCTGGTCCCTGGAAGGCCAGTTGTTCGCGACGCCGGACGAAGCCCGTAAGGCCGTTGCTGTCATTCATGGCCTGAAGGAGGGCAGGTCGGTCTTCGACAACCGTCCGCTCCCCTTGGGCGGGTATCAGACAACCCCAATTTCCGAACTGCGCTGATCGGGCGGCCATTGGCGGCTCCGATCATCGTTCGCCCACATCGACCCGGTCTCGGGGCCGGTCTTCTCCTCCATCTTCATTCTTCTGCGACGTAGCGTCCGTGTCGTAGAACTCGTCCGGTGCCTTCCACTGCAACGCCACCTCCAGCCGGCCGAGGACAAAGAGCACGACGAGGCTCGCAATGGCGGCGAAGGCCGCTATCAGCCAGAAGCCGAACCCGACCCCGAGACCGACGGCGCCGGCAAGCCACATGCCGGCGCCGGTCGTCAGGCCCTTCACCTCACCCTTCGAAAAGACGATCATGCCGGCGGCGAGAAAGGCCACTCCCGCGGTTACGGCTTCCACGACGCGAATGGGATCGATGCGCACCTCGGGGCCGGAAAGGCTTTTCATGTGCACGCTTTCGATGGCGACCACCGCGAAGATCGCGGAGGCGAGGCTGACGAGAATATGGGTCCTGAGCCCTGCCGGTCGCTGCCGCTTTTCACGCTCGACGCCGATCATCGCGCCGAGCAGGATGGCGCCGAAGAGCCGCGCGAATATCACTGAGTAAGGCGTTTGGGTATCGACAAGGATGTCGTTAAAGACTTCGTTCATGAAAGACGAACGCGCTCCGTCACTCGACCGCTCGGGGCGGATCTGATTGCAGAAGTGCGGGATGGCGCGGCAAACCGCGTCATCCCGCTCGACTTCATCCCGCCCGACAAGGGGCGTTCGTCGATCTACTGCGCAGGAGTGCTCTGCGGCTGGGCCGGCGTGGCAGGTGCTGCCGGTGCAGCTGGCGTCTCGGGCGCTGCCGGGGTCTGGGTCTCAGGTGCTGCCGGCGCCGTCGTTCCTCCGGCGGGCGGCGTCGCCTGGTCCGTAGGTGCGGTCTGATCCGCAGGCGCGGCCTGATCCGTGGGCGCGGCGGCCGGCGGTGTGGCGTCGGACGGGGTCGTCTCGGATTGGCTCGGCGTGACCGGCTCGTTCTCGGCATCCCTGGTCAGCTCTGCCGGCAGCCAGGCGATCAGCGCGAGTACCAGGCCAGCAAGAATGATGACCAGCAAAGGCCAACTGCTACGGCGCGATCTGGTCACGGGCGCTTCGGGGTCCCGCGGCGTCGGTTGGCCGGTGGCAGGATCGAGCGGCGGTTTCTCCCGCAATTCTTCGTGCTGGTTCATGACATACATCCTTTCTCTCCGTCACCCCGCCTGCAAATCGCCTTTGCATGGATCCCCAAATCAGCATGACCAAAGGGGAGGGGTTCCGTACCACCGCAAGTAAATTGCGGCCTCGTCGCGCCCCGGTGGGCACGCGACGCAACGATTAACGTCCCGCAGGCTGCAAGGTTCCGTTGTGTCCGGGACCGTGCCGCCCGGCCCCCGACTACCTTTCCGGGAGATCCGCAACCGCCGGTCGCCCCTTGTCATAAAACTGTCACAAAGGCAGCTGACCGTCCGCGGTGGCATGGCTGGGGCTGTTGCGGAGGATCGAGATGGATGTCGAAGGCATCACCACGGCCAAAGCCCTGACACGCGACAGGCGGACACAGGGTGATTTCCACTACGCCCTTCTCGTCATCTGCTCCTGCATCGTGCTGTTGACGTCGATCGTCATCGCCGATCGGCTTTTCGGCATCGACTACTACGACCTCGTACGCGACCCCAACGCGATTGCCGGGCAGCCGAAGTATTTCGGGCTGGTCTCCAATCTCGGCGTCATTCTCTGGTTTACGGGAGGGATTGCTGCCCTCCAGGCCTATTGGTCCGGCGCCGGCTTCGGCGCGCCGCATCTGCGACGCACGCTTCTCGCCGGCGGACTCTTTTCGGGCCTGATGGGCATCGACGATCTCCTGATGCTTCACGAGGCGATTGCCACGGCGGGCGTCCCGGAGCCGCTTGTCCTTGTTCCCCATATGCTGTTGCTGGCGACGCTCTGTTATCACGCCTGGTATATCCGCCGGGATATTCAGTGGGTCCTGCTTGCCGCCGCCGTCGCCTCGCTCGGCTGTTCCTTCCTGGTGGACGCGGTTTCGGAACACTTCGCCGGAATGGTTTTCGTCGAGGAGGGCTTCAAGATCCTCGGCATCATGTTCCTGGCCGTCTTCCTCAGCCTCACGAGTCATGCGGCACTGAAAACGAAGCGCCGCTGAAACGCAGCCGGCAGGGGGATATGCAGGCCTGTTGCAGGCGCTTCCAAATCTGCTAGATCATAACGACCTTGGGCCGCGTCGGCCTAAAGTCACGAGCATGCTCAATTCGAACAGGTTGAGAAGCGGGATGCGGGCGGAAAAGCGCACACACTTTTCCTCATCCCGCTCTCCACCATCCTCTGGGATAGGGGCTGAAGACGATGCAGATGGCGAGATTGGCTTGCACTGGTCTGATCCTTGCCGTGTCGGGGGCTGAAAGGCTCCATGCCGAACCGCTTTATACGGTGGCCGACCTTGGCGCCGCGCTCGGCAGATGCTGGACTCCGCCGCAAGGCTTCACGGATTCCTTCGTCACCCTTAGGTTCGGGTTCCGCGGCGACGGTACGTTGATGGGCCCGCCCCGGCCGACTGCGATCAAAGTGAACGGCGACGAAAAGCAGCGGCAGGCATTCGTGACCGCCGCCACCGAGGCGCTGCAGAATTGCGTGCCGCTGGAATTTTCGAAATCACTTTCCGACGAGATCGCGGGCAACGTGTTCACGCTGCAGTTCAAGTCGGCGGAGTGATCCGCGGAAGCGCCGGATCGCATGGCGCTTCCCGTCTTGCGGAAATCAGCTTCAGCCATGGAGCCAGGTGAAAGACCGACATCAGCAAATACATGCTACTCATCCCGTTCAGCAGCGAAGCGCCCGGTATCGAAGCGCCCTGTATCGATGAGCAGATATCCGCACCGTTGCCGGCGGCCAGAAGCGTCATAACCGCGAAAGTCGGTGCGGCGGCGAAGCCCAGCCAGTCGCCGAGGCCTCGCGCGACGGTACCCGTTGCGAGCCGCATCGGACCGTCACACTTGGGGATATTCGTCGTGGCGGCGCCACCATATGCCGTTCTCGTTGCGTCCGAGGGGAGCCCGGTCGAGCCACTGATACATGCCCCATAGCCCATCCAGTCCACGCGCATAGCTGGAATAGGTGTGATAGACGATTCCATCCTCGATCGCGAAGGCGCTGACGCCGGGCCTGTCGCGTGTATAGGTGGCGACGTCGGTTCCCGTCATGGCTGCGATCTGTGCGACCGGCCCCTCGCTGCCGCTCGGGTCCCAATCCCGGACTGTCCTGCCCGCGAGCGGCTCAGATGCCGGTTGTTCGGGGATTGGCGGCTCGCGGCGGAAATTATACTCGATGCCGCCCTCGCGCTGTTGTTGTTCGGTGAACCAGACGCAGAAATCGCGGTTGAAGTCGCCGTCGTCCGAAGAAGCCCAGGGGAAGCTCCATCCCAGCCGCTGCTTATAGGCCTTGAGCTTCGCAAGCGGCGCGCGCGAAACCGCGGAGAAGGCGACGTCGTGGTTTTCGAGATGAGCGACGATCCCGTTGAACCCATCGGCGATCGCAGAGCAGGACGGGCAGCCGGCCGTATAGTCGGGGCCGAACATGAAATGATAGACGAGGAGTTGCGAGCGCCCCTTGAAGAGGTCGCGCAGCGAGGCCTCGCCCTCGTCGGTTTCGAACCGGTACGCCTTGTCGATCCGTACCCAGGGCAATTCCCGGCGCCACCGCGCCAGCTCGTCGCTTCGCCGCGTCAGGTTCTTTTCGGCCTCGAGCAGGTCGAGCCGCGCTGCCAGCCATTCTTCCCGTGTTCCGATTGCATGTGCCGTCATCATTCTTCTCCTTTGGCCATTTGTCGTCGTACATTGCCCGGGGGCGGGCTGCTCGACCGACAGGAACCCAGACTAGGGCCGGAGATCGAATGGTGAGAGTGACAAGTGTGACGGGATTTCGATGGACTCGCTGATCACCGCTGCGGCACGGGCGCTCGCAGCCGGCGATCTCCTCGGCGTACTGAACCGCGTGGCTTTGCGCGACGACGCGCATGCGCTCGCGCTTCGGGGCATTGCGATGGCGCAGCTCGGAGATTTCGGCCGGGCGAAGACTCTTCTCAGAAGCGCTGCGCATGCCTTCGGCCCGAGACAGGCGGTGGCGCGGGCGCGCTGCATCGTCGCCGAGGCCGAGATCGCGCTCGTCTCGCGGGATCTCGGCTGGCCCACGAAAACGCTCGAAGCGGCGAGGTCGACGCTCGAAGCGCATGGCGATCACGTCAATGCAGCGCATGCGCGCAATCTCGAGGCCCGGCGCCTGCTTCTCATCGGCCGCCTGGACGAGGCAGAACGCGCGCTTGCGGAACTGGACTCCGGCATGACGCTCCCCCCGGCGACGCGGGCGGCCCGCGAACTCGTCGTCGCCGGCATCGCCATACGGCGTCTGCAGGCGAAAGCCGCGCGGGTCGCGCTCGCCCGAGCCGAACGCGCCGCGCGCGAAGCCAATATCCCGGCACTGACGGCCGAGGTCGAAAGCGCATCGCTCGTGCTCGATGCGCCCGTCGCGCGCCTGATCGGCAGCGGTGGCGAGCGCTCTCTCCTCATCGAGGAAGTGGAAACGCTGCTCGCGTCGGGAGCGCTCGTGGTGGATGCCTGCCGCAATGTGGTGCGGGACGAAAGGCTGGTCGTCTCGCTCGCGACGCGCCCGGTGCTCTTCGCGCTTGCCCGCGCGCTCGGCGAAGCCTGGCCGGCAGACGTGCCGAGAGCCACGCTCCTCGCGCGCGCCTTCCGGGCAAGACATGCGGACGAATCGCACCGCGCCCGGTTGCGCGTGGAGATCGGACGGCTCCGCACGGAACTTCGTGCGCTGGCGCAGGTGTGGGCGACGAAACAGGGCTTTGTGCTTTCGCCGCGCCGCGCGGGCGAGGTCGTCGTGTTGACGCCACCGGTAGAAGAGCAGCACGCGGCGGTGCTTGCCCTGCTGGCCGACGGAGAGTCGTGGTCGAGCTCGGCACTGGCGATTGCGCTCGGGGCGAGCCCGCGCACCGTGCAGCGCGCACTCGAGCAGCTTGCGTCGGCCGGCAAGGTACAGTCCTTCGGCCGCGGACGGGCGCTTCGCTGGATGACCCCGCCCGTCCCGGGCTTCCCGACAGTCTTGTTACTCCCCGGCCCGCTACCGAGCGACTAGGATGCGAGGCAGCTACAGCGACGAGGATGGAAAAATGAAACGATCGAAAGCCGAAATTCTCCAGGAGTACGGACCTTTTCCGAATACCGAGCAGGTGGCCGGCGTCACCTTCGATGGCCGGCACGTCTGGTTCGCCTCCGGCGACAGGCTGAACGCCCTGGATCCGGAGAGCGGCAAGACGGTGCGCTCGATCGATGTCGCCGCACATGCGGGAACGGCCTTCGACGGTCGGCATCTGTTCCAGATTGCGGAAGATCGTATCCAGAAGATCGATCCGGAGACCGGCCGCGTGCTTGCCACCATTCCGGCGCCTGCCGAGGGCGGCGATTCAGGCCTGGCCTGGGCGGAAGGAACGCTTTGGGTGGGCCATTACCGAGGGCGGAAGATCCACCAGGTGGATCCCGACACCGGGAAGATTCTCCGCACCATCGAATCCAACCGGGTCGTCACCGGCGTCACCTGGGTCGATGGCGAACTCTGGCATGCCACATGGGAGGGCGACGAGAGCGACTTGAGACGCCTCGACCCGGAAACGGGAGAAGTCCTCGAAACGCTCGAAATGCCCCCGGGTGCAGGCGTTTCCGGCCTTGAATCCGATGGCGGCGATCGCTTTTTCTGTGGCGGAGGAAGCAGCGGGAAGGTGAGGGCCGTGCGCAGGCCAAGCCGGGTTTCCGCATAGACGGTCACCGGGATGGACGGCAATGAAGGTCCCAGAGCGTTTAGAAGGGACAATCGCGTTGACTCTGGGACCTTCAGACGACGTGGGCGGCTGACGAGGATGCCGCCGTGGTCGTCTCAGAGCGATATGCGTCACGAGGAGCAGCGTGCAATGGTCCTAGGACCTTTAACCTTCCCGTGTAGGACCAAGGTCCGATACCGCCAACAGGCCGGAACAAAGCTCGCGGCAGGCGATTCTTCACGAGAAGGGATTCGTAGCTGGAGTAGCTCTCATGACAATTGTCCTCGTCAAGAGCTCCGTTGCCTTGGGTGTTGCGGTTTTCTTGACCGCGGCTCCTGTAAAAGCGCAAAGCACAAACGAGATCGGCGCTGCCGATACCACGGTGGTCGCTGCCGCAGGACCCGTCGAGGGTACGGCGATCGACCCGCCGCCGCCAGGCGTGACGCAATACGTCGAACTGCAGCCGCTTCCGCAACGGCCGCTTGTGCTGCAGGAGCAGATATCCGTTGGCAAACCGGTGCCTGAAACAGTCTTTCTCAATACGGTTCCGGCCGACAGGCGCTATGGCTTTGCGGTGGTCAACGAGAAGCGCGTCATCGCGGATGTGAAGAGCCGCACCGTCGTGCAGGTGGTCAAATAGGCGCGGCGAGCGCTATAGCGCCCCGCCTGTGACCGGGTTCACTTCGGGTTTCTCACTCGTGTCCTTTGCCCCTGGAGGCTGGACCGTTGGTGGTGCGATCGACTCCTCGTCCCGGCGCTTCTTTCGGTTTGCCGGCTGACGAATATCGGCTGGTTCAGACTGTTCAGGGGTCGCATTGGTATCCTTGGTGCTCATCGTCTTCTCCTTTCGGCAGAATGAAAACGGGCCAGCCGCGGCTGGGTTCCTGATGCGGGCGCCTGGGTACGGCGATTATAGCGACGTCTTCAAGGAACTACGCGGCACCGAGGTGAGCGTGCGGCCGCGGCGCGTCCGCCTCGGTCACGACCCCCATGACATAGGATGAACGCGTCGGAACATCCATCCGCGAGTCGAAGCGCTGCTGGCGCGTTACAGGAGCTGGATCCACTCCATGAACAATCCATAGACAAGGCCGATGAGGGAGCAGCCGGCTAAGACTGTCAGCATGCCGATTTTGAACCGGAACACCGCGACCATCGCGCCGACGGTCAGAATGAGAGAGTCCAGGTTCACGGAACTCAGAACCGGCACATCGACGGTCATGCCGTATCCGCGGGCTTCATAGAGTTCGCGAAAGAGCACGTGCAGCGCGAACCAGACCGCCAGATTCAGGATGACCCCGACGACCGCCGCGGTGATTGCCGCCAGCGCGGCGGACAGAGCCCTGTTGCTGCGCATCGTTTCCATGAACGGCGCGCCGAGGAAAATCCAGAGAAAGCAGGGCACGAAAGTCACCCAGGTCGTGAGCAGCGCGCCCAGCGTGCCAGCGAGCAACGGATGAAACAGACCGGGGTCGCGGTAGGCGCCCATGAAGCCCACGAACTGAGTGACCATGATCAACGGGCCCGGCGTCGTCTCAGCCATGCCGAGGCCGTCCAACATCTCGCCGGGCTTCAGCCAATGATAGTGCTCGACGGCTTGCTGAGCGACATAGGAGAGAACCGCATAGGCGCCGCCAAAGGTGACCATCGCCATCTTAGAAAAGAAGATCGAGATGTCGGTAAAGACATTGCCTGGGCCAGGAAACGCGACAAGTGCAAGCACCGGAGCGAACCACAAAAAGAGAGCGACACCGGCAACCTTGAGCGACCAACTGATTGGGGGGCGTGCATGGGCCGGAACCTCTTCGCCAAGCGCGGTCTCGATATCAGCGACTTGCCTGCTGCCGACTTTTCCGTGTCCGTTGCCCGCCTGAAAGGCAGCCCAGCCGGCTCGACCGCCGACAAAGCCGATGAGACCCGCAGCGAGGACGACCAGTGGGAAGGGGGCGCGGAACAGGAAAAGCGCGATGAATGCCCCGGCAGCAAGGGCTATCATGGCGCTGTTCCTGAGCGCCCGACGGCCGATACGAAGAACCGCTTCGAGCACGATCGCCAGAACCGCGGCTTTCAATCCGAAGAACAGCGCCTGAACGGCGCCGACATTTCCGAAGAGGGCGTAGATCCAGCTCAGCACCATGATGGCGACGGCGCCGGGGAGCACGAATAGGGCCCCTGCAACCAGACCCCCCTTGGTCTTGTGCATGAGCCAGCCGATATAGATGGCTAGCTGCTGTGCCTCCGGCCCTGGCAGTAGAGTGCAATAGTTCAGCGCATGCAGAAATCGGGTCTCGCCAATCCAGCGTTTCTCCTCGACAATGATGCGGTGCATCATCGCAATCTGCCCGGCTGGGCCACCGAAGCTCAAAGCCGCCACGCGTGCCCAGACCCGGAGCGCCTCGCCAAAGGAAATACCGTGGCTCAAAGCCTGACCTTGAGCCGATGTGGTCGTGTTCTTTGCAGTTTCGGTCAATTCACGCTCCCTTCTTCGGCAACAGCCATTTGTGTATCTCATCAGTCGCGTCACGGCACCACGATAGAAGGCGTCGTACGGAAGTAAGCCTGCCTCAACTTGTTCATTGTCGCCCGCGTTCATGCGCGACAGCCCCAGCGAGCGGCGAGAAGGCCCGGTGCTTGCCGAGAAAGATCGAGGCGAGCCGTGTCGGCGCCGGATTACCCTGACATCAAGGTGGAGCTCTACAGCGAAAACGGGATGCGCAACATCGTGGAGAAGCGCTTCGATGCCGGCGTTCGTTTGGGGAGACGCGAAATTGCGCCAAGGACCTGCTGCGGCGTCACCTCACCTGCTGCCACACTCTCGAACCGACCGCTCTGCCTCAGGCTCAACGGACGCTCACAACCGCTCGCCGCCCCGGCTGAGTTTGGCTGCGATGGCGGAACGAATCTCCTGGCTTCAACGTCTTCCCCTCTAGGAAACCAGCGCATTTACTCTACTTCATAGGCCGCCATGGAGGATGTATGACAGACAGTTCAAGTGCAAAAGCGAAGACCGGGGTGGAGGGCCTCGACGACATTCTGTCCGGCGGGCTCTCACGCCGCCACGTCTTCCTGCTCGAAGGGGCTCCCGGTTCGGGGAAGACGACGGTCGCATTGCAGTTCCTCCTCGAAGGCGCCAGCATTGGCGAGCGCTGTCTCTACATTACGCTTTCGGAAACCGAGGAGGAACTGCGCGACAGTGCCCTCTCGCATGGGAAGGACATCGGCGATCAGGTCGAGATTTTTGAGCTCGTTCCACCGGAAAGCCTTCTTGATGCCGATCAGCAGCAAAGCCTCCTGTACTCCTCCGACCTGGAGCTCGGGGAGACCACAAAGCTCATCTTCGAAGCCTTCGAGCGGGTGAAGCCCCATCGGGTGGTGATCGACAGCCTCTCGGAGATCCGGCTGCTGGCCCAGAGTTCGCTGCGCTACCGCCGCCAGATCCTGGCGCTGAAGCACTTTTTCTCGCGCTCCGACGCAACGGTTCTGCTTCTCGATGACATGAGCTCCGACGCCATGGACAAGACTGTCCATAGCGTGGTGCATGGTGTCATCCACCTTGAGCAGCTTGCTCCGGACTACGGGTCTGAGCGTCGCCGTCTACGGGTTCTCAAATATCGTGGGCAGGCGTTCCGCGGTGGCTATCATGACTTCATCATCAAGACCGGCGGCGTGGCGGTCTTCCCGCGGCTGCGCGCCTCGGAGCACAGGTCGGGCTTTCAGCGGACCATACTGGCGAGCGGCATCAGTGAATTCGACGATCTCCTCGGCGGCGGCATCGCACGCGGCTCCAGCACGCTGCTGATCGGCCCTGCCGGCACCGGCAAGAGCCTATTTGCACTTCAGTTCGTAGAGGCTGCGATCCGCCGCGGCGAGCGGGCGGCGATCTTCGTCTTCGACGAGGAGCTGGGGCTGCTGTTTGCCCGCACGAAGGAGATGGGGCTCGACCTGGAGGCCCTGCGCGAGGAGGGCCTGATCCACATCGAACAGCTCGACGCCGCCGAACTGTCACCCGGCGAGTTCGCACAGCGCGTAAGGGACAGGGTAGCCAGTTTCGACGCCAAGACAGTCGTCATTGACAGCATCAACGGCTATCAGGCTGCGATGCCTGAGGAGAACGCACTTATCCTGCACATGCATGAACTGCTGCAATATTTGAACAGGCAGGGTGCCAACACCTTTATCACCGTCGCGCAGCACGGCCTCGTCGGCGACATGAAGTCGCCGGTGGACGTGACGTACCTTGCGGATACAGTCATCCTGCTGCGCTACTTCGAGGCGGAGGGTCGGGTTCGCCGGGCGATTTCGGTGATCAAGAAGCGCACCGGACAACACGAGGATACGATCCGCGAATACAAGATCGGAACAAAGGGGTTGACGCTCGGCGAACCCCTTTCCGGGTTCCAGGGAGTCCTGCGTGGTGTTCCTGTTTTCGTGGGAAACCGACAGCCCCTTTTGCAAACACTTGACGAGGATGGCACCCATTCCTGAGCGAGATGTGTTTGGCCTGATCCACGCCCCGCTGGGCCGCGACGGGCAGATTGCGGCGGCGTTGCTGCAGGAAGCGGGCTTGGTTGCGAAAATTGCCTCGACCCTGGACGCGCTGGTGGTGGATTTGAACGAGAACGCCGCCTTCGCCGTGATGACGGAAGAGGCGTTGCGGTCGGTCGACCTGCGTCCGCTTGTCTCGTGGATCGAGATGCAGCCGAGTTGGTCTGACCTTCCCTTCATCATACTCACCGCGCGCGGCGGCGGTCCTGAGCGAAACCCAGCCGCCGCCCGACTATCGGAAGTCCTCGGCAATGTCAGTTTCGTCGAGCGGCCCTTCCACCCGACGACATTCATCAGCGTCGCGCGTTCCGCGATGCGCGCGCGACGCCGGCAATACGAGGCGAGTGCCCGTATGGAGGCACTGGACGAAGGGGAACGCCGCCTTCAAACGGCGCTGGAGGCCGGCCGCCTCGGGGCTTGGGAACTCGATCTGGCCACAAACGGCTTGATTACCTCGCCCACCTGCAGGGAAATCTTCGGCCGCTCGCCGGAGGACGGCTTCACCTACGAGGACTTGCTGCAAGCGATCCACCCGGATGACCTGGCACGCATGACGGAGGCGGTGCGCAACACGATGGAAACGGGGGCCGACTACGCCATCGCCTACCGGACTATCTGGCCTGACGGCTCTGTGCACGGCGCTGAAATCCGCGCGCAACTCCACCGGGACCGCACCGGGCGGCCGATCAAGCTGGTCGGGGTTTCAGCCGACATAACCGAGCGCCTGCAGGCCGAAGAACAGCAGCGGCATCTCAACGAGATGCTCGAGGAACGCGTGGCGGAGCGGACTCGCGAGCTGCAAGAGGCGCACAGGCTCGTGCTGGCGGAGGTCAGTCAGCGGGAACGGGCCGAGGAGCAGCTTCGCCACGCGCAGAAGATGGAAGCGATCGGCCAGCTCACCGGCGGAGTGGCGCACGACTTCAACAATCTCCTGATGGCGGTGCTCGGCAACCTTGAACTCATCCGAAAGCATGTTGCCGGCGATGCGAAGGCTACGCGGCTGATCGACGGAGCCTTGCAGGGCGCACAGCGCGGGGCGTCGCTCACCCAGCGGCTGCTTGCCTTCGCCCGCAGGCAGGACCTTCAGGTGGGCCCGGTAAACCTCGCCGGACTCGTGACAGAGATGGAGGATCTTTTGCAGCGCTCGGTCGGATCCCGGATCGCCATAGAGGTGGACGTTCCGGAGCGCCTCCCGCCCGTGTCGGCCGATGCCAACCAGGTGGAGCTCGCCCTCCTCAACCTTGCCGTCAATGCCCGCGACGCGATGCCGGATGGCGGAACGATTCGGATCGAGCTGAAGGAAGCGGAGCAGCCGGCGGTATCGGAATCCCTTGCACCCGGACGCTATGTCCTCCTGTCGGTTATCGACCAGGGCCAGGGCATGGACGCAGCAACTCTAGAGAAGGCGATCGAGCCGTTCTTTTCCACCAAGGAACTCGGCAAGGGCACAGGCCTCGGCCTTTCCATGGTTCACGGACTGGCCTTGCAGTTGGACGGCCGGTTGAAGCTGACAAGCGCCCTCGGTCAGGGAACCACTGCGGAACTATGGATTCCGGTGTCGACATCCGAGAGCCACGAAAAAAGGCAGGACGTCGCGGCAGCAGGCCCTCGGAATGAAGCCGGCCCCAAACGGATCCTTCTCGTCGACGACGACGTCCTGATTGCCATGAGTTCGGCTGACATGCTGGCTGACCTCGGCCACGAGGTCGTGGAAGCCTATTCGGGAAAGGAGGCGCTCTCCTTGATCGATGGCGGCGCCACCTTCGACCTGTTAATCACGGACTACTCGATGCCGGGCATGACGGGAGCGGAACTGGCGAAAGCGGCGCGCGACCGTATGCCGGGGTTACCCATCGTGCTGGCCTCTGGCTACGCGGACTTACCGTCGGGCGTGGAAATCGACGTGGCCAGGCTGCCAAAGCCGTATTCCCAGGACCAACTGGCTCACATGCTTGGAAAGCTATTGTAGCTTCTGGAGCGCAGGGGAGGAACGGTCGATGACTATGCCTTTCCGAGTCGAGTCGATCACGCCGATCACCTCTCGACCTGGAGAAGAACCATGAAGTTTATCAACGTTTTCACTCTCATCCTCCTGAGTGTAGGTGGCCTGAACTGGGGGCTGGTCGGATTATTCAGCTTCGACCTCGTGGCCGCGATCCTTGGGGCTGGCTCGGGGCTCGCCCGGATCGTTTACATCCTGGTGGGGCTGTCGGCCGCCTGGCAGATCGTTCCCCTCTTTATACGCTGGGCTCCGGCAATTTCGCTGCCGGGCAGAACCGATAGGGCTTGGGAGGGACCGCTCGTCTTGCTTTGGGCCGCGATCCTCGCGACAATTATAGTGTTTCACCCCGTGAATGCGGTGGCTGCCTTGCTGCTTGCTCCTTACCTCGCCTGGGTGAGTTTTGCGGCGGCACTTAACATGTCGATCTGGCGGCGCAACCGCTCGAAACCAATGTTGCAGGGCGCCCGATGAGAACCCGATGGATCCTCGTGAATGATCGGATGCAGCAAGGCTACCGGTACGCTCTCGTTGCGCCCGTTGGCCGTGACTTTCATCCCGATTTCCAACCAGACTTGACACCCGCCGAGATGCTTGGGCTCGGCGTGTTCGGTGGCAAGTACATGACCGACTGCCGTAACGAATTCCCCAACAGCTGGTTTGCAGAGGCCCGGCTGTCGCCGCTTCGCAAAGATCCATCACTCAACTGGTTCGGTGTCGACGCCAGCCAACCGCTCAGCGTCTGGCGAGCCAAGGGATGGATACATTCCGACGATCCGCGCGGCTGGTTCCAGTGGTACTGCCGGTATCACCAAGGACGTCGCATGCCCGGCGAGGACGAGAGACAGATCGCCCGTTGGAAAGCTATTCGCCGCCATGTCGCTCAGCTTCGCCGAGCCTGCGAGCCTGGGGATTGCTGGTGCCGGCCGCGTCAGCGCCAGGCTCTGCTGCATTGGGCCTATGACAGCCGTTTGATTTGACTTTTATGCCGGTGCTGAAAAACGCTCGGAGCCTCTGCATTTTTCACAAGGTGGGCACCCGCCACACGACTGGGCGACGATCATGCGATCGATGCTGTCTGTCTCGTATGGCATCTGCGGGGTGTCGCCAAATGCGATGCGCGCAAGGGTATTCAGGGAGAATTGGCTGGGGAACCTGGACAGTAATCCAACTTTCTATAGCGCGTTGTTTTCCATTATTTATTTGTTTTTATTGACCTATTTTTTCAAAACTGTTACGGAATGGTGTTACGGAGCACTGTTACGGATAGCCCAAAAATGACCCGATACAACTACCTTGAGCGGCGCGGAAAGAGCGGCACCTATTACGCCCGGATCGACATTCCGACCGACCTTGTTTCGCATCTTGGTTGTGAGGTTCGGAAGAAATCTCTCCGAACGAAAGACGAGAACGAGGCGCGCACTCGCCTATGGCCGATCATTGAGGCATGGCGCGCCGAATTTGCGGACATAAAATCCCGGCGCGAAATCACCGCCGACGACAAGGCCGAAGCCGTCTGGCAGCACTATGAAGCGACCCTTCAGCACGACGACCAGAAGCGCCGGGCGATGCCGACGCCCTCCGATATGGACGCGGAAGAACAGCGGCTATTGCGCCGGATCGAGAAGGGCGAAATCAATTCCGACAGCTTCGCAGGCATGATCAACGCCCACACCGAACTTGAGCTTATGCTTCGAGCGCGCACCGACGACGCTAACTTGCGCGCTCGTCGCCTGACCGCCCTGAAGGCCGCACTGATTTCCGGCGATATCAGGATGATTGAACCGGCCGTGAAGGACTTCATCACCCGGCACCGTCTGCTTGTCGAAATCGGTTCCGACGAATACCGGGAATTATGCGCCCTCATGACGCGGGCGGAAGTGGAAGGCTTACAGCGCACCCTCGAACGTGACGGCGGTGATTTTACCGGCACCCCGAGAGACCCTATCGTCAAGCCCGCAACCGGCACCGCCCGCGAGGCAGCCGCGCTGGGCGAAACCATTATGGACCTGTTCGATACCTACGCCCGAGAAAACCCGAACCGGATCAAGCCCGACACGCTAGCGCAGGCTCGCCGCGACGTTGGCCTATTCGTTGAGCATGTCGGCAGCACGTTCCCGGTGCACAGGATCGATAAGAAGGCCGTCCGCGAATGGAAGGCGCTTTTGCTGCAATACCCGGTGAAGGCGACAGAGACGAAAGCTTTCGAGGGTATGAAGCTTGCGCAGATCGTCAAACACAACGCGACCGTGAAGAAGCCGACGATCAGCACCACGACCGTCAACCGCTACCTGTCCGGCTTCAGCGCCTTTTGCACCTGGCTGACGAACCACGGCTACCTTCAGCAGAACCCCGCCGCTGATATGTTCCTGAAGAAGTCGAAGGAGAAGACCACAAAGCCCTTCACGGTTGACCAGATGAACACCTTGTTCAAGTCGCCTTTCTTCACCGGTTGCCAGAGCGACGAAGCGCCGCGCTTTTGGAGCAAGCCCGGCAATGTGACCATTCGCGACCATCGTTTTTGGGTGCCGCTAATCATGCTCTATTCCGGCGCGCGCCCGGCGGAGATTGCGCAGCTTGGTATTGAAGACGTGCGGCAGGAGCACGGTCATTGGATCATGCATATCACGACCGAAGGCGACGGCGATAAGAGCGTGAAGACGGACGGTTCAATGCGCGTGGTTCCCGTTCACAAGGAACTGGTGAGGCTTGGCTTCCTCAAGTATCACGCCGACATGAGGAAAGCGGGCAATACCCGGCTGTTCCCGCTGGCCGAACGCAATGAGCGCGGGCAGATGATGGCAGACTTCAGCCGGGACTTCCCGCGCTACCTGACGAAGATCGGCCTGAAGAACGGGCGCGGCCTTTCCCTATACAGCTTCCGGCATGGTGTTGCCGACGCACTGCGCCGGGCTGGCTACCTTGATGAGCAATTCGGCTTCATTCTAGGCCACGTCGCAGGCACGATGACGCAGCGCTATGGCACCCTGCCGCAGGGAATGATTGAGCAGCGGGTGGAACTTGTAAACGCAGTTCATTATCCCGGTTTGGCTTTGCAACACCTTCAGGCTGAATAAATGGAAAACCCATACTGGCACGAATTCTATAAACCTCACACTATCGACTTCAACGAAGTGCGCGACCTGTGTTTCCGCTCATTTGCAATCTTGGGCGCGAGCCATTCTTTGATGGGGCTTCCGGGCGAAGAGATAGGTGGCCCGCTGCACGGTCTCTTTTTCAAACAGGCCGAGTCGAGGCTTACGTCGCACTTTCTGGATCTCGCTGTGAAGATGAGGACATTTGAAGACATCTTAGCTACGAACGAGATGAAGGACGAATACGACGCACATATTAAGGCCAGCTTTGACGCTGACCAATTCGGCAGCATAGGGAACGGCGACATTAGAGCCGACCGTGTCGATCTCTCATTCCGCGAGGCATGTAACAAGATCATCCACGCGGAAGACATTCGCTATGTGTATGACAATGGTTCGCATGGTCGAGAGGAAGACTACGCGTGGGGAATGGAAGGAACGATGGAATTAAAAGGGAAATTGCGAAATAAAGATTGGGATGTTTGGTTGCGTGCAGAAGAATTCTTGTCGGCATGCTTAGAAATAGCCGACCACTTCGATCCGCCGGCCGCAATAGTCGAGCCTTAGTGACCGTCCCCGTTTTCCACAAGTTGCTAACACAAAATATAGCGCTCAAATTTCCGTCACAAACCACCCCTTGACCGTTTAAGGCGATTCACGGTTAGTTGTTCGTGCTGAACGCGATGGGAGACAGTGACCGGCGCGGCAACGCCTTAAAGTCACTGTCTCGCACTTAGTGCCTGTTCGGCTGGTGCCCCCTGTGTAAGAGCAAGGGCAGCTTGAGAACCGCCATCGGGTTCTCATGTCTTAAAACTACCCCAAATTCTGACATTTCCAAGCCCTTCGCTTCTACAAATTTGTCAATCCACAGTAGGAATTTCTTCCTATTTCCTCTTGCGGGCCGATTCAGGCCATGAGACACTATTGTCAAGTTAAGCATAAGAGGACGTGATAGTTGAATCTTTCCCTCGTAAATCGAGTGAAGAAAGCCTTTAGTTCACTCACAGAACAGAAGGCGTATTCACTCAATGATCCGGCAGCATTCGAACTGTTCGGCGTTCGTCCGACTTATTCGGGCGTGAACGTTAGCGGCCAGTCTGCGCTTTATGTTCCGGCAGTGCTTCAGGCCGTCCGCCTGATCTCGGAAACAATTGGCTCGCTTCCTTGCAAGGTCTATCGGGAAACCAAAGACGGCAAGGAAGCGGCCAAGGATCACACCGCCTATCGCATCGTGCACAAGCGGGCGAACGAATGGACCGGCGCGGGCGAGCTTCGCACCGTCCTTACCTCCGACGCCCTCATTCATGGCAACGGCTTTGCCCGCGTCGTGCGTTTCGAGGATGGACGCCCTTTTGAGCTTCACCGGCTGAAGCCCGGAACCGTCACAATCCTTGAGGATAAACTGACCAGCGCGCCGGTCTATCGCGTGGCCGAAGATGCTGGCACCCGCGATTATCCGCACACCGAAATTTTGCATGTGCCGTCGTTTCTCGGCACGTCGCCCATAGCTTTCGGCAAGGAAGGCATCGGCCTTGCGACGATTCTTGAACGTCACGGCGCGCAGTTCTTCGCTTCCGGCGCACGCCCGACCGGCATCATTTCGAACGATAAGCCGCAGGGCGGGGAAGCCGGTGCGCAGGCAGTCGGCAATATCCGCAAGTCCTTCCGCGAATGGCTGAAGGGCGGTTCCGCTGACCCGCTCATTCTTGATGCCGGATGGAAGTATGACGCCCCGGCGATGACCTCGACCGATGCGCAGTTTATCGAAAACCGCACCTTTCAGCTTTCCGAAATCGCCCGGATCTTCGGCGTCCCGCCGCATCTGATTTTCGACTTGAACAGGGCGACGTGGGGAAATGCGGAGACGATGGGCGCAAGCTTCCTTCAGCTTTGCCTTCGCCCTTGGCTCGACCGCTGGCAGGACGCCTATGCAACCGTCCTTCTGACTGAAGACGAGCAGGACGTGGCCTATTTCGAATTCGTCGTGGACGACCTGCTTCGCGCCGATGCCGCCGCCCGCACGGCAAACATGACGGCGCTCGTTACCAATCGAATCATGACCCCGAACGAGGTTCGGGCAATCCTCAATCTTCCGCCGCTTCCGGGCGGCGATGACCTCACCAATCCGCACACGACCAGCAACGCCGCGCCGATCCCGGCCCCGGCGAAGGAGTAACTATGAGCGAGAGCATTACCCTTCAGATTTCCGGCACCCCGGAAGCCGTCTTGCGCTTCCTCAACGGTCTGAAGCAGCCGAAGCAGGAGAAGCCCGAACCGTGGTGGAAGATCGAAACCCCGTGGTTTGAGCGTCACGGCAAGCTCACCCCGGAAGAAGCGGCCGACCTTGAGGAAGCAGCCGGGAGACGCTAAGGCGGCTTAAAAAGATTTGCGCCGCGCTGCGACCTCTGCCCGCTGTCTTGCTATAACTCCCATTGTCGGGCGCATTCCAGTCGCTGCCCGATGTCTCGTCTCTCAACCTCCCGGCCTGAATCTCCGCCGGGAGGTTTTTTGTAAGTAACGATTCAGTCATTACTGACTGATCGAAAATTTTAAACTGAGAATTTCTGTTTTACTCTTGATTTAACACCGGGAGTTGATTCATATCGTTTCCGCAACAACACACATATTCGGAAGCATCGATATGAATTCAGTCGCTTATATTGCAAATGATCGCTACGCATTCGAAGTCGCCGCGCTGACCGCCATTCTCCGGTCGATCCATGATGAGCGCATCGCGGCCTATCCGCGCCAGACCGATCCGGCCGAAGTCTATGAGCGCGTGCACGTCGCCTTGCGCGCTGCCCGGTTCGTGGACCTTGGCGAGCCGCGCGTGATCAATTGCCGCGTCGAGCCTGAACACCACGGCGACCTTGTCGAGGCGCTGGCGACCTTGGAACCGGACGCAGTGACGGGAACCATTGAGGGCGATCAGGTGAAGCTCACGCTTGCCGAAGTCGGCGCGATCTTCCCGGCAAGCGCGCGCCCGACTGTGCAGGAGGCCGCACGCGCGGCCTTGGAAGATGCGAAGGCGATCACCCGGCCGTTTCTGGAGACTGTCGCGGCGCTCGGCACACGCGGCTTTGATAAGATGGCTCGGCAGCACATTGAAGCCTTCCGCGCCGAAGCTGACCGTCAGGCTGATGCGGCATTCGCGGCCGCGCCAGATCACCTTAAGAACATCTAAAGCCGCCGATCCTTGGCCAGCCTACCAAAACCGCCGGGGAGACTCGGCGGTCCTTCAATTCACGGAGCGGCCTGATAAAGCGCTGTTCCTAGGTAATACATTGTGCCTGAAAGATTATAGGCGGCCCTCAGCAGGCGGACTTTGCGACAGTATATTTCGATTCTTGCGCCGTTAACGATGATTCCCCCACCGGTCTGGTAAGGGACTTCATATTCAAGTGGCGTGGTAGTTCCGAGGCGCGTGGCCCGGATCGTAACGATTACCGGCGGAGCTGGGGTTGGGTCGCTCCACGAAATTTGAAAATCACGATCATATGATAGATCGGCGAATAGCCCCGACTTATCCATTTCCAATTGGCCAATTTTTACTCCCCACGACATCTGAAAGTAGTCAGCCATGCTCCCCCTCCCTTTCTCCGATCCGAAGTTACCACGTAACGACGGGTCTCGCACGGTCGATTTCTCGTCTTACGAGCACACGATAGAATTCATCGCTCTCGGATATGGAAGGGTTGTGCTATCGCCTCGTTGACCCATAGGAGAATACATGAAGAAGACGACGGTCTACTATTTTGCCAAAGGCCACCTCGGCCAGCACGAAGACTGGTGGCACCTAATTGAGAATGATGACGGCGCCTACCAGATCGAACATGAGTGGGATCATATTTCTACGGGAAGCTCCCACAAGAGCGAAGGAAGCGAGACCTTCTCCTTGGAGGAGGGGCTTAAGCGAGCGCCGCATAAAGCAGTTGAGAAGATCAAGGAACTACTAGGCATCTTCGGCTGACCCGTTGACTCGCTCGGCAATGAGAACAAAATAGGAACATATTCCGTTCTCAGGAGTGCCACCTATGCCTGCCGAAGATCGCCAAGCCGCCCCAACGACCGCTGAAGAAGACCTTGCGCAAGCCGTGCTTGACGCACATGGAGGGGACGCGCTTGCCGCCCTTCGCGACGTGATCGCGGACGCTGCGTTCCTTCATGATGAGCTTCGCACCGCGTTCTGTCTCCTAAGCCGTGGCATTGCGCGCGGCTGGAAACCGCGATTTCAGCGGGAGCCCTAACCGTGAAGCACCGTCGCGGCATTGATCTAACCGCGCCCTTCGACCCCTCCGCCTATCGGGAACATGACGGTCAGCAATACGAGACCTTGAAGAGCCTTAAAGAGTGGGAGGTGTTAGGCGCGCAGTGCGCGAAATGTAGCCGCGTCTCATGGCTAGATAAAAGGGCCGTCGAACGCGAATGGGGAAATCATTACCTGTTGAACCTTCGAAACAAGCTTCGGTGCGAGTGCGGCAACAAACAAGGCAACAAGGTTCTTATCGGGACATTGCCGCGCTGATACGGAAACATGCGCCGGAAAACTGTTACGGTTAGCGATGTCTAATGTTCGCTAAATGTCTGAAAACAAAGGAAAAAACAAGGATGGCTGGGGAACCTGGATTCGAACCAGGACTAACGGAGTCAGAGTCCGCTGGTCTACCGTTAACCTATTCCCCAAGGCCGCTGGCGGTGTGTTGCCGCCGCGTCGGTGTGGCGGGCTTATAAACAAAAGAACGCCCGATGCAAATACCTTTTGCCAAAAAAATGCGGCCGGGCTGTGTCCTTCTGGTTTTGGATTGAGCCTCGATAAGGGTCTCGCTCTTGGTCGGTCTTCGGCAACCGGAAGGGGAAGGGCGGTGGGGTTCGCCGGCTCCGCTATGGTTCCAAAAAAAGTTTGGCGAAAGGAGACGGCGCTGGTACAGTCGCGCCAACGCAAAATCGAGAGAGCGCCTTGAGCGGCCGTCAGGCTTCGCGCGGCGCCATGGTTGAGACAAGTGAAAGACCCCGATCACGGCGATAAGCCGTCTGAATCCGGGGCGTCGGCAGCAGGCCGCAGCGAGGGGCGCATGGGCGCGTCGCGGGGCGGCAAGGGCAAGCGGCGGCGGCGCAAGCCGTCCGGTTCCCCGTCTGCAATTGCCAGCGGATCCGGTCCGTCCGGAGAAGCAGGGCGTCCCGCAGCACTGAACGAGGCGGAGCCGTCGCGCAAGCGCAAACGGCGCCGGCGTTCGAAATCAGCAAGACCGCAAGATCAGTCCGCTGCCTCCGGTGCAAGCGCGCCGGCGTCGGATGCGGCTCTCAGCGACAAGAGGGGCGCCCAAAAGCGCAACAGGAAGGCGCGCCATCGGCGCGGCCTTCAGGGGCGGCCGCTTGCTTCCGCGAGCAACCCGACGACAAACCTGCGGCCGGGAGGCCGGCCGGGCGAGCGATCCGGCGATGCTCCGCGGCCGCGGAGCGGCGAAGCCGCCGCGCAGCAGCAGGCGCGTCCGGAGAGGCTCGGTGCACCATTCGTCGCGCCGGGCGAGCCGCCGGCACCGCTTTATGCGGCCCTCGATCTCGGCACCAACAATTGCCGGCTGCTCATCGCGCAGCCGACCCGGCCGGGCCAGTTCCGTGTGGTCGATGCGTTTTCTCGAATCGTCCGATTGGGCGAGGGGCTCGGCGCCAGCGGGCGGCTTTCGGAGGACGCGATGGAGCGCTCGGTCGAAGCGCTCAAGGTCTGTGCCGCCAAGCTCGGTGCCCGCTCGATCCGCCGGCGCCGGCTGATCGCGACCGAGGCTGCGCGTGCGGCTGCCAACGGCGAAGCCTTCATGAACCGCGTCGCCGAGGAAACCGGTCTCGAACTCGAGATCATCGATCGCGAGACGGAGGCACGGCTTGCCGTGTCCGGCTGCTCGTCGCTCGTCGACCGCGAAACCCGGTCGGTCGTGCTCTTCGATATCGGCGGCGGCTCGTCGGAAATTGCGGTCATCCGGATAGGCGAAAATCGCTCGAGCCGGCTTGCCAATCACATTACCCACTGGACTTCGCTGCCCGTGGGCGTCGTCACCCTTTCCGAGCGCCACGGCGGCGAGCATGTGACGCCCCAGAGTTTCGAGGTGATGGTGCGCGAGGTGGAGGCCATGCTTGCCGGCTTCGAGAGCCCCTCCGTCGACGCGCTGGCAAGCGGCTCCTATGGCGGCGGCTTCCACCTGATCGGAACGTCGGGAACCGTGACGACGCTTGCCGGCGTGCATCTCGACCTGCCGCGCTACGACCGCCGCCGCGTGGACGGCCTCTGGCTTTCCGATGACGAGGTCTCGGCCATGCAGGCGCGCCTCCTCTCCTGGGATTTCGCCGCACGTGCCGCCAACCCCTGCATCGGTCCGGACCGGGCCGATCTGGTGCTTGCCGGCTGCGCGATCCTCGAGGCGATCCGCCGCCGCTGGCCGTCGAGCCGTATGCGCGTCGCCGATCGCGGGCTTCGCGAAGGGCTGCTGACCGATATGATGGCGGATGACGGGGCCTGGCGCCGGGGGCGTCCGCGCCGTCATCAGCGTAGCTTCGGTTCTCCGCAGGCGGGCGAGGAACGGGTAAAGCGCCACGAAGGAACCGAGGCATGACGAAATCCCCGATCGGCGGCAATCGCAGCGGCCGCAAGCTCGGACAGAAGGTCAAGAAGGGCAAGCTGAAGGCGTCTTCGCGCCGCTGGATCGAGCGCCACATCAACGACCCCTATGTTCAGCGGGCGCAGCTCGAAGGCTACCGCGCAAGAGCCGCGTTCAAGCTCCTGGAGATCGACGAGAAGCACAAGATTCTTGCTGGCGCCAAGCGCATCATAGATCTGGGCGCGGCACCCGGAAGCTGGTCTCAGATCGCCGCCAAGGTGACGAATTCGAGCGATGCCGATCCGCGGGTCGCGGCGATCGACTTCCTCGAAATGGATCCGATCCCGGGCGTCCGCTTCCTGCAGATGGATTTCCTGGATCCCGAGGCGCCGGAAAAGCTGAAGCAGGCGATCGGCGGAGCTCCGGACATCGTCCTGTCCGATATGGCGGCGCCGACCACGGGCCATCGCCAGACCGACCATATCAGAACCATGCATCTCTGCGAGGTGGCGGCGCATTTCGCCGTCGAGGTACTCGCGGAGGGCGGACATTTTCTGGCGAAGACCTTCCAGGGCGGCACCGAGCGCGACCTCCTGAACATGCTGAAGCAGAACTTCCGCCAGGTCGTCCATGTGAAGCCGGCGTCCTCCCGTGCCGAATCGGTCGAGATGTTTCTGCTCGCCAAGGGTTTCAAGGGCCGCCACGGGCTTAAGAGCGACGAGCCGGCAGAGGGTGCTGCGGAGGAATAGAGCCATGCTGCTATATGTAACCCTCGGCTCCAACGACCTCGAAAGGGCGGGCGCTTTCTACGACACGGCGCTTGCGCCCCTCGGCCTCAAGCGGCGCAAGGAGGATGAGGTGGAGATTGGTTACGGCGCGGAGGGTGACTTCCGCTGCCGGCTTTGGGTGGTGACCCCGTTCAATCGCGAGGCCGCGACCATCGGCAACGGCTCGATGGTGGCGCTCGAGGCGCAAAGCCGCGCGGCGGTGGACGCCTTCCATGCCGCGGCGCTCGCCGGTGGCGGCACCGATGAAGGCGCGCCGGGGCTGCGTCCCTTCCACGCAAATTTTTATGCGGCTTACGTCCGTGACCCGGACGGCAACAAGCTTTCGGCGGTCTGCGAGCGGCCGGAATAGGCGTTACGCGGCTTGCCTGAAAGGGCAAAGGGCGGAGCTTTCCTCGCTGACAGCGCCGCCCGATCGGAGCCTGCAGCAGATCATTTGCCGGCAGCCGTCGTCTCCACTTCCCGCACGGCCAGCCGATGGCCCGAAACGGAGGCGCCGGCATTCTTCGCCATGGCGACGAAGGGAATTGCCGCCAGAAGATTGGCGATGGCAATGATCATGAAGGCGACGTGGAAGTCTTCGAGCTCGAGCGGCCCGCCGCTGAGCGCCGTCTGGAATTCGAGAATGGCGCCTGCGACTGCGACCCCCAATGCGAGACTGATCTGCTGCAGCACGGCGCTCATCGACGTCGCCTTGCTTGCGTCGGCATCGTCGATGTCGGCGAAAGAGAGTGCGTTGACGCCGGTGAAGAAGAAGGAGCGGGCGAAGCCGGCGATCAGCAGGACGGAGATCAACAGGAGATAGGGCGTCGCCGGCGTGAAGAAGCCGTTGGCGAAAGTCGTGACGGCCGCAATCACGGCGGCGATGAGCAGTGTCGTGCGGAAGCCGGCGAAAGCGAACACGCGGCGCGCGAGAAACTTCGTGGTGATGGCGCCGACGGCGCCGACGAAGGTGATGAGGCCCGATTGGAACGGGCTGAGACCGAAGCCGACCTGGAGCATCAGCGGCATCAGGAAAGGCACTGCGCCGACGGAGATGCGGAAGATCGTGCCGCCGATCGACGCGGCGCGGAAGGCACCGTCGCGGAAGAGCTTGAGATCGAGCACGGGCGCCGGATGCCGGCGCGCATGGAAGATATAGAGGAGCGAGGCGGCGACGCCGGCCGATACGGAAGCGATACCGATCGCCGGCGGCAGGGCCGGCAGGCTGATGACCGAAAGCCCGAAGACCACGCCCGCGGCGGCAATGCCTCCGAGCAGGAAACCGATGATATCCACCGGGGGCGGATTTCGTCGCTCCATCTCGGGCAGGTAGATGCCGGAAAGAAAATAGCCGACAATTCCAACCGGCACGTTGATCAGGAAGATCCAGTGCCAGGAGAAATAGGTCGTGATGAAGCCGCCGAGCGGCGGGCCCGCGAGCGGTCCGACCAGTGCGGGTATCGTCAGCAAAGCCATTGCCGAGACAAGTTCGCTGCGCGGCGCACTGCGCACGAGGACGAGCCGCGCGACCGGCGTCATCATGGCGCCGCCCATGCCCTGCAGGAAGCGCGCAAGGACGAAGGCGAAGAGGCTATCCGCCACCGCGCAGAAGAGGGAGCCCGCGATGAAGACGAGGATCGCCGCGCGGAAGATTCGCTTGGCGCCGAACCGGTCCGCCATCCAGCCGCTCAGGGGAATGAAGATCGCCAGCGCCACCATATAGGAGGTCAATGCGAGCTTCAGCGTGATCGGCCCGACGCCCATATCGCGCGCGATTGCCGGCAGCGATGTCGAAATGACGGTTGAATCCATCTGCTCCATGAAGAGAGCGACGGCGAGGATCAACGGGACGATGCGGTTCATGAAAGGCGCCTTGGGGCTGTCACTGCGGGCGTTAGCCCCATTGGTTCTTAATTCGAAATCGATTTGAGGACAAAATCATCAGAAACTCGAGCGCGCTGGTCGCCGGTAAGCGGTTCCGATGGCTTTGTCGGGGCGAAACCGGAGATTGAAGATCACATGCGTGTGATCCGTCCTGTCCATTTCTGTCAAGGCACTACTTTTCGCCTGTGATCACCGGCGCGCGGGCAGCGCCGGTCAACAGGAGGGAATGACGATGGCTTTTCAATTGAAGCGGCGGACGCTGTTCGCAGCAGGCGCGGGCGCATTGGCGGCACCAAGTCTGCTGGCAGGCCTTGCCGGTGCTCAGGAAACGACGGAAAAGGGCGGCACGGCGATGAATGCGGACTTCAGGACTTTGAAACTCGGAAGTTTCAAGGTGACGGTGATCAGCGACGGGACGCGCGCCGCGGACAAGCCGCACGAGATCTTCGGTACCAATCAGCCTGCGGAGTCGGTCTCCAAACTTCTGGAACAGAATTTCCTGCCGACCAGCGGCTTCGTCAACGGCTTTTCCCCGGTTCTGGTCGATACCGGATCCGAGGTCGTTCTCTTCGACACCGGGCTTGGCGAGGCAGGTCGCGAGGCGGGCACGGGCAAGCTTGCGGAAGGCCTGAAAGCTGCCGGTTATGCTCCGGAACAGGTGACGGTCGTCGTCATCACCCACATGCACGGCGACCACATCGGCGGCCTGACGGAGGGTGGAAAGCCCGCTTTTCCCAATGCGCGCTATGTGACCGGGCAGGTCGAGTACGATTTCTGGAAGGACGGCGCCCGCGTCGGCACGCCCGCCGAAAACGGGCACAAGGCGGTGCTGGCGAAGGTCGTGCCGCTGGCGGAAAAGATCACCTTTGTCGCGGATGGCGGGGAGGTCGTCCCCGGCATCTCTGCGATGGCTGCGTTCGGTCATTCTCCGGGGCATATGATCTATCGGCTCGAGTCCGACGGCAAGGCCATGATCCTGACCGCAGACACGGCCAACCACTATGTCCTGTCGCTGCAGCGGCCGGATTGGGAGGTTCGCTTCGACATGGACAAGGCGGCTGCCAGCGCGAGCAGAAAAAAGGTCTTCGACATGATCGCGACCGACCGGCTGCCCTTCATCGGCTATCATATGCCGTTTCCGTCCGTCGGCTTCGTCGAGAGCCAGGATCAGGGCTATCGCTTCGTACCGGCGAGCTATCAGTTCGACATATGAAGAGACGGCTTGCTGCACTGCGACAACAATTCGCCGGGGCCCATAAGATTTGGGCCCCTTGGCTATTTTCATTCCGGCATATCCGTGTTACCAGCCCTCGCCAACTTCCAAGAAAAGCCTTGAAGTCACCCGGTGGACAAGTCGCTGAGCGTCCCCGGGGATTTTTCGTTTATTTGAAGAGGAACTGGCCATGGCGCGCATCATCGAAACGGCAACCGGTCTGGAGGCTTTGACCTTCGACGACGTTCTGCTCCAGCCAGGACATTCCGAGGTGATGCCGGGTCAGACGAATATCGCCACCCGCATCGCACAGGACATCGAACTCAATCTTCCGATCCTCTCGGCGGCCATGGATACCGTCACCGAGGCGCGGCTCGCGATCGCCATGGCACAAGCCGGCGGCATCGGCGTCATCCACCGCAACCTGACGCCCGCCGAACAGGCGGAAGAAGTCCGGCAGGTCAAGAAGTTCGAAAGCGGCATGGTCGTCAATCCGGTGACGATCGGCCCGGATGCGACGCTTGCGGATGCTCTCGGCCTGATGAAGGCGCACGGCATTTCCGGCATTCCCGTCGTGGAAAACGGCGGCCTCGGCGGGCAGAAGCAGGGGCGCCTCGTCGGCATCCTCACCAACCGCGACGTCCGCTTCGCGTCCGATCCTTCCCAGAAAATCTACGAATTGATGACGCGGGAAAACCTTATCACGGTGAAGGAAAGCGTCGATCAGCAGGAAGCAAAGCGCCTTCTGCACAAGCACCGGATCGAGAAGCTCCTCGTGGTCGATCCCGAAGGACGCTGCGTCGGCCTGATCACGGTCAAGGACATCGAAAAGTCCCAGCTCAACCCGAACGCCGCCAAGGATGCGCAGGGCCGGCTTCGCGCCGCCGCCGCCGTCAGCGTCGGCGACGACGGTTTCGAGCGCGCCGAGCGGCTGATCGATGCCGGCGTCGACCTGATCGTCGTCGACACCGCCCACGGCCATTCGCAGCGCGTGCTCGATGCGGTGGCGCGGGTGAAGAAGCTTTCCAACTCGGTGCGCATCATGGCGGGCAACGTCGCGACGGGTGACGGTACCAAGGCGCTGATCGACGCCGGCGCGGATGCGGTCAAGGTCGGCATCGGCCCCGGCTCGATCTGCACGACGCGCATCGTCGCCGGGGTCGGCGTGCCCCAGCTCGCCGCGATCATGGCGGCCGTCGAGGCCGCACAGGCCGCGGACATCCCGATCATCGCCGACGGCGGCATCAAATATTCGGGCGATGTCGCCAAGGCGATCGCCGCCGGCGCTTCGGCCGTGATGATCGGCTCGCTGCTCGCCGGAACCGAGGAGAGCCCTGGCGAGGTCTTCCTGTACCAGGGCCGGTCCTTCAAGGCCTATCGCGGTATGGGGTCCGTCGGCGCCATGGCGCGCGGCTCGGCCGACCGCTATTTCCAGGCGGAAGTCCGCGACACGCTGAAGCTCGTGCCGGAAGGCATCGAGGGGCAGGTGCCTTACAAGGGGCCGGTCTCCGGCGTCCTGCACCAGCTCGCCGGCGGCCTCCGCGCCTCCATGGGCTATGTCGGCGGGGCCACGATCAAGGATTATCAGGAGCGCGCCACCTTCGTTCGCATCTCCGGCGCCGGCCTCCGCGAGAGCCATGCCCATGACGTGACGATCACCCGCGAGAGCCCGAACTATCCGGGCGGCGCCTGATATCATCGGCGGACGCCGTCCGGCGTCCGCCATGTCCATTGCTGACGCTGAGAGCATCGATGACAGGCTTCGAAATATTCTGGCCGATGGTGGCCCATGTCGCGCTTGTCTTTGCGCTTTATGCGCTCCTCTCCACGCGTCGGGCATCGCTTATCAGGTCGGGCGAGATCGACGCTTCCCTGTTCCGGGAAAACCGCGGCGAGCCGGGCGAGAGCCTTATCGTGCGAAACAGCATCGCGAACCAGTTCGAGCTGCCGGTTCTCTTCCATCTCTGCTGCGTGCTGCTCTACGTCACCGAGGCGGACAATCTCCTCTCGCTTGGTCTCGCCTGGCTTTTCGTGGCGCTCCGTTATGCTCACGCCTTCATCCACGTCACGAGCAATCGGCTTCGCTTTCGCCAGCCGCTGTTCATGGCAGGTTTCATCGTGCTCTTCGCGATGTGGACATGGCTTTCCGTCTGGATGGCGATGAGCTGAGGTAACGCAGTTTTGTAAGTCCGTGACCGTGCCGCTGACCTATCCTGTCGCCGGGTGGTCTGCTGCCGCCTGCTACAGCGACATTTGATCTGCCATAGCCCCAGGGAGAGCGTCATGAACAAGCCTGTCATCACCCAGGCGATGATCGATGCCTATGACGAATATACGCATCTCACTTTGGATCGCCGCCGTTTCATGGAGAGATTGACGGCGCTCGCGGGTACGGCTGCGGCCGCCGCCGCAATCGCGCCGATGCTGGCTGCCAATAGTGCCAAAGCCGAAGTGATTGCCGAGACGGACGAGCGCATCAAGGGAGAGGACATCACCTATCCCGGCGCCGACGGCGAAATGAAGGGATATCTCGTCAGACCCGCCGATGCGTCCGGCAAGCTTCCCGCCGTCATCGTCATTCACGAGAATCGTGGCCTGAACCCACACATAAGAGACGTAGCGCGCCGCATGGCGCTCGAAGGCTTCGTGGCGCTTGCGCCCGATTTCCTGTCGCCGGACGGTGGGACACCGGCCGACGAGGACAAGGCGCGGGAGATGATCAGCGCACTCGACGCAACCGAGACGAATGAGAATGCCGTCGCCACCGTGAGCTTTCTGAAAGGCCATGCGGAAAGCACCGGCAATGTCGGCGCGATCGGCTTTTGCTGGGGCGGCGGTCTCGTCAACAGGCTTGCCGTGAACGCACCCGATCTCAAGGCCGGCGTGGCCTATTACGGCGCTCAGGCGAAGGCCGAGGACGTGCCGAAGATCAAGGCGGCGCTGCTGCTGCATTATGCCGGGCTCGACGAGCGCATCAATGCCGGCATAGAGGCCTACCGCAAAGCGCTGACGGAAAACGGCAAGGACGTGACGATCCACGTCTATGAAGGTGTGAACCACGCTTTCAACAACGACACCTCGGCGGCGCGGTACAACAAGGAGGCGGCCGACCTCGCCTGGCAGCGGACCGTCGAATTCCTGAAGACGAAGCTGGCTTGATCATGCGGCTGGACGAGGCGCAGCTTTCGCCGCGCCCCGTCCGGCCGCGGCAGCGTCCCGTGAGATCTCCCGGGCGCAGGCCGATATGGCGTCTGCAAGCGCGTCCATGTCGCGCGACCGCGGGTTGCTGCGCCGCCAGATGAGCCCGATCTCACGAGAGGGCTCCGGGGCGGCGAAGGGCACGATCCGGATCGCGTTGCGTGCGGCTTCGCTCGGTATCGCGATCTCGGGGATGAGTGTCATTCCCATGCCGTTTGCCACCATCTGCAAAAGCGTTGCCATCGACGTGGCGCCGAAACTCAGGAGCTGCCGTTTGCCGGCCGTATTGCAGACGGCCAGCGCCTGATCACGCAGGCAATGGCCTTCTTCGAGCAACAGCAGCTGCGATATATCCACCTGCTCTTCCGTCATCGGCGACATGAGCACATGCCGGTCGTTCTCCGCCACGGCCATATAGAAGCGGTCGGAAAACAGCGGCCGGGTGACGATGCCGTCGGCGTCGACCGGCAGCGCCGCCACGACCGCATCCAGCCGGCCGTCGCCGAGATCGGCGATGAGCCGGTCGGTAAGCGACTCCTTGAGCTCTATTTCGATCGCCGGATACCGTTCGCGCAGGTAGGGAATGAGCCTCGGTACGAGATAGGGCGCGAGCGTCGGGATAACCCCGAGGCGGACCCGCCCCTCGAGAGTGCCCGTGTTTGTCCGGGCGCTCTCCTCCAATCTGCCGACATCCGCGAGGATGGAGCGCACCTGCGCCAGCACTTCCTCGCCCTTGACGGTCAGGAAAACGCCGGCGCGGCTCCGCTCCACCAGCTTCACGCCCAGATGTTCTTCCATCTCCATGATCTGCGCAGAGAGCGCCGGCTGGCTGACATGGGTGAGTTCGGCCGCCTTGCCGAAGTGGCGAGTGGCCGCGAGGGCATCGAAGTAACGCATCTGCCTGAGTGTCAACATGATAGGAAAATCTTATCGTAACCAGCAGGAAATACAATTGGAGATTATCGTCGCGGGATGGGAGAAACCAGTGCCAAGGCATTCCATGCGCTGTGCCGATCGTGGCTGCTGTCGTTCAGCCGTCACGCTCCTCAGGAGCTTCGGAAGCCGCAACGTCGAGACAGGAGGGATGTGATGACAGATCGTCCGACGATCACCACCACCGCCGGGGCGCCGGTGCCGGACAACCAGAATTCGCTGACGGCAGGGCCGCGTGGCGGCATCATGCTGCAGGATTATCAGCTCATCGAGAAGCTGGCGCATCAGAACCGCGAGCGCATTCCGGAACGCGTCGTCCATGCCAAGGGCTGGGGTGCTTTCGGCACGCTGAAAATCACCGGCGACATCTCGCAATATACGAGAGCGAAGTGTCTCCAGCCCGGCGCCGAAACGCCGATGCTGGCCCGCTTCTCGACTGTCGCCGGCGAACAGGGCGCCGCCGACCACGAGCGCGACGTCCGCGGTTTCGCGCTTAAATTCTACACCGGGGAAGGCAACTGGGACCTCGTCGGCAACAATACGCCGGTCTTCTTCATTCGCGATCCCTACAAGTTCCCCGACTTCATCCACACGCAGAAGCGTCATCCGAAGACCAATCTGCGTTCCGCCACTGCCATGTGGGACTACTGGTCCCTGTCGCCGGAAAGCCTGCATCAGGTGACGATCCTGATGTCCGACCGCGGCCTCCCGCAGACGCCGATGCATATGAACGGCTACGGCTCGCACACCTATTCCTTCTGGAACGACGCGGGCGAACGCTACTGGGTCAAGTTCCACTTCAAGACCCAGCAGGGCCACAAGTTCTTCACGAACGAGGAAGGCGAAACGGTCATCGGCAAGACCCGCGAGGGCTATCAGGAGGCACTGTTCTACGCGATCGAGAACGGGGCTTTCCCGCGCTGGACGGTTCAGGTGCAGATCATGCCGGAGCTCGACGTGGAGAAGACGCCCTACAACCCGTTCGACCTGACCAAGGTCTGGCCGCATGCCGACTACCCGGCGATCGAGATCGGCGTGCTGGAGCTCAACCGCAACCCGGAAAACTATTTTGCCGAGATCGAGAACGCAGCCTTCTCGCCCTCCAATATCGTTCCCGGCATCGGCTTCTCGCCGGACAAGGTGCTGCAGGCCCGCATATTCTCCTACGCGGATGCCCACCGCTACCGCCTCGGCACGCATTACGAACACATCCCGATCAACCAGCCGCGCTGCCCGGTTCACCACTACCATCGCGACGGTCAGATGAACACCTATGGCGGCATCCGCACCGGCAATCCGGACGCCTATTACGAGCCGAACTCCTTCAATGGACCGGCCGAACAGCCGCTGGCCAAGGAACCGCCGCTCAGAATAGACGGCGACATGTCCCGCTACGACCACCGCGTCGGCAATGACGACTACATTCAGGTGCGGGCGCTGTTCGACCTCTTCGACGAGGGGCAGAAGTCGCGCCTTTTCTCCAACATCGCGGCCGCCATGGGCGGCGTCCCGGGCGAGATCATCGAGCGGCAGCTCATTCATTTCGCCCGCGTTCACCCGGAATACGAGGCGGGCGTCCGCCAGGCGCTGAAGACCGCCCACGGCTACGAGGCGGACACGATCAGCACGGCCGCCGAGTAGTCCGGCGCCCGTTCCGGCAAGCGCGAAGGCCACGCCTCAGCAAGGCGTGGCCTTCGTCATTGGAGGAGATATGTAAGCGGCTCACCAGCCCGGCAGCATATGGCTCTGTCTGAGGCGCGGATAACGGGGATAGCCCTTGAGATCGCCTTCGAGATCGTCGTTGACGGTGATCGGCGTGATGTTGTCCAGGCAGGCGGTAATGTGATTGGTGATCGCGTTCGACAGCGACGGCGAAAGGCCGGGGCGCTTCATGATGCCGATCTGCACCGGCGCCAGCGACGGGAAGCCGTCGGCCAGCGTCAGCACCTTCATGCCCGGTCGCAGTGCCGACTCCGGAAGGACGGAGACCGCCATGCCGGCGAGCACCGCCGCGGCAACGACGGTCGAGGACCAGCTCGTGAACAGGATCTGATATTCCTTGCCGGTCGCATCGAGCGCCGCGCAGGCAGCCTGCCGCCACTGACAGTCGCGCCGGCCGACCGCAAGCGGGATTGGGGCATTCTCGGGCAGCGGATGATTGATGGAGCTGACCCAGCAGAGCGGTTCGGTTCGTACGACGTCGGAAGCCCGCGCACGCGGATTGTGGGTGACGAGCGCGATGTCGAGATCGCCCTTCGCCATTTTTTCCGCGAGGTCCACCGAAGGCTCGCAAACGATGTAGAGCTCGACGTTCGGATGCGTCTTGGCGAAGCGGACGATGATTTCGGGCATGTAGCGGTCCGCGTAGTCGTCCGGTGTGCCGATCCGCAGCGTGCCCTCGAGGCGGTTGTCGTCGAAGGAGGCGATTGCCTCATTGTTGAGGCGGATCATCCGGCGGGCAAAATTGAGGAGCCTGTCGCCCTCGACGGTCAGCCGGTTGCCCCGGCCATCCTTCATGAAAAGCGGCTTGCCGATCCGCTCTTCCAGGCGTCGCATCTGCATCGACACGGCGGATTGAGTCTTGAAGACACGGTCGGCCGCCTTGGTGAAGCTGCCCGTGTCTGCGATTGCTACGAAGGTTTGCAGCTGGTCGATATCGAGCGGTGCGGACATGGCCGGAATACCTATAAGATTGTTTGATGAATATCATTAAAAACATTCGTTGGACTGATCAATAAGGATTTGCGAATGATAATCCGCAAACCACGTCAATCTTTCCGGCCAAAATAGTCGCCGGTTCGCCAAAAGTATTTCCGCCTGCCCCTGCGAAAAACCTCCCCGCAGGGGACGGGTTTCTTCGTGCCCGCGAAAAGGAGTTCCGTCATGCGCACGACCCACCACGCCTCCGGTTTCGGCCTCGTTGCGAGCAGGCAGTCGCCTGCAGCCCGCACAACAGGCATCATCGGCGTGCTGACGGCCGTCTGGCGCCTTTATCGAAACCGCTGCCAGATTGCCCGCCTGCAGGATCTCGACGATCGCCAGTTGCTGGACATGGGTTTGAAACGCGAAGACCTGCACGAGGCGCTGACCTCGGCCTTCTTCGAAAACCCTGGCAGCTACCTGACGCGCGCCTCACGCAATCGGGCGAACCTCTTCTACAGGGGAGTGCGCCACGATTGACCCCTCATGGTGCGTCCCGCCGCCTCGGATGCGCCAGTGCGGCATGATCTGCGAAATCTTCGCCTCGCGCGGATCATGCCGCGAATTTCGGATCGTGCCGATGGCACGTCGTGAAAGTTCCCCGCAGGGTATGAGCCAATAGACCCTGCTGCTTGCCCGGTACATGCCAAGACGTGTACCGGGCTTTTTTGCGCTTCCGATAAGGAGCGGCGCGGTGCTCGGACGCAGCTTTCCTCACCGATTTATCGGCATGTTTCCAGTTTGGGAATAAATCATGGCGGAGGCCAGTCGAGCGCGTGCCCGTCCCGCGGAGAGGGGCAATCCCGGCGGCTAGGCCTTGCCGCCCGAGCCGCCCTTGTAGCTCTCGAACAGGGCGTCGATGCTCTTCTGATATTCCTTTTGCATTTCCAGCCCGCTGTCGAAGAGGCTGTTCATCGCCTGCGAAAACTGGGCGAAGGCCGGGTTATCGGCCGGCGCTTTCTGCGCCGTGTCGGCGCCCCGCATCATCTCCGCATAGGCCTTGAAGAACGGATTGTCGGCGAAAAGGTCGGCTGCTTTCGGCTTTTCCCCGGCCTTGCCCGTTTCTCCCGCCTTGCCCATGCCGAAGAAGCCCTGCATCGCCTGGGTGAAAGGATTGTCGAAGGGGTTGGACTGCGGTTCGGGCTTTTTGGCGAGGCCTGTCGCCTCCATCCATTGCTGCATCAGCGTCATCATCGGATTGTCGGCGAGCCCACCGCTCATCTGCCCCGTGGTCTGTTTGAAGAGCCCGCCCATCAGCGTGCTCGCCATCACCGGCAGCATCTGCTTGTAGATCTCCTGGCCGATCCCCGTCATCTGTGCCGCCTGCGCCGCGATCGCGCGCGACATTTCCTTCGAGCCGAAAAGCTGGCCGAGAATGCCGTTGCCATCTGCGACACCCTGGGGTGTGAACGCCTGGCTCATGTCTTCGAAATACCGGGCGTAATTGCCGGTCGAGAGCGCCGTCAGCAGCGCGCCGAAGTCGTAGGGGTTCGTCGTATTGTACTTGAAGCCGGTGGAAAATGCGGGCATCAGCGCTGCCGTGGCTTTCGCCATTTGCTCCTGCGCGAGCCCGAATTGTTTAGCCATCAGTTCGATGGCGTGGCCGTTCTGCGCCTGCGCGAACATGTCAAAAAGCGGTGCCATTGGCGTTCCTTCCCGGGACGAGCGACGCATGTCCTTGCACTATAACGGGAATTGGAGGGCTGGAAACCGCTTTTTCTGAAGCGCCGGACGGGGGGCGGAAGGAGCATGTCGGCTGCGCTCCGTCCGGGTAGAGGGTCCGCTCAGTATTGGTAGTCGGCGAAAACCGGTTCCACCGATTCGTTCCAGCGGCCGTGATAGAGCGAGAGCATGTCTTCCGCGAGCGTCGCCTTCTTCGCCAGCACTTCGTCAAGCGGTGCCAGGAACTGGCTTTCGTCGATGCCGTCGCCGTTCAGCCGGTTGCGGCGCTTGAGGCCGTTGCGTGAAATGGCGAGAACCTCGCGCGCGACATCGAAAAGCGACCTCGACCGGAATTCGGCCGCGAGCGCCTTTGCGGGCACGGCATCTCTGAGTGCCAGGACCTCTTCGTAACCCCAATCGCGGGTCAATTCCTCGGCTGCCGACAGGGCCTCGTCATCGTAGAGCAGGCCGACCCAGAACGCCGGCAGGGCGCAGATCCGCCGCCAGGGGCCGCCGTCTGCCCCGCGCATTTCGAGAAAACGCTTCAGACGGACGTCGGGAAAGAGAGTCGACAGATGATTGGTCCAGTCGCCCATAGTCGGCTGCCACTCGGCAATTTCGCCCTTCAGCGCCCCATTCATGAACTGACGGAAGGTGACATGGGTGCAGTCATGGTAATGCCCGTCGCGGACGACGAAATACATGGGGACGTCGAGCGCCCATTCCACATAGTCGCTGAAGCCGAAGTCCGGCTTGAAGGCCGTCGACAACAGGCCCGAGCGCCGGTTGTCGGTATCGCGCCAGATGTCGCCCCGCCAGGAAAGCAGCCCGTTCGGCTTGCCTTCGGTGAAGGGGGAGCTCGCAAAGAGGGCGGTGGCGAGCGGCTGCAGCTTCAGGGAGACCTGCATCTTCCGCCGCATGTCCTCTTCCGAGGAGAAGTCGAGGTTAACCTGGATCGTGCAGGTGCGATACATCATGTCGAGGCCCTTGCTGCCCACCTTGGGCATGTAGCGCGTCATGATGGCGTAGCGCGACTTCGGCATGCGCGGCGTCTCGGCGAAACTCCATTTGGGGCTGCCGCCGATGCCGAGGAAACGGATGCCGAGCGGTTCGGCGATTTCCCGAAGCACGGCAAGGTGCTGGTTGGATTCCTTGCAGGTCTGATGGAGATTCTCGAGCGGCGCGCCGGAAAGCTCGAATTGCCCGCCCGGCTCGAGCGAAATCGCTCCATTGCCCGAGGGCTCGGCAAGGCCGATGACATTCCCCTCGTCCACGATCGGCTCCCAGCCGTTCCTTTCGGCCATACCGTTCAGGAGCGCCTGGATGCTGGCCTCGCCGAAATAGGGCACCGGGCTGTTGTCCGCCTTGAAGAAGGCGAACTTCTCATGTTCGGTGCCGATCCGGAACTTTTCCTTCGGCTTCGATCCGGATGCCAGATAGGCGGTCAGTTCAGCGACAGAGGTAACCGGCGTCTGGTCGGTAGTGTCTCGGGCCATATTCGTCTTCTTTGCCTGGGCGGCTCCTGCGGGGTCAGCAGGATCGGATGGAGTGCTTGAACCGTAATCAAGTGCGGCGCAAGTCAATTTCTTTCAAGATGCCCTCAAAAAAACTAGGAGCAAGCGGATGGAGCATCATCGCCAGTCGCCGAGCGTCGCCTGAATGACGGCCATCGCAGCCACTGCCGCGGTGTCGGCGCGCAGGATGCGCGGCCCGAGAGGGATCGCCGTCACGAAGTCACGGCTCCGCAGCAGATCCCGCTCCGCCTCCGAAAAGCCGCCCTCCGGCCCGATCAGGAGCGCCAGCCGGCGTTCGGCAATTCCCTCGAGGATGGGCAGTGGATTCTGGCTGTCGTTTCCCTCGTCGCAGAAGACGATGCGCCGGTCGCGCGGCCAGTCCATGAGAAGGTCCTCGAGCTTGCGCGGTTCCTCGACTGCCGGGATGCCGAGCACGCCGCATTGCTCCGCCGCTTCGATGACGTTGGCGCGAACGCGTTCGAGGCTGCCGATCTTTCCCTGGACATGCTGGGTCATGACCGGCTGCAGCACGCCGGCGCCCATCTCCACCGCCTTCTGCACGAGATAATCGAGCCGCCCTACTTTGAGAGGCGCAAACAGGTAGACGAGATCGCAAGGGGCGGGCTGAGGGCGCGTCTGTTCGACCGCGACGAGAACCGCATGCTTGCGCGAAGGCATGGCTATCTCCGCCCGCCATTCGCCGTCCCGGCCGTTGAAGACCAGAAGCGATGCGCCTTCACCCAGGCGCAGGACGTTGATGAGATAGTTGAACTGCTCCCTGGTGGCTTCGTGTTTCGCTCCGGCGTGGAGCTGGTTCTCGATGAACAGTCGCTGCATGCGGAAATTGGCGCGCATCGGTATCGGGTACCTTCTAGAGAAACAGACCGGAGAGGACGAGATAGAGAAAGGCCGAGAGCAGCGCAGACACGGGAACCGTGATGACCCAGGCGGCGACGATGGTCAGGAAGTGGGAGCGCCGCACCAGGCGCCGGCGGCGCACTTCCGCAAAGTTCGCCTCGCCCTTTTCCATGAATTCGGTCTGGCCCGTCTTGCGCCGGACATATTCGAGCCGCCGTTGCGAGTGACGCGTGTACCACTCGCGAAAGAAGCCGACGCCGAACACGGCGCCCACCGCCGTGTGGGTGGAACTGATCGGCAGGCCGAGAGCCGAGGCAAGCAGAACCGTCACGGCGGTCGCAAGCGCCACGCAGAAGGCGCGCATCGGGTTGAGACGCGTGATTTCCTCGCCGACGACGCGGATCAGCAGCGGACCGTAGAGCAGAAGACCCACCGAAATGCCGAGTGCGCCGATGAGGAGTACCCAGAAGGGGGCCTCCGAATCCGCGGTCGAGATCACGCCGTCGACAGCCGAGACGATCGCCGACAGCGGGCCGATCGCGTTCGATACGTCGTTTGCGCCATGGGCGAAGGAGAGCAGGGCGGCCGAGAAGATGAGCGGCAGGCGGAACAGCTTGCGAAGCGACTGGTTGCGGTTTTCGAGGCCTTCCGACTGGCGGTGGATCCACGGCTTCGACACGATGTAGCAAACGATCCCCGCCAGTCCGCCGATCGCCAGGCCGGTCGGAAGCGGAACAGAAGCCAGATGGTCGATTGCAAAGACCGCGACATAGGCGGTGAACGAACCGGCGGTGACGCCGAGGACGACAGGCATCCAGCGCCGGGCGGCCGAGATCTTGTCATCGCGATAGATGACGAACTCCTTCAAGAAGGCGAGGAAGAGTGCGGCAATGATCCCGCCGAGCACGGGCGAAATCGTCCAGCTCGCTGTGATGCCGGCGATCGCCCACCACTTGACGCTGGAAAGCCCGGCGGCGGCGACGCCTGCGCCGATAATGCCGCCGATGAGCGAATGCGTCGTCGAAACGGGCGCACGCGAGTAGGTCGCGATATTGATCCAGATCGCCGATGAGATAAGCGCCGAAAGCATCACCCAGACCAGCCCTTCGGCGCCGACCACCTGCGTGCCGTCGATGATCCCGGCCTCTACGGTCAGCGTGACCTTACGGCCGGCGATCAGCGCTCCGGCTATCTCGAACACCGCCGCAATCCCCAGCGCCACCGGCATCGATATCGCCTTTGCGCCGACCGCCGCTCCGACGTTGTTGGTGACGTCGTTGGCGCCGATGTTCATCGCCATGTAGCCCGCGACCGCCGCTGCCGCCACCACCACGGCCGCACCGGAGGCGCCCGTGAAATAGCTCGCCGCGAAACCCATGCTGAGGACCAGGAAGAGAGCGGCAAGTCCGGGAGCAGCCAATCTGCGCATGACGTGATGCGACGCTTCCTCGGCAAGGCTGAACTTGTCGAGATCCTTGTCGAGCGTCAGCTTTTCGAGGCGCGGTCGCGGCTTGGCCAATGGCTGTTCTCCAACTGTAATATTCGCCAGTAGCGGCACAAACGGGCGTATTCAAGAGGAATTGACGAGGGGGCGGGGGGCTTCGGCCGGGGCGTTACCCGAGCCGGCATGTCGCAGCCTGCGGCGAGCTTGCGTGTTCGACCAGTCGTCGGGGCGGATGCCGTGGGCTTCCGCCTCGCCGTCAGTTGCTGGAGGCTTTCGGCCGCTGCTCCGGGTCTGGGTCGAGGCGTTTGCCGAAATCGAGGATAAGCTCTTTCAGCGAAGGCTCTGCAACGCGCTTTGCCGCCTCACGATAGTCGACCCATTCCAGCCGCCTGCTACCTTTCTCCGGGAAGTTCTTGCAGAAGTCCTCGACTTCGAGCGCATGCACCTGCACCTTGCAGGAGATCTCCAGGCCGTGGTCCATCCGCTTCTGATAGACGTAGGCGCCGATGGCGGCCCTCTGCACCTTGCCCTTCACCCCGGCTTCCTCGTAGGCCTCGCGCTCCGCGACCTCGTGTGCCTGCTTGCCCTGCATCGGCCACCCCTTGGGGATGACCCACCGGCCTGTGTCGCGGCTGGTGATCACCAGGATTTCCAGCGCATTCGTCTTCTTGGCAAGGCGATAGCACAGCGCCGCATACTGCATTCGCGCCGGGCGACGCAGCATAAGTTGCACATCAGAAGCGAGCCGGTGCAGAAAGTTCAAAATTCCCCATACTCCTCAACGAATCAGTGGTTGCCGCGCGCAACCCGAGTATGAACCGTCGCATGCCGCTGTAAATGCGTTCGTCAAACGCGCCGCATTCATTCGGATTCACGCTCTTCCTTTTCGGGACTATACATCACCCAACTAACGCAAAGCGCGGAGTCGCGGTTCCGACAGAACCACTGTCCCATACGACCATATGTAGGAAATCGGCTGGAATTTTACCAAGGGGCACTCGCCACCCGTACTTTTGCGCTTGTCGGGCCCGCGACCGGTCAGGAACCCGCGCGATCACGCTGCTGCAGGCGCAGACGGGCAATGCGCACCCACTCTCCGCTGCGCTCGGCCTCGCGCGCCGCCGTGGCGACGAAATCGATGTGCCTCTGCGCGGCAGCCTTGGCGGTTTGCGGATCGCCGACCATGATCGCCGCATAGATCGCCTCGTGCTGCGCGAGAAGCTGGTCGCGCGCGCCGGGCGCGTCGAAGACGGAATTGCGGTGGAAGAAGATGCCTTGGGTCAGCAGCCTGTAACAGGCCCTGAGGGTGTGAAGCAGGATGATGTTATGAGCGCTTTCGCCGATAGCATTGTGCAGTTCGATATCGGCTTCGAGTTCTTCGGCGAAGTTGCCGCTCTCGTGTGCGGCGCGCATGCGCTTGATGACGCGGGTAAGAATGTCGCGGTCGAAGTCGGTTGCCCGGGTCGCCGCCAGTTCCGCCGTCAAGCCTTCGAGTTCGCGCCGGTATTCGAGATAGTCCTGGGTCGCCTTGTGGTGGCGTCCGATGAGCTCGATCAGGGGCTTGGAAAAGATCTGACCGACCACATCGGCGACGAACGTGCCGCCGCCATGCCGGCTGTCGACGAGACCGCGCGCCTCCAACTCCTTGAGCGCCTCACGCAGGATCGGCCGCGACACGTCGAAGCGCCTGGAGAGTTCTCGCTCGCCCGGCAGGCGATCGCCGTCGCGTAACACCCCCTCGAGGATCAGAAGCTCGATCTGCTGCACCACCTCGTCGGCCGTCCGGCTATGGCTGATACGGGCATAAAGGTCGTCCTGGTCTTCGGTCACGGCCACGTCTCCCGGAGCGCCAAGGGGATTGTGCACAGGTGTCGCCGGCCTCCGCTTCCATTCGGCAATCTAACAGGACCCATCAAGTGGTCAAATTGATTGTCCACTCTGCCGGCGTTGACAAAGATCGAACTGCGTCAAAGCGCCCTGTTCTTTTTACCTTATCCGTTGATAAGAAGGTGGTGATGAACGCGTGAGGGGGAAGAAGCGCTTCATGCCAAAGGGCAGTTTTGCATTTCCGGTGGCGCCCATGCGCGCCCAGGCGCTCGGCGAGGTCCATTCACGGCCCTATGCACTGGTGACGACTCCGCGCGTCATCTTTCAACTCGCCTTCATGACGGAGGGCGGGTCGATCGTCGATCACGCCGTGATGTCCGAGTTGTCGCGCTCGCGCGGCATCGCCCCGCCCGGTCGCGACGCCAATCACCACGCGATCCCCTGGGGACAGGGAACGCTGCGCTGGGAGCGGCACACGGAATTCTCCACCTATTTCTGGGACGCGCCCGCGCCGGAAAGCTTCGGTGGCGAGGTGCCGATCCATCCGTTCGGCGACGGTTTTTCGCCCCCGGGCTCGCTGATCTCCGGAGTTCGTCTGGAAATCCGCCCCGATACGCCGGAGACCCGCGAGGCGATCGCGGCTTTCGATCCCACGAGCCTCTGTTACAGCGAAACCAAGAATGGCCAGGCGGTGCTCCTGACCGACTTTCGCCAGAACGGCGACGGGCTGACCCAGGTGCTGGTCATCGATCGCGGCATGACGGAGGCGGGAACGGGCGCCCTGGTGCAGCGCCTGCTCGACATCGAGACCTACCGCACGCTCGCCATTCTCGGCCTGCCGCTTGCACAGTCGCTGTCGCCGGAGATCCGCCGCACCGAGGACGGCCTGACGGCGGTGACGCAGCGCATGAAGGAAAACGTCCGCGAGGAGGCTGACGAGATGCTGGCGGAGATCACCCGCCTTGCCGCCGATCTCGAAGCGGGTGCCGCCCTCAGCCTCTATCGCTTCGGCGCCAGCCGCGCCTATTATGGCATTGTCCAGGAACGCATCCGCACGCTTTCCGAAACGCCGGTGCCCGGTTACGAGACCATCGGCACCTTCCTCGAACGCAGGCTGGCGCCGGCAATGCGCACCTGTCAGTCGGTCGAGGAGCGGCAGGCGAACCTTTCGCGCAAGCTCGCTCGCGCTACGGCTCTCCTGAGAAGCTGGATCGACGTCGAACTGGAACGGCAGAACAGCGCCCTGTTGAATTCGATGGATCGCCGCGCCAAGCTGCAATTGCGCCTGCAGCAGACTGTCGAAGGATTGTCGGTCGCGGCGATTTCCTATTATGTCGTCGGGCTCTTCGGCTACCTCGCCAAGGCCGTCAGTCATGAAATACCCGTTGATCCCGGTCTCCTGACGGGCCTCGCCGTTCCCTTCGCGGTCGCCGGGGTCTGGCTGGTGGTCCGGCGCATTCGCCGGCATCACGACGAGCACGGATAGTCTATTGCTCCCAGTAGGGCACCGGGCCGTAGAGTGCGGCGAGATAGTCGATGAACTGCCTGACCTTGGCCGGTAGGAATTGCCGGCTCGGATAGACCGCCGAAAGCGTCAGCTTGTGCGATCCTTCCCATTGCGGCAGCACCTGAACCAGGCGACCCTCCCGAAGTTCCCTGCCGATGTCCCAGGTGGACCGCAGGGCGATGCCGGCACCGGCAATCACCGCTTCGCGGATGATTTCCGACGAGTTGGTGACGAGCGGTCCCTCCGGCCGGTAGGAGAGGCTGCCGTCGGGCCCCTCCAGCTTCCAGTTGTCGTTGTTGTGCGCCGGCAGACAGATGTGATGCGCGAGTTCGCCGATCTCCGTCGGCGCTCCATGACGGGCGACATAGCTCGGTGCCGCGCAGAGAAGCCGGCGCACCGGCGCGAGCTTACGGGCGACGAGGCTCGAATCGCTGAGTTCGCCTATTCGAATGGCGAGGTCGAAACCTTCTGCGACGATGTCGGTGAAATCGTCGGTCAGCACGATGTGCAGCTTCAGGTCGGGATGGTCCTTCATGAAACCGGTCAGATGCGGTGCGATGTGCATGCGGCCGAAGGAGGTCGGCGCGGAAATGCGCAGAGTCCCCTGGACCTGGGACGAGCGGCCCGAAGCATAGGCCTCCGCTTCCTCCAGACCGGCGAGAATGCCGAGTACGCGGTCATAGAAACCCTGGCCGGCCTCCGTCAGCGAAATCTGCCGAGTCGTGCGCTGCAGGAGCCGCGTGCCCAGCCTGTCTTCGAGCCGCTTGATACGTTTGGAAATCACGGCTGCGGAAAAACCGAGCGCGCGTCCCGCCGCCGACATGCTGCCGGTCGACACCACCCGCGCGAAAATCTCGAGATCGCCTAGATTCGTCATCAATCCTGATCATTGTTTCCAAAGGCGAAAAGATCATTAACATTTGCCGGGTGTCCGTCCAGCCCTGTAAAAGGTTAGAGCGGGATGCGCTGAGGTCATTGCTTGTGTATGTCCTCGTCTCAAGTCCGCCGCGCACTTTTGGGCGACATGCATTAGTGGTAAGCAAAAAATACCACTTTGCTGTGAATGGGAGGCGCTCATGCCGGAGACGATCGGCTTTCTGAAGCCAAGGCAGGCCGTCCTCGACCGTCGGCGGGAAATCGTCGCCGATCTTGCCGATCTGTTGCCGGAAGGCGGCCTCATCAGCGACGAGCGCGGCCTCAAGCCCTTCGAGACGGATGCGTTTATCGCCTATCGGCGGATGCCGCTCGCGGTCGTCCTTCCTCAGACGACGGAGCAGGTGGCCGCGGTGCTCAAATATTGCAGCCGCTACGGCATTCCGATCGTGCCGCGGGGCGCCGGCACCTCTCTCTCCGGCGGCGCCATTCCTCAGGAGGACGCGATCGTCGTCGGTCTTTCGAAGATGTCGCGCATCCTGGATATCGACCTGTTCAACCGCACGGCGACGGTTCAGGCGGGCGTGACCAATCTCAATATTTCCGATGCAGTTTCGGCCGACGGCTTCTTCTATGCGCCGGATCCGAGTTCGCAGCTCGCCTGCACAATAGGCGGGAACATCGGGATGAATTCCGGCGGCGCGCACTGTCTGAAGTACGGGGTTACGACCAACAACCTTCTGGGTGTCAAGATGGTGCTTTTCGATGGCACCGTGATCGAACTCGGCGGCAAGGCGCTCGACGCGCCGGGATACGACCTGCTTGGGCTCGTCTGCGGTTCGGAGGGGCAGCTCGGCATCGTCACGGAAGCGACGGTGCGGCTGATTGCGAAGCCCGAGGGAGCGCGGCCCGTCCTCTTCGGGTTTGCCTCCTCCGAGTCCGCCGGCAGCTGCGTCGCCGATATCATCGGATCGGGCATCATCCCCGTCGCAATCGAATTCATGGACAAGCCGGCGATCGATATCTGCGAGGCTTTCGCCCAGTCCGGCTATCCCCTCGACGTCGAAGCATTGCTGATCGTCGAAGTGGAAGGCTCCGAGGCCGAAATGGACGCAATGCTCGCCGGCATTATCGAGATCGCCCGCCGCCACGGCGTGATGACGATCAAGGAATCGCAATCGGCTCTGGAAGCGGCACTGATCTGGAAGGGGCGTAAGTCGGCTTTCGGCGCAACCGGCCGGATTGCCGATTATATCTGCATGGACGGAACGGTGCCGCTGAGCCAGCTCTCCCATGTGTTGAGGCGGACCGGCGAGATCGTCGCCGGCTACGGCCTGCGCGTTGCGAATGTTTTCCATGCCGGCGACGGCAACATGCATCCGCTGATCCTCTACAACATCAATGATCCGGAGGAAGCTGCCCGCGCGGAAGCTGCCGGCAACGACATACTGAAGCTCTGTGTCGAGGCGGGCGGCTGCCTGACCGGGGAACACGGCGTCGGCATCGAGAAACGCGATCTGATGCTGCACCAGTACAGCAGGGCCGATCTCGGCCAGCAGATGGCGGCGCGCGCCGCCTTCGATCCGCAATGGCTTATGAACCCGTCGAAGGTTTTTCCGCTCGAAGGGCGGCCCGCGGCATGATCGTCCATTTCGAGCCGGCAAGCGAGGAGGGGATCGCGTCCGTCGTGCGGTCCGCGGCGGCCGAGCGCGTCACGCTCGCCGTAGTCGGCGGCGGCACGCGCGCAGGTCTAGGCAATCCCACGCGTGCTGACAGAACGCTCTCGAGCAGGCGTCTTTCCGGCATCGTCACCTATGACCCGGCCGAGATGACCATGAGTGCGCTTGCCGGAACGCCGCTCGCCGAAGTCGAGGCGGCACTGCACGCCAAGGGCCAGATGCTCTCCTTCGAACCGATGGACCACCGGCCGATTTTCGCAACGACGGGCAAACCCACGATAGGCGGGGTCTTCGCCGCCAATGTCTCCGGGCCTCGCCGCTACGTCGCCGGTGCCGCTCGCGACAGCTTGCTCGGGGTGCGTTTCGTCAATGGCCGGGGAGAACTCATCAAGGCCGGCGGCCGGGTGATGAAGAACGTGACCGGGCTCGATCTCGTCAAGCTCATGGCGGGGTCCTACGGCACGCTCGGCATTCTGACCGAAGTCACCTTCAAGGTGCAGCCACTCCCGCCGGCGGCGGCGACCGTCGTCGTCTCCGGGCTGAACGATGCGGAAGCCGCTGCGGTGATGGCGGAGGCCATGGCGCAGCCGGTGGAGGTTTCGGGTGCGTCGCATCTGCCGGAAAGCGTGCGCAGCCGCTTTCTCGACGGCGTATTGCCGGATGGCGCCGCAACGGTGCTCCGGCTCGAAGGCCTTGCGGCATCCGTTGCCATTCGGGCGGAGAAGCTCGGCGAAAAACTGTCGCGCTTCGGGCGGATTTCGCAACTCGACGAGGCGCAGACAGGAACCCTCTGGACGGAAATCCGCGACGTGAAGCCTTATGCCGATGGCACCAGACGGCCTTTGTGGCGCGTATCGGTCGCCCCTTCCGCGGGCCATCAGCTCGTCGCCGCATTGCGCCTGCAGACCGGCGTCGATGCCTTCTACGACTGGCAGGGTGGTCTGGTCTGGCTGCGCATGGAGGCAGACCCGGAGGCGGAACTGCTCCGCCGTTATATCGGCGCGGTCGGCGGCGGACATGCGGCGCTTCTGCGTGCCGACGAGGAGGCGCGCGGCCGCATTCCGGCCTTCGAACCGCAGTCCCCGGCCGTGGCACAATTATCGGAACGTATCCGCGCCCAATTCGACCCGTCGGGCATATTCAATCCAGGGCGCGCGGCCGCGTTGCTCCAGAACTAGGCGAAGGGACCTTTCGCCATCGTGCGGTCTAAAAGATCGGCCTAAGACGAAGAGAATCGATCATGGCGATTTCCGGCCAGCCCGACGGAGATCAAAGTGATCCAAGGCGCAAGGCGCCACATGGAGTACTCGGTTGCAGACCAACTTCTCCCCTGAGCAGCTCGCCGACCCGCATGTCGCCGAATCCGAAACGATCCTGCGCAAATGCGTGCATTGCGGTTTCTGCACGGCCACTTGTCCGACCTACGTGGTTCTCGGCGACGAACTCGACAGTCCGCGCGGGCGGATCTATCTGATCAAGGACATGCTCGAAAACGGCCGTGCGGCAGACAGCGAGACGGTCACCCATATCGACCGCTGTCTCTCGTGTCTTTCCTGCCTGACCACCTGTCCCTCGGGTGTCGACTACATGCATCTTGTCGACCACGCCCGCGCCCATATCGAGAAGACCTACAAGCGGCCGTTCAAGGACCGGCTCGCCCGCGCCGTCATTGCCGCCACTCTTCCTTATCCGTCACGGTTCCGGCTGGCGCTCGGGGCTGCCGGTCTTGCGCGCCCGCTCGCCGGATTGCTGAAGAGGGTTCCCTTCCTCAGGACCTTCGGCGTCATGCTCGATCTGGCGCCGAGCGCGATGCCGGCATCGCGGGGGGCAAAGCCGGCGGTCTACGCGGCAAAGGGCACGCCACGCGCCCGCGTCGCGCTTCTGACCGGCTGCGCGCAGCCGGTGCTGCGGCCGGAAATCAACGATGCGACCATCCGTCTGCTCACGGGCCAAGGAGTCGAGGTCGTCGTTTCGGCGGGAGAGGGCTGTTGCGGGGCACTCGTACACCACATGGGACGGGATGAAGAGGGGCTGAAGGCTGCCCGGCACAACATCGATGTCTGGCTGAAGGCGGCGGAGGAGGATGGGCTCGACGCCATCATCATCACCGCATCCGGCTGCGGGACGACGATCAAGGATTACGGCCATATGCTGCGGCTCGACCCGGCCTATGCTGAGAAGGCTGCGAGGGTTTCCGCGCTGGCAAAGGACGTCACCGAATATCTCGCGACCCTCGACCTGCCGGAGCAGGGACCACGGAATCTCACCGTTGCCTACCACTCCGCATGCTCGATGCAGCATGGACAAAAAATCACCGCGGCACCGAAGCAGCTCCTTAAACGGGCGGGCTTTTCGGTGCGCGAGCCGGCGGAGGGTCATCTCTGTTGCGGTTCGGCCGGCACCTACAACATTCTGCAGCCGGAGATCTCGGCGAAGCTGAAGGCGCGGAAGGTCAGAAATATAGAGGCGACCAAGCCTGAAGTGATCGCCACCGGGAATATCGGCTGCATCACCCAGATCGCCAGCGGCACGGAGATACCGATCCTGCACACGGTGGAGCTGCTCGACTGGGCCTATGGCGGTCCGAAGCCGGCGGGGTTGTGACAGTCAGGGGGTGAGCGGGGCCTCTCATCCGCCTGCCGGCACCTTCTCCCGTTTTGAGTGGAAGATGGGACTCGCGGAAGAGGTCCCTGTCCCCTCTCCCCGCGTGCGGGAAGAGGGCTGGTCCTCGGGTGAGGAGAGGTCCGGTGCGGCCGTCACCCGCCGAAAATCGTGCGGAAAATGTCGACGCCGCGATCGTCGAAATAGGTGTCGCCGGGCTTGCTGCCGGGGCCGATGACGACGACTTTCGTGCCGATCCCGGCGCGCTCATAGAGGTGTTCGACATCCTCGTTCATCATCCGGATGCAGCCCGAGGACATGTTCTGACCGATGGTCCAGGGCTGGTTGGTCCCGTGGATGCGGAAGATCGTGTCGCGGCCACCCTTGTAGAGATAGAGCGCGCGGGCGCCGAGCGGATTGTCGATGCCGCCGGGCTGCGTGATCGGCAGGATGCGGCCATTCGCTCTCTCTCGCGCGCGCATCTCGGCCGGCGGCGTCCAGCTCGGCCATTCGGCCTTTCGGCCAACCTTGACGACACCGGACCAGCCGAAGCCGTCGCGGCCGACGCCGATGCCATAGCGCGTCGCCCGGTTCGGGCCGTCGATGTAATAAAGATACTTGCTGTTGGTATCGACGATGATGGTGCCGGGAGCCTCGTCCGTGCGGAAGCGCACCTTGGTGCGCCAATATCTCTGAGGCGGCTTCTTCTGCTTGGCGACTTGAATGATGTCGGAACTTTTTACGCCGGCGCCGACAATATCGGCTGGGCTGAATGCCGAAGCGTTTCCGGAAATAAGAAGAGCAGCGGCCGCAACTGCAAGCGCGGCCATCCCCGTGACATGACGTCTCATTACGATTCCCTCTGAACCCTCATTGCAAGCAAGCTGTGCGATTTAACCGCAAGTGGCCGCCCGCGATACATTCTATAGTGCAACGATTTCGGCGAGACTTGTATCTGAGGGAACATCTGTTGCTTCAAAACCACGGTTTCGGGAGATGAAGAGAGAAACGCGGAAGAAGTATTGTGCATCCCTAGTCGCTATAGCACGACGACCTTTGTGCCGACCTTCACCCTCTCATAGAGATCGACCACATCCTCGTTGCGCATGCGGATACAGCCGGAGGAAACGCCGTAGCCGATCGTCCAGGGTGCATTGGTGCCGTGGATGCGATAGAGCGTCGAGCCCAGATACATCGCGCGAGCGCCGAGCGGATTCTCGGGTCCGCCGTCCATGCGGGCCGGCAGATAGTGGCCCCGGGCTGCCTCACGCGCGATCATTTCCTGCGGCGGCGTCCAGTTGGGCCACTCGGCCTTGCGCGTGATCCTGTGCTCTCCCGCCCATTCGAAGCCCGGCTTGCCGACTCCGACGCCGTAGCGTCGTGCATCGCCGTTGCCGGTGACGAGATAGAGAAAGCGGTTGTTGGTGTCGATGACGATGGTCCCGGGCTTCTCCTTCGTCTCGTAAGCGACCATTTGCGGGAGGAACTGCGGATCGATTCTCGACTTTGCCGGCTTCTGTCTGCGCGCGATCGAGGCTGGCTGAACGGCTGCGTTGGCGGGGCGGCGGCTGAGCTCGCGCCGCTCGACCCGCTTTCGGGTGGTCGTGGGAACCTGCTGGCGATAGACCACGCGCTTGCCCGTCAGCTGCATCACCCAGGGGGCGGTCAGATCCGGGCTGACGATGACAGGCGGACGGTTTTGATAACGGTCCTGTGCGGCTGCAACCCCGGAAAGGATCGAAAGAAAGCATGCGGCAAAACAAAGGGATTTCTTCAGCATCGGACGGACTCGCTACTTGGCCGGAACAATCTGGAGGAGCCCGGGTGAGTTGCCTCGCCAAGGCCCTTGCGTTCAATTCAATGGGGCGGAGCTCTGGGGAAATCGCATGCGCGTTCCAGCGCTCCGGCAATGGCGCGATGCTCTCATCTGTCCGCAACCGAACCGTAAACGGTGCGGCGCTCAAGGGCGGCCTCGGCAATAAAGCTTTGGGTAGGGTTATTCGCCTCTTTATCGATGTGGTTTGCAAATGGTAAACGGAACAAAAGAGAAACGATGGAGAGAGGCGAAATGGCAGCCAGGGGCTTGATTACGGGGGAAGACGGCCTTGATCGCTGTGCCTGGCACGGCAATCTGGAGGATTACCGCCGCTATCACGACGAAGAATGGGGCCGGCCGGTCGCCGACGATCACAGATTGTTCGAAAAGATCTGCCTCGAAGGCTTTCAATCGGGCCTCTCCTGGCTGACGATCCTGAGAAAGCGCGATGCGTTTCGCGCCGCATTTGCGGGCTTCGATTTCGACAAGGTCGCCGAGTTCGGCGAGGAGGACGTCGAGCGTTGCCTCGCCGATGCCGGCATCGTCCGGCATCGCGGCAAGATCGTCTCGACCATCAACAATGCCCGCCGGGCGAAGGAGCTGCGCGCGGAATTCGGTTCACTGGCGGCCTATTTCTGGTCGCATGAGCCCGATGGAAGCGAGCGTCCGAAGATCGTCGATTTCGAGACCCTCATCGCCAATCCGACGACGCCGGCCTCAGTGCGGATTTCGAAGGATCTGAAGAAGCGTGGCTGGACCTTTGTCGGCCCGACCACCGTCTATGCCTTCATGCAGGCGATGGGCCTCGTCAACGACCATATCGAGGGCTGCTTCTGCCGTGCGCCGATAGAGGACCTGCGCCGGCGCTTCGCACGTCCGGCGGCCTGATTGCCGCATCCGGCAAGAGCATCGCCCTCCCCATTCGACGGGAGGGCGATGTTCTCTGATAGCAGTAAGACTATCAGGGTTGGGCCGGGTATGGCCTGGCCGATTTGAAGGAGCGGAGCGCGTAGTATATCGCACCCGCTATGGCGACGCCGAAGAACCAGCCGTAGACACCCCACCATGCCGGCATGACGGATGTAAGCCCCGGCAGGATCGAGGAGAAGACGATCCCGATGCCGGCGGCGATCAGCGCGTTGACGTGCCAGCCGTTCTCGAAGCGGAACTCGCCGTGTTCGCGGTAGAGCGCCTCCACATCCACGCGGCCCTTCCGGATGAGGTAGTAGTCGACCATCATGACGCCGAAGATCGGGCCCATCGTGTTGCCGATCATGTTGACGAAGTGCGCCGCCCCGCCTTCCCAAGGCGCGAAGGGATAGAGCGCGAGGGCGATCAGCGCTGCGATATAGCCACCCTTCTTGAAGTCGATGTGCTTGGGAAAGACGTTGGCGAAGTCGAAGGCGGGCGAGACGAAGTTGGCGACGACGTTGATGCCGAGAGTCGCCACCGCGAAGGTCAGTGCGGCGAGCAGCGCCAGGAACCAGCTGTCGAACTTGGCCGAGATCTGGTCGGGGTGCAGCAGCACCTCGCCATAGACATTGAAGGCGGCGATGGTTGTAACGCCGGCGACCAGCGAGAACAGGATGAGGTTGACGGGCAGGCCCCAGAGGTTGCCGACCTTCAGCGACCGTTCGCTCGGGCAGTAGCGCGAGAAGTCGCAGAAATTGAGATAGAGCGCGGAGAAATAGGTCACCCAGATCGCGGCCACTGCGCCAAGCGCGGCGAACGACCCCGGTAGGCCCGGCACGCCGGCATTCTTGGTCTTTTCAAGCAACACGTCCATCGGGATCGTGTGGCTGAACGAGAAGCCGCCCGCCTTGACGACGAGATAGATCGCAAGCAGCAGCATCATCACCCAGACCGCTGGACCGGCCCAGTCCTGAAACTTTCGAACCGTCTCCATGCCGTTCTGGATGATCAGCAGTTGAAGACCCCAAACGACGACGTAGCAGACGAGTTCGAGGGTGGAATGACCGAGCATGTGGCTCGACTGGTGGAACTGAAGCAGGCTTTCATTGCGGACAAGCAGCGCGACGATGGCGCCCGAGGCTGCCGCCGTCTGCGCGCCGTACCAAAAGCACGCGACGATGGCGCGGACGATTGCCGGGAAGTTCGCACCCCAGATACCGAAGGACGCCCGGGCCAGGACCGGGAAGGGCACGCCGGTGCGCACGCCGGCAACGCCGACAAGCTGCATCAGGAAGAAGATGATGAGCGAGCCGATGCCGATGGCCAGGAGGAAGTTCATAAAGCTGCCGCAGAAGAGAAACAGGCTGGCGGCAAGATAGTAGCCCCACAGACTGTGCACGTCCGATGTCCAGACGTTGAAAATGGAGAATGCGCCCCAGTTGCGTTCTTTGGCGGGCGCGAGGTCTTCGTTATACAATTGTGGAGATGCACCGGGTGGTATCGTCATCGTTTCCCCTCTTGACGTCATGGCACCTGTGCCTATGGAAGAGGCGCTTGCCGCCCACTGTCAATATCGCTGCGGGCTCAAAGTGCTACAGCGACCTTTGCGCGCCTCATAAGACGCGCGGCGCTGTAGGAAACGTATCGGAGGACTGCATCCTCTCCACCCTCATCCCTGTGCTTGTCACAGGGATTCAGCAGCGCCGCGTCTGCGGCGCGGGAAGCGTTTTTTCAGCCCAAGGACTTGGTCTGGCCGGTTTCCTGTGACGAGCACAGGAATGAGGAGATCAAACAGGCGGCGGCGGGTGGCCCTTAGAGCGGAATGAGGAAAAGTGTGCGCCGCCCACATGGGCTCTTCTTGGAATCGATCACGTTCATGCTTTTAGGTCGACCTGACCTAAAAGCACCGTGATCTAGCCGCCATTGCGGGCCAGCCATTCCTTCATCATCCTGATCTCCGCTTCCTGGGCCTTGATGATGTCATCCGCGAGTTTGCGGATCGCTTCGTCCTTGCCGTGTTCGAGCTCGACCTTCGCCATGTCGATCGCTCCCTGGTGGTGAGCGATCATGGCGCGTACGAAATCGAGATCGGCATTGCCGCTGAAGGTGATATCCATGTCCTTGTGCATCTTGGCGTTCGCCTCGGCGAAGGCCTTGCTCGACGGGGACGCGTCCCCCGCCGCGCCGCTCTCTGCCGAACCGTGATGCATGCTGCCGTGGTCGGTTTCCTGCGCCAGCACGGGAACAGCAGCGAGCGTGGCGGCGAGAAACAGGGCAGACAGGGATCGTTTGAGGACCATTTCGTTTCCTTTCATCGAGTCCGCCGCTCACAGGGGCGGACAGAATGCGAAGATGATGGAAATTGGCACGCGCCGTCAGGCGTCCGGATTGTCGCTACCCGGAAGGGCGAACACGCCTTCGAGCGAACCCTCAGCGCCCTCGTCCGTAAGCGTCGAATTGCCGATGCAATAGAGTGGCGAAGGATGTCCCGTTATGCCGCGGACGGTGGTCGAGAAGCAGAAGGACGAGGAGCTTTCCGTCGCCTGTTCCAGAATGTTCAGGATCGTGGACCGGTCGCCTCTGTCATAGGCCCTGACAAGGTCGACGATGCCGCAGGGATTGCGCCGCAGACCGAGGAGGGCAGCGGTTTTGGAACCTATCATGAAAGCGCCGCTGGAAAGGTCGCAGCGCCATGGCTCCACCAGGCAACCCGCCTGCGAGACGCGGCGGGTCCAGGCTCTGTGCGTCTCCGGACTCAAAGGTTTTATGGATCCGGATCCCGGTGTCATGAAGTTCAGCATATCGCTCAGTCCCCAAAGTCGGCCTCGATCTGCTGCGTAACCTATACGCGTAAATGGCGCGATATACAATCACGGCATTGTGATCGGGCCTTTCGCGCAGGAACGCATGCAACACCGCAATGTTCCGCAAGCCTGACGCGCGCGGTCTTGCGGCTTGTCGCTGCCCTTGCCGCCCCTGCCATGATCCGGTAGGGAAGGCACCGACCAAGCTTGAAGTCCGGAATGCTTTCAATGAATGAAAAACAGAAGAAAACGCAGAAGCTCAGGGCACGCCTGCCGCGCGGCTTCGTCGACCGGTCGGCCGCGGACATTCGCGCCGTCGACGAGATGATCGCGAAAATCCGCGAAGTCTACGAACGTTACGGCTTCGATCCGGTGGAGACGCCGCTTTTCGAATATACCGACGCGCTCGGCAAGTTCCTGCCCGACAGCGACCGGCCGAATGAAGGTGTCTTTTCGCTGACCGACGACGACGACCAGTGGCTGAGCCTGCGCTACGATCTGACCGCGCCTCTCGCACGTCACGTGGCCGAGAATTTCAACGAAATCCAGCTTCCCTATCGTACCTATCGCGCCGGTTACGTTTTCCGCAACGAGAAGCCGGGCCCGGGCCGCTTCCGCCAGTTCATGCAGTTCGATGCCGATACGGTCGGTGCCGCCGGCGTACAGGCCGATGCCGAAATGTGCATGATGATGGCCGACACGATGGAGGCGCTCGGCATTGCCCGCGGCGATTACGTGATCCGCGTCAACAACCGCAAGGTACTCGACGGCGTTCTGGAGGCGATCGGTCTCGGCGGAGTCGAGCAGACGAATACGCGGCTGACGGTGCTGCGCGCCATCGACAAGCTCGACAAGTTCGGTCCGCAAGGCGTGCGGCTGTTGCTGGGTGAAGGGCGCAAGGACGAGAGCGGCGACTTCACCAAGGGCGCCGGGCTGAACGAGGAGCAGATCGGCAAGATCCTTTTCTTCGTTGGGATCACGGACTATGCGAGCAGCGCGGACGATCTGGCGGCGCTCGTCGCCGGAACGGCTCGCGGCGCCGAGGGCGTCACCGAGTTGAACACGATCCGCAGCCTTGTACTCAGTGCCGGTTACGAGGCGGACCGCATCAAGATCGACCCCTCCGTCGTGCGCGGCCTGGAATATTATACCGGTCCGGTCTTCGAAGCGGAGTTGCAGTTCGCCGTCACCAATGAAAAGGGCGAGAAGGTCGTCTTCGGCTCCGTCGGCGGGGGCGGCCGCTACGACGGCCTCGTGTCGCGCTTCATGGGTCAGCCGGTGCCGGCGACCGGCTTCTCCATCGGCGTGTCGCGGCTGATGACGGCACTCAAGAATCTGGGCAAGCTGGGCGCCGAACAGGTCACCGCTCCGGTTGTCGTTTGCGTCATGGATCGCGATGTCGAAAGCATGGGGCGTTACCAGCGCTTCGTGCAGGATCTGCGGCATGCCGGCATCCGCGCCGAAATGTACCAGGGCAACAAGAAGAACTTCGGCGACCAGCTCAAATATGCCGACCGTCGCGGATCGCCGATCGCCGTGATCCAGGGGGGCGACGAGCGCGCCTCCGGCGTTGTGCAGATCAAGGACCTGATCGAAGGCAAGCGGCTTTCGGGTGAAATCGAGGATAATGTCGCCTGGCGCGAGGCGCGTGTCGCGCAGGTTTCCGTCCCGGAAGGCGAACTCGTCGCGAAGGTGCGCGAAATTCTGGCGGAACAGGCCGAGGACCGGAAAAGGGCGGGTTGACCGCAATGCCTCTGATCAATCTTCCCGCCTTTGCCGGCGACCTTCTCGCAGATTTCGAGCGCCGGAACACGCTGCGCGTCGATACGCCGGTCATCCAGCCGGCGGAGCCTTTCCTCGACATGGCCGGCGAAGATCTGCGCCGGCGCATTTTCATGACCGAGAGCGAGACCGGCGAGAGCCTTTGCCTGCGCCCCGAGTTCACCATTCCCGTCTGCCTCCGCCATATCGAGACCGCAACCGGCACGCCGCAGCGTTACGCCTATCTGGGCGAGGTGTTCCGGCAGCGCCGCGAAGGATCGAGTGAATTCTATCAGGCGGGCATCGAAGACCTCGGCGATCCGGATACGGCCGCTGCCGACGCCCGCGTGGTCGGCGACGCTATGTTCGTGCTCGCCAACCGGCTGCCGGGCGAGCGGCTGAACGTGACGCTCGGCGACCAGTCGGTGTTCGAAGCGGTGATTGCCGCATGCGGCCTGCCCGGGGGCTGGCAGAAGCGCCTCATCCATGCCTTCGGCGATCAAAAGCAGTTGGAACGGCTTCTGGCGGCGCTCGCCGATCCGAAGTCGCCCGGCGTCTTCGGTCACGACGTCGAGCGCGTCGCGGCGCTCGGCATGCTCGAGGACGAGGAGCGGCTCGTCGCCCATATCGGCGAGACGATGAAGGCGACCGGCTATTCGACCAATGCGAGCCGCTCGCCCCGCGATATAGCGCGGCGCCTGAAGGAAAAAGTCGAACTCGCCGCCACCCGGCTGGACAAGGAGGCGCTCGGCGTCATGCGCGCGTTCTTGGCTTTCGATCTGCCCCTCGCCGATGCTCCGGCGGCGCTCCACCGCTTCGCCGGCAAGGCGCGCCTGAAGATCGATGATGCGCTGGCGCTTTTCGACGCGCGCGTGGCCGCGCTTGCAAGGACCGGCGCCGATCCCGGTCTGATGCGCTACCGCGCCGCCTTCGGCCGGCCGCTTGATTACTACACCGGGCTCGTCTTCGAAATCGGGGTCGAAGGCACGCCGGCGGTGCTCGCCGGCGGCGGCCGGTTCGACCGCCTTCTGACTTTGCTCGGTGCCCGCGAGCATATTCCGGCCGTCGGCTTTTCCCTCTGGCTCGACCGGATAGAACAGGCGATCGCTGCGGGGAGGGTGGAATGACCGTCACCATTGCGCTGCCCTCCAAGGGGCGAATGAAGGATGAGGCCTCGGCGATCTTCGAACGCGCCGGAATGAAGATTGCGGCAGTCGGCAGCGACCGGTCCTATCGCGGCCGCGTTGAAGGGTGGGACGACGTCGAGATCGCCTATTTGTCCGCCTCGGAAATCGCCCGTGAGATCGGCAGCGGCGCGGTCGATTTCGGCGTCACGGGCGAGGACCTCGTGCGCGAAGGCCTGGCGGACGCCGATGCCCGTGTCGACTTCGCCGCGCGGCTCGGCTTCGGTCACGCCGATGTGGTCGTCGCGGTACCCGAGATCTGGTACGACGTCGACACCATGGCCGACCTCGGCGATGTCGCGGCGGACTTCCGCGCCCGCCATGGCCGCCGGCTTGCGATCGCCACCAAATACTGGCGTCTGACGCAGCATTTCTTCTCGGGTAGCCACGGCATCCAGCTCTACCGCATCGTCGAGAGCCTGGGAGCGACCGAAGGCGCGCCCGCGTCCGGCTCCGCCGACATCATCGTCGACATCACCTCGACGGGCTCGACGCTCAAGGCCAACCATCTGAAGATCCTTTCTGACGGCGTGATTCTGCGCTCCGAGGCCTGCCTCGTGCGGGCGCGCAAGGCCACCCACGAGGGCAATCCGGTGATCGACCGGATCGTTGCTGCCGTGCGGGCCGTGCTCTGAGCGCGAGGACGGCGAAGGTGAAGGCCGGCAAATTTGCCTTCGACCCTGACAAATGCAACCGGCGCTCCCTATGTTGGGGCGGCAGACACCCTTTCGATTTCCCACCTAGAGGCATCCGTCATGGCTGATCTTTCTTCGTTTCTGATCACGGCTCGCTGGCCGGCGAAAAGTCCCGATATCATCCAGCTCTATTCGCTCCCGACGCCGAACGGCGTTAAGGTCTCGATCGCGCTCGAAGAACTGGGCCTGGCCTATGAGGCACACCGCATTTCCTTCGATACCAACGAGCAGAAGTCGCCCGAATTCCTGTCGCTCAATCCGAACGGCCGCATTCCGGCGATCATCGATCCGAACGGACCGGACGGAAAGCCGATCGGCCTCTTCGAATCCGGCGCGATTCTGATCTATCTTGCAGAAAAGACCGGCAAGCTCCTCCCGGCGGATGCGGCCCGCCGTTACGAGGCGCTGTGCTGGGTGATGTTCCAGATGGGCGGCATCGGACCGATGTTCGGGCAGTTCGGCCATTTCTTCAAATTTGCCGCCGACAAGGTCGCCAACAACCCCTATCCGGTTCAGCGCTATCGCGACGAAGCGAAGCGTCTTCTCGGCGTCCTCGAAGCGCGGCTCGAGGGCCGTCAATGGCTGATGGGGGACGAATACACCATCGCCGACATCGCGACCTATCCTTGGGTGGAAGGGGCTCGCAAATTCTATGGCGGCGCCGAAGTGCTCGACTATAAGAGCTTCCCGAACGTCATGGACTGGGTGGATCGCGGCCTGGCACGCCCCGCCGCCCAAAAGGGCATGGAGATCCCGCGCAAGGAGTAGTTTCGGGCGGGGGCCTCCGCCGGAGATTGACCGGGTGCCGGCCGGGAGGATAGCGATGGGCAGAGACGATTGAGACGGATGGAGCAGGTGTCGGGAAGACTTGTTGTTGTCGGTGGCGGTCAAGCCGCATTCGCTTTGGTCGCCAAGCTTCGCGCCCTCAAGGACATGCGTCCGATCACCGTGGTTGCCGCCGAAGCGAGCCTGCCCTACCAGCGGCCGCCGCTCTCCAAGAAATATCTGCTGCGCGAAATGACCCTCGATCGCCTGCTTTACCGGCCGGAGCCCTGGTATGCGGAGCACGAGATCGACATACGTCTTTCGACCGCCGCGACGGCGATCGATCGCGCCGCCAAACGCGTGACGCTCAGCGATGGCTCCAAACTTGCCTATGAGACGCTCGCCCTTGCGACCGGCGCCACGCCGCGTCGGCTGCCGGCTGCGGCGGGCGGCGATCTCGCGGGCGTTTTCGTCGTGCGCGATTTCCGGGATGCCGACCGGCTGGCAGAGGAGATGCAGCCCGGCCGGCGGGTGCTGGTCGTCGGTGGCGGTTACATCGGCCTCGAGGCTGCGGCGGTTGCCCGGACCACGGGGCTCGAGGTCACGGTCATCGAAATGGCCGACCGGATCCTTCAGCGTGTCGCCTCCGGCGCCACCTCGGCGATCGTCCGCGAAATTCACCGCTCGCACGGCGTCGATATACGAGAACGCACGGGGCTCCATCGTCTGATCGGCGACAACGGCCGCGTTACGGCGGCGGAACTCTCCGACGGCTCCGTCATTCCCGTCGATATCGTGATCGTCGGCATTGGCGTGGCGGCGAATGATTCGCTGGCGCACGATGCCGGCATCGAAACCGCAAACGGCATTGTCGTCGACAGCCATGGCCGGACCTCAGATCCAACGATCTTCGCCATGGGCGACTGCGCCGTCCTGCCGTGGGACGGCATGCGCATCCGCCTCGAATCCGTGCAGAATGCCGTCGACCAGGCGGAGGCGGTTGCCGCGGTTCTCGCGGGCAGTACCGATCCCTACGACCCGAAGCCCTGGTTCTGGTCCGACCAGTACGACGTCAAGCTGCAGATTGCCGGCTTCGGCCTCGGCCACGACGAAACGCTCGTCCGCCAGGGCCAGCGCGAGGGCAGCGTCTCGGTCTGGTATTTCCGCCAGGGCAAACTGGTCGCCGTCGATGCGATCAACGACGCCAAGGCCTATGTGACGGGAAAGAAGCTTCTCGAGGCGGGCGCCACGCCGGACCGTGTGCTGCTCGCCAATCCGCAGGTCGATCTGAAGGCATTGCTGACTTAGAGCACTTCCAGGAGAAGTGTGTAACGGTTTTCCGTCCGGAAATGCGTTGGACCAAAGGGTCAGAGCATTTCAGTGTTTCCATGAAACATTGAAATGCTCCAGCGCGGCCGCATGCGCTCCGGCATCATAAAACAAAAAGGGCGGCTCGAGAGCCGCCCTTCGGATCCGGATGGATCGTGCTAAGGCTGTCGCCTTATCACATCATGTCCATTCCGCCCATTCCGCCCATGCCGCCCGGCATTGCCGGAGCGTCCTTCTTGGGCAGTTCGGCGATCATGGCTTCGGTGGTGATGAGCAGCGAAGCGACCGAGGCTGCGTCCTGAAGCGCGGTGCGAACGACCTTGACCGGGTCTATGATGCCCATGGCGATCATGTCGCCATATTCGCCGGTCTGGGCGTTGTAGCCGAAGTCGTCGGTGTTCTTCTCGAGGATCTTGCCGACAACGATGGATGCTTCGTCGCCAGCGTTTTCGACGATCTGACGGGCCGGAGACTGCAGAGCGCGGCGAACGATGTTGACGCCGGCGTCCTGATCGTCGTTTTCACCCTTGACGGTGATCTTGACGGAAGAACGCAGCAGGGCAACACCGCCGCCCGGTACGATACCTTCCTGAACTGCAGCGCGCGTCGCGTTGAGGGCGTCGTCGATGCGGTCCTTCTTTTCCTTCACTTCGACTTCCGTCGCACCGCCGACGCGGATGACGGCGACGCCGCCGGCGAGCTTGGCAAGGCGCTCCTGCAGCTTCTCACGGTCGTAGTCGGAGGTGGTTTCTTCGATCTGGGCCTTGATCTGAGCGACGCGGCCTTCGATGTCGGACTTCTGGCCGGCACCGTCGACGATCGTCGTGTTTTCCTTGGTGATCGAAACCTTCTTCGCGCGGCCGAGCATGTCGAGCGTGACGCTTTCGAGCTTGATGCCGAGGTCTTCCGAGATCACCGTGCCGCCCGTCAGGATGGCGATGTCTTCGAGCATGGCCTTGCGGCGGTCGCCGAAGCCCGGGGCCTTGACGGCAGCGATCTTCAGGCCGCCACGCAGCTTGTTGACGACGAGCGTTGCGAGTGCTTCGCCTTCGACGTCTTCAGCGATGATGAGGAGCGGCTTGCCGGTCTGAACGACGGCTTCGAGAACCGGGAGCATCGCCTGCAGGTTGGAGAGCTTCTTCTCGTGCAGGAGAATGAAAGCGTCTTCCAGGTCGGCGACCATCTTTTCCGGGTTGGTGACGAAGTAGGGCGACAGGTAGCCGCGGTCGAACTGCATGCCTTCGACGACTTCGAGCTCGGTTTCGGCGGTCTTGGCTTCTTCAACCGTGATGACGCCTTCGTTGCCGACCTTCTGCATCGCTTCGGCGATGTCGAGACCGATCTGCTTTTCGCCGTTTGCCGAGATCGTGCCGACCTGGGCGACTTCGTCCGAGGTGTTGATCTTCTTGGCCTTGGCGAGCAGGTCCTTGACGACTTCGGCGACAGCCAGGTCGATACCGCGCTTCAGGTCCATCGGGTTCATGCCGGCGGCAACGGCCTTCGCGCCTTCGCGAACGATCGCCTGGGCGAGAACGGTTGCAGTCGTCGTGCCGTCACCGGCGATGTCGTTGGTCTTCGAAGCGACTTCGCGGACCATCTGGGCGCCCATGTTCTCGAACTTGTCTTCGAGTTCGATCTCCTTGGCGACCGAAACGCCGTCCTTGGTGATGCGCGGCGCGCCGAACGACTTGTCGATAACGACATTGCGGCCCTTCGGGCCGAGCGTCACCTTGACTGCGTCGGCGAGGATGTCGACGCCGCGCAGCATCTTTTCGCGCGCGCTGCGGCCGAACTTGACTTCTTTAGCTGCCATTTTGAAAGCTCCTGGTTTCGAAACTCCGGAACTGGTCCGGTTTCAAATTACGGAATTTGAAGGGGTGCCGGCCGATCAGCCGATGACGCCCATGATGTCGGCTTCCTTCATGATCAGAAGGTCTTCGCCGTCGATCTTGACTTCGGTGCCGGACCACTTGCCGAACAGAATGCGGTCGCCGGCCTTGACGTCGAGCGGAACAACCTTGCCGCTTTCGTCGCGGGCACCCGAACCGACAGCCACGATCTCGCCTTCCTGCGGCTTTTCCTTAGCGGTGTCCGGAATGATGATGCCGCCCTTGGTCTTTTCTTCAGACTCGACGCGGCGGACGACAACGCGGTCGTGCAGCGGACGGAAATTGGTGCTTGCCATTGTCTAATCCCTCGATCAAATGACACTGCGGGTCGCGAATGGACCCGCCGGATGGGTGTTAGCACTCTTCTCAAGTGAGTGCTAGCGCCAGCCGAGATAAGGGTGGCCGTGAAATGAGTCAAGGATCGGCTCCGAGATTTTTTGCCGCCCGTGATCGTTGACAGAGCCGGGCCCCGCCGCGGCTTGTTTGATTATCTCATCCCTGGAAGAGGCGAGACTGCAGGATCCGTTTCCTGCCAAAGGAACATGCCGTAGACCGCGCAGTCGCCACGCGAGGAATTCAAGCGCATCGCCATGCGCGCCGGCAAAACCGACCCGAGCTTCAACGCGCCGCTTCCTGGAATTGCTTTAAAATCCTTGGGAAGTGCCGCGTTTTTCTCGGCGTGAGGCTTGTATTCTGGCCCCTTCCTTGCGATGTCAGCCGGAAAGCCGAGTTTGCAGGAAGCCAGCATGGCCGTCAGGATCAACAGTTTTCGGGAAATCGCCGGTCGTTACGACGTGGTCCTTTGCGACGTCTGGGGCGTGCTTCACAACGGCATTCAAGCCTTTGCATCCGCCTGCGAAGCGCTGGCCGAGGCGCGCGCCCAGGGGCTGACCGTCGTTCTCATCACCAATTCACCCCGGCCGCATCCGGGCGTCACGGTGCAAATCCGCGGCCTCGGCGTCCCCGACGAAGCCTATGACCGTATCGTGACCTCCGGCGACGTGACGCAGGCGCTGATTGCGGCGGCCGACAAACGCATCTTCTTCATCGGAGCCGACCGGGATCTGCCGCTGCTCGAAGGGCTCGGCACCGAGATCGTATCCGCCGACGAGGCCGAGACGATCGTCTGTGCCGGCTTCTACGACGACGAGACCGAGACGCCCGAGCACTACCGCGCGACGCTGACGGGGCTCGCCAAGCGGAAAATACCGTTCATCTGCGCCAACCCCGATCTTGTCGTGGAGCGCGGGCATAGGCTCATCCCCTGTGCCGGTGCCATCGCCAAACTCTATGAAGAGCTCGGCGGCGAGGCGCGCATTGCCGGCAAGCCCTATATCGCGATCTATCAGGCCGCTCTCGCGCAGGCCAAGGCCGCCAGGGGCAATTTCGATCTTTCACGCGTCATCGCCATCGGTGACGGGATGCCGACCGACGTCAAGGGCGCGCAGGATGCCGGCTTCGACCTGCTCTACATCAGCGCGGGCATCCATGCGCAGGAATACATGCACGAAAGCCGCACCGACGAAGCGAGGCTCGTGGCCTTCCTGAGGCAGAATGGGGCGCAGCCGAAATGGTGGATGCCGCGGCTGGCATGACGGGACGATCGGCATGACCGTTTTTCACCGCAACGAGACTCGCGATCCGCTGCCCGAACATCTACGCGGCGGTGTGGTCGCGATCGGCAATTTCGACGGCGTGCATCGCGGCCATCAGTCGGTGCTGAACCGCGCGCTGGAGGAGGCGGTGAAGCGGGCCGTTCCGGCGCTCGTGCTCACCTTCGAGCCGCATCCGCGTACCGTGTTCCGGCCCGACGCGCCGGTGTTCCGCCTCACCCCGGCACCGCTGAAAGCCCGCATCCTCGAGGGAATGGGATTCGGTGCCGTCATCGAATATCCCTTCGACCGGAGCTTTTCGGAGCTTTCGGCCTCCGACTTCATTCATAGCATCCTGCGCGAATGGCTGCACGCCTCCCACGTCGTCACCGGTTTCGATTTCCACTTCGGCAAGGGGCGGGAAGGCGGGCCGGCCTTCCTGATGGCGTCCGGGGAGCGCGAGGGATTCGGCGTGACGCTTGTGGATGCCTTCCGCGACGAAAACGCCGCCGTGATATCCTCGAGTTTCATCCGCTCGCTGCTGGCCGAGGGCGACGTTTCGCACGCGGCCGGGCTGCTTGGCTATCGCTATACCGTCGAAGCCGAGGTCATCGACGGCAAGAAGCTCGGCCGCACGCTCGGCTATCCGACCGCGAACATGCGCCTGCCGCCCGAGGCGGAGCTGAAGAGCGGCATCTATGCGGTGCGTTTCCGGAGGGCGGACGGGTCCCTCCATGACGGTGTCGCAAGCTTCGGCCGTCGCCCGACGGTCGACAGCGACGGCGAAGCCTTGCTGGAGACCTTCGTTTTCGATTTCTCCGCGGATCTCTACGGCGAGATCTGCGCCGTATCCTTCTTCGGCCGGTTGCGCGACGAACTCAAGTTCGACGGTCTGGAGCCATTGATGGTCCAGATGCGCAAGGACGAGAGCGAGGCCCGCGCGCTGCTTGCGGGCGTTCAGCCCCTGAGCGAGATCGACCGCAGGCTCAATTTCGCCTGAGCGGCGGCAGGGCCCTATGCCATCCGATGCGTCAAAGATTTCGGGCATGCGCGGCCGGCGGACCTTTTCAAAAGGCGGAAAACGCCTTAAAGAACCGGCCATAATGACCCGGTTCCATCGAGTGATCGTCGATCAGCGAATTATTGGCCCGGCTTTCCGCGCGCTCTAGTCTGCGCCGGAAGGTCCGGGATTTCGGCGTTTCAACGCCCCCATCATCTTCGAGATTACCGAACCCTTCCGCCTGCGTGACTGCCCCGCGCGGAAAACACGAATGCGAAAACCATGACCGAGACCGCTGAAAAGATCGACTATTCTTCCACTCTTTACCTGCCGCAGACGGACTTTCCGATGCGGGCCGGCCTGCCGCAGAAGGAGCCGGAGACCGTCGCCCGCTGGCAGAAGATGGAGCTTTACAAAAAGCTCCGCGCGTCCGCTGCCGGCCGCGAGAAGTTCGTCCTGCACGACGGCCCTCCCTACGCCAACGGCAACATCCATATCGGCCACGCCCTGAACAAGATCCTCAAGGATGTGATCAACCGCTCTTTCCAGATGCGCGGCTTCGATGCCAACTACGTGCCGGGCTGGGACTGCCACGGTTTGCCGATCGAATGGAAGATCGAGGAGAAGTACCGCGAGAAGGGCCAGAACAAGGACGAGGTACCGGTCAACGAGTTCCGTAAGGAATGCCGTGAATTCGCAAGCGGCTGGATCGGGATTCAGACCGAGGAGTTCAAGCGCCTCGGCATCGAGGGCGACTTCGAAAACCCCTACACCACGATGAACTTCCACGCGGAAGCACGCATCGCCGGCGAGCTGATGAAGATCGCCAAGTCCGGTCAGCTCTATCGCGGCTCCAAGCCGGTCATGTGGTCGGTCGTCGAGCGTACCGCACTGGCCGAAGCCGAGGTGGAATATGCCGACGTCGAAAGCGATATGATCTGGGTGAAGTTCCCGGTGACCGAAGGCCCAGATGCGCTTGCCGGCGCCTTCGTCGTCATCTGGACGACGACCCCCTGGACGATCCCGGGCAATCGCGCGATCGCCTATTCGTCGCGCTATGCCTATGGGCTCTATGAAGTCGCGACCGCCGAGAACGACTACGGCCCGCAGCCGGGCGAGAAGCTGATCTTCGCCAAGCGCCTGGCGGAAGAGTCGGCCGCGAAGGCGAAGGTCACCTTCAACTTCGTGCGCGATGTGGAGGCGGCCGATCTGGCCGCGATTACCTGCGCCCATCCGCTGCACGGCCTGGGTGGCGGTTATGCGTTCAACGTCCCGCTTCTCGACGGCGAGCACGTCACCGACGATGCCGGTACCGGCTTTGTCCATACTGCACCCAGCCATGGCCGCGAGGACTTCGAGGCCTGGATGGACAATGTGCGCGTCCTCGAGGAACGCGGCATCTCGTCCACGATCCCGTTCCCGGTCGACGATGCCGGCTATTTCACCGCCGACGCCCCCGGCTTCGGTCCGGATGCGGAAGGCGGCGCCGGCCGCGTCATAGACGACAAGGGCAAGAAGGGCGACGCCAACGACCGCGTCATCAAGGCTCTGATCGGCCGTCACGCGCTCTTCGCGCGCGGCCGTTTGAAGCATTCCTATCCGCATTCCTGGCGGTCGAAGAAGCCGGTCATCTTCCGCAACACGCCGCAATGGTTCGTCACCATGGACAAGGATTTCGGCGACGGCACGACGCTGCGCTCGCGCGCGTTGAACGCGATCGACGAAACCCGTTTCGTGCCCGGCGCCGGCCAGAACCGTCTCCGGGCGATGATCGAGCAGCGCCCCGACTGGGTGCTTTCGCGCCAGCGCGCCTGGGGTGTGCCGATCGCGATCTTCGCCGACGATGAGGGCGAAATCCTCGTTGACGACGAGGTCAATGCCCGCATCCTCGACGCTTTCGAGAAGGAAGGAGCGGACGCGTGGTTCGCCGAAGGCGCGAAAGAGCGCTTCCTCGGCAACGACCACGACCGTGCCCGCTGGCACCAGGTCACGGACATCCTGGACGTATGGTTCGATTCCGGATCGACCCACACCTTCACGCTGGAGGACCGTCCGGACCTGAAATGGCCGGCCGACGTCTATCTCGAAGGCTCCGACCAGCACCGCGGGTGGTTCCATTCCTCGCTGCTCGAAAGCTGCGCGACGCGCGGCCGCGCGCCCTACAACGCCGTCATCACCCATGGCTTCACCATGGATGAGAAGGGCGAGAAGATGTCGAAGTCGAAGGGCAATACCGTCACGCCCCAGGAGGTGATGAAGGATGCCGGCGCCGACATCCTGCGCCTCTGGGTCATGACGACGGACTATTGGGAAGACCAGCGCCTCGGCAAGACCATCATCCAGACGAATATCGATGCATACCGCAAGCTGCGCAACACGATCCGCTGGATGCTCGGCACGCTCGCCCACGACAAGGGCGAGGCCGTAGCGCTTGCCGACATGCCGGAACTCGAAAGGCTGATGCTGCATCGTCTTGCCGAACTCGACCGGCTGGTGCGCGAAGGCTACGACGCCTTCGACTTCAAGAGGATCGCCCGGGCGCTCATCGATTTCTCGAATGTCGAACTCTCGGCTTTCTATTTCGATATCCGCAAGGATGCGCTCTATTGTGACGCGCCGTCGTCGCTGCGCCGCCGCGCGGCCCTGCAGGTCATCCGCACCCTTTTCGATTGCCTGGTGACCTGGCTTGCACCCATGCTGCCCTTCACTGCCGAGGAGGCCTGGCTTTCGCGCAACCCGCAAGCCGTTTCCGTGCATCTCGAACAGTTCCCCACGGTTCCGGCGGAATGGCGTAACGACGCGCTAGCCGAGAAGTGGCGGAAGATCCGCGAAGTGCGCAAGGTGGTGACCGGCGCGCTCGAGATCGAGCGCAAGGAAAAGCGCATCGGCTCTTCGCTGGAGGCGGCGCCGGTCGTCCATGTCGCCGATCCGGATCTGCTCCAGGCGCTCAACGGCCAGGACTTCGCCGAGATCTGCATCACCTCGGGGATCGAAATCGACGGGGGCGAGGGCCCGGAGGATGCGTTCAGGCTGCCGGACGTCGCGAAAGTCAGCGTCGTACCGAAACTCGCCGAGGGCCGCAAATGCGCCCGCTCCTGGCGAATCACCACCGATGTCGGCTCCGATCCGCTCTATCCGGACGTCTCCGCGCGGGACGCGGCCGCTCTGCGGGAGCTCGGCTTCAAGCCGTAATCGATCGGTTTACCGGGTGAATTGCGTTCAGGCTCTTCATCCGGTAAAACCTGCCCGAAATTTGGCGGATTTTTCCGCCATGGGGCGCTGAATGGCCGTTTTAGCGACGCGCGGCCGGCTGGAAGGAATCTCATGGGAATGACGCGAGAGTTGCGAGCGGCCGCCGGCATTGCCGCCATCCTGGCGGGAGGTCTGGTGCTTTCCGGCTGCATCGGCGGCCCGACCTACGGAACGGACAAGACGGCCGGCGAGCATTTGCTCGACGATCTAGGCAGCGCGGTCAGCCTCGCTCCCGCGAAGAAGGATCCGGTCAAGTATCAGCCGCGCCCCGGTTTGGTGCTGCCGCCGCAACAGCAGCAGACCGCTCTGGTCGAGCCGCAGCAGTCGCTTGCAAGCCGCGAGGCCAACCCGGCCTGGGTCGAGTCTCCCGAGGAGACGCGCGCGCGTCTGCGCGAAGAGGCGGACGCCAACAAGAACGATCCCAACTACGTCTCGCCGCTGGCAAAAGCGAATGCCAACGGCCGCCGTCTTTCCGCCAAGGAACAGCAGGAGGCCTATCGCGAGGCGCGCAAGATCGAGCAGGGCGCCTATGCGGACAAGCGCCGTTTCCTGAGCGATCCGCCGCTCGAATACCGTCGACTGCCGGAGGGGGCTGAAGCCGATCTCGGAGAGCCCGAAAAGGACAAGGCGCGCCGCCGCAAGAAGGAGGCGCAGATCAAGAACTCCGGAAGCAAGTGGTACTGGCCGTTTTAGAGCGGAATGAGAAACTGCGTGCGGCTCCGTTCGCATCCAAGTTTTAGAATTGGTCCAAAGCCATGGCTATCAGCATTCGCGATGCCCTTCCCGGTGACGCTGCGACGATCCTCCGTTTCATCACGGAACTCGCGACTTATGAAAAGGCGCCGCACGAGGTCGAGGCGACTGTCGAGCGCGTGCACGAGTCGCTCTTCGGAGCCGATGCCGTCGCGCGCGCCGTGATCTGCGAGGCCGACGGCAAGCCCGCAGGCTTTGCCGTCTGGTTCTACAGCTATTCCACCTGGCAGGCGCGCAAGGGACTATATCTGGAGGATCTTTACGTCTCGCCGGAGTTTCGGGGCTCGGGCGCCGGCAAGGCGCTCCTGAAGCACCTGGCGCGCACGGCAGTCGCGGAAGGCTGCGGCCGCTTCGAATGGAGCGTGCTCGACTGGAACGAGCCAGCCATCCGCGTCTATGAGGCCGTCGGGGCGGAGCCCATGTCGGAATGGACGCGTTACCGGCTCGCCGGCAAGGGATTGGAAGCGTTCGCAGCGGACTGACACTTCACGCGGTCCCGGGGAAATCGCAACACAGTTTTCGCCGAGGTGATTTTTAACGTCGGCTGGCGAAGAATTCGCGCAGAATGTCGGCGGCCTCCCGCTCGGCAAGACCGGAATAGACATCCGGCACATGGTGGCAGGTGGGGGAAGCATAAAACCTGACGCCGTTGTCGACCGCGCCGCCTTTGGGATCCTCCGCGCCATAATAGAGGCGGCGGATGCGAGCGAAGGAGATCGCAGCCGCACACATGGTGCAGGGCTCGAGCGTGACATAGAGATCGGCTCCCGAAAGACGCTCGTCGCCGACGGCGGCCGCCGCCTGGCGGATCGCCTCGATCTCCGCATGGGCGGTGATGTCGCTGAGTTCGCGGGTGCGGTTTCCGGCCGCGGCGATCATCTTGCCGTCGAGCACGATGACGGCGCCGATCGGCACTTCGCCGCGTGCCGCCGCCTTTCGGGCCTCCTGAAGGGCCGCCTGCATGAAGCGTGCCGTTTCTGCCATCGTTCGTTCGATAATTTCCTCTTAACCCACGGCCTACGACCTGATAGGACAGCCGCAAAAGGCAGGCAACACAAATGACATCCAAAGACAAGCCCACGAGGCCCGGCGGCAAGGCCAAGGGTCGCGACAAGAAACCTCATTCTGGCAGCGAGAAGCCTGCGGCACGGGCAGCCGGCAACAGTCCGGCAGCGCCCGCCGGTGCGGACGAGCCGCAACGCATCTCGAAGATACTGTCGCGCGCAGGCGTCGCCTCGCGTCGCGACGTCGAGCGGATGATCATGGAAGGGCGGGTCAGCCTCAATGGCGTCGTGCTCGACACGCCGGTCGTCAATGCGACCCTCGCCGACAGGATCGAGGTCGACGGCCATCCGATCCGCGGCATCGAACGGACACGGCTCTGGCTTTATCACAAGCCGGGCGGCCTCGTGACGACCAATGCCGATCCGGAAGGCCGTCCGACGGTTTTCGAGAACCTGCCCGAGGATCTGCCGCGCGTTCTGTCGGTGGGCCGCCTGGACATCAATACCGAGGGCCTGCTGCTTCTGACGAACGACGGCGGGCTTGCCCGCGTGCTCGAGTTGCCGTCGACCGGCTGGCTGCGCCGCTACCGCGTGCGGGCGCACGGGGAAATCGATCAGGAGGCGCTCGACCGTCTGAAGGAAGGCATCGCGGTCGAAGGCGTTCTCTACGGAGCGATCGAGGCGACGCTGGATCGGGTGCAGGGCTCGAACGTCTGGATCACCATGGGCCTGCGGGAAGGCAAGAACCGCGAGATCAAGAATGTGCTCGGCGCGCTCGGCCTCGACGTCAACCGGCTGATCCGCATCTCCTACGGTCCGTTCCAGCTTGGCGAGCTGCCGATCGGTCAGGTTCAGGAAATACGCGGCCGCACGCTGCGCGAGCAGCTGGGGCCCCGGCTGATCGCCGATGCCAAGGCGAATTTCGACGCGCCGATCTATAACGATCAGCCGGCTGCTGCCGAGCCTGAAGCGGAGCCCGCCAACCACGCAAAGGCGGAATGGGGCAACAAGCGCGAAAAGGCCGAGGACAAGCGGGAGCGTGCTCTTGCCCGTCTCGATACCCGACGCGACGATGGTCGCCCGAATGAACGCGGCCGCAGCCGCGGTAAGCCGGAGGAGCGTCCGGCGCGCCCGCCGGTCCGGCGCAACCGCTCTTCCAACGTCTGGATGGCGCCGGGTGCGCGTCCGACCGTAGAGAAAAAGCCGAAGGCGGAGGACGAGCTTTCGCCGAAGGCGGCGCGGCGCGCGCCTGCGGAAGACAAACGGCGCGACCGGCCGAAGGACGCTGCGGCGAAAGCAGCGGGCGGCTTCGATGCGGAACGCCAGGGCAAGGGGGGTAAAGCCGCCGGCCGCAAGGATGCCGCAGGCGCCGGCGGCTTCGAGAGGCGTCGACCGCTCGAAAGCGCGGAGCGGAAATCCCGCGACCATGGCGACCGTCCGCCGCGCCGGCCCAGCGGCGAGCGAGCGGCCCGCCCGGCCGACGACCGCATCTCGTCCGAAGGACGCAAGGAGAACGCTCGGCCGCCGCGTGGCGACGGCAAGAAGAGTTTCGCCGGCGACCGGCCACGTGCGAACGCCGGCGGCAAACCGGTTGCTGGAAAGCCGGCTTCGGGAAAGCCGGCCGCCCATCGCTCGTCCGGCCCGCGTGCCGGAAAACCCGCCGGCAGCAGACCCGCCGGAGGCAAGCCCGGCGGTCGTCCGGGCGGCGGTAAGCCGCCGGGCAAGGGGCCGCAGGGCAGGGGGAAGTAGGCGGCCGTGCGCATCGTCGGTGGAGAATTTCGCGGCCGCACGCTGGCCGCGCCGAAGTCGGACGATATCCGTCCGACCACGGACCGCACGCGCGAGAGCCTGTTTAACATCCTGAGCCACGCCTATCCGGAGGCGCTTGACGGAACGCGCGTTCTCGATCTTTTCGCGGGCACGGGGGCCGTCGGGCTCGAGGCGCTGTCGCGCGGCTGCCGGCAGGCTCTCTTCGTGGAGCAGGGGGTCGAGGGACGCGGGCTGCTGCGGATCAATATCGAGGCGCTCGGCCTTCAGGGGCGGGCCAAGATCTTTCGCCGCGACGCGACAGATCTCGGACCGGTCGGGACGATGGAGCCGTTTCATCTGGTGTTCGCAGATCCGCCCTATGGCAGGGGTCTCGGCGAACGCGCTCTGGCCGCGGCCGCCCGCGGCGGTTGGCTCGTTCCGGGTGCCCTTGCAATCCTGGAGGAGCGCGCGGACGTCCGGCCGCAGTTCTCCGAAAGTTTCGAATCGGTCGACGAACGCGCCTTCGGCGATACGCTCATGCATTTTCTGCGTTTCCGAGGCGCCTGAGACCGGCGCAAAGTCGGTTGGAGCTGTTCAGATTCCGCGTGATCTCGGCCTGCCCCTCGTGCAGGATGGCCGATGACGGAGGTGGCGATGGAGCAGAACCTGTCCACGATACGCAAAGCCGCGGGTAGCGAGGGGGAGCCGACCATCGCGCTTGCCCTCGGCGGCGGCGGCGCGCGCGGACTTGCCCACATCCATGTCATCGAGGCGCTCGATGAGATGGGGCTTCGGCCGGCGGTCGTCGCCGGTTCGTCGATCGGCGCTCTCATGGGCGCGGGCGTGGCCGCCGGCATGAGCGGGAAGGAAATCCGTGAACACGTGCTTTCGACCGTCGGCCGGCGTGGGGAGGTTCTCAACCGCCTATGGCGATTGAGGCCGACCAGTCTTGCCGAGGCTGTGGCGAGCGGCTTCCGCGTCGGCCAGTTCAATATAGAGCGTGTGCTGAAGGCCTTCCTGCCTGAGGCGGTGCCTGTCCGCTTCTCCGATCTGGCCATCCCCCTGAAAATCATCGTCACCGACTATTACGGACAGACGGAGCGGGTCTGCGAAAGCGGGGACCTCTACAAGGCGCTCGCTGCCTCCTGTGCCCTGCCGGCGGTATTCATGCCGGTGAAGATCGACGGCCGCGTGATGATCGACGGCGGCATCTATAATCCGATCCCCTTCGATCACCTGCGCGGACTGGCAGATATCGTCGTCGCCGTCGATGTCGTCGGCGGGCCGGATAGCGACGGGGAGACGATCCCGAGCCGTATCGACAGCCTGTTCGGCGCGACCCAGTTGATGATGCAGTCGATCATCACGATGAAGATGCAGGCCGGCGCACCGGATATTCTCCTGCGTCCCGATGTCGGGCGGTTCCGCGTCCTGGATTTTTTGCGGGCCCAGGAATTGCTGACCGCCACCAGCGGGACCAAGGACGAGGTGAAGCGCGCGCTGGCAGAGCGCATCGATCGGTGGAAGAAGGGGATATAGGCGACCAGGGGCAAATGATCTGTTCAACCGGTTTGAACAAAATCCCCGGTCGGAGACGCGGGATGCGGGCGGAAAACCGCACACACTTTTCTCCCGCTCTAAGGCCTGTCGAGATTCTGGCCACCCGCTGCGGCTTGATTGATTTCCTCAGGAATCCAGCCAGACCAAGTTCTTGGGCTGGAAAGGCTCTTCCGCGCCGCAGACGCGGCGCTGCTGGATCCCTGTGGCGAGCACAGATCGGCTACGATCAAAGGAAATAAGCTTCAACGCCATTATCCATCTCGCAGCAGCCGTCATAAACTCAAAATGAGTCTCAACAGGCCTTAGCACAAGTGTTAACAGGCCCTGATATCACTCCGCCTTTTCCAGCGTCTCGTCGGCAAGATCCGGCAGAGCATCGTCAGGCTGAGTGACTTCACGCTTCGGCTTTACCAGCGGTTCCGGCCGGACGGGCCTTGAATGCAGCATGTCGCGGCCGGCGGTGACCCTCTGCTTCCTGCAGGACCAACTGCGCGAGCCTTACGCCGCCGGGATATCGGTTTGCGAGAAATCACTTGAGGGGAGTCCATCCTCGTCATAACCGATGATGTCATCGGAGCTGCGACCGTCGAGGACGGGCATGGCATTCCAGCGGCGTTGAATGGCCTCCAGATCCTTCAGAAGAGCCGCGCGCCGGGCAGCGGTGTCGGTTCGGCGCAATCGTTCTTCGAGGGCACGCTTGGTAGCCAGCGTGATGGATTCCCCTGTCCGCCGCTCAAGTGTGCGGGCAAGCTGCTCGGTTTCTATATCCTTGATGCTCAGCGCCATTAGAGGCTTCCTGGTTCCCACCAGTCTATATTCTACCGGAATGAAACATTGATATCCAGAACGCACGTCCATATTGCGGCAGCAGGGACGGTCGACGGGTCGTGACGCGGAGTTCCTGGAGATCATTTCGGCCCTGACAGAGAGGGCCCTTTCTCTTAGATCAAGATGATTTAAGTCGGATCGACCTAAAACATGAGCGTATCGATTCCAAGAAGTTGAGACGCGGGATGCGGGCGGAAACCCGCACACACTTTTCTCCCGCTCTAGGGCCTGTCGAGATTCGGGCCACCCGCGGCGGCTTGTTTGATTTCCTCATTCCTGTGCTTGTCACAGGAATCCAGCCAGACCAAGTCCTTGGGCTGAAAGAACTCTTCCTGCGCCGCAGACGCGGCGCTGCTGGATCCCTGTGACGAGCACAGGGGGGATGAGGACGGAGGAGAGATGCAGTCCTCCGATACGTTTTCCTACAGCGCTGCGCGTCTTATGAGACGCGCGAAGGTCGCTGCAGCACTTTGAGCTGCTGCATGTCTTTGTCTTTTGATCGGCTACGATCAAAGGAAACAAGCTTCAACGCCATTATCCATCTCGCAGCAGCCGTCATAAACTCAAAATGAATCTCAACAGGCCTTAGCACCAGTGTTAACAGGCCCTGATATCACTCCGCCTTTTCCAGCGTTTCGTCGGCAAGATCCGGCAGAGCATCGTCAGGCTGAGTGACTTCACGCTTCGGCTTTACCAGCGGTTCCGGCCGGACGGGCCTTGAATGCAGCATGTCGCGGCCGGCGGTGATGCCCTCCGCTTCCTGGAGCACCAGCCTTGCCTCGTCGCGGCGGCGGATATCGTCCATGATGCCAATGGCTTCGTCGCCGTTCACGCCGAGCGCCTCGAGCGTCTTACGGCCGAAAAGCAGACCCGACTCGAACGTCTCGCGCAATTCGTAGTCGACACCCCGTGCGCGCAGTTCCAGAGTGTGCAGGCGGTCGTAGGAGCGCGCGAAGATGCGGGCATTCGGGTATTCGGCATGGACGAGATCGATGATCTTGTCCGTGACCTCCTTCTTCTGCGTGCACACGGCGACAATCTTCGCCTTCTCTATTCCGGCCGCTCGCAAGACGTCGAGGCGTGTGCCGTCGCCGAAATAGATGCGGAAGCCGAATGTGGCGGCCTGACGCACGCGTGCCGCGGAATGGTCGATGATCGTCACATCGCGGCCGCCGGCGAGAAGGATCTGCGAAGCGATCTGGGCGAAGCGGGAAAAACCGATCATCAGCACGTCGGCGCCGGCGCCCTCGAAATCCTCTTCCATTTCCTCGGCCAGTTCGTCCTGCTTGTGCATCAGCCGCCTGGAGAGCATCGCTGCCACGGGTGTCAACGCCATGGAGAGCGTGACGATGGCGACGAGCAGGGAGGACGTGGCTTGCGAGAAGACGCCGGCCGCGGCGGCTGCGGTGAAGAGCACGAAGCCGAATTCGCCGCCCTGCGGCAGAAGCAGGCCGATGCGCACGGCGTCGTTGTGGCGTGAGCCGGCTGCCCGGCACAGTCCGTAAAGGACCAGGCTCTTTACCAGCATCAGCACGGGAACGGCGATGATGATGCTCAGCAGGTTCTCTGCCACCACATGGAGCTCGAGCGACAGGCCGACCGCCATGAAGAAAAGCGCCTGGAGGATGCCGCGGAATGGCTCGATGTCGGCCTCCAACTCGTGACGATAGGACGATTCCGCCAGCAACACCCCGGCAAGGAAGGCGCCCATCGCCATGGAAAGGCCGGCGAGCTGCATCATCGTCGCCGCGCCCATGACGACGAGAAGCGCGGCTGCGATCATGACGTCGCGCGCGCCGGTGCGCGCGATCACCTGAAACAGCGGATTGAGAAGATAGCGACCGGCGGCGAAAAGCGCGGCCACGGCGGCGATGGCGATCGCGAAGTCTTCGATCGGCGTGGTCGTATCCTCCGGTGCCTGCGCCGCCATCAGCGGAATGATCGCAAGCAGAGGCACGATCGCCAGGTCCTGGAGCAGGAGAATGGAGAAGGCGCGCTGGCCATAGCGCGTGTTGGTATCGTTGTTCTCCTCCAGGATCTGCATGGCGAAGGCCGTGGAGGAGAGCGCCAGGCCGAAGCCGGCGACGACGCTGCCGGCGCCTCCGAGAAGACCGCTGAACGCGATCAGGAACGAAAGAACGGCCCCGGTGATCACGACCTGTGCCGTACCGAGACCGAAGATGTCGCGCCGCATCTGCCACAGTCGCGACGGTTTCAGCTCCAGGCCGATGATGAACAGCAGGAAGACGACGCCGAGTTCCGAGACATGCAGAATCTCTTCGCCTTCCGTGATTTGCTGGGCGACGGGACCGATCAGGATGCCGGCGGCGAGGTAACCAAGGATGGTGCCGAGCCCGAGACGCTTGAACAGCGGCGCTGCGATCACGGCGCCGGCAAGCAGCATGAGCGCCTGCGAATAGATTATCGTTGTCGTTTCCATGCTCGGTGCTTCCGCTATAAAGGCCGGGGGACCCGTGGGAGAGGGCGTATTCCGCCGCATATCATTTTGCTGCTGGGGCGGGAATCACGATGATGCCCTTGATGCATGCTTCAGTGCACAATAAATGGGACAGGAATGAAAGGCCAAAATCATGTCTGAGACGATCGATTCCGCCGTCCTCGAGCAACGTGCCGCCGAGCTTGTCGATCAGGCGCGCCGCGCCGGCGCGGATGCCGCGGATGCCGTGGTGGTGCGTGGCCGCTCCCGTTCGGTTTCGGTGCGGCTCGGCAAGGTGGAGGCGACGGAAGCTTCCGAGAGCGACGATTTCTCGCTCAGGGTCTTTGTCGGGCGGCGCGTCGCCAGTGTTTCCGCCAATCCGGGCTTCGACTTGAAGGTCCTGGCAGAGCGTGCGGTGGCGATGGCGAAGGCGTCGCCGGAGGATCCTTACGCATCGCTTGCCGACCCCGATCACCTGGCGAAGTCCTATCCGGATCTCGAACTTTTCGACAACCGGGACGTATCGACCGAAGCACTCACGGAGGCGGCGCTCGCCGCCGAAGGAGCCGCGCTTTCGGTCACAGGCGTCACCAATTCCAGCGGGGCGGGCGCATCGGCCGGCATGGGCGGGCTCGTGCTCGTCACGTCTCATGGTTTCTCCGGCTCCTATATGGCCACCCGTTTCGGCTGCTCCGTCAGCGCCATCGCCGGCGAAGGCACCAAGATGGAACGGGATTACGACTTCGACAGCCGCCTCTATTTCGATGAGCTCCGCACTGCCGAGGATATCGGCCGGGTCGCCGGCGAGCGGGCGGCGGCGCGCGTCAACCCCCGCCGCGTCGCGACGCAGAAGAACGTGACGGTCGTTTTCGATCCGCGCGTCGCACGCGGCTTCGTCGGACATCTTGCGGGAGCCATCAACGGAGCGTCTGTCGCCCGCAAGACCAGCTTCCTGCGCGACATGATGGGCAAGCAGATCATGAAATCGGGCATTGCCGTTACCGACGATCCGTTGATCGTCCGCGGCGCCTCCTCGCGTCCTTTCGACGGGGAGGGGGTCAGCGGCTCGAAATTGTCGATGGTCGAGGATGGCGTGCTGCGCCATTGGTTCCTGTCCACGTCTGCGGCCAGGGAGCTCGGCCTCGAGACCAACGGGCGCGGCGTTCGCGGCGGTCCGGCGGTCAGCCCGGCCTCCACCAATCTCGCCCTCGAGCCCGGCTCCGTCTCGCGCGACGATCTGATCCGCGGCGTCGGCACCGGCTTCTATGTCACCGAGCTCATCGGCCAGGGTGTCAACATGGTGACGGGCGAATATAGTCGCGGCGCCTCCGGCTTCTGGATTGAAAACGGCGAAATCCTCTATCCTGTTTCCGAGGTGACGATCGCCTCCAATCTCAAGCAGATGTTCATGGCGCTGACGCCGGCCGACGACATCGACAGGAAGTTCGGCATCGCCGCTCCGACGCTTGCGATCGAAGGCATGACGATCGCCGGAACTTGAATGTGGGCGGTGCGTTGCACTACAGCGCCGCGTGTAAGGATTTGCATGTCAGAAACAGCCCTTTCGATCCGCCCGGCCTGGGACGAGGACCTCGAACTCATTCTTACCGCTGCAGTCGCGGCGGGCGACACTGCGCTCGGCTATTTCCGCAAGACGCTGGACGTCCGCTGGAAAAATGAGGGCCGTTCCCCCGTAAGCGAGGCCGACCTCGCCGCCAACGACATCCTCAAGGGGCGGCTGCTCGCCGCACGGCCGGACTATGGCTGGCTTTCGGAGGAGACCGACGACGACGAAAGCCGTCTCGTCCGCGAGATCGTCTTTGTCGTCGATCCCATCGACGGCACCCGGGCCTTCATCGCCGGCAAGGATCTCTGGTGCGTCAGCGTCGCCGTCGTCCACCGTGGCCAGCCTGTGGCCGGCGTTCTCTATGCGCCCGCCCTCGACGAGATATTCCAGGCGACCCGCGATGGCGAAGCGCGGAAGAACGGCAAGGCGATTGCCGTGCGGGAGGCGGCATCCGGCGCGGTGCTGAAGGTGGCGGCGGCCGAGGATGTCATGGGCAGGCTGGCATTGCCCTATCGCAACAGGATGATGCGTGTGTCGCACGTGCCGTCGCTCGCCTATCGCCTTGCGATGATCGCGGATGGACGCATCGATGGAACGATAGTCAAGCGGAATTCGCACGATTGGGATTTGGCGGCCGCCGACCTCATCCTTTCGCGCGCCGGGGGGGCGCTTTGCAGTCTCGATGGCGAGCCCTTGTCCTACAACCGCCCGACTGTCACCCACGGCGTTCTGGGAGCGGCCTCGGGAACCGCGCTGCCGGCGTTGCTCGCCGCCTCCAGGCCGCTTGAGCCCCATTGACCTTTAGGGGCGAATGCCGCAAACCACCCCAACACCAATAAGAACACAGATGGAATTTCGATGGCTCACGACTCCGAGAAAAAACAACGGCTGCACCTCGTCTTCGGCGGCGAATTGGCAACGCTCACCGACGTGCAGTTTCGCGATCTGGAAAATCTGGATATCGTCGGCATCTTCCCGGACTACGAGAGCGCGCATGTCGCCTGGAAAGCCAAGGCTCAGATGACCGTCGACAATGCGCATATGCGCTATTTCATCGTCCACATGCATCGCCTGCTCGATCCGGAAGTGAAGTAATGCCGTCGGCGTCGGACGCGGCGGAGGGCAAGCGTTCATGAGCAGCCTGCGCGCAAGGCTGGCACTTTCCGGCTATCGCTGGCTCGGAACGGCCGTCTATCCCTTCTTCTGGTCCTATCTTGCGCTCCGCGCGGCGAAGGGCAAGGAGGACCCGGCACGCCGGCGCGAACGCTATGGCTATGCTAGTGCGCCGCGGCCCCAGGGCCCTCTCGTCTGGTTCCACGCCGCCAGTGTCGGAGAGACGAATGCAGTCACTCCGCTGATCAAGGAAATCCGCCGCCGGGGCATCGCCGTGGTGCTGACCACCGGTACGACGACCTCGGCGCGGGTCGCCGCGGAGCGATTGGGCTCGGCCGTCGTGCACCAGTATGTGCCGCTCGATTTCAAGCCGGCGGTGAGCCGTTTTCTGGAATATTGGCAGCCGGATCTGGCGATCATCGCCGAATCGGAGATCTGGCCGATGACGATCATGGAGCTCGGCAGGCGCCATATTCCGCAGGTTCTGGTCAATGGCCGTCTTTCCGACCGCACCTTCGCCCGATGGAGGCGCCGGCCGTCGCTTGCCGATGCTCTCTTTGAAAATCTCGCGCTCGTCATCGCTCAGTCCGATGTCGATGCGGAGCGTTTCCGCACGCTGGGTGCGCTCCCGGTTACGGTCTCCGGCAACCTCAAGGTGGACAACGACGCGCCGCCGCACGATCCCCGGGACCTGCGCGAATACCGCCAGCAGATCGGTGCACGAAAGACCTGGGCTGCGATCTCGACCTTCGAGGGGGAGGAGAATGCGGCCGGGACCGTTCACCAGGCGCTGAAGGAGAGAACCGGGCTTCTGACGATCATCGTTCCTCGCCATCCGGAGCGTTGCGACGCGATCGAGGCTGCCCTGGTCGCGAAGGGGTTGACCGTCGCGCGCCGCACGCGCGGCGATCCGGTCACACCGGAAGTCGACATTCTACTCGGCGATACGATCGGCGAAATGGGGCTCTATCTGAGGCTGACGGAAGTCGCTTTCGTCGGACGTTCGCTTTTCGCCGAGGGCGGTCAGAACCCGCTCGAGCCGGCCATGCTCGGCTGCGCTGTGCTCTCCGGCGGGAATGTGCAGAATTTCCGCGAGACCTACCAGATGCTCGCGAAGAACGGCAGCGCCAAGATCGTGCGCGATACGGAGATGCTCGCCAAGGGGGTCAACTACCTGCTCGCCAACGACGACATGCGTCGCTCGATGATCGATGCCGGACTCGAAACCGTGCAACAGATGCGGGGCGCGCTGACGGCGACGATGAAGGGCCTCGACCCCTACATCAACCCGCTTGTGGTGAAGGCGCGGCTGGAGCCGCGCCCTGAAGCCTGAAACGTGAAGCCTCGATTGGAAGGGACCATGCCCGCAACGAAACCGATCGCCGGCATATTGTTCGACAAGGACGGCACCCTTCTCGACTACGTGAAGAGCTGGGTGCCGGTGAATTACGAGCTGGCGCGGATCGCCGCCAAGGGCAATGAGAGCCTTGCGCGTGTCCTCCTTCAGGCGGGCGGGATGGATCCGGAGACCGGATATGTCGTTCCCGACAGCCTGCTTGCGGCCGGGAATACCGTGGAGATTGCCATCGGCATGGTCGGCGCCGGCGCGCCGTTTACCGTGGAAGAATTGACGGCGCTGTTCGACGGGCTCTTTGCACAATCCGCGCATTATGCCGTGCCGGTGACCGATCTCGCATCCTTTTTTGCCGGGCTGCACGCGAAAGGCTACCGGCTCGGCGTCGCCTCCAGCGACAACGAGCGATCGATCCGGGAAACCGCCAAACGCTTCGGTTTCGAGGACTACCTCCATTACGTCGCCGGCTACGATAGCGGCTATGGAACAAAGCCGGAGCCCGGCATGGTGCTCGGGTTTTGCGCCGCAACGGGGCTTGCACCCGACGAGGTGGCCGTAGTCGGCGACAACAATCACGACATGCATATGGGCCGCAGTGCCGGCGTCGGCATGACGGTTGCCGTTTTGACCGGCACCGGATCGCGCCAGTCGCTTGCCGCGTCTTGCGACCACTGCCTCGCCGATATTACCGAGCTGGAAGCGGTGCTCACGAACTGATCGGCTTGCCTTTTTCTCCGTTCTGACGTTCTTTGTCGCCGGTCACACCGCTCACGGCCGATGCCCGCGGCGGAAAGTTCTGGATTTGCCCTTCCTGCCCTCCAGGTGCAGGAGCGGCCGCACGGATATTTACGGGTAAAGATGGTTTCAGAAGCGCCCCCGTTCTGGTGGACCAAGGCCGACTGGCGCGCCTATGCTCTTTGGCCCTTTTCCTGGGTTTACGGTCGGATCGCCGGGATGCGCATGGACCGGGCGCGCCGGGCGACCTCCGCCGTGCCGCTGATCTGCATAGGCAACTTCACCGTCGGCGGAGCCGGAAAGACCCCGACGGCGATCGCGATTGCACGTGCCGCAAGGGCACGGGGCCTGAAGCCCGCTTTCCTGAGCCGCGGCTATGGCGGGTCGCTGGACGTCACGACGGTGGTCGACCCCGAGCACCATCGCGCGCGCGACGTCGGCGACGAGCCGCTGCTGCTTGCCCGCGAGGCCCTCACCGTGATCTGCCGACGCAGGGTGGATGGCGCACGCAAGCTTGCTGCGGAAGGCGCCGATATCATCATCATGGATGATGGCTTCCAGAGTGCCCGGCTCGTCTTCGATTTCGCCCTTCTGGTGGTCGATTCCGGCCGCGGTATCGGCAATGGCCATCTCGTGCCTTCCGGCCCGGTTCGGGCGCCGATCGGCAATCAGCTGCGCCATGCCAACGCTCTCCTGAAACTCGGCCACGGCTCCGCCGCCGATACTCTCGTCCGCCAGGCGGCACGGGCCGGCAAGCCCGTCTATGTGGCCGAAACGGTGCGCACGGATACAGGGCCGCTCGACGGCGTCAAGGTCCTTGCCTGGGCCGGGATCGCCGATCCGGAGAAGTTCTTCAAGACCGTTCGCGAGACTGGCGCGGTGATCGAAGAGACCCGGACCTTCCCGGATCACCACCATTTCTCCGAGGACGAGATTGCCGATCTGATCGACCGTGCCGCAAGCCGGGGCTATACGCTGGTGACCACGGCCAAGGACATGGTTCGCCTGGAGCCCGGACACGGACGGGCAGGGGAACTGGCGGCGAAAAGCCGCGTGATCGAGATCGAGGTGCGCTTCGACGATCCGGCGGCGCCGGGTGCAATCATCGACGCGACACTTGCCGCCGCCCGCGCCCGCCGATTGCGCGAGCGCAAGACAGGTTAGTCAAGCCTGACCCGCCAGGCCGCCGGCGCGTCGTTCCGCTTCGAGCGAGGCATCCGCGTCGGCGTAAGCCTCCTGGCGCGCGACGCTCCAGTACCTGAGTTCATCGACCGGAACGGGCTTGCCCGTAACGGCACAGATCACGTGCGAGCCGGCAAGTACGACTTGGAAGTCTCCGTCGAGATAGCGGATCTTCGCCTCCCGGGAGGAGCTTCCTTCAAAACGGTTCATCATGCCTGAACGGGCCTCGTCTAATCGTGGACGTCCTGATCTATCGCGGCGCTCTGCAAAAAACCAGTGGTTTCGGAAGATGGTTCCAGCAGGGTCTCAGCTCCGCCCGAAAAGCCGCTCGATGTCGGCCAGCTTCAGCTCGATATAGGTCGGCCGGCCGTGATTGCATTGCCCGGAGCCGGGCGTGGCCTCCATCTGGCGAAGCAGAGCGTTCATCTCTTCGGTGCGCAACCGGCGGCCCGAGCGAACCGAGCCGTGGCAGGCCATGGTGGCGGCGAGATATTCGAGCCGGCCGGCGAGCCCACCGGCCGTATCCCATTCCGCGAGCTCGTCGGCAAGCTGGCGAACCAGTCCGGCGGCGTCCATTTCGCCGAGCATCGCCGGCGTTTCGCGGACGGCGATCGCCGCGGGGCCGAAACGCTCGATGGCCAGTCCCAGGCGCGTGAACTCCTGCGCATGCGCAATCAGCCGGTCGCAATCGTCTTCCGGCAGGTCGACGATCTCGGGGATCAGCAGCGCCTGCGCCGGTACCGGGCGGGCGTGGAGCGCCGTCCGCATCGTCTCGAAGACGAGACGCTCATGGGCGGCGTGCTGGTCGACGATCACGAGCCCGTCATCGGTCTGGGCGACGATATAGTTTTCATGAAGCTGGGCGCGGGCGGCACCAAGCGGGAAGGAAACCGCCCGCCCATCGGCGGCCCGCGTCGCCTCGACGGCGGCGGCAGCGCTGCGCGCCGATGGCTGGGCGAAATCGGAGAAGGCCGCCTGGGGTGCTTCTGCAAAACCCCGCGCGGTCTCGTCGAAGCGCAGCGGCCGATAGGGCGAGACGGCGGCCGTCCAGGGTTCCTGCGGCCGGTCTGCCCGGTGGAACTCGGGACGGAAGGCGCGCATCAGCCCATGCGCCCCGGTCGTCGCTGCCCGGTCTCCCTCACGCGCCAGTGCCTCGCGGATGGCGCCGATGATCAAGCCGCGGATCAGTCCGGGATCGCGGAAGCGCACGTCCGATTTTGCCGGATGGACATTGACGTCGACGAGAGCCGGGTCGAGCGTGATCGACAGCACCGCGATCGGGTAGCGCCCCTGCGGAATGGTCTCGGCATAGGCGGCGCGGATCGCGGACATGATCAGCTTGTCCTGGACCGGCCGGCCGTTGACGAAGGCATATTGCTGAAGCGAATTGCCGCGGTTGAAGGTCGGCACGCCGGCAAAGCCAGTCAGCCGCGCATCCTCGCGCTCGGCGTCGATCTCGATGGCATTGTCGCGGAAATCGCGGCCGAGCACTTGCGCCATCCGCGCCAGCCGGTCGTCGCCTGTTGCGGAGAATTCGAGCGTCGTGCGATCGGAGCCGGAAAGCACGAAACGCACTCTCGGAAAGGCGATCGCCATACGCCGGACGACTTCCGAGATCGCCGCCGCCTCGGCCTTTTCCGACTTCATGAATTTCAGCCGCGCCGGGGTCGCGAAGAAGAGGTCGCGCACCTCGACCACGGTGCCTACGATAGCGGCCGACGGCCGGGCGGGCTCGCTCCTGCCGCCGGTGACCGTGATCGCCGCGCCTTCCCGGGCCTCCGCCGTCCTCGTGGTGATCGACAGGCGCGCCACCGATCCGATCGAGGGCAGGGCTTCGCCGCGGAAACCGAGCGTCCGGATATCGGCGAGGCTGTCGTCGAGCTTGGAGGTGCAATGGCGGCGGATCGCCAGTTCGAGATCGGCCGGCGACATGCCGATGCCGTTGTCGGTGACCCTGAGGAGCGTCTTGCCGCCACCGGCGGTCGCGATCTCGATCCTCGTCGCGCCCGCATCGAGCGCGTTCTCGATCAGTTCCTTCGCGGCGCTCGCCGGTCGTTCGATGACTTCGCCGGCGGCGATCTGATTGATGAGCGTTTCGGAAAGTTGTTTGATGGCCATGCCCTATTTTCCAGGATTCGGAGAGGGAGGGAAAGCCCCGCGCTCACACTTCTCCAAGGCTTCCGGCCGGACCTGCAAAAAGCGGTATTGCGACTTAATCGGGCTTTAACGTTCTGCTGCAATTTTCCACAGCAACCTGAATGATCGTCGGGTTTTTGCCTCTGGAGCACCGCGGCGTTGCTGGACGCCGCCCGCATCCCTTCGAAGGATGCCTCAAAGGCGGCCAGCATGTCCCGAAATGAAACCGCTGCTGATCGGTTGGCCGGACCGTAGCCGGGCCGGGAAGGCCGTTCAGCGGACAGAGTGCTACAGCACCCGTTATGCGTCCAAGGACGGCTGGCGCTGTAGCGGGAACGAGGGCAGCGCGATGAATGATGTGGCGTCGGGCGGCGCAGACATCAGCAGGATCATTCTGGAGGCAAGCGGCGAAACGCTTGGCGCCGCCTTGCTCGTTTTCGGCCGGGACGACACCATCACCTTCGCGAGCGCCTCGATACTGCAATTTTTCCCCGTGCCCGCCGGCATGCTGGTTCCCGGGACGCGGCTGCGCGATTTTCTGGGGGCGGTATACGATACCGGCGTGCGCCCCGGAACCTTGCCGGAGTCCAGCCGGCACAGGCCGAACCGCGAAGACTGGATCGCCGAGCAGATGGCGCTCCACTGGCGGGAACGCTACGAGAATGTCGAGAGGGCCGGCCGGACGCGCTGGCTCTCTCTGCGTCAGCGGCGGCTGTCGAGCGGTATCGGCCTTCTCGCCGTCAGCGACGTCTCCGAACAGAAGAAGCGCGACGAGCAGGCCCGGACCGATCTCCAGCGGATCGCCCTGACGGAAGAGATCCTCAACGCTCAGCCCAATCCCATCTGCGTCAAGGACAGCAATCTCCGCTACATCGCCGTAAACACGGCCTTCTGCGTCATCCACGATCTCGCGCCGGACGCCATGCTCGGACGTTCCGCCTCGGACCTCGTAGAAACGGAGCTTGCGGAGCACTTCGAACGGTCGGACCGCCACGTCCTGGAGACAGGCATGCCGCATTCGGAGGCGGAGCATATCGTTCGCGCCGACGGCAGCGACCTTTGGGTCGTGACGCGCAAATATTGTATCGGCCTGCCCGGCCGCCATTTCGTCGTCACCTGCATGACCGACGTCACCGATATCGCCGTCTGGTATGACGGCTCGGAAAAAGGCGGCGACACCGGTCTGCAGATCCGGGACTATAGCATCTTCACGCCTGCGCAGAATTTCTACGATCCCTTCCGGTCGCTCGACTTGCAGCAACTCGCCCACGCCGGATCGAAGATCGACATGCTGCCGGCGCGGGAATTGCGCGTGCTTCTGGCGACCGCCGACCGGGACATGGAAGAGCGATTCGTGGCGCGGCTGCGCGGCTTCGGGCTCGACGCCTGTGCGGTCCGCAATGGCGAGGAACTCGACGCCTTCGCGATGACCGCCGGGGCCCGCGGATTGGAGATCGACCTTCTTCTGCTCGACACCGCCTTTCCGGAGAAGCATCGCGTTCTCGCCTCCTGGCGCGCCTGTACATGGGTCGAGGTATCGGGCGATATGGATGCGACGATGCTGCTTGGGGAGATCTTCGCTGTCCGCGCCCGCGGCGCGCGTTCGCCCTTGCTGCAGCCCGAATGGGGGATTGCGCTCGACCGCGATCTCGCGCCCGCGACGCAGGCGCCGACGGTGGAAGTCCTCGTCGCGGAGGACAACCAGGTCAACCAGTTCGTCTTCGCGCAGATCCTGGAGGGGCTCGGGATTTCCCACCGGATCGCCGCGGATGGAAGAGAAGCGGTGGACCTCTGGCACGAACTCCAGCCCGCCCTGGTTCTGATGGACGTCTCCATGCCGGTGATGAACGGCTTTGAAGCCGCCATTGCCATTCGACAGGCCGAGAAGGGCACGGGCCGTCGCACGCCGATCGTGGCCGTGACCGCCCAGGCGCTCGATATCGACCTCGAGCGCTGCAGGACTTCGGGAATGGACGACCACATCATGAAGCCGGTCAGCCCGGACATGATCGAGATGCTGCTGCGGAAACACCTGCCGGCGGCCGAAAGGCACGTTTCGGGTTCTGGTCGGAGCGGATCGCAATGACATTGCAGGAGCTCGGTATCGATCGGGCGAAGCGGGACAGGCCGTATAGTGCCTCCTTCGTCGATCCATTGACCGAGCTCGGCAATGCACGCCACCTCAAGCAAACCGTCTGCGCCCTCGCGGCCGAACGGGCAAGCGATCCCGCACCCTTTACCATCGCCCTTGCAAATCTGGACGGGTTCAAGCCGATCAACGACCTCTTCGGCCCTGAGGCCGGCGATCAGATCCTGCGCCAGGTGGCGCACCGGCTGAAGGCCTGCGTTCCCGAGGGCGCGACGGTGACGCGTACCGCGGATGACGAATTCGCCATCGTCCTGCCGCTGGTCTTTGAACGAAGGAGTGCGGAGAAGCGCGGCCAGATGCTAAAGGAAGTGCTCTCTTCGCCCTTCGCACTCGGCGACCGGAACGTTCGGCTCTCGGCCTCGTTCGGCTTTGCTGTCTATCCCTTTGCCGGAGATACGTTCGACGACCTGCTGAAGAGCGCCGATACCGCGCTCTACCGCTCCAAACGGCGCGGCCGCGGACAGATCACCGTCTATTCGCAAGAGATCGCACAGGAGATGAAGCACGCGACGCAGCTTGAGCAGGCACTGCGCAATGCGATCATCGCCGGTGGGATCGATGTCCACTTTCAACCGATCGTCGATCTGCGCAGCGACCGTCCGGTGGGTTTCGAGGCGCTGGCGCGGTGGTGCGACGCCGACCTCGGCTATGTCTCGCCGGCCGTCTTCGTGCCTTTCGCGGAAGAGCGCGGATTCATCGACGCGCTTTCCGAAATGCTTCTGCGCAAGGCGGCGCGGGCTGCCCTGTCCTGGCCGGAGGACCTCTTCCTGTCCTTCAACCTGTCCTCGGTCCAGCTGATGGATCCGGCGACGAGCGCTCGGCTCCTGGCAATCACAGCTCAGGTGGGCCTCGACCCCCGGCGCCTCGAACTCGAGATCACCGAGACCGCTGCGATGGCCGACGCCGGTACTGCCCAGAGGATCGTCACCGAATTGAGAGCGGCCGGTGTGCGCGTGTCGCTGGACGATTTCGGAACGGGCCAGTCGAGCCTCGGGCGGCTCAGGGATTTTTCCCTCGACAAGGTGAAGATAGACCGGACCTTCGTTTCGGGGATTTCCACCGACCGGACTTCAGAACATATCGTCAAGGCGATCGTTTCGATGTGCGAGGGGCTGGAACTCGCCGTGGTCGCCGAAGGCATCGAGCATTCATCCGAGGCGCTGAAGCTCAAGGCGCTCGGCTGCGGCCTGGGACAGGGCTATTTCTACGGCAAGCCCGCCGATGCCGATGCCACCTTGCGTTACCTTTCCGAGCATTACCCGGATATGGCGGCGGTGCGCTGAAGCGCCTCATGCCCGCTTGCGGTTTCGGCCCCCGAACGATCGCGGAGGCCCTCCTCCAAAAGCCAGTCGCGGATGCGGCGCGCCTGACTGTTGAGTTCGCGTGACCGCGGCCAGACGACGTAGAAGGCCTGGCCCGTCCTCAGCACATGCCCCCCGACCGGCACCAGCGCGCCGGAGCGCACCTGTCGGGCGGTCAGATGCTCCCAGCCGAGCGCAATGCCCTCTCCCGCCAGCACGGCCTGGATCACGAGCACGTAATCGTTGATCGCGAGCCTTTTGCCTTGCGCCGGATAGGCAAGGCCCGCGCTCGCGAACCATTCGGTCCAGTCGCAGGCACGCCTTACGGGCTCTTCGAGGTGGATAAGATTGTGCCTGATGAGGTCCGCGGGCGTTGCCGGCAGCCCATGCGTCTCGATATAGGCGGGTGTCGCCACGGCCTGGATGACTTCATCGGCCAGCACCGCCGCGTGATAGCGCGGCCAATGGCTGGGGTCCCCGCCACGAATTCCGAGCGGGATCGGCTCCTCATCCAGATCGAGGTCGCGCACGCTTGTCTGGATGCGAAGGTCGATCTCCGGCAGGTCTTCGCGCAGCCGGGCTAGCCGCGGCAGCATCCACATGGAGGTGAAGGCCGTCGAGGCCGCCAGCGTCACATTGGTCTCGCGCCCTTTGGCGCGGATGCCTTCGGCCGACTTCTGGATCCGCGCGAGGCCGACCGAGACATCCGCGTGAAACTTTTCTCCCGCCTCCGTCAGTTCGACGGCCCGGTGCACACGGTGGAACAGCGGCACGCCCAGCTGGTTCTCGAGTCCTCGAATGGCGTAGGACACCGCTGCCTGAGTCATTCCGAGCTCACCGGCAGCGCGTGTGAAGTTCTGATGCCGGCCGGCTGCCTCGAAGACGATGAGGCTCGCGGCAGACGGTAGGAGACGGCGCAGGTTTTCCATAAGTACCACTTATATCAAGCGTCGAATTTTTCCTGCGTTACAATAGCCTTTCTCGTCAATACCATCATTGCAAATGATGGGAGATCGACCATGGAAGTGTTGGAAGCAACCGGCGAGGCGCCGAAACGGACCCGGAGCGGGCGACCGCAGCGACGCGAGGGCAGCAAGAATCTCGGCGTCCCCTACATCGCCCGCAATATACCGACCTATGACATCCTCGGCGAGGAGAACCTGGAGCGGATCGAAGGGGTAGCCGACCGCATTCTCGCCGAAGTCGGCATCGAGTTTCGCGACGACCCGGTGGCGCTCGACCACTGGCGGCGCGCCGGGGCGAAGATCGAGGGCCTTCGCGTCACCTTCGAGCCGGGGATGCTGAAAGAGATCGTCCGCTCGGCGCCGGCGCAATTCACGCAGCACGCCCGCAATCCCGCCCGCAGCGTCGAGATCGGCGGCCGCAACGTGGTGTTCTCTCCGGCATACGGTTCTCCCTTCGTCATGGATCTGGACAAGGGCAGGCGCTACGGCACCATCGAGGACTTCCGCAATCTGGTGAAGCTCGCCCAGTCGAGCCCCTGGCTGCACCACTCCGGCGGTACCATCTGCGAACCGTGCGACGTGCCGGTGAACAAACGTCATCTCGACATGGTCTACAGCCACATAAAATACTCCGATCGCGCCTTCATGGGATCGATTACCTCGGAGGAACGTGCCGAGGATTCGATCGAAATGGCCCGCATTCTTTTCGGTGCCGAATTCGTCGACGGCAACTGCGTCATTCTCGGCAATGTCAACGTCAACTCGCCGCTCGTCTGGGACGGCACGATGACGAAGTCGCTGCGGGCCTATGCGCGCGCCAACCAGGCCGCGGTGATCGTGCCGTTCATCCTCGGCGGCGCGATGGGGCCGGTCACCAATGCCGGGGCGATTGCGCAATCCTATGCCGAAACGCTTGCCGGCTGTGCGCTGACGCAGCTCGAACGCAAGGGCGCGCCCGTCATCTTCGGAAACTTCCTTTCCTCGATGTCGCTCCGCTCGGGCTCGCCGACCTTCGGCACGCCGGAGCCGGCGATCGGCAGCATGGTCATCGGCCAGCTCGCACGCCGGCTCGGCCTGCCGTTGCGCTGCGCCGGAAACTTCTCCAACTCGAAGCGCCCGGATGCACAGGCGATGCAGGAAGGCGTCATGTCGATGCTGTCGGCCGTACATTGCGGCGCCAATTTCGTCCTGCACTCGGCAGGCTTTGCCGACGGGCTGCTGGCCATGTCCTACGAAAAATTCATGATGGACATGGATTTCTGCGGGGCACTGCATTCCTATCTTGCCGGCGTCGTGGTCGACGACAATACGCTCGCCATGGACGCCTTCCTGGAGGTGGGTCCGGGCAGCCACTTCCTTGGCTCCGGCCACACGATGCGCAATTATCAGACCGCCTTCTGGGACAGCGCCCTTTCCGATAACGAGCCCTTCGAGAAATGGGTGGAACAGGGCGAAACCGACATGGCGCTGCGGGCGAACAGGAGCTGGAAAAAGGCTCTCGCCGAATATGAGGCGCCGCCCTTGGATGCGGCAATCGACGAAGCGCTGAACGACTATGTCGACAGACGCAAAAGCGGCATGGCCGACGCGTGGTACTGAGCATCTCCAACGCGTTGCCACCAGACGACGAAAAGCGGCGCCATGGGCGCCGCTTCTGTTGTTCGTTTTAGAGCCTGCGGCTTACTGCTGCGGGGCAGGTTCCGCAGGCGCCGGTGCCGGGGTCGTACCCGTTGCCGAAGTCGTCGACGTATCTACCGGCTGGTCGGCGTTGCGCTCGGCCATTACCTGCGATTTCGTCTTGAACTCCGGAGCACCCTTCAGCGAATCCGCCGTTTCGGTCGTGGTCAGCTTGATCTCGTCCGAATCGGGCTGGTCGGCAATCGCGATCTTGTCGAACGGAACCGCGACGTTCTTTTCCCCGATGCCGAGGAAGCCGCCAACTCCGACGATGGCAGCAGCGATACCGCCTTCCTTCTCGATGATCAGGTCGTTGATCTCGCCGATGCTTTCATCGCTGGCATTGTAGACGGACTGGCCGATATAAGTATTCGCGGACACTTGGTTTTCCGCTTGCTCTGTCAGGTAGCTGGCGTCACCAGCCGCCATATCGGTCGTCGTGTCTGCCGTATCCGGTGTCTGCGCCTGCTCGTCGGCGGCCGGCGGGGTAGCCGGAGCCGGGGCGGGTTCCATGGTCTGGGTTTCAGGTGCCGTAGCCGGAGGCGTCGTGGTTTGCTGTGCGAAGCTCATCGGGGCAACGGCAACGCCCACGAGAAGCGCGCCAGCGGCAACGGAAGATATAAGTCTCTCTTTCATGTCAGACTGCCTTTCGTTGACGTTGTCGGCTAGAGGGCACTACGTGCGCTTTTCGCCCGCATTCCCTTCCAGCCCTTTGGCATCGATCACGATGTCATCACCGTGATCCAGGCGCAGCCTCAAGTTGGGCCAGGGATGCTGCGCCGATGACACTCAAGCAACGCCCGGCAACGCAAACTGTTCCGGAAAAAGTGAACGCCGAGCTGGCTGGAACGAGGCTTCCATTGGTGTGCGCTCGATGCGGCTGCGCCGCATGCTCGGTGAACATGCGGCGCAGAAGCTCGCATTCCGGTTGTCTTTCGAAGGGGACGCCTTCATGGCTCCAGGGTCCGGGGCGAAGGCTCGATCAGTGACTTTCTCGGAGGACCTCGCTGCCGCTCTTGCCGACGAGGAAATCGAGGTCCGCGCCCCTGTCGGCCTGCAGCACCGTGTCGTGATAGAGTTTGTAGTAGCCGCGATGCCATTTCTGTTCGGGCGGCTGCCAGGCCGCCATCCGGGCCGCCAGTTCTTCCTCGCTGACGAGCAGGTTCAGCTCGCCTTTCAGGGCGTCCAGGCGGATCCGGTCGCCGGTCCTGACGATCGCCAGGGGCCCGCCGGCATTGGCTTCTGGGCTCACATGAAGAACGACGGTGCCGAAGGCGGTGCCGGACATGCGCGCATCGGAGATGCGCACCATATCGCGCACGCCCTTTTCGACGAGCCGGCGTGGAATCGGCATGTTGCCGACTTCCGCCATGCCGGGATAGCCCTTCGGTCCGCAACCCTTGAGCACGAGGATCGTGTCTTCGGTGACCGGCAGGTCGGGATCGTCGATCTTGGCCCTGAGGTCTTCGATCGTGTCGAAGACATAGGCCGGCCCCTCGTGGGCGAGCAGATGTTCGCTTGCCGCAGACGGCTTGATCACCGCACCGTTGGGCGCAAGATTACCCTTCAGCACGCGAATGCCCGCCGCCGCACGCAACGGGTTGTCTAGCGGGCGGATGACATCGTCGTTATAGACCTCCGCGCCCTCCCAATATTTGCTGATCGGAACGCCGAAGACCGTCGGTGCGTCGGCGTGCAGCAGGTGCTGGATTCGATTCATCACGGCCGGCAGGCCGCCCGCATAGGCGAGATCCTCGATCAGATACTTGCCCGACGGCATGCAGTTGACGATGCAGGGCACCTGACCGCCCACCCGATCGAAATCCTCGAGACAGAGGTCGATACCCGCGCGCCCGGCGATCGCCAGCATGTGGACCACGGCATTGGTCGACCCGCCGACAGCGGCGTTGGCGATGATGCCGTTCTCGAAGTTCTCCCTTGTCAGGATTTTCGACAGCCTGAGGTCCTCGTGGACCATCTCGACGATGCGCTTGCCGGTCATGTGCGAGAGCGCCATGCGGCGGGCGTCGACCGCGGGCAGGGCGGCGTTCGTCGGAAGCGACAGGCCCATGGCTTCCACGATCGACGCCATCGTCGTCGCCGTGCCCATGGTCATGCAGACGCCCGGCGAGCGCGACATGCCGCTTTCGGCGGCCATGAATTCCTGCAGGCTCATTTCGCCGGCGCGTACCGCCTCCGAAAACTTCCAGACGTCCGTGCCCGACCCGATATCCTTGCCCTTCCACTTGCCGTTCAGCATGGGGCCGGAGGAAACGACGATCGTCGGGAGGTCGACCGAGGCCGCTCCCATCAGCTGGCCCGGAGTGGTCTTGTCGCAGCCGCCGAGAAGCACGACGCCGTCGATGCCATAGGCGCGGATGGCCTCTTCGACATCCATTGCAAGCAGGTTGCGGAAGAGCATGGCGGTCGGACGCATCTGCGTCTCCCCGAGCGACGACACCGGAAATTCGACCGGAAAGCCCCCCGCTTCCCAGACGCCGCGCTTCACCCCTTCGGCGAGGATACGCAGATGGCTGTTGCAGGGCGTGAGCTCCGACCAGGTGTTGCATATGCCGATGATCGGCCGGCCGTCGAAAACATGGTCGGGAAACCCCTGATTCTTCATCCAGGACCGATGAATGAAGCCGTCCTTGTGCGTGCCGCCGTACCAGTGACGGCTTCTCAGTTCTTTTTTCTTGTCGCTCATCCGAGCACTCCTTCCACCGCGATTCAGCGCAATGGAGCAATTGTATGATTTTTCGCCGGCGCGACGCCAGTCTTTGTTGTTTGGGGGATTTAAAGTCGGAATGCGGGCTCGAAGCGCCCTTTGACCTCGATCCCGAGGTCGAAGGTTTTCCCGCCCTGCGGGTCGGCTGCCCGCGCGGCGTCGTCCATGCCCTGCCAGGCCGAGGTCACCAGCAGACGTTCGGCCCTGGCGCCGACGAAAGCCGGGCAGCTCGGCTGCGTCGCCGGCACGGCGTAACGGGCGACCTTCCGGCCGTCGGGTTTATAGACCTCCACGGCGCTTGCGCCCCAGCGGGCGTTCCAGATCAGCCCGTCGGCATCGCAGACGGCGCCGTCGACGCCGCCCGGGCTCGTGCTTTCGTCCGAAAGCAGCACCGGATCGCCGGTCGGGAGCGCCGTCGCCGGATCTATGTCGACGCGCATCAGCTGGTTGACGTCGGTGTCGGTGAAATAGGCGGTAGCCCCGTCCGGGGAAAAGCAGATCGCGTTGGGAATGGTGATGTTGCCATAGAGCCTCGTGACGCGGCTGCCGGCCACATGGTAGATCGCACCCGCATGTTTCTCGGCGCTGCGCCCCATGGTGCCGACCCAAAGCGCGCCGCAGGGATGGACGCGTCCGTCGTTGGAGCGGTTGCCCGGCTTTTCCTCGAGCGTCGCGAAATGGCGTAGCTTCGAGCTTTCGGTGTCGCGCACGAAAAGGCCCTGATCCGAGGCGATCAACTGCCGTAGCGGATCGATCGCCGCAAGCACGCTGCCGAGGAAGGGCAGGGGATGGATCGCCTTCCGTCCGCTTTCGAGATGAAGCTCATGCAACTCGCGGCCCGTTATATTGAACCACCAGGCCGTTCCGGTGTCGGGGTCGAAGGTGGGGCCTTCGCCGAGTTCGCACGCGGCTTCCGAAAGGGTTCGGCCGGAAAAGGGAACGAGATCGGTCACTGCTGGCCTCCATAGACGGCATCATAGGCTGCGAGCGTGGCAATGGCCCGCTGCCGCACTTCCCCGGCGCTCATCCCGGCCTTGTAAAGGCTCGAACCGAGCCCGAAGCTGCGGATCCCGATCGCTGCATAGTCGGCGAAATTGACCTCCGACACGCCGCCGACCGCCGCGATCTCGAGATCGCCCGGCAGCACCGCGCGGATCGCCGCGATGCCGGAGGGGCCGAGCACGCTTGCCGGAAAGAACTTGAGGCCGCTGGCTCCGGCGGCGGCCGCCGCCAATGCCTCCGTCGGCGTGAAAACGCCTGGCATCGTCACCATGTCTTTCGTCGCAGCAAGCCGGATGACTGCCGGCTCGACATTGGGGCTCACCATCAGCCGCCCGCCGACATCGGCGAGGCGTTCCACCTGGGCCGTCGTCAGCACCGTACCGGCGCCGATAAGGCACCCGGCCGGAGCCATTTTGACGGCCGTCTCGATGGAGCGAAACGGGTCGGGCGAATTCAGCGGGATTTCGATCGCCGTGAAGCCTGTTTCGATGAGGGCGCCGACCACGCCTTCCGCCTCCTCCGGCTTCAGGCCGCGCAGGATCGCGATCAGCGGGCGTTTCATCGGAGGCAGGGGGATTCTTTCCATGTTCTTTCTTTCTATCACAAAGGCCAAATCGCACGGGCGGCTGAGGAAAGACCGGCCCGCACCGCCTCATCGGCGTCGACGGCCCGGACGTTGAGGCCCTGGCTTTCGAGGGCAGTACGATAAAGCGTGCCGAGCCCACCGGAGCCGACGAGGCATACGCCGTCCACCGTGCCCGAGGCCGCGAGCGCTCCGGCGATCTCCAGGCCTATCAGGGTCCCGGACAATTGCGCTCTCGCATCGGCGGCGCCGGTGCCGTGCAGAAGCTGCCCGGCACGAACGGAGAAGAGCAGATTGGTTGCGAGCGCCGGGTTCTCCCTCGTGCGGCTTACTGCATCCGTAAAGGCTGCGCTCCCGGTCGCGAAGGTTTCCGCTTCTGCCACCGCGTGGCTGAGGATGGTGTGGCGCGCGATGGTGTCGAAGAGCTCGCCGGTCATGAAGGTGGAAAAGCCCTCGACCCTGTCGTCGGCAAGACGGACCCATTTGCTGTGCGTGCCGGGCATGCAGACGAGATGGCTGCCGGCGCCGAGATGCCCGGCAGCGCCGAGGAGCTGCGTCTCCTCGCCGCGCATGACGTCCGGATGCCGTTGGTCGCGCTGGGCGAGGCCGGGGAGAATGCGGATGTCGCGGTCGACATCGGGAATGGCCGTGGCACGGCCGGCAATCTCGGCGAGTGCTGCGGGAGTTTCGATATACCCGGCCTCCTTCCAGCCCTGACGGGCGCCAGCCATGCCGCAGATGATGATCGGCAGATGCGCAGGCGCGGCGACCGCGGCGAGATGGCCGTCGAGAATCGTGTGAAAACCGGTCTTTGCGGCCGTCGTCATGCCCTCGGCGCTGCGGCGTTCGGCCAGCACCGCACCGTCCTCGCCGATGATCCACAGTCGGAAGCTGGATGTTCCCCAATCCACTGCGGCATAATAGCCTGCCGTCGTCAAAACACGCCTCCATCGATGATCATGGTCTGTGCGGTCATCGCCGCCGAACCGTCCGACGCCAGAAAGAGGCATGGGCCGACGAGATCGTCGGCGACGAGCATGCGCTTGAGGCACTGCCTTTCCTGCATCCGCGCGATCGATTCTTCCGTGAGCCACAAGCGCCGCTGCCGCTCCGTAACGATCATGCCGGGCAGGATCGCGTTGACGCGGATGTTATCCGGTCCGAGCTTGCCGGCGAGCGATTTGGTGAGGCCTATGATCCCGGCTTTGGCTGCAGAGTAGGCGGGGATTTCCGGCATATTGAGCATGAAGGCGATCGAGGAGAAATTGATGATCGATCCGCCGCCTTGCTGCTGCATGTGGGGCGCGACCGCCTGGCACATGAAGAAGATATGCCTGAGGTTGACGGAAAGGCTTTCGTCCCAGCTCTGCTCAGTGACCGCTTCGAGCGCCTGCCGGTCGTCGCGCGCGGCGTTGTTGACGAGGACACGGACGGAGCCGAGTTTGGCGGCCGCCTCGTCGGCTGCGGCCCGCACGGCCCCGACATTGCGGAGGTCTGCCTGGATGAAATGCGGCGCCTGCCCGGTCTGGGCCGCGACCTTCTCGCAGAGCGCCAGGCTCGCTTCCGCTGCAATGTCCACGAAGGCGACGTGGGCGCCTTGCCGGGCGAACGCCTCCACCAGTGCGGCTCCTATGCCGGAGCCGCCGCCGGTGACCAGAACTCCGCGATCGCGCAGATCAGGAAACTGGCTGCTCGGCAAGGTCATGGCTTCTCCCTGATACCGCGGCTGCGGGATTGGTTGTTCCAATATCCGGAACTGTGTTTTATTATATGGAATTATCGCGCCAATGCTTTTACCCTGTCAAGATAGCGCAGCGGAAAGCGGATAAGAAATGAAGCGGAAGAAAGAAGACGACATGGAAGGTGACCTCGTCGGCACCGGCACGCTTGGCAAGGCAATGGCCGTGCTGGAGGCAGTAGCCATGGCCGACCGCCCTCAGCGCTTCACGGATATATTGCAGACCGTCCGTCAGCCCCGCGGAACCCTGCACCGGCTGCTTGGCCATCTCGTCGAAGAGGGCTTGCTGGTGCAGCGCCGGGACTTGTCCTATGAGCCCGGGCTTCGCCTGTTGAAATTCGCTTATCGCTCCTGGTCGGGGAACCGGTTTCGCGAGATCGCCGCCCCCTATCTCCTGCACCTGCACCAATTGACCGGCGAGACGGTGCATCTGGGCGTGCTGCGGGAGACCGAGATCATCTATGTCGACAAGGTGGAAAGCCGGCAGACCGTCCGTATGAGTTCGCAGATCGGCAAGGCGTCGCCGGCCTATTGTACGGGTATCGGCAAGGCGGCTCTGTCGGTTCTTCCCGCAGGCGAGTTGCAGCGGATATCGACCGGAATGGAGTTTCACCCGTTCACGGCGCAAACGCATCGTTCGATAGAATCGCTCCTTGCCGAGATCGAGGAAGTCCGGCACGACGGCCATGCCTTCGACCGGGAGGAGCACGAGGCGGAGATCTGCTGCGTGGCTGCCCCGATCAGCGTTCCGGAACACGACCTGGTCGGAGGGATCTCCGTGACCGGTCCATCCTATCGGGTCAGCCTGCAGCAGCTGACCGCCTGGGCGCAGGACGTGCGCGAGGTGGCGGCAGAGATCGAGGAAGAGGTCCGGATCCGGCTTGGCCCCGGGCGGGAAACGGGGGCTGCGGCGCCGCGTGTCCTGCCGGACGAGCAAAGGTCTCCGTAACGGTTAAGGATTACAGCATGTTTTCCACGAAAAAGTGCGCGGGACCGCTTTACGGTAAATTAGAAGTTTCGACTGGACGAAAAGGTTCAAGATAAGTAGCTTCAATGCCGGTCTGCTGCCACGGCTGGTTGCATCGGGCGGAATTCTGGTGGAAGCGATAGCGTGGGTATGACAGCGCGAGCGTCATGCTCCAGCTGGAACGCGGATGTGAGAGGCGGGCGGAAGATGATCGATTTCAGCGTGGATATATCCTCATTGGTCCTCCCTGACGGTCACGCTATCAGCGGGTCGATCGACAGCGAGGATGATGTGCGGAGCGCGCTCGGCCGAGTGTCGGAAGGTTTCGGTTTTCGAGGCTTCATGGTCCTCGCCATTCCCGAGTCGGGGTCCCACAGTCTCACTGCGCAGGCGCTCATGACGACCTGGCCGATGGATTTCCTGAGGCGCTACGACAGTGCCCGCCTGATCGACGGCAGTCCCGTGATCCAGCGGTTGCGGCGCAGCACAATTCCCTTCACCTATGATGCTCATCTGCTCGCGCGCGGGCGCGTGGACGGAAAGGGCGAAGCTGCCATATGCGTTTTCGAACAGGCGAACATGCCGCGCGGGGTGTATCTGCCGGTCCATGATGCCGCGGGTCACCGCGCCGCCATCGCCTTCGGCGGTGACAGGTCCGCCGTGTCCGACGACGAGATGCAGGCTCTGAACCTCTGGGCCGGCCTTCTATACAGCCGGCTGAGCGAAGTCCGAACGCGCGACCGACGCGGCCCGGGCAGCCTTTCCCGGCGCGAGATCGAGTGTTTGCGCTGGGCCGCGGCTGGCAAGACGACGGTGGAGATGGCCCGCATAATGGCACTGTCGGAATATACGGTGAACCACTATCTCAACCGTGCGACGCGCAAGCTCGATTCGGTCAATCGCGTCCAAACTGTCGCCAAGGCGATACGCGCGGGCTTGATCAATTGATCGACGCAGGCGGGACATGAATAGAGCCCTTTACTCTCTCATCCCTGTGACAAGCACGGGAAATGGAGGCACGCGAACGCGACGCGGCCGTCTTTCGGCGCGAGCGGCTGAAGGCGGAGTCGGCGCTCATCGGCACGGTCGAAATGCACAGGGTTTTGCGCATCAGAGGTGATGATCGTCAATCACCTGTTGGCATTGCTCGGCCGCTCGGGCTATTTGATAGTCGATGACTGCGATGGAACCGCACCGATGCAAGAGATGATCACGAGGGGGACGACTGATATCGATCTGCCCCGGGGCGGCGATTTCGCGCCTGAGATAGCAAGGCTCGAGACCCAGTTCGACATTATTCGCTACATGCGGCGGATTACGCCGATTTTCGGCTTCAAGACGTTTCTCATCTGTTCGATCCCTGCAGTCGAGGTAGAGCGGCTCTCCGCCACCACGGTGATCTCGAACATGCCGGCCGAGCTCCTCAACAAATATGACAGCCTTTCGATGCTGCGCTTCAGCACCGGGGTGCGACGGTTGAGAGAGACGACGACGCCGTTTCAGATCAAGCTTGAAGACTGGGAGAGGGAGGGAGGCAAGCCCGACTCTGCCGCGGATTACATCGCCATGTTGCGCGATAACGGCATATTCCAAGCCAATTACTTCCCGGTCCACGATGCCGAAGGTGGCCGCGGCGCGGTCATCCTCATGGGCCCGGAAGCGGAATTACCGATGACGGCGGCGATGGAACTGCAGATGATCGCAATTCACGTCTATAACCGGCTTGCCGAGATCGGCTCTGTCTGGAAGAACACCAATACGGTTCTTTCCGAACGGGAGATCCAGTGCCTGAGCTGGACGGCCGCCGGCAAGACCAGCTCGGAAATCGCCGGTATCCTCGGCCTGTCGGAACACACGGTGAATCATTACCTCAACCACGTCACGAAGAAGCTCGACGCGGTGAACCGCACGCAGGCGGTCGTGAAGGCGATGAAAAAAGGCTATATCAGCTAGGGCCTGTTGAGAGTCATCCTCCGCCCCCATCTCTGTGCTTGTCACAGGAATGAGGGCAGCGCCGCGTCTGCGGCGCGGGAAGCGTTCTTTCAGCCCAAGGACTTGGTCTGGCTGGATTCCTGTGACAAGCACAGGAATGAGGAAATCAAACAAGCCGCAGCGGTTATTCGATCTCAACAGCTTTAGCCGGCAGCCCCATCGGCCGGAGCAAGTGGCCGGCGCATCTGCGAGCATTTCGTGTCCAAATGGCGCGCCTGCTCAGGAAATGAGCAGCGCAGTCTCTTGCGTATCCTCGATAGATGAAGAGCAATTTATTGGAAACTCTGGTTTTTTCCGGAAAGCTCCAACTGGCACGCATTGTGCATATTCAATTCCGTGTCCAGAGGGGACCATAATAAGACAGCGCCCAGGAAGGTCGCGACAAGGGCCGCCGCCGATCGCCCGTGATCCCGGATGTACGGACACGATGATCGGTTGGCGGCCCTCTCATTTTCCCACCTGTCGCATTGGCGAAGTGCCCCGGCTCGACTATCTAATACCCAGTTCCTTAAATCGGGTGCGATTTGGGCTAGCGATAGAGCAGTCGAAAGCGTTGCGCGCCAACGAAAGAGCAAGAGGCCGACATGCCGGATGTCACCCGGGAAATGGTTTTGGAGAAGCTACGGACCGTCCGCGGTCCGGATATGGAAGGAAACATCGTCGACCTCGGCCTTGTGTCCGATGTGTTCATTTCCGACGGCAAGGCCTACTTCTCGATCACCGTGCCGGCGGATCGGGCGAAGGAGCTCGAACCGATGCGGGCGGCCGCCGAACGGGTCGTGCGCGAGATTCCCGGCGTGAAGGCCGCCATGGTGGCATTGACTGCCGACCGCAAGGCCGCTCCGCAGAAGGGCCCGGTGGAGCGGCCCCGGCCGGCTCCGACGGGCCATGCGCCGGCGCAGCGGGCGGGCGGCGGGGCTGCACCAAAGGCCGGCATCCCCGGCGTCGGTGCCATTATCGCCGTCGCCTCGGGCAAAGGCGGAGTCGGCAAGTCCACCACCTCCGTCAATCTGGCGTTGGCGCTTCAGGCAAACGGGCTGAAGGTCGGGCTCCTCGATGCGGATATCTACGGCCCTTCGATGCCGCGGCTTTTGAAGATTTCCGGCCGCCCGCAACAGATCGAGGGGCGGCTTATCCGCCCGATGGAAAACTACGGCCTGAAAGTCATGTCGATGGGCTTCCTCGTGGACGAGGAGGTCGCGATGATCTGGCGCGGCCCGATGATCCAGTCGGCGCTCCTGCAGATGTTGCGCGAGGTGGCGTGGGGGGACCTCGACGTCCTGGTCGTGGACATGCCGCCGGGCACCGGTGACGCACAGCTGACGATGGCTCAGCAGGTGCCGCTCGCAGGCGCCGTCATCGTGTCGACGCCGCAGGACCTGGCGCTCGTGGATGCCCGCAAGGGTCTCGCCATGTTCCGCAAGGTCGAGGTTCCGGTTCTCGGGATCGTCGAAAACATGAGCTATTTCGTGGCGCCCGATACGGGCAGGCGCTACGACATCTTCGGTCATGGCGGCGCGCGCAAGGAAGCCGAGCGCATCGGCGTACCGTTCCTTGGAGAGGTGCCTTTGACCATGGGCATCCGGGAGACCTCCGATGCGGGAACCCCTCTCGTGGCGTCCGAGCCCGATGGCGAGGTCGCGCGCGTCTATCGCGACATCGCGGCGCGGGTCTGGGGAGAGGTCACCGCTGCCCGGCAGGACAACAGCCGTGCGATGCCGAACATCGTCTTCGAATAGCGCTTCGCCGCGGTCATGCCCAAGCGACCTGCCGGGGGATTCAGTGCGGCGCGACCGAGACATCCGACAGGGAAGCACCGGATCCCCGATGGCCATTGATTTTGCGTCGGGGTTGAGTCATATCCCCTTGGCTCGCATAGGCAAGTCAAAGCGAGCCACTGCCATCGCCGGAGACTTTGGTCGCCCGACTGCCGTCAACCGGCGTCGAAACGGCTGAAAGCCTTCATCGGATGAATCTGCTTTGTGGAAAATCGTGTGGCGGCTGATCCTGCGAAATCATCAAGGTTCATCGTCGTCGGCTGCATGAAAAAGGCGGCCGCATGATCACAGGCTATTGTATCAACGGTGAAGCGGTCGCTCTCTCCACGGCCGAGCCGCCGTCGGCCCTGCGTCCCGATCTCGTCTGGATTGACCTTGTCGAGCCAACCAAGGCGGAAGACCTGATGATCGAGGGACTGCTCGGAATTCCCATTCCGACGCGGGACGATCTGAGGGACATCGAACCTTCGAGCAGGCTTTATACGGACGACGGTGCCGTCTTCATGACCGCTTCGCTCGTCTATCGAAGCGACACGGAAATGCCGGGGTTGACGGATGTCGGCTTCATTCTGGCAGGCAAGCGCCTTGTCACCGTCCGCTATGCCGAGCCGAGGGCCTTCGGCCTGTTCAAGGCCGGCATGCATCGTATCCCCGGCGGCTGCCGCAACGGCGCGGTGATTCTGACGCGCCTGCTCGAGACGATTGTGGACAGGACGGCGGAAATTCTCGAGCAGGCTGTCGACAGGATCGACGACCTGGCGCTCCAGGTCTTCGGCGACAAGGCGTCTGGCCGGCGGCACCGGCCACCGCACTTTCTCGAAGCACGCCTGCGCGACGTCGCGGGCCATCATCGGCTTGTTGCGAAAACGCGCGACAGCCTCGCTTCGCTCTCCAGGCTGCTGACCTTCGTCTATACGGTTCCCGACGTTCAAGCAGACAAGGAAAGCCGGGAACTTTGCCGTACGGTATCGCGGGACATCCAGTCGCTCTCGGAACACACGGCTTTCATCTCTGGAAATATCACCTTCCTGCTCGATGCCTCGCTCGGCCTGATCAATGTCGAGCAGAATGCGATCATCAAGATCTTCTCGATCGCTTCGGTCGTTCTGTTGCCGCCGACGCTGGTCGCTTCTGTCTACGGCATGAACTTTCGCATCATGCCTGAGCTTGAATGGCAGTTCGGCTATCCGTGGGCGCTTGCGGCCATGGTACTTTCGGCCGTGATCCCCTTTTTCTTCTTCCGCTGGAAAGGCTGGCTCTAAGGGCCTGTTGAGCAACATGTCTCAATTGTCTGCTCCCGCGACACCCGGCGTGGAGAATATCCGTCGCCTGCTGGTTCTGGCGCTTGGCTCCGTGGGCGTCGTGTATGGCGATATCGGCACCAGCCCCCTCTATGCCTTCCGCGAGGCGTTGCGCCCCGTCGCGCACGACGGTGTGACGGACGTCGAGATCATCGGTCTGATCTCGCTGATGATCTGGGCGCTGACGATCATTGTCACGATAAAATACGTGCTTTTCCTGCTGCGGGCGGACAACCAGGGCGAGGGCGGCACGCTCTCCCTGCTTGCGCTGCTCATGAAGACCGCCAATGGTCACACGGCGATACTGTTCTTCATGGGCATTGCCGGCGCCGCACTCTTCATCGGCGACGCTATGATAACACCGGCACTGTCGGTGCTCTCGGCCGTCGAGGGTTTGAAGTTGGTGACCCCGGCCCTTTCGGACTACGTCGTTCCGATCGCCGTGGTCATCCTCCTGCTCCTCTTCGCCGTTCAGTCCAAAGGTACTGCCGCGGTTTCCAATTTCTTCGGCCCGATAACGCTCATCTGGTTCGTCGTCATGGGCGCGATCGGCTTCGTGCATATTTCCGACGACCTGTCGATCTTCAGAGCCTTCAACCCGTATTATTCCGTCACCTTTCTTTTCAACGAAGGCTATGTCGGTATCGTCGTACTCGGCGCCGTCTTCCTGACGGTCACGGGTGCCGAGGCGCTTTACGCCGATCTCGGCCATTTCGGCAGGCGGCCGATCCAATGGGCCTGGTTCACCGTGGTCTTCCCGGCGCTCACGCTGAACTATCTGGGGCAGGGCGCCTTCGTGCTGAAGAACCCGGAGGCGATGTCCGATCCGTTCTTCCTGATGTTTCCGAAATGGGCGCTGCTGCCCGCCGTCATTCTTGCGACCGCGGCCACCATCATCGCCAGTCAGGCGGTCATAACCGGCGCCTTTTCGCTGACGCGCCAGGCCATCCACCTTGGTTTCCTGCCGCGCATGGCGATCTTCCATACGTCCGAGACCCATACGGGCCAGATTTACCTGCCGAACGTCAACACGCTTTTGATGTTCGGCGTCATGGCGCTCGTCTTCCTCTTCGGCTCCTCGGAGGCGCTCGCGACCGCCTATGGCATCTCCGTCACCGGTGCGATGGTGGTCACCACGGTGCTTTCCTTCGAATTCCTGCGTATGCGGTGGAACTGGCCGAGCTGGTGGGCGGCGGGTGCGCTGCTGCCGTTGTTCGCGCTGGAATTCGTCTTCCTGGGCGCCAACATGCTGAAGATCCACGACGGGGGCTACGTGCCGATCCTGATTGCGGCGACCTTCATCGTCATCATGTGGACCTGGAAGCGCGGCACAGCAATCCTGCACGCCAAGACCCGCCATATCGACATTCCGCTGGCAAGCTTCATCAAATCGGTCGAGCGCCAGAGCGAGCACGCGCCGGTGTCGGTGACCGGCACGGCGATATTCCTGACCAGCGATCCGGAATCGACTCCTGCCGCCCTGTTGCACAACATCAAACACAACCACGTTCTGCATCAGCAGAACTTCATTCTGACGATCCGGACGGCAAACACGCCGAAGGTGCCGAGGGAAGAGCGGGTCAGCGCGCGGCGGTTGTCGGAGCGTTTCACTCTGCTGGAAATGAAGTTCGGCTTCATGGAGACGCAGAATGTCTCCCAGGCGCTGGGCCTCTTCAGAAAATCGGGCCTGAAATTCGACATCATGTCCACCTCTTTCTATCTCGGCCGCCGCAAACTCGTGCCCGACGCCCAGTCCGGCATGCCGCATTGGCAGGACCGTCTGTTCATCGCACTCGCCAATGCTGCGATCGATCCCTCCGATTATTTCCGCCTGCCGACGAACCGGGTGGTCGAACTCGGCTCTCACGTAATCATCTGATCCGTTTCACTGCGTCCGCATTAACCAAACATCAAGGTTAATGCCGCATTTTCAAGGCTCACGCGAAGCGGTCCCGGCGAGCCGGCCGGCCGCTTCCAAACCCTAGCGTCCTGCATGGAATCTTGTCGCTGGCTCATCGCCGGCTTGCGAGAGCGCGTGCTTGAGAAAGAGTTCCTGGAGCCGACCGGTGCGTAAGAGTTGGAAGTTGCGTGACAAGTTTCGGTTTTCGTTCTCGGCCTGGCGGGCCCCGGCGATCCTAGGCCTTGCCGTATTCCTCGGCTTCCCCTCGGCGGTCGCCTATTCGGACATTGCGACTTTTCTGTCCGGCATCAACCGCGGCGGCGAGCGTTGGCGCACCTATCTCACTCCGTCGCCGGCCGGCTCTCTCCACGAAGTCGAGATGGTCTTCACGGACCCGATCACCACCGGTGCGCTCGATGGCGGCGCCGGCATGACCCTGCCGGAAGGCGGCCGCGTGGCGCTGACCGCCGAATCCAAACACCAGGGGACGCCGGACGAGGATCGCGTGACGCGGAAGCTGAAGAAGGGGCGAATCGTCGCGGTAACGCCGGTGACCCCGCCCAAGGACTTCAGCGCCGGGTCCATCCTTCAGCGCACGAGCTCGCTTATCGGTCCGGCCGTCGACGGCCCCGAAAAGATGGTCTTTGCCAAGCCGAAGATCAAAGGCAAGGAAATAGAGATCGCCACGGTCTTTTACCGCAAGTCGCCGCCGAAGCCGGAACCGGGCCTCTCGCCGATGCTGGCCAAGCTCGTCACCAACGACAAGCCCGACATTCTTGCGACTGCCTATATCCGGCCCGAGCCGGACTATGCGCGTGAATCACCCTTCGATTCGATCCTGCGGAACGACGAAAATGCAGGGCGCTTCATTCCGGATATCGCGCCCGACGATCATGCCTGGGCGGCAACGCCGCTGCCGCCAACCGTCTTCAGCAAGGAAGAGCAGACCTGTCTGGCCGAGGGAATCTATTTCGAGGCACGCAGCGAGTCCGTCAAGGGCCAGGCCGCGGTGGCGCAGGTCATTCTCAATCGCGTCCGCAATCCGACCTACCCGAAGACGATCTGCGGCGTCGTCTACCAGAACAAGGCCTGGCGCAACCGCTGCCAGTTCTCTTTCGCCTGCGACATGATCCGCGACCTTATCTATTCGCGATCGCACTGGAAGACGGCCAAGGAAGTCGCGCTGGCGGTCACCTCCGGAAGGATATGGCTGTCGGAAGTCGGCTCGGCGACCCATTATCACGCCACCTATGTGAATCCCGCCTGGGCCAAGACGATGAAGCGGGTCGGCAAGATCGGGCTGCACATCTTCTACAGAACCTATGGCGGCGGCTGGAGCTGACGGCGTAGCCGCCTCAGCGTCCCTGTCGGCCGCCGGAGCCGCGGGTGTGACCCCGCCGCTGGCTGCGATTCCCTCTGCACCTTTGTCGCAGCTTGCCGGATTTATTGCTAAGCCTCTGAATTAAAATAAGAATATTGTCCACGTCGAAGGTGCCCGCATGCCTTGACTATGCGGGTGCCTAAAACTATGTTGCGCGCGACTTCAAATGGGGCCGAAGCGTGGCTTGAACAGCGGCCGTTTGTATGACCGAGATCGCGTTCGACCGCGTGGGGGTGCAAAGGGGAGCCATGTGACGGAGAAGCCGGAAGAAAGTCTGGAAGCGCGGCTCAAGCGCCTCGGCGACGACATCAAGTCCAAGAAGCGGGCGGATGTCTCGGAAGGGGCGGATGGGCGCGCCGATGAAAGCCGCAAGGGGTACGCGGCGGCGATGAAGCTTTCGAGCGAATTCATCGCCGGCATCCTGGTCGGGGCGTTTCTGGGCTATCTTTTGGACCACTTTGCGGGTACAGGGCCGTGGGGCATGATCGTCCTCCTGCTACTCGGCTTCTGTGCCGGCGTGTTGAACGTGCTGCGTTCCGCCGGTGTGGTGGCGAAGCCCGACGAGCGGAAGGGTGAGCCGGGCACGGACAAAGAGGACGGCGGCGTCTGATACGTCGCCGGGAAGAACAGGATTTCCGCTCGCGGGCGGGCAAAACGAAAGAGAAGCGCGGTGTCAAACGATCCGACCCACCAGTTCCTGGTCAACAAGATTGTCCCGATCGAGATTGGCGGAATTGACTTTTCCTTCACCAATGCGTCGCTGTTCATGGTCGCGACAGTGGGTGCGGCCGCGGGCTTCCTCTATCTGACGACGTCGCAGCGTGGGCTGATCCCGACGCGCATGCAGTCGGTTTCGGAAATGTCCTACGAATTCATCGCCTCGATGCTTCGCGAGGGCGCCGGCAGTCACGGGATGAAGTTCTTCCCGATGGTCTTCTCGCTGTTCATGTTCATTCTGACGGCGAACCTGCTCGGCATGGTCCCCTATTTCTTCACCGTCACCAGCCAGATCATCGTCACCTTCGCGCTTGCGGTCTTCGTGATCGGCACCGTCCTTCTCTACGGCTTCTACAAGCACGGTTTCGGCTTCCTCAAGCTGTTCGTGCCGCAAGGCGTGCCGGGCGCGCTTCTGCCGCTTGTCGTCTCGATCGAAATCATCTCGTTCCTTTCCCGTCCGATCAGCCTCTCGGTCCGTCTTTTCGCCAACATGCTGGCGGGCCACATCACGCTGAAGGTCTTCGCAGGCTTCGTCGCATCGCTCAGCGCTTTTGGGGCGCTCGGCATCGGCGGCGCGATCCTGCCGCTCATCATGACCGTCGCCCTTACCGGTCTTGAATTCCTTGTCGCCTTCCTCCAGGCCTATGTCTTTGCGGTGCTGACCTGCATGTACCTCAACGATGCGGTCCACCCCGGAGGCCACTAAGGAATAAACAGTCGCTGGTTTCCGGTCGGCTTGCCGCCGGAAGCGCAAATCCTAAGCCGCAACACCATTTCGAAGGAGTCAATCATGGAAGCGGAAGCAGCAAAGTACATCGGTGCAGGTCTTGCATGCCTTGGTATGGCCGGCACGGCTCTCGGCCTCGGCAACATCTTCGGCAGCTACCTGTCCGGCGCTCTGCGCAATCCGTCGGCAGCTGACGGCCAGTTCGGCCGCCTCGTCTTCGGCTTCGCCGTTACGGAAGCTCTGGGCATCTTCTCGCTGCTCATTGCACTCCTCCTCCTCTTCGCCGTCTGATATCGGCAGAAGTTTTGGCCGCGGCCGAAAGGCCGCGGCCGCGCATATTCTTGAGTGCACCTGGAGGTGAGCATGTTTGTGACCGCGGCATACGCCCAGTCATCCACCACCGAAGGCGCCGAAGCACACGATGCCGCTGCGGCCGGTGAGGTGCACACCGAAACGGGTGTGGCCCACGAAGGCGAGCATGGCTCCGGCGTGTTCCCGCCCTTCGATTCGACCCATTTCGCTTCGCAGCTTCTTTGGCTTGCGATTACGTTCGGGCTTTTCTATCTCCTGATGTCGAAAGTCATCATCCCCCGCATTGGCGGTATCCTCGAGACGCGCCATGACCGGATCGCTCAGGACCTCGACGAGGCATCTCGTCTGAAGGGCGAGGCCGATGCGGCCATCGCCGCCTACGAGCAGGAACTGGCAGGCGCAAGGGCAAAAGGCCATTCGATTGCGGACACCGCACGCGAAGCTGCCAAGACGAAGGCCAAGGCCGATCGCGACGGTGTCGAAGCCGAGCTCGCGAAGAAGATTGCCGCCGCAGAGGCGCGCATCGGCGACATCAAGTCAAAAGCGCTTGCCGATGTCGGCGCCATCGCCGAGGAAACTGCTACGGCCGTGGTCAAGCAATTGATCGGCGGAACCGTCACCAAGTCCGAGATCGCTGCGGCGTTCAAGGCTTCGGCCGGCAACTGAGGATAAGAGAACAATGGCTCTTGATGCGACTTTCTATGCCCTCGTAGGCCTTATTCTCTTCTTTGCCCTCATCGCCTATCTCAAGGTTCCGGGCATGGTCGGCAAGGCACTCGACGCCCGCGCCGACAAGATCAGCAACGAACTGGCGGAAGCGAAGCGTCTGCGCGAGGAAGCGCAGAGCCTCGTTGCCGAATATCAGCGCAAGCGCAAGGATGCCGAGGCGGAAGCCGCGAGCATCGTCGCCGCTGCCCAGCGCGAAGCAGAGATGCTGACGGCGGAAGCAAGGCAGAAAACCGAAGAATATGTCGCGCGCCGCACGGCACTTTCCGAACAGAAGATCAAGCAGGCCGAAAGCGATGCGATCAATGCGGTTCGTGCTGCTGCCGTAGACCTGGCAATCAGCGCAGCCGAGAAAGTGATCGCGAGCAAGGCCGACGCAGGCGCTCAGGAGTCGCTCTTCAAGAAGGCGCTCGGCGAGGTCAAGTCACGCCTGAACTGAGAGTCGGTTCGACCGAGATTCAAGGCCCCGCTTCGGCGGGGTTTTTTCGTTGGGCGCATGGGAGGTTGTCTCCGACAGTCCCCGGGTTTCGGCTTCAGCGGTTTTGATCGTGTCGACCAAGCCCTTGCCGGGACGGACGCTCATGCCTACAGCCTGGATGAAGGCCGCGGAGCCGCTTTGCGCGGCGCGGAAGAAAGCTTCCGGTTTACGCCCCCGATCAAAGCCAGGGCCGGGGTCGACTACAGTTGTCGGAACGGGCGGAAGCTCATGCGGTGCAGGGAGCAGGGGCCGTGGCTTTCGATCGCGCTGCGATGCTTCACCGTCGCATAGCCCGCGTGATGGGCAAAGCCGTAGAGGGGAAAGGTTGCATCGGCCCGGGCCATCATCCGGTCGCGGGTGACTTTGGCAACGATCGATGCGGCGGCGATCGACACCGAGCGGCTGTCGCCTTTGACGATGGCCTTGGCGTGACAGGTAAGCCCGGGAGGGACGTCGCGGCCGTCGACGAGAACGATGCGGGCCGCCAGCTCCAGGCCATGAACGGCGCGGCGCATCGCATCGAGGCTGGCTTTCAGTATGTCGGTCGTGTCGATGCGGGCCGACGAGGACGAGGCGATCGAGACCGTCGCCGTCGCCAGAATCTCCTCGAACAATGCCTCGCGCTGCTCCGCGCTCAAGAGCTTGCTATCGTTGAGGCCCGCCGGGATCGCCTCCGGATTGAGGATGACAGCCGCAGCGACGACAGGGCCCGCGAGCGGGCCACGTCCGGCCTCGTCGGCGCCCGCCACCGGCCAGAGACCGTCGCGCTGCGCCGCGCGTTCGAACGTGAAATCCGGAACGGCCGGCGGAAGAGGGAAAAGAGGGGAATCGGGCTGTTTGCTGCGTGTCATGCGGGCGACATTGGCATACTCGCCCGATTCCCTTCAAGTCCCCGGCTCGGTTTGCGGCGGTTGCCGGGGAAGACCAGCACCGCCCCCGAGGCAAGGGGCGGACACTGGAAGTTTTAAGGCACATCGGCGGTCGAGATCGCGACGTTTGTTCAATCTCCGGTGCGATAGCCTGTCGAAACGGTCTGCATCAAAGCAGCGACAGTTGAACCCCCATCCCGAGGGGCGGCACGAAGAGATCGCTGCGCAATTGCCGGCGCGTCAGATTGAGGCCGAGCCGCTTGGCCGCCAGCTCGAATCGACGGCCGATCTGCCAGGCGTAAGGTCCACTGCCCTTCATTCGTTTACCGAACTCGGCATCGTAATCCTTGCCGCCGCGCATGGAACGGATGAGCGACATGACGTGCCGGTAGCGGTCCGGATAGTTTCTGAGAAGCCAATCACGGAACAGGGGGCTCACCTCCAGCGGAAGCCGGAGGAGGACGTAGCTCGCATCCGAGGCGCCGGCCGTCTTCGCCGAATCGAGCACGCGCTCGATCTCGTGGTCGTTCAGCGCCGGAATGATCGGCGCGACCAGAACGCCAGCGGGAATGCCGGCCTCGGAAATTGCGCGTAGCGCCTCCAGCCGCTTGGTGGGCGTCGACGCCCGCGGCTCCATGCTGCGCGCCAGTTTCCGGTCGAGCGTGGTCACGGAAATCCCGACCCGGGCAAGCCCCTTTTCCGCCATCGGTGCCAGCAGGTCGATGTCGCGCGTCACCATGGCCGATTTGGTAACGATCATGACCGGATGATTGGCGTCCTTGAGCACCTCCAGGATCTGGCGCATGATCCGCCATTCCTTTTCGATCGGCTGATAGGGATCGGTATTTGTGCCGATCGCGATCGGACGGAGCTTATAGTCCGGCTTCGCCAGTTCGCGCTCGAGAAGACGTGGCGCGTCCGGCTTGGCGAAGAGCTTGGCTTCGAAATCGAGCCCTGCCGAGAGCCCCATATAGGCGTGCGTAGGGCGCGCGAAGCAGTAGATGCAGCCGTGCTCGCAGCCACGATAGGGGTTGATCGATCGGTCGAAAGATATATCGGGAGAATCGTTGCGCGTGATCGCGGTCTTCGGCTTTTCTATCTGGACCTCGGTCTTGAACGGCGGCAGCTCCTCGAGCGTTTGCCACCCGTCATCGAAGACTTCGCGCGTCATCGGCTCGAAGCGTCCGGAGATGTTGAGGGCGGCACCGCGGCCGCGCCGACGATCGACGTCGATTCTAATGCCGGTTCCGGCGACGAGGGCCTCCGCCACATCCGCGCTGTTGCCGGGCGCATAGACGCCCTGCTTGAGTTGAGACAGATCGCTCATCGAAATCTCCCGGAACCATGCTCGGTTCGCTTGGTGCTGATTATTTTCCTAGCGCAGAAAAGGGAACAAAGCAAGAACAAATATTCAGCGCAGGTCCGGGGAAGCTCCGTGATCATCCCGCACCCTGCGCGGAACGGCGCTTGTAGCAATCTGCGCTGCGATGCGGTAGGAACGCCTATGCTGACGGTCATCATGGAAACGAAGGACAACGAAGCGGAGCTCGCGCAGACGCTCTCGGCGCTCGTTGCCGGTGCGGTGGAAGGGCTCGTCAGCGATGTCATAATCCTGGACCACGGATCGACCGACGGCTGTCCCAGGATCGCGGATGCTGCTGGCTGCCGCTTCTGCCTCGACTGGGATCTCGGCGATGTCCTTCGTTCGGCCCGCGGCGAGTGGCTGATGCTGCTGGAGCCTGGTGCCCGCCCCATCGGTCGCTGGGTGGATGAATTGGCCGAATACGTCTCTCTGAACAGGAGCCCGGCGCAGTTTTCTCCCTCGCGAATGCATAAGCGCCCGCTTCTCAAGCGCCTGGCGCACAGGTCGCCGCCGCTGGAGTCCGGATTTCTGATGCCGAAGGGTGATGCGGTCGCGGCTGCGCGCGGCAAGATGCCGCTCAGCCGCCTTACGAGCGGACGAGCTGCCCGCAAACTTGCGACCGAGCTCGTCCCAGCCTGGGTCGCAATGGAGAACCGGGCGACCGGTGAACGGCATCGGACGCCTGATTCCAAGATGTGAGCTTGCGATAGGTTGTCCATTCGGGCCCGACCGAGGTGTCGGGGGACCCAAATGGCATCGTTGTTGTCAGAGCGAGCGGACTGCAAGCGAGTTCAATTGCCAGGCCGAGTCGATCGAAATGTCGATGCTGACGTCATTGAGGAGTGCCCAGATGCGATCGGCCACGCCGACATAGATCCAGAGCTCGCGGCCAGCGGGGAAGGCCATCTCGGTGAAGAGGTTGATGATTCTTCGTTCCCCAGGAACGGCCTGGATTGAGGTGCCGGGGAAGCTCTCGCCATCGCCGCTGCAGTCGAGGCCCGAGGCGAACCACTGGTCGCTCACCTCGTTCGCCGGTTCGACATCCTCCCAGTTCCAGAACACAGCCAACACGAGGCGGCCGCGCGTCGTCGCGTGAAAGTCGGACCACCCGAACTCGTCGTAGGTCGAGATGTGATGGCGGCAGATGAGGGCCGACAGGTCGGCCTTGACTTGCAGTATCCCGGTGCGAAGCGTCTTGAACGGCACGAGATAGCCGTTCTCCCGATAGGCACAGAGAAGATCCACGTCGGAGGCATCGCTGTTGCGGGCGATCAGTTTCGATCCAAACCGGCCGGCACAGTCCAGATAGGAACTGTTCTCCACGATTGCCCCGTCGCCGGTTGCCTGATTCTGATCGAGTCTGTCCCAGCAGCCTCCAAAGGGCGGGAGAAACAGCTTTTCCTTGTCCGGGTCGGGCGCGACATACACGATCGGTGGCTGTTTGAAGATGTCGGTCACGCTGCCGACCACCGTTTCGTGGCGGTGGAAGGCTTCAGGGCTCTTCACCAACGCGCCGACTTCGCCATAGGCGCGCTTATGAAGCCGTTTGAGCGCGTTCAGATCAAGGTCGGCATTCCTGGCCTCCACGAACGACCTGTATCGAAGACCGGGGCCGCGCGGATCGTCCCGCAAGCCCGACCTTGCAACATTCTTGATCCTGTCGCGCAGTTCAGGTGCAATGATATGCCGTCGCTGCTCCGCGAAGGACTGGCGCAATGCGTCCAGCTTGTCCACCGTTGCCTGCCATTCTTCTTTGCGCCGACTTTCGTAGAGCGCCCGCAGCCCCAGCGGAATCTCGGCCGCAGGCCAATCCGTTTTCGAATATGTATGCTCTGCCGTTCCCATGACCTCCTCCTTACCCTCGCGGGGTCGCGGCGCGGAGCCTCGAGCGGCGCGCCTGCGTCGTTAATGAAAACCGGGAAAAGGGGCTCCGAGTCGGTAAACAGGAATGGGCTTTCTCCGGCGATGAGAAGCCATCATATGCCGGTGGTAGCCCCGAGCTGAGCCTCTTCTCCGAAGCAAGAATGGGGCGTACCTTGCGGTACCCCCCAAAGTGGCTCTCAAATGACCTTGTTTATGCAAATATTCGTCTGTGAAAATGTCTTGCCATGCAGGCCCACCGTTGCGAACGGGCAGCACGTCGTAGCATTCTCTCTTTTCCCGATATTGCCCCGGAAAAGAGGCCGGACATTCGCTCGAAGCAATTAAACGGTGCTTGCCTTGCCCGCTCCGAGCCAAGCCGACGGAGGCAAATTAACGGGATTCTGGGCGCTGGGCTGTTCCAAACGGAACATGAATTTCGTCAGCCGCGCTTCAGGTGCTCGTCGAGTCTCGGCATGATCTCGACGAAATTGCACGGCATGTGCCGGTAATCGAGTTGCTGCTTCAGGATTTCGTCCCAGGCATCCTTGCAGGCACCGGGGGATCCGGGCAGGACGAAGATGAACGTCGCGTTGGCGACCCCGCCCGTGGCTCGCGACTGGATCGTCGACGTGCCGATCTTCTCGTAGGAGATCCGGTGGAACACCTCCGAAAAGCCATCCATGCGCTTCTCGAAGAGCGGCTCCAGCGCTTCCGGCGTCACGTCGCGGCCCGTGAAGCCGGTGCCCCCGGTGGTGATGACGACGTCGATCGCGGCATCGAGCGTCCAGGCCTTTACCTGTCCGTAGATCTTCTCGCGCTCGTCGGGAACGATTGTCCGCGCCTCGAGCCGGTGGCCGGCCTCCCGTATTCTCGCTTCGAGCACATCGCCGGACTTGTCGTCCGCGCGTGTGCGCGTGTCCGAGACCGTGAGCACGGCGATGCCGATGGGAATGAAGGGACGTCTTTCATCGAGGCCGGGCATCTGGCGTTATCCTGATTTTCCCGCGGTTCGCGTCGCCTGAACGTACCATCGCGGGTGGTCGGCGGAAATGGTCTCAGCGGCACGCTCGGCGCTTTTCGTCCCCGTGAACAGTCCGAAGCAGGTGGCGCCTGAGCCGGACATCCGCACGAGCGCGGCGCCTGCATCGTGCAGTGCCTTCGAGACGGTTTCGATCATCGGCTCGTGCGCACGTGCCGGCGGCTCCAGATCGTTCCGCATGGCCGCCATGGCCGTCAGCCATTCGGCAGTCGAGCGGGCATCTTCAGGCAAGACCAGCGCAGGATTGGTCTTCCTGACGAGCGATCGGAAGATAACCGGCGTGGAGACCGCGACGAGGGGGTTGACGAGGACGACGTCGAAGGGCGGCAGCTCGGGAAAAGGCGTGATCTCTTCGCCGATGCCTCTCGCGACGAGGGGGCCTCGGTCGAGACACATCGGAACGTCCGCGCCGAGCTGCAGCGCAAGGCTGTCGAGCCTTGCCGCTTCGACGGTCGCGCCCCAGAGCGACAGCAGCCCGCGCAGAGTCGCGGCGGCATCGGCCGAGCCGCCGCCGATCCCCGATGCTATCGGCAGGTTCTTCTCGAGATGCAGATGAACCGGGCCGGCCATTCCACCCTGCGCCGAAAGCTCGCGCCGCAACAGGTCCCGGGCGCGGAGCACGAGATTACCACCATTGCCCTCGGCTGAGAGGTCGGTGGCGAAGCGGCCCGACACCGTGAAACGGTCCCTTTCCGCCGCGGTCAGCCCGACCCGATCGCCACATTCGGCGAAGGTCACGAGGCTTTCCAGCAGATGGTGGCCGTCGGCGCGCTGCCCGACGACGTGCAGCGCGAGATTGATCTTGGCGGGCGCCGCAAAGGTCAGTGCGAAGCCCGGAATGCCGTCTGCCTGCATGTTACGGTCAGGACTTCTTGTCCGGCGCTGCCTCGGTCTTTTTCGGCAGTATTTCCTTGGCATCCGCCGCGGCCGGGACCGGTTCCTTAAGCGGCGGCAGACCGTTTTCGATCTTCGCCTTGATCTTCGGAATTTCCGCTTCCTCGGGCTTCAGTTCCAGCGCCTGATTCCACTGGAACACGGCTTCGAGCTTGCGGCCGACGCGCCAGTAGGCATCGCCGAGGTGGTCGTTGATCGTCGCGTCGCCGGCCATCAGTTCGGCAGCGCGCTCGAGCTCGGTCACCGCCTCGTCGAACCGGTTCATGCGGAAATAGGCCCAGCCGAGCGAGTCGACGATATAGCCGTCGTCGGGCTTGAGCTCGACCGCCTTGCGGATCATCTCAAGCCCGTCCTCGAGGTTGATGTTCATGTCGACCCAGGAATAGCCGAGATAGTTCAGAACCTGCGGCTGATTCGGGTTGAGCTCCAGTGCCTTGCGAAAGTTCGGCTCGGCCTTTTCCCAGAGCTTCTGGCGTTCGTAGGCAATGCCGCGCTGGAAGAAGACGGTCCAGTCGCTCCGCTTCGGCACGGGGCCGATCGCGGCGACCGCACGGTCGTAGAGCTCGCCCATCTCCTTGTAGTCCTTGGCGTCGGAAAGCACGCTGCCATAGGCGAGATAGTTGCGGATGTTCTTGGGATCGACGTCGATCAGCCCTTTGAGATGCTTTTTCGCCTCGTCTACCTTGCCGATGCCGGCGAGGCTGAGACCAAGCTGAAGTTCGGAGAGGCGGCGCATCGGCGAGCTCTCCGGCACGCTCTTGTAAAGCGCTATCGCCTCTTCCGGCTTTTTGAGGTTTTCGGCGATCCCGCCGAGCATCACGAGAATATCGGCGCTGTCCGGGTCGAGCCGACGCGCCGTCTGAAGGTAGAGCGAAACGATGTCTTCCGCGCCCTCGCGGTTGAGCGCGCCGCCGATCGAAAAGAGAACGGCGGCCGCACCCTGCACGGCGTTGCGTACCTGCTGCTCCTGCGGCTTCCCTTCCTCGACACTCTTCCTCAGCGCCTCGAGCGGAGTGTAGTTGTTGACGAGGCTTTCGCCGACGGCGATCGTATCCAACGCCTTCTGCTTGTTGCCTTCGCGCGCTTCGAATCGCGCCAGCGCCTCGACGGCCCGCATGAAAGTGTCCGGCGCAGCGCCGCCGCCTTCTCGGTCAAGAATGGCGTCGTTGAGCCGGGCGCGCGCCGTCGTCTTGTCGCCGGCCGCAAGCGCAATCGCCCCGGCATGATAGTTCCTGAAGATCCGGAACCATTCCGGGCCATCCAAATTCTTGATCTGCGCCAGCGCTTCCTTCGGTCGCCCCTGGCCGAACTTGGCCCAGGCGGAAAGCAGCGAGCTCATCAGCCGGTCGAGATCGTTCGGACCGTCGTAGTTCAAGAGCTTTTGCGCGTTGCGGTATTCTCGCTTGCGGATGGCTTCGATCGCGCGGACCACCGTGGTGATCCTTTCGACGGCGGGATCCGATTTCAGCTCTTCGGCGATCTTGGCGCCTTCATCGAACTTGCCGCTCATCAGCAGCGTGATCATCAGCCGCTGCTTGACATCCTTATTGCCGGGCTCGAACCTGAGTGCGGTGCGATAGAGTTCGGTTGCCGCCGCAAAGTCGCGATCGACGTCTGCCGTGCGCGCCGCAAGGAATGCGCCGGCAAAGGTGTTGACGCTCCTGATGTCGAAAGGCTCGGCGTCTTCGACCGGCGCCTTCTCCTCGGCAAAGGCCTGCTGGTTGCCGGTCACCGTTGCAAGAACCAGCATTGCCGCGCCGCTGAGAAGGCGAAGGAATGTATTCTGCCGCATATCAAACCTTTCATTGCCGGTGGTACGATTCGAGACGCCACCGCTGGTTGGCCCGGAGCCGATTGGAAATCGGGCGCAAGTCTTCAAGAATAGAATGGCTTTTTTGGCGCAGCGCGGCAAGAAAATCCTCCGGAGAGGTCTTCGTCCGCCGCTGCTGCGGCGCCGGGTCCCGTGCCGGAAGCGTAAGCCTCGCGGCAACACTTTGAATTGCTGCATGTTTCTGCCCTTGGATCGGCCGCGATGCAAGGAAACATGAAGTGGCTCAGCTTACCCGATCGATGCAGAAATCGATCACCTCGACGAGCGCCGATTTCCATGGGGAAGCCGGTAGCGGCGCGAGCGCGTCGCGGGCGATCGTACCGTAGTGTTTGGCACGGGCGATCGTATCCGTAAGGCCGCCGTAGCGACGGATGAGACCCAGCGCCTTTTCGAGATTTGCCGCGTCGCTTGCGCCGCCCTCGATCGCCTCGCGCCAGAAGGCCCGGTCTTGCGGCGTGCCGCGGCGATAGGAGAGAATGACCGGCAGCGTGATCTTGCCTTCGCGAAAATCGTCTCCGACATTCTTGCCGAGATCGCTCGACGTTCCGCCATAATCGAGAACGTCGTCGACCAGCTGGAAGGCGAGGCCGAGATTGGTGCCGTAGGACTTCAGCGCGTTGCGGTCGGCTTTGCTTCCGCCTGCGACGATCGGCCCGACCTCGGAGGCGGCGGCGAAGAGGGCCGCGGTCTTGGCGCGGATAACCTGCAGATAGTCGTCCTCGGTCGTCTCCATGTTCTTGGCGACCGAAAGCTGCAGGACCTCGCCCTCCGCGATTACCGATGCGGCGGTCGAAAGGACGTCGAGCGCATCGATCGAACCGACGTCGACCATCATCCGGAAAGCCTGCCCGAGCAGGAAATCGCCCACGAGCACGCTTGCCTGGTTGCCCCAGATCGTCCGCGCCGTCGATTTGCCGCGCCTCAGATCGCTCTCGTCGACCACGTCGTCGTGCAAAAGGGTCGCCGTGTGCATGAACTCGACGCTGGTCGCGAGCTTGATGTGACCATCGCCCTCGTAGCCGAACATCGAAGCGGCTGCGAGCGTCAGCATCGGCCGGAGCCGTTTGCCGCCCGAGGAAATCAGGTGGTTGGCGACTTCCGGGATCATCTGGACGTCGGAACCCGCCTTGGAAAGAATGAGCTGGTTGACCCGCTCCATGTCGGACAGCGTCAGGTCGACAAGCGGCTTCACAGATGCCTGTTTGTTTTTATTGTCTTCCAGCGGTATCACTACGCCCAACGCCCGGACTCCTGTTTCGTTGCGGGTTCGACAATAGAAAGAGGGGCTTCGGGCGGCAAGAGGCGAATTGTCCCGCCCGCAGCTTTAAGACAGGAAAATAGAGCCGGATGAAAGAGCTGATCCGCACCAATGATGCCGTCCTTCTTTCCTTTGCGGAAAGCCTGATGAAGGATGCCGGGATCGGATGCTTCATCGCCGATCAGGACATGAGCATACTCGAAGGATCGCTCGGCCTACTGCCGCGGCGCTTCCTGGTCGCCGAGGACGATGCCAACCGGGCGCGGCGCATTCTGATCGATGCGGGCCTCGAATTGGAATTGCGGCAATGATCGGCTGTGGCCCTTCCGCGAGGCGGAAAGCGGCATGACGGGAATTCCGGAGACGGTGGATGCTTTCCACCGCGGCAGGTTCCACCTGATCCAGCCTCTGGGTCAGGGGCACCGTTCGGGAATGGATGCGATGCTGGTCGCATCCCTCGTTTCCTGCCGCAGGGCGTGCCGCGTCGCCGATCTCGGCGCCGGCGCCGGTGCGGCCGGCATGGCCGTCGCGTCGCGGATCGAGGAGGCCGAAGTGCTGCTGGTCGAGCGTTCGCCGGTCATGGCGGATTTTGCGCGCCGCAGCCTCGCATTGCCTGAGAACGCGCACCTTGCCGGCCGTGTCTCGGTGCTCGAGGCCGATGTCGCGCTGAGCGGCAAGGCGCGCGCGGGCGCGGGTCTTCCGGACGACACATTCGACCACGTGATCATGAACCCACCCTTCAACGACGCCGCGGATCGCAGGACGCCCGACCGGCTGAAGGCGGAGGCCCATGCGATGAGCGGCGACGTGTTCGAAGCGTGGATCAAAACGGCCGGAGCAATCATGAAGCCGGGCGGGCAGCTTTCCCTGATCGCCCGGCCCGAATCGATCGCCGGGATCATCGAGGCCTGCGGCCGCCGCTTCGGCGGCATAGAGATCACCCCGCTTCTGCCGCGGGCAGGCGAAAATGCCGTGCGCATCCTCGTATCCGCGATCAAGCAGAGCCGCAAGCGGCTGGCGCTGCGCGCGCCGCTCGTGATGCACGGGGAGGGACACCGCTTCTCGCCCGAAGTCGACGATCTCAACAATGGTCGCGCGGCCTATCATCGCCGATGATTAACCGTAAGCAGGGCATTGCGTTTGCGACGCCAATGCATACATGCACGACGACGATTTGGATTGTTGCATGTCTTTGTTCTTAAATCGGCTAGGATTTAAGAGGATATGCAGAGATTGCAGCGGGCAGGAGTTGAAATGGCCGGATTCTTCAGAAAGCTGATGCCGAAGCGCTTCCGCAGGGATGGTGTGACGATTCCGGCGATCAGGCTGCATGGCGCAATCATGGCCGGCGGCAGCCCGCTCCGCCCGGCTCTCAATCTTGCGACGGTTGCGCCGCTGCTCGAAAAGGCCTTCTCCGTCAAGGAGGCACCCGCCGTTGCCATCTCCATCAACTCTCCGGGCGGTTCGCCGGTGCAGTCCCGTCTTATCTATCAGCGCATCCGCGATCTCGCGCAGGAGAAGAGGAAGCGCGTGCTGATCTTCGTCGAGGACGTGGCGGCGTCCGGTGGTTACATGATCGCACTGGCCGGCGATGAGATCATCGCCGATCCGACCTCGATCGTCGGCTCGATCGGCGTCGTTTCGGGCGGCTTCGGCTTCCCTGATCTCCTGAAGAAGATCGGCGTCGAGAGACGGGTCTACACGGCGGGCGAAAACAAGGTCGTTCTCGATCCTTTCCAGCCGGAGAAGGAGCGTGACATCGAATTTCTCAAAGGCCTGCAGCTCGAGATCCACGACATCTTCATCCAGATGGTCAAGAGCAGGCGCGGTTCGCTCCTGGCCGACCATCCCGATCTTTTCTCGGGGCTGTTCTGGACGGGGCAACGTGGCCAGGAACTCGGCCTGGTCGACGCTCTCGGCGACATGCGGGGCGAGGTGAAGAAGCGCTATGGAGAAAAAGCGCGGCTCGAGCTGATCCAGCCGGCCCGAAGCCTCTTCGGGCGACGTCAGCCCGGAGCAGCCGTAGCCGGAGCAATCGCGGGGCCGCTCGTCGCAACCGCGGCTGCAGGTCTTGTCGACGCCGTCGAGGAACGGGCGCTTTGGGCGCGTTTCGGTCTTTGAACCGGCCCCGTTTCTTGCGTGAGCGTGTGTTTTTGAAGAACGGTCTCGCGGCAGCATCTGGCCAGTACCGCATGAGCGCGCTAACACTGCGATTTGCTGCATCCCCTCGCGCCATCGTTCCATCGGAGGGATATGCAGAGGAGGAACCATGCCGCAGATCATCCTGCTTCTGATTATCGCCGTCATCGCCTGGATCGGCTATCGCAAGTTCGTCGCAGACGCCGAGAAGCTGACGCGTCAGCGTGAGCGCCTGCGCCGGCAGCGCGAGACTGGCGCAAACGGCACGCTCGTCAAGGACGCCGAGACCGGCGAGTACCGCCTGAAGCGCGACGACGAATGAGGCTGCCTGACGGAATACCGGCGGGTGAAGGCGCTTGACCCTCGCCCTGCGGCATGGCACCTGTCCCCGCAAATCTTGACGAATTCGGACCCGGATCCCATGACGATTGCACCCCTCCCGGACCACATGAACCCGAAGCGCTCCTTTCAGGCTCTGATCCTGACGCTGCACAACTATTGGGCCGACAAGGGTTGCGCCGTGCTTCAGCCCTACGACATGGAGGTCGGCGCAGGCACGTTCCATCCGGCGACGACCCTCAGGGCGCTCGGGCCGAAGCCATGGCGCGCCGCCTATGTGCAGCCGTCGAGGCGCCCGACCGACGGTCGCTACGGCGAAAATCCCAACCGGCTGCAGCACTATTACCAGTATCAGGTGATCTTGAAGCCCAACCCTTCCAATCTGCAGGAGCTTTATCTCGGCTCGCTCGAGGCCATCGGCCTCGATCCGCTGCTGCACGATATCCGTTTTGTCGAGGATGACTGGGAGAGCCCGACGCTCGGCGCCTGGGGCCTCGGCTGGGAATGCTGGTGCGATGGCATGGAAGTGTCGCAGTTCACCTATTTCCAGCAGGTTTGCGGCATCGAATGTTCTCCGGTTTCCGGCGAACTGACCTACGGCCTCGAGCGCCTGGCGATGTATGTCCAGGGCGTCGACAATGTCTACGACCTCAACTTCAACGGCCGCGAGGGCGCCGAGAAGATCAGCTATGGCGATGTCTTTCTGCAGGCGGAGCAGGAATATTCGCGGCACAACTTCGAATACGCCAACACGGCGATGCTGCATCAGCATTTCATCGATGCGGAAAAGGAATGCCTGGCATTGCTGGCCGCCGGTGCGCCTGATGACTCCAGCAACAACCGCCTGCACAAATGCGTCTTCCCCGCCTATGACCAGTGCATCAAGGCGAGCCACGTCTTCAACCTTCTGGATGCCCGGGGCGTGATTTCGGTGACGGAGCGCCAGAGCTACATCCTGCGCGTGCGTACGCTCGCGAAAGCCTGCGGCGAAGCCTTCCTGCTGACCGAGGCCGGCGGCGCCAACTGGAACAGGGAAGCGGCCTGATCAGGAGGTCGCGGAGGTCCTCCGGCATCGGGGGGCAAGCGGGTCCGATTGCTGCGAGCAGAAGTGCTCGCTCCCGTCGAGCCGCCACTTCGGCGCCGGCGCTCTGACGCTCGACAACTCGCCGGCATAGATTTGCAGCGCGCGGCGCACACCGCTCGGCCTTTCGATGGGACCCGCGCTTGCATGGGTCGCGAAAAGGGCGGCAAAGGCGATCACGTTGATGAAGCTCACGGGCGTGTTCATGGCGGCACTAAGCGTTGTGGTTGTTCGATGGATAGACTATCGAGCATCCGCCGACGCGTTGCCGTTACCGGTGGAACAGCCTGAGGCTGCAGGCGTCGGCACCACCCGTTCGGCAGGGGCTGGGGTCGGTCTTGTGATCGGCCGCTGTAGAACTTTGAATTGCTGACCGGTTTGTTCTTGAATCGAATAGAATTTAAGAAAACATGCAGTAGGATCGCCGTGATCCAAAGGAGGGTTTGATGATCGGGCTGGCAATTGGCGTCGCCGTTATTCTTTATCTCGTCTTCGTCTATAACGGTCTCGTCAAGGCGCGGCAGATGGCCGAGGAGGCCTGGTCCGGCATCGACGTGCAGTTGAAGCGGCGCGCCGATCTCATCCCGAATCTGATCGAGACGGTGAAGGGTTACGCCGCTCACGAGAAGTCGACGCTCGAGGAGGTCGTTACGCTGCGCAACCGGGCTCAGGCGGTGCCGGAAGGCGATGTCGCGGCGCGGGCTGCGGCCGAAGGCGCGCTTTCGCAGGCGCTTGGCCGCGTCTTCGCGCTCGCCGAATCCTATCCGGACCTGAAGGCCAACGAGAATTTCGCAGAACTCCAGCGTTCGTTGGAAACGATCGAGGGCGAGATCCAAATGTCCCGGCGCTACTACAACGGCGCAGCGCGCGATCTCAACGTCAAGGTCGAGAGCTTCCCGTCGAACCTGATCGCCAACGCCTTTCGCTTCGTCAAGGCCAGTTATTTCGAGATCACCAACGAGGCGGACCGCGCGGTTCCGTCGGTCAAGTTCTAGATCAATTTCACTGAATCAATAAAACGATCTATCGGTTCGAAACCGCGCACTTCCGGACGGAAAACCGTTAAATACTTATCTGGAAGTGCTCCGGTGGGCCTGAAAAAGGGAATCCCGATGAGGCGGCTTTTCGCGGCGCTTGCGCTCGTCACCTTCGTTCTTGCCGCGCCGCTCGTCGCGGCGGCGGAAGAGTTCATCTCCGCCTACCATTCGGTCATCGAGGTCGCGAAAGACGGCACGCTCACGGTCACCGAGACGATCACGGCGAATGTCGAAGGCAACCGTATCCGGCGCGGCATCTACCGCGACTTTCCGCTGACCTTCGTCGACGAGCGCGGTGGCCGCAGCAAGGTCGACTTCAACCTTCTCTCCGTCGAGCGGGACGGCGACGAAGAGGAATACCGCACGGAGTCGATCAGCGGCGGCATCCGCATCTATACGGGAAGCGCCGACGTGCTCCTGCCGCATGGCGAACACACCTTTCAGATCACCTACGAGACGAGCCGGCAGATCCGCTTCTTCGACGACCACGACGAGCTCTACTGGAACGTGACCGGAACCGAATGGGCATTCCCGATCGAGGAGGCGACCGCCACCGTCACCTTGCCGAAGGGCGTGAAGGCGGAGGCGCTCGACGTCTTTACCGGCGGCTACGGCGCGACCGAAAAGGATGCGCGCGCGGTGGAGGAGGGCGACGAGATCTTCTTCGCGACCACGCGCCGGCTGCGCCCGCAGGAGGGATTGACCGTCGCGATCAAGCTGCCCAAGGGCAGCATCGAACGGCCAACCGCCTCCCAGGAAAATATCTGGTGGCTGCGCGATCACATGACCCTCGTCATCGCCGGGTCCGGCCTCCTCCTCGTCCTGCTCTATTACGGGCGCGCCTGGGTGCGTGTCGGCCGCGACCCAGCCCGCGGCGTCATGGTCCCGCGCTGGGACCCTCCGCACGGCGTCTCGCCCGCGCTCGTCAACTATATCGATAACAAGGGCTTTTCCGGCGAAGGATGGACAGCGCTTTCCGCGGCGGCGCTCAACCTTGCGGTCAAGGGGCATGTCATCCTCGAAGACCTGAAGAAGGCGGTCGTCATCACCGCCACGGGCAAAAGCGGCGAGAAGCTGCCGACCGGCGAAGCGGCCTTGATGAAAGCGGTGGACGCGGCCGGCGGCAAGCTCACCATCGACAGGGCGAACGGCAAGAAGATCCAGGCGGCGGGCTCCGGCTTCCGCAGCGCGATGGAGCGCGAGCATCGCGGCAAGTATTACCGCGCCAATACCGGATACGTGGTTGGCGGCATCGTGCTTTCGGTCGTCACTCTCGCGGCGCTGTTCGTCTTCGGCGACCTGAGCGAGGACAGCGTTCCTTTCGTCATCGTCCCGGTCTTCCTCGCCGTCTTCATTTCCGCCTTCGCCGTTTCGGTCGGTAAATCGCTCCGGCGCGGCTCGAGCCTCGCACGCCGCATTCTGTCGATCGTCGTGCTTGCCTTCATCGGCTTCGTGCTGTTCACGGTTTTCTCGAGCATTCTCGCCGCGCTCGTCTTTTCGGCCAGCGATCCGGGCGACCTGCCGCTGTTCTTCGCCATCGGTGGCATCGTCCTCGTCAACGGGCTTTTCTATTACCTCATGGGCGCGCCGACGCCGCTCGGCACGCGCATGATGGATGGCATCGACGGGCTCAGGCAATATCTTACGCTCGCCGAGAAAGACCGTCTGAACATGCAGGGCGCGCCGGAAATGTCGCCGCGGCATTTCGAGACCCTGCTCCCCTATGCCGTCGCACTCGGTGTGGAAAAGCCCTGGAGCGAGACCTTCGAGCGTTGGCTGCTTGCGGCTTCCGCGGGCGCGGCGGCAGCCGCCTATCAGCCGAGCTGGTATCACGGCGACAGCTTCGGGCCCGGATCCTTCACCGACACGATCGGCGGTTTTGCCGGTTCGATGGCGGATACGATGACGTCTTCCTTGCCGCCACCTGCGAAGAGTTCGTCCTCGGGCTTTTCTTCCGGCGGCGGATTTTCCGGCGGTGGCGGTGGCGGCGGTGGCGGTGGCGGCTGGTGACAGCGGATTTCCTCGCCGGCCGTGATGACATTTTCGCCAGAGCTTGCTAAGTCCGCCGCAACCTTCCGGAACAGAACGAAGTCTCGAATCCATGCCCGATCTCCTTATTGAATTGCGATCCGAAGAAATCCCCGCCCGCATGCAGCGCAAGGCGGCCGGCGATCTGAAGAAGCTCGTGACGGACGCTCTGGTTGAGGCGGGGCTCACCTATGAAGGCGCGCGCGAATACTGGACGCCGAGGCGGCTGGCGCTCGACATCCGCGGACTGACCGCGCGCTCCGCCGACCTGCGCGAGGAGCGCAAGGGTCCGCGCATCGACGCGAACGAGAAGGCGATCGAAGGCTTTCTCCGCGCCGCGGGCCTCTCCTCCATCAGCGAGGCTCATGTCCATAACGACCCGAAGAAGGGCGATTTCTATGTGGCGCACATCGTAAAGCCCGGCCGGGAGGCGGAAGAGATCATCGCCGATGTGATGCCGGCGATCATCCGCGACTTTCCCTGGCCGAAATCCATGCGCTCCGGTGCCGCTTCGGCCAAACCTGGCAGTCTTCGCTGGGTCCGGCCGCTGCAGTCGATCGTCTGCACGTTCGGCGCGGAACACGACGAGACGAAGGTGATCCCCTTCGAAATCGACGGCATCGTCGCCTCGAACGTCACCTACGGCCACCGGTTCCACGCGCCGGAGGCGATCACGGTCCGCCGCTTCGCCGACTACGCCGAGAAGCTTGAAAAGGCGAAGGTCGTGATCGATGCGGAGCGCCGCAAGGAGATCATCTCGGCCGACGCCCACAACATCGCTTTCGCCAACGGCCTCGAGCTCGTTGAAGACGAGGGCCTCCTGGAGGAAGTCGCCGGTCTCGTCGAATGGCCGAGGGTGCTGATGGGCAGCTTCGAGGAAAGCTATCTCGAAATCCCGTCCGAAATCATCCGACTGACGATCAAGACCAACCAGAAATGCTTCGTCACGCGCAAGCCCGGCGCCGAAACGCTGTCCAACCGGTTCATTCTCGTTTCGAACATCGAGGCGAAGGACGGCGGCAGGGAGATCGCCCACGGCAACGGCAAGGTCGTGCGTGCGCGGCTCTCCGACGCGGCGCATTTCTGGAAGCGCGACCAGGGCGATTTGCCGGATCTCGAAACGCTGACGGCGTCTGCCGAGAAGTTCGGCCTCGATCTGAAAAAGCCTCTCGACCAGCGCATGGCGAAGCTCGACGCCCTGAACGTGACTTTCCATGCCAAGCTCGGCACGCAGGGCGATCGTGTCGTCCGAATCCGCTCGCTCGCCGCAGCGCTCGTCAAGCTCACCGGTGCCGATCCCGCCTCCGTCGATCGCGCGGTCGTGCTCGCCAAGGCGGACCTTCGCACCGAGGCAGTCGGCGAATTCCCGGAGCTGCAGGGCATCATGGGCCACAAATATGCCGTTCTGCAGGGTGAAAGCGCGGCCGTCGCCAATGCGATCGAGGATCACTACAAGCCGCAGGGACCATCCGACCGTGTGCCGACCGATCCCGTCTCGGTAACGGTGGCGCTTGCCGACAAGCTCGATACCCTCGTCGGCTTCTGGGCAATCGACGAAAAGCCGACCGGTTCCAAGGACCCCTATGCGCTGCGCCGTGCGGCACTCGGCGTGATCCGGCTCATTCTGGAGGGAAGTGCGCGGCTGCCGCTTCTGCCTTGTTTCGATGTGGCGCTCGCCGCCCTGAAGGCGCAGCGTCCGGATATCGCAGCCGAGATTTCCGCCGATCTGCTCGCCTTCTTCCATGATCGCCTGAAGGTTTACCTGCGCGATCTCGGCGCGCGATACGATCTGATCGATGCGGTGCTCGCGCCGGATGCGGACGATCTGTTGATGATAGCCCGCCGCGTCGAGGCGCTGACCGCCTTCATCACGGCCGAGGAGGGCAGGAACCTGCTCACCGGCACGAAACGTGCGACGCAGATCCTCGCTGCCGAAGAGAAGAAGGGTACGGAAGTCGCCGAGAGCGTCGACGAAGCATTGTTCCGGCTCGATGCCGAGCGGACGCTGCATGCTTCGATCAAGGTCGCGTCGGACGATGCGCGCGACGCGATCGTCAAGGAGGATTTCCGCTCGGCCATGGAGGCGCTCTCGAAACTGCGCGAGCCGGTCGACGATTTCTTCAACGATGTTCTCGTCAATGACGAGGATAAGGCGATCCGTGCCAACCGCCTCGCGCTCCTGGGCCTCATCCGCTCGGCGACGGGTGAGGTGGCGGACTTCTCGAAGATATCGGGGTAACTCGAAGCGCTCTGCACCGCACAGGTTGCCGCGTTGACGACCGGCCGATATGAAAGCCCATGACCGCCAGGATTCTCGTCAGTGCCTGCCTCATGGGACATGCCGTTCGTTACGACGGCGCATCGAAGCCGCTCATTCACCCGGCGATCGATCGCTGGAGGAAGGAAGGGCGGCTCGTCACCATCTGTCCGGAAATGTCGGCCGGCATGCCGGTGCCGCGTCCGCCGGCCGAGATCGAAGGGGGCAGGACGGGCGCCGACGTGCTCGCCGGCAGGACGCGCGTCCTCGAAAAGACGGGCGGCGATGTGACGTCGGAGTTTCGTCGCGCAGCGGAGAATGCGCTTGCGCTGGCACGCGAGACGAATTGCCGGTTTGCCCTGCTGATCGACGGCAGTCCATCCTGCGGCTCCCGCTTCATCCATGACGGCCGGTTCAGCGGCGAGCGTATTGCGGGTGAGGGCGTGACGGCCGCGCTGCTGCGGGCCAACGGCATCGAAATCTATTCCGATCGTGAGATAGAGACCTTGGTCGCAAGGGTCGGCGATGCCGGCAACGAAGTTGGGGTATCGCTCTAAAGATTACGCCCCTGCTTCTCTCAGGGGCGCAACCTCTCGCTTTTGCAGCGAATTTGCCCGTCAGCCTTGAACGTCGACTGACTGGGGCAGGGAACGTTAATAATATGGTATCAATCTAGGCGAAGATCGAAAATAGCCGGATCAATTTTCCGTGAACCGCCGCTGGCCATGGAGGCAGCAACCGCGGCGGTTTTTGCGGTATGGTCGATGGAGATTTCCGCGATTTCGCCGCGGTGGGTGCTTGCCGAGACGTCGGCCACTGCCGGTTCGCCGGTCTGCATTCCCGCGGCCCGGATCGCGACATCCGATGCATCGTTGACGAAAATGACCGGCGAGCCGCCCAGCCACGCTTCCGTGCGGACCGACTTCACCTCTCCATGGATTTCCTTGAGCTCCACGCGATCCGTGCCCGGCGCAAGATCCGGGACGACGTAGGAAGGCTTCCTCTTTGGCTGCAAGGGCGGGCAGGCCGCGCAGGAAACCGTCGCGACGCTCGAATTGACAGCCTCGCCGGAGGTGATGTTGTCGATCGAAGAGGCTGCCGCAGGACCGGCGGTATAGACGAGAGCGGCTGTGATCAGCAGGGAACGCATTGATCTCTCCTCGATTGGTCAAGGTGAGAATAGCGGTCTCCCCTTACCTTCCGGTCAGGAGAAATCATAAAATTTGAACGATACGGCCTTTCCTGCAGCGCCGCTCGCTGAAGCCGTCAGGCAGTCTCGCGCGCGACCGCCCGCCAGCCGATGTCGCTGCGATAGAAGCCGTTCTCCCAGCGAACGCCGCGAACCGCCGCATAGGCTGCGTCCTTCGCCTCACCGACGGTCTTTCCCGTGGCGGTGACGTTCAGCACCCGGCCGCCGGTTGCGACCAGCCCGCCTTCCTTCATTGAGGTTCCGGCATGAAATACCTTGGTCGCGGAGGACGCGTCGGGCAGGGCCTCGATCGGTGTATTTTTTTCGTAGGCGCCCGGATAGCCGCGCGAGGCCATCACCACGGTCAGAGCAACGTCGTCGCGCCACTCCGCTTTCGTCCCCTCGAGCGTTCCGGTGGCCGCCGCGTAGAGCAGCGGCAGGAGGTCGCTCTCGAGCCGCATCATCAGCACCTGGCATTCGGGATCGCCGAAGCGGACATTGTATTCGATGAGTTCCGGGCCCTTTTCCGTGATCATCAGGCCGGCAAAGAACACGCCGGCGAAGGGATGACCGCTTTCGGCCATGCCGCGGACGGTCGGTTCGATTATCTCTTTCATCGTCCGTTCCACCATCTCGGCGGTCATGACCGGCGCGGGCGAATAGGCGCCCATGCCGCCGGTGTTCGGCCCGGTGTCGCCGTCGCCGACACGTTTGTGATCCTGCGCGGAGGCGAGCGGCAGCACGCTCTTGCCGTCGCAAAGGCAGAAGAAGCTGGCTTCCTCGCCGTCGAGATAGGCCTCGACGACCACCTCGGCGCCGGCCGCGCCGAAGGCGCCCGCGAAGCATTCGTCGACTGCGGCAAGGGACTCGTCGAGGCTCATCGCCACCGTCACGCCCTTGCCGGCGGCAAGCCCGTCGGCCTTGATGACAATCGGTGCGCCCTCTTGGCGGACATAGGCCTTGGCGGACGCGGCATCGGTAAAGCGTCTATAGGCCCCGGTCGGGATCCCGTATCTCGCGCAGAGGTCCTTGGTGAAACCCTTGGAGCCTTCAAGCTGGGCCGCTGCGGCCGAAGGGCCGAAGGTGGGAATATCGGCCGCGCGAAGCACGTCGCCAAGACCGGCGACCAGGGGCGCTTCGGGACCGACGACCACGAAATCGATCGCATGGGTCCTGCAGAAATCGACGACGGCCTGGTGGTCTTCCGTGTCGAGGTCTGCGATCGTGGCCTCCTCGGCGATGCCCGGATTACCGGGGGCGGCATAAAGCTTGGTCAGCCTCGGCGACTGCGCGATCTTCCATGCAAGCGCATGTTCGCGGCCGCCCGATCCGATCAGAAGAACCTTCATCGCCATCCTCGCCGTCAGGAATTGTTGCGCTGCGGTTAAGACGGCAGGCGGGACGAGGTCAAGGAAAAAGCGGCCCGCGCTGCAAATTTCCTGGTGCCAGCCAGCGTGCTTCTGTCGGGAGTAACGTCAGCGCCGGCTTGCAGCCACCGGCCAGCCGTCGTCGTCAGCCGGCGTGTCTGCGGCGAGCGCGACCCGGGAGAGCGCCCAGATCGCCAGCTCGGTGAGCGGGAGCGGCTTGCTGATCAGATAGCCCTGAAAGCGGTCGCAGCCCGCCGCCGTCAGCATGGCGAGCTTTTCCGGCGTATCGACGCCTTCGCCGACCACGGTCATCTCCTTCGCGTGGCAGAGCGCGACGACCGCTTTGAGTACCGCCAGCGATCGCGAAGCGGCCAGGTTGGAGACGAGCGCCCGGTCGAGCTTGATGGTATCCGCGGCATAATCGATGATCTGCTGAACCGATGTGTAGCCGGCGCCGAAGTCGTCTATCGAGAGCCGGAAGCCTTTGCTCCTGAGTTCTTCCATGTTCAGGCGCAATTGATCGCTGATCTGGACGGCGAACGTTTCGGTAAGCTCGATGTCGATCGATCGCGCCTCCAGACCGTGGCGCGTGAGGCAGTCCGAAAAATGGTCGTTGATCGACTTCGAGTGCAGTTCGGCCGAGGAGATGTTGATCGCCAGAACCGTATCGGGGCCGAACAGAGCCTTCAGCTGGTGGCAATCCGACATCGCCTTGTCGATGACCCACCAGTCGATTTTCGTGAACAGACCGGAGCTCTCGGCTATCGGAACGAATTCGTCGGGCGTCACATGCCCCAGGACAGGCGAGTGCCAGCGCAACAGAGCCTCGCAGCCGGTGACTTTTCCGCCGGCGTCGACGATCGGCATGTAGACCAGGTGAAACTGCTCGTCGGGATCGAGCGAGCGCAGCTCATCCTGGATCTGCCGCTGACGGGTGCGCTTGTCATTGAGCGCGCGGGAGAAGCGGGCGGACCGGTTCTTGCCGGCACTCTTCGCCTGGTACATGGCAGCGTCGGCATTCGAGATCAGCTCCGCGACCGAGTTCGCATCATCAGGACATGCGGCAACGCCGATGCTTGCCGTGACCGGATAACGCTTGCCGGAAAGCTCGAACCCGTCTGAAAACAGAGCGAGGATCGCGCCGCAAACCTCCCGCACCGCGCCGTCGCCGAGCTGCGAACGCAACAGAACCGCGAATTCGTCGCCGGAGAGCCGCGCGAGGATGGCCGGCTCCTGTCCGCGCCTGCGCGTGATCGCTCCGACATCGCGTGCGATCCGGGCGGCGAGCGTTTTCAAGAGCTCGTCGCCGACATCGTGGCCGTGCTTGTCGTTGACGAACTTGAAGTTGTCGATGTCGATGAAAAGCAGGCTGCATTTCTCGCCGGATGCGACAGCCTCCTGGACGGCCTGCGCGGCAAGCATGTTGAAGCGTCCCCGGTTGCTGATGCCCGTCAACGTGTCGGTCCAGGAACTCCGCTGCACGAGTTGGAGCGACTGGACGGATTGTCGATGCATCTCCCGGATGTTTCGGGTCAGGCGGCCGATTTCGCCGGCCTCGTCCACCTCGGCGATTTCCGCGCGCGCGCCGGCCATCACCGCCATGACATTGGTATCGAGGGTTGCGATCGGGCCCGTGATGAAGCGGCGGATGAGCACGATAATCAGCCAGATCGAAAAGAGGCTCATGGCCAAAGCGCCGAGGGCGAGGAGCACTTTCTGACGCATCATCTGGGCTTCGAAATGCGCATCAGAAACCGTCAGCGTCGCATGCAAGGCGGGCCCGAGAGGAACGCTCGCCGACAGATCGTCGGTCACGGCAAGCGGCCACGGCTGGAGGACGATATCGGCGCCATATTCCCTTTTCAGCGGGGCCAGCAGCCTGAGAAAGCGGTCGGGCTGTACCGCAACCTGCATCAGCAGCGCATTTGCCCTGTTGCTGGGAGCCGGCCGGCCAAAGGTTACCGGATCGACGAACAGCGAATAGACGATCCGCGGCCGGTCGCCGGCGGAGTCGACATAGCTCCAGTCGCCGAGTTTTGATCCGTTGAGCAACTGGCGCGCGAGATCGAGCTGTGCCGGATCGATTTCCGCAAAGGGATCCCAACTGTTCTCGAAGTAGTACTCCGCTTCCAGCTTGCTGTTGAGAACAGCCAGGGAGATAAACCCCGCAGGATCGTCGGACAGCGAGGTCAGGCTCTCCTGCAGCCGCACACCGAGCGCGTTGGCGCGATATTTCTTGTCGGTTTCGGCCACGTATTGCCGCAGCGCGTTGCCGCTCAAAAGCGCGTTGAGGGCACCGCGGCTGCGCCGAACCTCGTTCTGGAAGACGGAGGCGGCATGTTCGAGCCGTTGTGAAAGCTTGGCGTGCTCGAGTGCGCGGATGGAACGGCTCTGGGCGACGTGTACGGAGAGAGCCGCGAGAAGATAACCCGCCAGCACGACCGGAAAGATGAGGATGAGCGCACGCTTGCCGAGGGTCACTGGAAGTTCGCCAACGTGTTGATGATTCGCCGGCGCGCTTCGATCGACCTGACGGACAATTCCTGGTGGTGCTGGTTTTTCGCCGTGATTTCGGACGGCGGGTAGATTTCCGGATCGGAGCGCATGGTCTCCGGAAGGAGCTTGAGCGCCGCGCTGCTTGCGGTCGGCATGTTGAGCGCGATCGCGTTGGCAGCGGCGGCCTCCGGCGATCCGATGAAGTTCAGGAATTCAAGAGCCCTTTGCTTGCGAGGGGATGCGGCCGTGACGGAAAAACAGTCGACCCACGACAACGTGCCCTCTTTCGGGACGGCGTAGCGCCATAGCCCCGCCTTGCCGGCTTTACTGTTGAGCACATGCTGATCGCCGCTATAACCCAGCGCCAGATAAATATTTCCGGCCAAGGCCGGATCCTGGATCGAGGTGACGACGTAGTCGTAGGTCAGCACGGATGGGGCCTGCGTCTTCAGGAGCGCGAATGCGGCCTTCAGCGTTGCCGTGTCGTCGGCATTGACGGAGGCGCCGAGCAGTATCAGCGGTGGCACGAAAATCTCGCTGTGGTCGGCGAACATGGCGATGTGCTTCTGCAGCGCCGGTGCCGGACGCATCATGTCACGCCAGGATGTCGGTGGCGGCGTAACCACATCGGAGCGATAGAGGATGCCGACCGTGCCCCAGAAGTAGGGAAGGCCGTAACCGGCGCAGGATTTGCGCCATTGCGGCGCATAGTCCGCGAGCGCGGGCAGATTGGTCTCGGAGAGCGGCTCGATGATGCCCTTCCGTCCGAAAAGCGTCGCGCCGTTCTCATCGACGATGACCAGATCGATGTTACGGCCCGGATCAGCAAGAATCTCGTCGCGGGCATCGTCGCTGTCGAAATTGATCTGGCGGATGGAAACGCCCGTCTTTTCGGTCCAGCGGTCGATGAGACTCTCGGCGATATAGTCTTCCCAGATAAGCAGGTTGAGCGTTTCGGCGCGGCTCGCGGAAGCGCAAAGCAGTGTCGCCAGAAAGACGGAAATAGCTCTGCGTGCGTTCATTCTCTGCCCCTGCACACCCCCATCGCCGGACGCTATCCGGCAATGATTGAGGAATGCTTACGTCCGGAGCAAGATCGTGCGGGCGCGAGGCGCCCGCACGCCTGTTCATCGCGCCGGCAGCTTCGGCAGAAATACGGTGAGCAGCCCGAGGAGCGGCAGATAGGAGCAGATCTTATAGACGAACTCGATGCCCTGCCGATCGGCGAAGACGCCGAGGACCGCGGCGCCCATGCCGCCGGCGCCGAAGGCGAAACCGAAGAAAACGCCGGCGATGAGCCCCACCCGGCCGGGAACGAGTTCCTGCGCGAAGACGACGATCGCCGAGAAAGCGGACGAGAAGATGAGGCCGATGATGACGCTCAGCACGCCCGTCCAGAACAGGTTCGCATAAGGCAAGAGAAGGGTGAACGGAACGACGCCGAGGATCGAGAACCAGATGACGAAGCGGGCGCCGTATCGATCGCCGATCGGGCCGCCGAGGAAGGTTCCTGCGGCCGCCGAACCGAGGAAGAGGAACAGCATCAGCTGCGCCTGCTGTACGCTGGTGCCGAACCTTTCAATGACGAAGAAGGTGAAATAGCTCGAGATGCTGGTGAGATAGACGTTCTTCGTAGCCGTCAGCAGGACGAGGATCGCGATCGTCCACAGGACCCGCGCCTTCGGCAGGGGCAGCGCGCGGCTGGGGACGGGACGGCTCATGGTCGCGCGGCGGTGGCGGACGTACCACATGCTCACCCAGGAAAGCACGAAGAAACCGGTGATGGCGACGATGGAGAACCAGCCGAGGCTGCCCTGGCCGAAAGGGAGCACGATGAATGCGGCCAGCAGCGGGCCAAGCGCGCTTCCGGCATTGCCGCCGACCTGGAACAGCGACTGGGCCAGCCCGTGGCGGCCGCCCGACGCAAGCCGGGCCACGCGGGAGGATTCGGGGTGGAAGATCGCCGACCCGATGCCGATCAGGCTCGCTGCCAGGAGAAGCATCCAGAAGTGGTCGGCATTGGCGAGAAGCAGGAGGCCCATGCAGGTCGAGAGCATGGCGAACGGCAGCGAATAGGGTAGCGCCCAGCGATCCGTCACGATGCCGATGGCCGGCTGCAGCATCGACGCCGTCACCTGAAACGTGAACGTCAGAAGGCCGATCTGGACGAAATCGAGCGCGTAGTTTTCCTTGAGCAAAGGATAGAGCGCCGTCAGCAGCGATTGCATGATGTCGTTCAGCATATGACAGAAGCTGACCGCCAGGATGACCGAAAATGCTGTCTTTTCCGGGCTGATGGTGCCCGCCGACGTGACCGTTGCCATGGAGAATGTTTCCTTAGGGGGCGGCTCGCCAACGGAGCCTTTTCGGCCATCTCTAGACGGGTTGTCGCTGGCCTGCTTTTGTGATTTGGTCGAGTTCTTTCGAGAGTGGGCCATATGGCGAAATCCGACCGACATCACCTGCCAAAGTTGCCGGACGCGGATCATTTCAGAAGCCTGGAATGGATCGAGAAGGCGAACGCGCCCGTTCTCGCGATCGGGAGGGACTACGCCTGCGGGCTCACCGTGCCCTCCCACAGCCACAGCCGGACTCAACTCTGGTGGGCGCGTTCGGGGGTGGTGCTCGTCTATACGTCGGAGGGACGCTGGATGATTCCTCCGGGACACGCCTTGCTGGTTCCAGCGGGAATCGAGCATTCGGCCGAGATGGTCAGCGATGTGCGTATGCATTCCATCTACATCCCGCCGGAGGCAAGCGAAGCGCGCCGGCCTCTCGTCCTGGAGATGAGCGCGCTCGTCGGCAGCCTCATCGACGAACTCGTCGGCGCCGGGAACGAAGCATCGTCCGAACGGCGCGAAAGCCTGATCATGGAATTGCTGCTCACGGAAATACCGCGGCTCAACCAGCGACCTTTAGGCCTGCCTTTCCCGCGCGACCGCAAGCTTGCAGCCCTCTGCCGGCAATTTCTTGAAGCGCCGTCGGCATCCGCGAATATCGACGCGTGGGCGGCGCGCATGGGCATCAGCCGGCGTTCCTTCACGCGGCTCTTCCGGCAGGAGACGGGCGTGAGCTTCGTCACGTGGCGACAGCATGCCTGCATCTTCGCCTCGCTGCCGCGCATTGCGGACGGCGAGCCGATCACCACGGTGGCGCTCGACGCCGGTTACGAGAACGTCGCGGCTTTCACGACGATGTTCCGCCGCATGCTGGGTGCGCCGCCGAGCGTCTACCTGCGTGACCAGCGAACCTGAACGGCGTCGGTACTTTCGTAGAATTGCGCCAAGGCCTGTTGAAATTCGCGCCACCCGCGGCGGCCTGTTTGATTTCCTCATTCCCCGCGCCGCAGACGCGGCGCTGCTGGATCCCTGTGACAAGCACAGGGATAAGGGCGGAGAGGGTGCGGTCCCTCGGCGCGCTTCAAAAAAGACGTACCCTTTCATTGCGTGACAGGTTGACCATCCCCTCGCACACTCGCAAGCGAATGTTGTAGCAACCGCACATCCCCGGTCCTCATTCCTGTGCTTGTCACAGGAATCCAGCCAGACCAAGTCCTTGGGCTGAAAGAACGCTTCCGCGCCGCGGACGCGGCGCTGCTGGATCCCTGTGACAGGCACAGAAATGAGGAGAGGAAAGATTGCAGTCCTGTAGCGCCGCGCGTCTTATAAGACGCGCAAAGGTCGCTGTAGCCCTTTGAACTGCTGCATGTTTTGTCCATTGATCGGCTACGATCAACATGCAGTGGCGCACGGTCGGTACTCGGGGAATTCAATGGCATCGCCATGCGTGCCGACAAAACCGACCAGAGCTTCAACGCCATTATCCATCTCGCAGCAGCCGTCATGAACTCAAATTGAATCTCGACAGGCCCTAGTTCAATTTGCGACGTAGCCGCGGTTCGGTGTGAATCCCGAAGCTGAACAGATCGGATTAACGTAATCTCATGGACTTGCCGAAGATAAGAAGGCGTTGTATGAATGGGTAACCACCCCTTATAGGTGCTTTAGGCACGTCCTGGGTTTGCCAACCCAATAAACTATTCTTCGGAGTATAGATGAGAACTCGTGTTGTTTTTCTTGCGTCTCAGGTTTTTCTTCTTGCAGCCGGAGTCGTTGCCGCCGAAGAACGCCGGTACCCCTGGTCTGGAGACTGGTATCTGAAGATAGGCGCCACTGGTTTTCTCGGTCCGGAGTATGAGGGCGGTTCGAAGCGCATGCTTCAGGCGGCGCCGCTCGTTTCGCTCGGCAAGGCTGGCAGCGCCGTGCGCTTTTCGTCGCGCAACGACAACATGTCCTACGCCCTGCTCGACCAGGGACATTTTCGCGCTGGCGCCGTCGGCAAATTGATTTTCGAGCGTGACGAGGACGACTCGAGCGATCTTAAAGGCCTCGACCATCCGAAATTCGGCGGCGAAATCGGCGGTTTCGCGGAAGTCTACCCCACGGACTGGATGCGCCTTCGCGCCGAGATACGTCAGGGTATCCGCAGCCATCACGGGGTTGTCGCCGATGTCGCGGCGGATGCCTTCGCCGATCTCGGCGAAACCGTCCGCATTTCCGCCGGACCGCGGTTGACGGCGGCATCGAGCGATTATTTCGACGCCTATTATGGCGTCAACGCAGCGGAATCCGCTGCTTCGGGACTCGGCACCTATGATCCGGGTGGCGGTATTCACTCCGCTGGGCTCGGTGCGGAGATCAACTGGATGGCGACCGAGAAGCTCGAAACGGGTGTCTATGCCGAATATCGGCGATTGATGGGCGCTGCCGCCGATTCAAGCCTCGTACGCGAGCGCGGCAGCCCCGACCAGTTCCTCGTCGGGGTGACCGCGACCTATCGCTTCGATTTCACGCTCCCCTGACGGGTCGGCCTGGATGCGGGCGGGATGAAATGGAGCGCTTGACCGGCGGGTTTTGCGGGGCCAAACAGAGGCCATGAACAGTTCTTCCATCGATTCCGGCCGCGTGCACGACGCGCCGTCCAACAATTGGGTCTATCGGGTTCTGCCGCGAGCGCTGTGGCCCTATGCGCAGCTCGCGCGTTGGGACCGGCCGATCGGCTGGCAATTGCTCTTGTGGCCGTGCCTTTGGTCGGCGGCCATGGCGTCCGGAACGGCGGCATCGCTCGGCAGCTTTTCGGCTGGGCGATTTCTCTTCCATGTCTTTCTGTTCGTTGTCGGAGCGATTGCCATGCGCGGTGCCGGCTGTACCTACAACGACATCGTCGATCACGACATCGACATGGAAGTGGCACGTACGCGCTCCCGACCGCTGCCTTCCGGCCGCGTCACCCGTTTTCAGGCGAAGGCATTCATGCTGTTGCAGGCCCTTGTGGGCCTCGTCGTGCTGCTGCAGTTCAACGGTTTCACGATTTTTCTCGGCTTCCTTTCGCTGGCGCTGGTCGCGATCTATCCTTTCGCCAAGCGCTTCACGGACTGGCCGCAGTTTTTCCTGGGGCTCGCCTTCTCCTGGGGCGCGATCATGGGCTGGACCGCTGAGTTCGGCAGCCTCTCCCTGGCCGCGATCATCCTCTACGTTGCCGCCATCGCCTGGACCATCGGTTATGATACCATCTATGCCTATCAGGACAGGGAGGACGACGAGCTGATCGGCGTTCGCTCGACCGCCCGCCGCTTCGGCGACAACCCGCGGCCCTGGCTTATCGGGCTATACGGGATTGCGGTTTTCCTGATGCTTTTCGCCTTCCTGTCCGCCGGCGCCGGATTTTTCGCCTATGTCGGGCTTCTGGTGGCCGCGGTGATGCTCGCCTATCAGATTCTCGTATTGAACATTCACGATCCGCTACAATGTCTCGCGCTGTTCAAGTTCAACGGCGTCGTCGGCCTGATCATCTTTGCCGGACTTGTGCTCTCGCTTCTCGTGCGGCTCATTTGAACGCAGAAGCCGGCCCTAAGGCGCGGAGCGTCGAAGGGCCGGCTTGCTGATCGTTGTCTTGTGACTTGGAACGCTGCGGTCACGCCCGGGCGATGATTTCGCGGCCGTCGATCTTCATCTGGATGCCGAGACTGCCGGTGGAGCGGCGCACGAGAAAGCGCGGCCGGCGCTCGGCGAAAAAGGAATGGCGGCGGCGCGGCTTTGCGGGAGCGGCGCGAACATCGCCGATATGTTCCTCGAGCGGCCGTGCGACCCCGTCGGCTTCCACCATGAGCATCGGAATGCGATAGGCTTCGGCCCAGGCGCGCCAATCTGCTGCGATGTCCGAAAGATCATGAGCCACGAGCAGCGGGATACAGAGATCCGGATCGTCGTGATGAAGTTCGAGCGTCACTGTAACCTCCCCGTCGCCATGGTCGATTGCCCGTGCCGCCACACCCTTGAAAGCTCGCGCCGGCAGAGCGATCGAAAGCGGCAGGCCGCTGAATGGTAGCACCTTGCGCAGAACAGCGCCACGCTCGTCAAGGCTGATGCTGACATTCCCCGTGTGCCCGCGCAGCACGTAGCTTGCTTGCTGCGGAAAGCGCTTCGGGTCAAGTCTGAGCGTGTTTCCGACCCAAGCCGGCTGAGAGAGTGTATTGCGCATTTCATATCGCCCTTGTTTTTCCTTGAGAGCCGTTTCCGGCTTTCCTGTCGGGACTTTTCGTCCTCTAGGGGCGGAGGATAGGCGGGCTCCGTTCCGGGCGGCTTAAAATTCGCGGTTAAAAAAACTTTGCTGTCTCCGATGGTTAGCAAAAGCCGAGGCCGCAAGGTTTCTCATTCGTCAATGAAACCGCGGGCATTTTCGATGTGCTTTGCCGGGGCGGGATGCGGGCGGAAAACGGGCACCCGTTTTTTCTCATCCGCTCCAGCGGGAAAGCCACACACAAGCATGCTGCGCGATCTTCGCCATCATCGGAGTGGTTTCAGGGGATGTCGGCGCGCCGGCGGTCCCCGTTCCTTGCTGGCGGGCGACGCATGGTTTCGACTTATCTCGACTACAATCTGATCGCACGGGACATGAAGCTCAGCCTGAGACGCGTGTCGGAGCAGACGATCGTCGCCCGCGACACGCAGTATTACAGGGAGAACATCGGCAGTGTGGCCTCCGTCGACGAGTTTCTCGCCGACTACCGCCTCTATTCCTACGCGATGAAGGCCTATGGCCTGGCAGATATGATCGAGTCGGTCGCCTTCATGAGGAAGGTGCTCGAAAGCGACCTGTCCGACGATAACAGCTTTGCCAACAAGTTGACGGACGAACGATACCGCGAATTCACGATGGCGTTCAGCTTCAGCGGTGGAACGGCGGTTTCCCAGACCGAAGCGCAGCTCGACGAGATGATCGGGCTCTACAATACGAGTATCGCCAGCATCGGGGAAACCCAGAAGGAAGAGACGCGCTATTACAACGTCATGATCGACAAGGTAACGAGCGTCGATCAGCTTCTGAACAATGAGCGTCTGCGGACCTATGTCTTCACCGTCTTCGGTATCGACGAGAGCACGTACTCCCGTGAAACGCTCCGCAACGTTCTCTCCAGCAATGCCGACGATCCGGACAGCTATGAGAAAACCGTGCTCGAACCCAGACTGTCGGAGCTCGAGGCTGCCAGAGCCGACGCTCAGGCGAAGCTCCAGCAGAGCGGCACGACGGAGGCGGAAAAGCTGGAACTCCGGGCGAAGATAGCCACCTACAACAAGTCGATTTCCACGGTCAGCAATTACCTGGCGATGGCGGCGGCTTTCCAGTTCAACGCCGACGGCACGGTGGCCGCGGGATCGGCGCAGACCGCCGCGCACAAGAAGACCATGAATGAACTCTACGTCTCCAGCAATCCCCGGATCACCCCCCAGGCAGCGCTCCTGAACAAGGCCTATTTCGAGGAAAAGATCGCGAGCATCACGACCGTCAGCGAGCTTGTCGCCGATACGCGCCTCTATAACTACATCCGCACGGCCTTCGATCTCAACGAGGTCACCATCGTGCCGGCGACGATCAAGAATATCCTGACCAGCGATCCGGACGACCCGAACAGCTACATCAATACGATCGGCAAGGGGAACGAGAACTACAAGGCGCTCGCCAGGGCCTTCAACTTCCAGGCGGACGGCACGCTCGCGGCGGGCGATGCGGCGCAGACCACGGAACAGACGACACTCACCTCCAGCCGTTACATGACGCGCTACAACGACAAGGACGACGCAGCGGACGCGAAGGCGATCGGCGCCTATAAGCTTGCCGTCGAGAAGATGGCGTCCGTCGGCGACTTCATCGACACGGCTTCGATCTACGATTTCGCGCTGCAAGCCGTCGGTCTCGATCCGGACGCCGAAAGCGCGCGGACGATCAAGCGGGTGCTGACCAGCGATCTCACCGATCCGGAAAGCTTCGTCTACACGCTGAAGGACGAGCGTTACCTGAAGCTCGCCCAGCTGTTCAACTTTACGACATCGGGCGACATCGGCGTTCCGGCATTGGCGCAGTCGGAGACGCTGATTCAGGAGACCGCCAAGACCTACATCGTCAACAAGTCCCGTTTTGGCTCGGAGGAGGACAAGACCAAGGCCAAAGCGGATGCCGAATATTATACGGCCGAGGTCGCCAAACTCTCCTCTCTCGACGAATTTCTGGCCGATTCCCGCCTGGTCGATTTCGCTCTGGCGGCAAACGGCATCGATCCCGAGAATGTCACCGTCGATTTCCTTCGCGACATCTTCACCTCCGATCTGGACGATCCCAAGAGCTTCATCAATCAGCAGCAGAACTCCGGGGCCTATATCGCCCTGGTCACCTCGTTCAATTTCGACCGCGGCGGCAACGTGCTGCGCGAGGACAAGAGCGTCATCATCACGCGGCAGGGGCTTTACGAGACCCTCGACCGGTATCTGCACCAGACGCTGGAAGAACAGGCCGGCGAGGACAATGCAGGTGTCCGCCTGGCACTCTATTTCGAGCGCCAGGCAGGCTCGCTCGTCGACGCTTACGATCTCCTGGCCGATGATGCGCTCGCCGAAGTGTTCCGCACGATCTTCAGCCTGCCCGACGAATTCAGTTCCATGGACATCGACCAGCAGGCCAAGATCGTCGAGAAGAACCTCGAGCTCGAGAAGCTGAGCGATCCGGCCGAACTGAAGAAACTCCTCGCGCGCTTCACCGTGCTCTACGATCTGGAGAACAACATGGAAGTCGATCCGGCCGTGGTGGTGCTTTCGGGCAGCGGCAGCAATATCGGCATCAGCGCCGATACGCTCTTCCAACTGTCGCAGCTCAGGAAGGGCGGGTAGGGCTTAACGCCGGCCGGACCGGAACGCGCTTCCGGATGCCGTCGTTACTCGCCTCAATCCTCGCGCAGCACCTTATCGGGGTTCATGATCCCCGCCGGGTCGAAGGCGTGCTTGATCCGACGCATAAGCTCGATCTCGATCGGCGAGCGGATCGCCGCGAGTTCGTCGCGTTTCAACTGGCCGATGCCATGCTCGGCAGATATCGAGCCCTCATGTTTGAGCACGACGGCGTGAACGATCGCATTGATCTCGCGCCACCGGTCGAGAAAGCCCTGCTTGTCCGCACCGACGGGCTGGGAGATGTTGTAGTGGATATTGCCGTCGCCCATATGGCCGAAGGCGCAGATGCGTGCGCCGGGAATGGCCTTGGAGACCAGCGCATCCGCTTCCGTCATGAAGGCCGGAATGCTCGATACCGGGACCGAAACGTCATGCTTGATCGAGCCGCCTTCGGGCTTTTGTGCCGGCGACATGCTTTCGCGCATGTGCCAGAGGGCTCTGCGCTGCGCTTCGTTCTGGGCAATGACGGCGTTCTCGACGAGACCGTCGGAGATGACCGCTTCGAGAAGGTCTTGCACCATCCGCTCCGCGCTTTCGGCGGTATCCGAGGTGGAGATATCGATCAGCGCGTACCACGGATGCGTCGTTTCCATCGGATCTCGAACGCCGGCGATGTGCCGGGTGGTGAACTCGATGCCGAGCCGCGGCATCAGTTCGAAGCCCGTCAGGGCCGGCCCGCAGAGGCTCGATGCCCGATCGAAAAGCGTCAGTGCGTCCTCGACGCTTCTGAGGCCGGCAAAAGCCACCTGGTGGCCCCGCGGTTTCGGGAAGAGCTTCAAAACGGCGCCGGTTATGACGCCGAGCGTTCCCTCGGCACCGATGAAAAGATCGCGCAGATCGTAGCCCGTATTGTCCTTCTTGAGGCGTCTGAGCCCGTTCCAGATCTCCCCGGTCGGAAGCACGACCTCCAGCCCCAGGCAAAGCTGGCGCATATTGCCATAGACAAGCACGGCAGTGCCGCCGGCATTGGTCGAAAGATTGCCGCCGATCCGGGCGGAGCCTTCCGAGCCGAGTGACAGGGGAAAAAGCCGGTCGACGTCATCGGCGGCCTTCTGGATATCCGCCAGAATACAACCGGCATCGGCCACGATCACGTTGCCGACCGGGTCGATGTCGCGGATGCGGTTCAGCCGCTCGAGGGAAAGGACCACGTCGGCTCTGCCCTCGCGCGGAATCTGGCCGGCCACATGTCCGGTGTTGCCGCCCTGCGGCACGACTGCCGTTCGGGTCTGGCTCGCAAGGCGCATGACCAGCGAAACTTCCTCGACGGAGCCGGGCCTGAGCACGAGCGGCGTCGTGCCGTGATAGAGCCCGCGGGACTCGACCAGGTAGGGGGCCGTGTCGGCGGGTGCGGTGAGGGCATTGCCGGGCCCGACGATGTCGACGAAGGAGGCGATGAGTTCGGGAGATGGAAGTATGGTGGTCATGGCCCTGCCTCGGATCACGTGGTTGCTTCAAGCGTGCCGGTGGCCATCAGCCCCGCGGCGCGGCCGCGCGCTGCAGCCGGTCGATGATCGCTTCGCCGAGCCCCTCGCTCGGGATCGGGCCGAAAGCTATGGTCGCGGCGCCGCTGGCATCCGCCTGTTTCATATAATCGAAAAGATTGGCCGCGGCTTCCCGCAGGCTGCCGCCCGGACTGAGATCCAAAACGATCGCGGCATCGCCTTCACCGGGAAGTGTCTTTCCGCCGAAGCGGATGAGGGCTTCTCCTTTCCGGACCTCATCGGCATTGAGCCGCACAGCGGCACCGGGAGCGTAATGCGAGGCGAGCATGCCGGGCGCCTCGATGACGGCGCCGGCGGTCTCAGGGCGCTCGATGGGGAGCCCTGTCAAAGCTTCGATCTCTGCCGCGTCGAGCCCCCCGGGCCTCAGCAGCCGCAGCTTTCCGTTCTCGACCTTGACGATGGTCGATTCAAGGCCGATCGCGGCCGGGCCTGCGTCGAGGATGAGCTTCAGCCTGGAGCCGAGATCCGCCTGCACATGGGCCGCACTGGTGGGACTGATCTTGCCCGAGGTGTTGGCGCTCGGCGCCGCCAAAGGCCGTCCGAATCGGGCGATCACCCGACGCGAGAAGCCGTCGGGCATCCGAATTCCGAGCGTATCGAGACCGGCGGATGCGAGCGTGTGCACGGTGCTTTCCCGCCGCTGCGGCAGGATCAGCGTGAGGGGGCCAGGCCAAAAAGCCTCGGCCAGACGTCTCGAAACCGGATCGAAGGTCACATGCGCCTCCGCCATCCCCAGATCGGAGACGTGACAGATCAGCGGATTGAACCGCGGACGCCCCTTCATCTCGTAGATGCGGCTGATCGCATCGGGGGTCGTGGCATCGGCGGCAAGGCCGTATACGGTCTCCGTGGGGATCGCCACGGGTTCCCCGTCCGAAAGAACTGCACAAGCCGTCTCGATTGCCCGCTCCGGTTCGATGCGCGTGTCGATGATTTCGGCCATGGCGTTCTGATCCTTTCCGTCGCTTCCTTAACGGAGCGATTGCAAAAACAGAACGATTTTCTTGGTCAAAGGCTGCGAATGATCCGCCGCAAGGCTTCGTCGCGTGCGCCGAGCATCAGCACGTTCTTCAGCGCCACCTTCGGATCCTGCGTCCGGAAAATCAGGCCGTTGCCGCGCACGTTGCGGTTGACGACGATCCGTCCTTCGCCGGCATCGGGCTCGATCGCGACGGCGAAATACATGCGCGAATAGCCCGGCTGGATACGGTCGAAGAAATGGGTCTCGTTCCCAAGGTCGCAGAAGAAGTTCGCGAGATAAAAGGACCAGGTGATCTCATGTCCCTTTGCGAGGCAGGTTTTCGCGGCGGTCACGTGGCAGTAGCCGAGATGCGGACTGTTGGCGAGCGTACGATGGAAGACCATCTTCGGGAACTGCATCGAGGCATGAAACCCGTTGATTCGGCTGTGGGTCGTCTCGCCCGCCGTCGTCAGCTTCCGCGCCGTCTGCTGCGCAACCTCGGCATAACTCAGATACTGCCGCTCGTTCGCCATCCACCGGCGTCTATCGATCCGGCCGGTCCGCAGGAACTCGGTGTGAGCCTTGGCTTTCGCCGGTGCGACCGGCATCTTGTCGGCAGCGTCGTAATATCGGAGTTTTGCCATGGGCGTCGTCGCGCCGTCCTGTCCGCAAGCGGGTTGATGGTAGCGAACGTAAATCATCACAGTTAACGAATTGGTTCGTTTGCGGCCGTGCGGGCATCGATCAGACCTTGTGTCGGTGGGCCGTGTCGTAAAATGGCCAGTCGCCTTCGCGCTATGAACGGCGCTGCCGAAAAATCCGCCGGCTGCGCGGAGATTCACCTACTTCCTTGTTTGTTATGGATAATATCCGTCTGCCAATCGTGCCGATTACGCCGCGAATGGCTGTCGTCTTTCTGGAATCGGATGTCGTCTATTGGCAGTTGCCGGACCGGCCCGCAGGCTTAGATGAGGACACTCAAGGTGCTGCCTCGAAGGGAAGGCGGAGAATTGGGAAGCCGGTCAAATCCCGGCGCTGCCCCCGCAACGGTGGTGGAGCGAACAGCCACGGCAGAAGGCCACTGGACACAGCGTCCGGGAAGGCGCCGGGCAGGTCCCTTGCGGACAGCTCCAGAGCCCGGAAACCAGCCTTGAAGCAGAAACAGACCGTAGCTGGTTGCGGCGGGCAGCCGGATCGGAGCCAATTGCGTTGCGGGTCCATGCGGCCGGCGCGGGTTCCAGTCCTGCCTCTCCGAAACGGCGGAAAACGAGGATAAGGGCATGGAAATTCAGACCGAAATGCTGCGCAAGCTGAAGACCCGTCGCGAAGGCTACAGCCTCGACCGCGCCTTCTACGTCGATCCTGGTTATTATCGCCAGGACCTGGAACAGATCTGGTACAAGGATTGGCTGTTCATCGGCCATGATTGTGAAGTCCCGCGGCCGGGGAACTATTTCACGGTGCAGGTCGGCGATTACCCGGTCGTTATCGTTCGAGACAGACAGGGCGCGGTGCGGGCACTGCACAATTCGTGCCGCCATCGCGGCTCGCGCGTCTGCACGCAGCACAAAGGCTCATCCGCCAAACTCGTCTGTCCCTACCACCAGTGGACCTACGAGCTCGACGGCCGCCTGCTCTTCGCGCGGCAGATGCCCGAGGGCTTCGACCCGGCCGAACACAGTCTTAAGCCGATCCACTGCGAAACCGTCGGCGGTTACATCTTCATCAGCCTTGCCGAACAACCGATGGACTTCCGGCCGTTCCGCGAGACGGTCGCGGCCTATCTCGCGCCGCACCGCCTCGGGGAAACGAAGGTCGCCTTCGAGAGCACGATCGTCGAGAAAGGCAATTGGAAGCTCGTCTGGGAGAACAATCGCGAGTGCTACCACTGCGCCGCCAATCACCCGGAACTCTGCCGTACCTATCCCGAAGCGCCGACCGTAACCGGTGTCCAGGGGGCGATGAACGACCCGGAAATCGGCGCCCATTGGCAGAAATGCGAGGCGGCGGGCCTTCCGAGCGCTTTCGGGATCGCGCCCACCGGCCAGTTCCGCATGACGAGAATGCCGCTGATCAACGGCGCCGAGAGCTATACGATGTCCGGACAGAAGGCCGTACGCAGGCAGCTCTCCGCCGGGCTTGACGCCGGTGGCATCGGTACACTGCTCCTCTTCCATTATCCGACGACGTGGAACCACATTCTGGGCGATCATGCGATCACCTTCCGCGTTCTGCCGCTCGGGCCGGAACTGACGCAGGTTACGACCAAATGGCTGGTCAACAAGGATGCGGTGGAGGGCGTCGACTATACGATAGACGAGCTGACGCACGTCTGGACAGAGACCAACGATCAGGACCGGCAGATCGTCGAGGAAAACGCGTTCGGGATACGCTCGCCGGCCTATGAGCCGGGTCCATATTCGGCCGAACACGAGGGCGGCGTCATGCAGTTCGTCGAGTGGTATTCGAACTTCATGCTGGACCGCCTTCAGGGCGGGGCCGCACAGCTCTCGCGGGTGGCATGACCATGGAAATGCCTCGCTCCTTTCACCATTTCGACGAGCTCGATCCCTGGAGAGACCGTCAGCACATGCTGGAGTGCACGTCGGCCGTAGCCGAAGCCGCCGACGTGATGACTTTCACCTTCCGCTCCGACAAGCCGGCCTGGTTCCGCTACCTGCCCGGGCAGTTCGTGACACTCGAACTGCCCGTCTCGGCCGAGCCGGTGATGCGCACCTATACGCTGTCGTCCTCGCCCTCGCGCCCGCTTTCGGTCGCGGTCACGGTCAAGGCGCAGCCGGGAAGCATCGGCACCCGCTGGATGTTCGACAATCTGAAGCCGGGCATGATGCTCAAGGCGTTCGGGCCGCTCGGCGATTTCAGCTTCGTCCGTCATCCCGGTGAAAAGTATCTCTTCATTTCAGCGGGGTCGGGCGTCACGCCGATGATGTCGATGACGCGCTGGATGGCCGACTGCGCACCGGAAACGGATGTCACCTTCATTTCCTGCGCCCGCCGCCCGGACGATCTCCTCTTCAGAACGGAGCTCGAAGTTCTCGCGCGTCAGATGCCGCGGCTCAATCTCGGCTTCCTCGTGGAGGGGCATGAGGCGCGACATGGCTGGCATGGTCTGCGCGGGCGCATCGACGCGGCGAAGCTGCCGATGCTCGCACCGGATTTCATGGAAAGAACCGTTTTCTGCTGCGGGCCCGAGCCGTTCATGGGCAATGTTCGGGCAATGCTGGAATCGGCGGGCTTCGACATGGCCGGCTATCACCAGGAGAGCTTCCAGCCCGCCGCGGCGCCGGCGGCCGAGGAGCTTGCAATTCGGGCGGGGCCGGCGGCCGATGCCGGGGCCGGTGCGGCGCGGGTGACCTTTACCATGAGCGGCAAGGAGGCGACCGCCGTTCCCGGCCAGACGATTCTGCAGACGGCCCGGGCCAACGGCGTCAGGATCGGGGCCGCCTGCGAGGGCGGCATCTGCGGAACATGTCGGGTGATGAAGATCGCCGGCGATGTCGAGATGAACCACAATGGCGGCATTCTCGACGATGAGATCGAGGAGGGCTACATCCTCGCCTGCTGTTCGCGGCCGACAAGCGACGTCCAGATCGAGGCCTGAGTTACCGCCGCTCGGATTGGTAGGGCAGGCGTGCCTCGGCGGCCCTGACGGCGATGGAGCCGGTAACAGTCTCGTCGGCGCCCGCCCCTGATCCGCTCTCCGCCTCGGCGCGGCTTATCACGAGCGGCCGCGAAAGAGCGGCCGTTGCACTTGCATTCAACGCCGGGATCGTACCGACGGTGGCCGAGGCGATAACGGTGAGCGCCGGCGGCTTCTCCGGAAGAAGCGCGCCGTGGGGCCAGATTCTCTTCAGTGCCGATGCACTCATCGCTGCGACATTCACGTCTATATCGTCGAGGGTGCCGGGCACCCGATAGGGGCAACGCTTCTTTCCGCAATTATGCGCCGACGAGAATTGCCAGAGCGCGTAGCGGTCCCAGTTTCCCATCGGAAAGACTTTGCGGATATCGGGCTTATAGCGCGCATACCAGAGCGGAAGACGCGCTAGAAGCCGATGCTTGAAGCGGTTGGCGGCAATGTGTTTCGCGGTTGCGTGGTTGGTATAGAGGACGGGATAGCGCCCCGTCCGGGCCTTCACATGGCCGGCGAAGATTGCAGCGTCTTCGAGCGACATGTATTTTTCCGGATCGATCCCTTCGATATCCAGCACCATCAGCTCGTCGTCGCGCGGATCGGCATAATCGATGAAGTGGTTCGCCTGATCGACGGGGTTGCCGGGCCTTGCCAGATGATAGGCGCCCCAGAGCAGGCCATGCGAGCGCGCGATCATCCGGCGCGTCTGATAGAGCTCCCGGCTGACCGCATATTTGCGCCACATCGTCTTGCAGTGCGCAACCGTATCGCCGCCGTGGTCACCGGTACAGGTGTAGCTTTCCGGCAGGCCGTCGGAAGCCTTCGCGATGAAGCCCGCTATCCGCTTGTCCTTCAGCATGGCCTCCCAGTCGATGCTGTTCAGCTCGTAAGCGTCGACGATGAGGGCGTTCCGCCGCTCTTTCCACGGCTCGACTTCGCTCGCGCGTGCGTTCGCCGCCGCGAAGGTCAGGCCCATCAGGACCGCCAGGCGCAAGATCATCCCTATGATCGAGATTCCCCGCTTTTCCATTCTCTGAGATTGCCGACTTAGAGTTAAGAGGTCGTAAATCTCAGCCCCGGCCTCAATCTGCGCGAGGCGGACGCTTCTGTACACCGACCCCAAGAGGCAAAGTCGACGGCCCGATTCCGCCCAGGATTGTATCGACGGAGGGATTTTTCCTTTGCTGCATCCGCGCGCGACGGTTGCTTCCTGCGACTTCTGCCCTAGTCTTGGTATGTCGCCCTTGCAAGGGCCGGTTGTACATGAAATCGAAGGCAGGAGGAAATGATGTCACTGAAATGGCTTTCGGGCGCGCTTGCAGCGATGACGCTGGCGGCATCGGCGGTGCCGTCTCAGGCTTTCACGCCTCTGCCCCCGCGGGTTGCCGTCGAGAGCGCCGTCACGGACGTTCAGTACGCGCCGCGGCGCGGTTATTATCGGTATGGCGACTTCTATTACTATAACGGCTATCGTGGGTACCGCTATCAGCGGCCCGGCTATCGCTATTACCGCGGTTGGTGGTACCCGGGGGCTGCCTTCCGACCCGGCATCGTGATCGAGCGCCGTCCCGCCGTTCGCCCGCCGGTGCGCTACGGCAGCCGGCATGTCCAATGGTGCTATGATCGCTACCGCTCTTACAGGGCTTACGACAACAGCTATCAGCCCTATAACGGCCCCCGCCGGCAGTGCTATTCTCCCTATAGCTGAGCGTTCGCATAGCTGCGCGTTCATCAGGGGCGCGCAGTTGCGCTCCGGTTCCGGTCGGTTGACGTTGACGTCCACGTAAAATCCATTAGTCTGCCGCGCATCGAAAGAGGGCCGGCGGGGATTGGCCGCGGACGCAGGGGAGGAGCACCATGTACAAGGCACCGGTCGACGAGATCGCATTCACCCTGAAACACGTCGCCGGCCTGTCCGAGGTTCTCGACGCCGGGACGTTCGGCGAACTCGGCGAGGACCTTGTGGATGCGATCCTCGGCGAGGCCGGGCGCTTCGCCTCGGAAGAGGTGGCGCCGCTCGGCGAGGCGGGCGACCGGCAGGGATCGCGGCTCGTCGATGGCGCCGTCAAGACGCCGGAGGGTTGGCGGGAGCTCTACCGCAACTGGATCGCAGGCGGCTGGAACGGCCTGACGGCTCCGGAAGCTTTCGGCGGGCAGAACCTGCCGCACATGTTGCACGTCGCCGCCATGGAAATGTGGAACAGCGGCTCGATGGCCTTCGCCCTTGCGCCGACGCTTACCATGGGCGCCATCGAAGCGCTCGAGAAGCACGGCACCGACGCTCTGAAGGCGACCTTCCTGCCGAAGATGGTTTCGGGCGAATGGATGGGGACCATGAACCTGACCGAGCCGCATGCCGGCTCGGACCTCGGCGTGCTGAAGACCCGCGCCGAGCGCCGCGGCGACGGCACCTATCGCATCCTGGGGCAGAAGATCTTCATCACCTGGGGCGAGCACGATTTCACCGACAATATCGTCCATCTGGTACTCGCGCGGCTGCCCGATGCGCCATCCGGGACGAAGGGCATTTCGCTGTTTCTCGTGCCGAAGTTCCTCGTCAACGAGGACGGTTCGCTTGGCGAGCGCAACGACGTTTTCTGCCACTCGCTGGAGCACAAGCTCGGCATCCACGGATCGCCGACTTGCACCATGATCTACGGCGACGGGAAATTCGGCGGCGAGAAGGGGGCGATCGGCTATCTGATCGGTGAGGAAAACCGCGGTCTCGCCTGCATGTTCACGATGATGAACAATGCGCGGCTCGCGGTCGGGATGCAGGGCGTCGCCATCGCGGAGGCCGCCACCCAGAAGGCGATCGCCTACGCCAAGGAGCGCACGCAGGGCCGCGCGCCGGGGTGGAGCGGCGACGGCATGAGTCCGATCATAGAGCATCCGGATATCGCCCGCACGCTGCTGACGATGAAAGCGCTGACGCAGGGATCGCGCGCCATCGCCTATGCCTGCGCCCACGCCGTCGACATGGCGCATGCCGCGCAAGGGGAGGGAGCCCGCCACTGGCAGGAGCGTTCGAGCCTGCTGACGCCGATCGCCAAGTCCTTCGCCACCGACGCCGGCGTCGACGTCGCCTCGATGGGCATTCAGGTCCATGGCGGCATGGGCTTCATCGAGGAGACCGGGGCCGCGCGCTATCTCCGCGATGCCCGAATCGCGCCGATCTACGAGGGCACCAACGGCATTCAGGCGATCGACCTCGTCACCCGCAAGCTGACGCTCTCCGATGGCGCACAGGTGCGCGGCTTCATCGCCGAACTCCGAGAGGTCGCCGCTGCCGCTGCCGCGTCGAACAGGGAAGGTTTCGGCGAGACAGCCGCACGGCTCGATGCGGCGGTTGCGGATCTCGAAGGGGCGACCGACTGGCTGCTTTCGAGGCTTCGCGACGGAAAGCTTGCCGAGGCGCTCGCCGGCGCGACCGCCTATCAGCGCCTGTTCGGCCTCGTGCTGACCGGAGTCTATCTCGCCAAAGGCGGCCTTGCCGAAGCCGGTGACGGGCGGCAGGACCGGCGCGTTGCGCTTTGCCGCTTCGCAGCGGAAAACCTGCTCTCGGAGACGAGCGCGCTCAAGGACCGTGTCGTCAACGGGGCGGAAAGTCTCGCCGCAGCCCGTTCCATACTCGACTGAGGGAAACCCATGACCGACCACGTGCTCGTCGAACGGCCGGAAGCCTATCCCGGCGTTCAGCTTATCCGGTTCAATCGGCCGGAGAAGAAGAACGCCATCACGCGCCAGATGTACGCCAGGATGACGGAGGCGCTGACCACTGCCGGAACGGATCCCGCCATACGCGCGATGGCATTCCTCGGAACGGAAGGGTGCTTCTCGGCCGGCAACGACATGGCCGACTTCCTCGCCTTCGCCATGGGGGGCAGCATGGGGGACGAGGTTTTGGATTTCCTGCGGGCGCTTGCCGGCGCGACGAAACCGATCGTTTCCGGCGTAGACGGACTGGCCATCGGCATCGGCACGACGATCCACCTCCATTGCGACCTGACGGTCGCCTCGGCCCGCTCGGTGTTCAAGACCCCGTTCGTCGATCTGGCGCTCGTTCCGGAAGCGGCCTCGAGCCTGAGCGCTCCGCGCATCATGGGCCATCAGCGCGCCTTTGCCCTGCTTGCAGCCGGCGAGCCGCTCGACGCGGCCGGTGCGCGCGAGGCCGGGCTGATCTGGAAAATCGTGGAAGAGACCGCCGTCGAAGGGGAAACGCTTTCAGCTGCGACGCGCCTGGCGAAAAAACCGCCGGAAGCGCTGCGCATCGCCCGCGACCTCATTCGCGGCGATCGCAGCGATGTGCTTGCCCGGATCGAGGAGGAGGCGAAGCATTTTGCCGCGCAATTGAAAAGCGCCGAGGCGCGCGCCGCGTTCGAGGCCTTCATGCGCCGGTAGGCGGCAATTCGCCAGGTCGCTTCCGGCCATCGCGACTTTGCATGGATCAATTTTAATCGCTTCTTAAATAGCTCCCGCTAGCGTCCAGCCGCAGTAGGTCTCCCTCGGCGCCGCAGGAATTGTGCGGCACGCGAGACCCCCGGCCGCATGAAGCATTGCCGGCTCCGCCTTTGCGGCATGTCCCATCGTTTTCCCGCCGTCCTTCAAGTCGCTCAGCGGCCGATCCGTCGCGCCCGGGAAGATCATCGCGAGCTCATCCCGGCGGCGTTGCCGCCTCTTTCAGGGAGCCCCCACCTTGTCCAAACGATCGAATCTCATGACGCGCATTCTCGTTGCCGCGTCCTGCGTCGTCGTCGGCGCCTTTGCAGGCTTTTCCGTCTATATCGACAGTCTCCAGCGCGCCACGACCACGAAAGCAGTGGAGGAGGATATCGCTTCCTCCGGAAATCAGGCGGCGCAGAGCGTCGCCAACTGGCTGAACGGCCGTGTGACGCTGACCGCGATGGCGGCGGACGCTGCCGGCCGGGTGGCTGACGAAGCGGCCATTCAGGGCGTCCTGAAGAACGACGTGCTGACCGGCGAATTCATCTCCACCTATGTCGGCGACGAGAGCGGCCGGTTCATGATCTGGCCGGACTCGAAAATGCCCGACGGCTACGATCCGCGCCAGCGCCCCTGGTATCAGCAGGCGGTGAAAGCCGATGCACGCGTCCTTACCGAACCCTATGTCGACGCGTCGAGCGGCGACCTGATCATCAGCGCCGCTGTGCCGGTGAAGCACGAAGGCAAGCTTTACGGTGTGACCGGCAGCGATTTCTCGCTGAAGGCCCTCGTTTCCATGGTCAACGGCATCGATGTCGGCGGCGAAGGCTTTGCGTTCCTTGCCAACAAGGATGGCCAGATACTGGTTCATCCGAATGCCAAGCTCGTGACGAAGACGCTCGCCGACGCCTTCCCGGCGGATACGCCGGCGATCGGCACCGGGATCATGCACACCGAGCTCGACGGCAAGCCGATGCTTGTGAGCTTCGTGCCGGTGAAGGGGCTCCCGTCGGTCGAATGGTATGTCGGCTTCGCGCTCGATGCGGATGTCGCCTATTCGGCGATCAGCCAGTTCCGCGTCGCCGCGACGATCGCCACGATCCTGGCGGTCGGCGCCATGATCGCCTTCCTCGCGACGCTTCTGAGCCGCCTCGTCATCCGTCCGGTAACCGACATGACCGGCGCCATGGAGAAGCTTGCAGCCGGCAGTCTCGACGTTATGATTCCGGGTGAGGAGCGGCGCGACCAGATCGGGTCGATGGCGGCGGCCGTCGCCGTTTTCCGCGCCAATGCGGTCGAACGGAAGCGCCTGGAAGACGAGGCCGAATCCAACCGGTCGCTTTCGGAGCGCGAGCGCCTCGAGCGCGAGGCGCAGAAGACCCGCGATGCAGCCGAGGTTCAGCATGCGGTCGATGCGCTGGCAACGGGTCTCGGACGGCTGGCCGACGGCGATCTCGCCTATCGGATCGGCAGTCCCTTTGCCGATCGCCTGGATCGCCTCCGGGAAGACTTCAACAACTCGGTCGCCAAGCTGCACGACGCGCTTTGCGCAGTCGGCGCGAATGCCCGCGCGATCGACGCGGGTGCGAGCGAAATCCGTTCGGCGGCCGACGACCTCGCACGCCGAACCGAGCAGCAGGCGGCATCCGTCGAAGAAACGGCCGCTGCGCTCGAGGAGATCACCACGACCGTCCGCGATTCCGCCCACCGGGCCGAGGAAGTCGGTGCGCTGGTCGCCCGTACCCGTGCCGGTGCGGAAAAATCCGGGGAAGTGGTGCAGAATGCGGTCGAGGCCATGCATGCCATCGAGAAATCATCAGGAGAAATCTCGAACATTATCGGCGTCATCGACGACATCGCTTTCCAGACCAATCTCCTGGCGCTGAATGCCGGCGTCGAAGCGGCACGGGCCGGCGAGGCGGGCAAGGGTTTCGCGGTCGTCGCCCAGGAGGTGCGCGAGCTCGCTCAACGCTCGGCCAATGCGGCCAAGGAAATCAAGGCGCTGATCACGACCTCCGGCGAGCAGGTGCATTCCGGCGTGACGCTGGTCGGCGATACCGGACGGGCGCTGCAGGCGATCGTCGCCGAGGTGCAGGAGATCAACAAGCATGTAAGCGCAATCGTGACCGCGACGCGCGAGCAGTCGACCGGTCTCCAGGAGATCAACACGGCCGTCAACACGATGGACCAGGGCACGCAGCAGAACGCCGCGATGGTCGAGCAGCAGACGGCCGCCAGTCACGGTCTCGCATCCGAGGCAGCGGCGCTCAACGCGCTGCTCTCCCAGTTCATACTGGGCGAGACGCAAGCGGCCTCTTACCAGGCCGCGAGCCGCCGCGCGGCCTGACGGCAATCCCAGGGACTGTGCAGCGGTTTCCGTCTGGAATAGCTTTGAACAAACAAGGCCCGGTTCGTCGCCGGGCCTTTTTCATTTTTCGAGCGTCGCTACCGTTTCCACATGCGCCGACCAGAGGAACTGGTCGATCGGCGTCACCCCCGTAATGCGATAACCGGCTGCGGTCAGTATCGAAAGGTCCCTCGCCAGGCTCACCGGATTACAGGAGACGGCGGCGACCTTCTTCACGCCGGATCGGGCAAGCTCGTGACATTGCGTTTCGGCGCCGGCGCGGGGCGGGTCGAAGACCACGGCGTCGAAGGCTTTCAATTCCTGCGCCATCATCGGCCGGCGGAAAAGATCGCGCTTCTCGGCGGTCACCGGCTTCAGCCCCTGGGTGTTGCGTGCGGCGAAATCCAGCGCCTTCACGGCCCTGTCGTCGCCTTCGACCGCGTGAACGCGTGCCGTTCGTGCAATCCTCAGCGCAAAAGTGCCGATGCCGGCGAAGAGATCGGCAACGCGCTTCGCCTTGCCGACGTGAGCCAGCACCAGCTTCGCCATCGCGTCTTCGGCAGGCCGCGTCGCCTGAGTGAAGGCGCCGGGCGGCGGAAAAACCGGCACACCGCCGAAATCGATCGCGGGCTTGATCGGCTCGACGACGATCTCGCCATTCAAGCTGACGCGCGCGATGCCTCGCTCGCCAAGAACGGCATCGACGGTCGAGCGCCGCTGCGGGTCGCTGAGTTTCACCCCCTCGAAGGCGAGATCGAGGCCCGTATCGGTTTCGAGCACGGTGATACGGAATGGTTCGGCGCTCGACGCCATGGCCGTGGCAATTTTGCGGATGGTCGCCAGCCGCGAGACGATGCCCGGGCTGGTGATCGGACATTCGCCGATCGAAACGATATGATGGCTCTGCATCTGGTTATAGCCGAGCAGCAGTTCCTTTTCCGTCCGCCGGGCGGTGAAAACCGCACGGCGGCGATCGCCGGGCCGCGCGATGATCAGCGGGGCGACTTCCGGCGTCAGTCCCTTCGACCTCAAGGCGTCGATGACGAGATTGCGCTTGAAGGCGTGGTAGAGCGCGTCGGATGCGTGCTGCAGCGTGCAGCCGCCGCACGTCCCGTTGACACCGTCCGGCCCGAAATGCCGGCATGGCGGCTCGACCCGCTCCGGGGAGGCCTCCTTCAGCGATATCAGCGTGCCGCTCGCCTTGTTGACCGCGAGCGAGACGGTCTCGCCGGGGAGCGTGAACGGTGCAAAGACGGGGCCAGCTTCCGTCCGAGCGACGCCGTCGCCTTGGGCGCCGAGACGATCTATGGTCACGATCCCGGTGCTCATGGCTTGCGCCCCGCCAGAAGAAATTCGCTGTTGCCGTCACCGCCGGCAATGGGCGAGGGGATCAGGCCGAGGCTTCGCCAGCCCATGTCTTCGACAAGCCACCGCTCGAGTTCGGCTGCCACCGCCGGAGCGCTCTCCGGATCCTTCAGCAGCCCGGCCTTGCTGATCGCATCGCGGCCGGCCTCGAACTGCGGCTTGACGAGCAGGATGCAGCAGGCGCCCGGTTCCGCCAAGCCGAGGGCCGGCGGCAGCGCCAGCTTCAGCGAGATGAAGGAGACATCCGAGACGATGAAAGTGATGGCGCGCTCACCGACGTCGCCGCGGGTCATGGACCGCGCATTCAGGCCTTCGATGTTCGTCACGCGCGGGTCTTCGGCGACGCGCGGATGTATCTGACCGTGGCCGACATCGACGGCGACCACATGCGCGGCGCCGCGCTTCAGCAGCACCTCGGTAAAGCCGCCGGTCGAGGCCCCGACGTCGAGACAGGTCTGCTCCGATGGATCGAGGCCGAAGTGATCGAGCGCCGCGACGAGTTTCAGTGCCGCACGCGAAACATAATCCTGCGCCGGATCGTCAATGGTGAGCGTAACGCTTTGCGCGAAGGTCGAGGCCGGCTTGGTCACGGTGCGGCCGTCGACCTTCACGGTTCCCCGCTGGATCGCGTCGCGTGCGCGTGCGCGGCTGGCCACCAAGCCCCTGTTCAGGAGCAATTGATCGAGGCGGATCGTCATCTGTGTATCTTGGGACATGGGCCGTCATCGCGCGTCCCGCCGCGCAATGCAAGCGAACTCTTGGACGGCTCAGCCGGCGGCGCCGAGGCCGACGCCGTGCTTCTGGCCGAGCGCCTTGAAGACGGTGGATACGATGCCGGCGCGGTCGAGGCCGGCACGGGCGTACATCGCTTCCGGTTTTGCCTGCTCCATCCAAATGTCGGGCATGACCATGGGGCGCACCTTGAGGCCGCCGTCGAGGAGGCCCTCTTCCGCAAGGAACTGCAGCACGTGGCTTGCGAAGCCGCCGACCGCCCCTTCCTCGATGGTGATCAGAACCTCGTGATGGCGGGCGAGCTGACGGATCAGATCATGATCGAGCGGCTTGGCGAAGCGGGCGTCGGCGACGGTCGTCGAGAGGCCGGCTGCATCCAGGTCTTCCGCCGCCAGCAGACAATCGGCGAGCCGTGTGCCGAAGGAAAGCAGCGCCACCTTGCTCCCCTGCTTGACGATCCGGCCCTTGCCGATCGCAAGAATTTCGCCGCGCTCCGGCAACTCGACGCCGACGCCTTCGCCGCGCGGATAGCGGAACGAAATCGGACCCTCGTCGAAGGCCGCGGCGGTGCGCACCATATGCTTCAGCTCCGCCTCGTCGGCCGCCGCCATGACGACGAAGCCCGGCAGTGTCGCCAGATAGGTCGTGTCGAAGGAGCCGGCATGGGTCGGCCCGTCGGCGCCGACGAAGCCGGCGCGGTCGATCGGAAAGCGGACCGGCAGACCCTGGATGGCCACGTCGTGGACAACCTGATCATAGGCGCGTTGCAGGAAGGTGGAATAAAGCGCCGCAAAGGGTTTGTATCCCTCCGCCGCAAGGCCGGCGGCGAAAGTCACCGCATGCTGCTCGGCTATGCCGACATCGAAGCAGCGTGAGGGATGCACCGAGGCGAACTTGTCGAGGCCCGTCCCGGACGGCATGGCGGCCGTGATCGCAACGATCTTGTCGTCGAGGGTCGCCTCCTGCGTGAGCGCGTCCGCGAAGACGGAGGTATAGGCGGGGGCGTTGGGCTTCGCTTTCGCCTGAGCCCCGGTAATCACGTCGAATTTGTTGACGCCGTGATACTTGTCGGCCGCGGCTTCGGCTGGCGGATAGCCCTTGCCCTTCTGCGTGACGACATGGATCAGGACCGGGCCTTTCGCATTGTCGCGAACGTTGCGCAGGACCGGAAGCAGGTGGTCGAAGGAGTGTCCGTCGATCGGACCGATATGGTAGAAACCCATCTCCTCGAAGAGCGTGCCGCCGGTGACGTAGCCCCGGGCATGCTCCACCGCACGGGTGATCGCCCGGTCGACGGTCTTGCCGAGATAGGCGGTGAGTTTCTTGCCGACCTCGCGAATGCCCATATAGGTCCGCCCGGAGGCGAGCCGCGCCAGATAGGCGCTCATCGCGCCGGTCGGTGGTGCGATCGACATGTCGTTGTCGTTGAGAATGACGATGAGGCGCGCATCGAGCGCGCCGGCATTGTTGAGCGCTTCGAAGGCCATCCCGGCCGACATGGCGCCGTCGCCGATCACCGCGATCACATTGCGGCTCTTGCCGTCGAGTTCGGCGGCGACAGCCATGCCGAGACCGGCCGAGATCGAGGTGGAGGAGTGCGCTGCGCCGAAGGGGTCGTATTCGCTTTCCGCCCGCCGGGTGAAGCCCGAGAGCCCGTCTTCCTGGCGCAAGGTGCGGATGCGATCGCGCCGGCCGGTCAGGATCTTGTGCGGATAGCACTGGTGTCCGACATCGAAGATCAAGCGGTCATGCGGCGTGTCGAAGATCTTGTGGATGGCGATCGTCAGTTCGACGACGCCGAGGCCCGCGCCCAGATGCCCCCCGGTGCGCGACACGGCATCGACCATCTCGGCACGCAATTCGGCCGCCAGCTGCGGCAGGTCCCTGTCGTCGATCTTCTTCAGATCGTCGGGATATTCGACCTTATCGAGCAGGGGAGTTGCCGGCATCGGATTGGTTGGCAGTTGTGTCACGCTGCATGCCTCATGCGCGCCGGAGCTAGGCGCGCGCATTGTTGTTGGGTCGTCGGAACGGCTCTTTCTTAGAGGTAATCGCCGTTGAATGCAAAATTAGGCTTTCCTGCGGCTTCAACCAAGAGCGGGATGAGGAAAACCTGCGCGGTTTTCCGCCGCATCGCGATCCAATGCCTGAAAACGAGCTTAACGGAGATCAGCTTGCGGGCAAGGGTATGAACTCTTCCTCGTCTCCCGGCACGATATCGAAGTGTCCCGTGCGCCATTCTTCCTTTGCCTTGTCGATCCGCTCCTTGGAGGAGGAAACGAAGTTCCACCAGATATGGCGCGGCGAGCCGAGCGCTGCTCCGCCGAAGAGCATCACGTGACAGCCTGCAGGCCCCGCGGTGATGGTGATTTCGTCGCCGGGACGAAAGACGAGGAGTTGATTGTCGTCGAAATGGTCGCCGGCGATGATCGCTTCGCCGGCAAGGATGTAGAGCGCGCGCTCTTCCCAGTTGGCCGCGAACGGCGCGCTCTTGCCGGGCTCGATCATGAGGTCGACATAGATCGTATCGGTAAAGGTGGAGACGGGCGAAGCCGCCCCTTCGAACTGACCGATGACGACGCGCGCGCGAACCCCGCCATCGGCAAGATGCGGCAGCATACGCTCCTCGGTATGCGCGAAGACCGGATCGATCTCCTCCATGGCGTCGGGCAGCGCCAGCCAGGTCTGCAGTCCTGAAAGAGAGCGTTCGTGCCCGCGCTGGTTTTCCGGCGAGCGCTCCGAATGCACGATGCCGCGCCCGGCGGTCATCAGGTTCACGTCGCCCGGGCGAATGACCATTTCGGTGCCGAGGCTGTCGCGGTGCTTGATCTCGCCGTCGAACAGGTAGGTGACGGTCGAAAGTCCGATATGCGGATGCGGGCGGACGTCGATCGCCTGGCCGGCACGCAGCAGCGCCGGGCCCATCCGGTCGAAGAAGATGAAAGGACCGACGAGCCGGCGTTTTGCCGTCGGCAGCGCCCGCCTGACCTGCAGGCCGCCGATATCGCTGGTACGCGGGATGATCAGATGCTCGATTGCGTCGCAGGCGGGCTTGTCGCCGGCGAGCGGATCGGGACCGGGAAAGAAGGACATGGCAGGCGCTCCGGTTGATGGCATTCACTGAAGATTACCGTCAGTGCTTCCGGTTCGGTAGCGGCAATCGGGAGACGGAGTGTTTCTGTTTGGAGTCCCGCAGGCGGGTTTGCACCGATGCGTGCCGCTTGTCCCTTCGCCCCGCCTGCGGGGAGTGCCGGCAGGCCGGATGAGGGGCGAATCTCGCCTGGAATGAAAACTACTCCGCGTCGAGCGGCTCGACTCCCTGCGGCCGGCCGGCGCGGTCGAGGCGGATCTTTTCGATACGGTCCTCTGCCGCCTTCAACAGTGCCTCGCAGTGCTTCTTCAGGGCCTCGCCCCGCTCGTAGATCTCGATCGATTTGTCGAGTGCGACGTCGCCGCGTTCAAGCGCCGAAACGATACGTTCCAATTCCTCGACGGCCTGCTCGAAGGAGAGGGCGGAAACGTCCGGTTGCGCATTGTTATTCATGAATTACCCTCTCATCAATCTCAGAATATGCAGGCCGGCCGACTCGGCCAGGCCTTGCAAGTCATAGCCGCCTTCGAGCAGGCTGACGATGCGGTTGCCGGCGCTCCTGCCGGCAACGTCAATGAGACGACCCGTCGCCCAGTCGAAATCTTCGCCGACCAGATTGATCTGGGCCAATGGATCGCGGTGGTGGGCGTCGAAGCCGGCGGAAATCAGAAGAAAGTCGGGCCGGAAATTTTCAAGCGCGGGCAGCACGCGCGAACGGAAGGCATCGCGGAAATGCTCGCTGCCGCTATTGGGCGAAATCGGCGCATTGACGACATTGTTCCTGACGCCCGTCTCGTCCTTGGCACCGGTACCGGGATAGAGCGGTATCTGATGCGTGGAGCAGAAGAGCACCGACGGGTCGTCCCAGAAAATGTCCTGTGTGCCGTTGCCGTGGTGGACGTCCCAGTCGACGATGGCAACGCGTTCGGCACCATGCGCCGTCTGCGCGTGGCGCGCGGCGATCGCTACATTGTTGAAAAAGCAGAACCCCATGGCCCTGTTCTTCTCGGCATGGTGGCCGGGCGGGCGTGCTGCGACGAAGGCATTGTCCGCTTCGCCCGCGAAAACCGCGTCGACAGCCGCCACAGCACCGCCGATGCCGGTCAACGCGGCCTCGAGGCTTTGCGGGCCTGCATAGGTATCGGCCTCGAGCTGGTTGATGTCCTCGTCCGGAATGTCCCGCTTGATTCGCAGCAGGTGCTCTTCCGTGTGGGCGAGCAACACCAGATTTTCATCACCCTTCGATGCCTCGACCCGCTCCAGATCCGCGAAATTCGGATGCTCCAACGCAAGATTCAAGGCCTTCAGCCGATCCGGCCGTTCGGGGTGCCCTTCCGGGACCTCGTGCTTCAGGAAGACCGGATTTTCGTAGAGATGCGTGGTCATCCCGCGAACCTAGTGCGCATGCCTGTCAAAATCCATGGCGCGCGACGCGAAACTGCCGATTTTCAACAGCGCGGATCGAGCAGGATCTTGCCGTCGCGACGCGGGTCGGCCTGATGCGCAAGGGCATCGGCGAGCCTGCTCAAGGGGTAGGTGGCGGCAACAGGGCTGGCAAAGAGGCCGCTCTGCAGCCCGGCGAAGCTGCGCAGGAAAGCGGCTTCGAGTGCCTCCCGGCCGGCGGAATGCACCCAGGTTCTCAGCCAAAGAAAGGCGAAACGTATGTCGGGCCGGCCGCTGATCGCCGTCTGAGGCACGGGTGCGCCGCTGAGCGCTCCATACTGGATGAAGGTCCCGCCGGGGCGGATGGACCGCCCGATCAGTTCCCCCGCCAGCGCGCCGCCGACGGCATCCAGCACCGCATCGAATTGGCTGTCCATGAGGAGATCGCCGCTCTCGGCCACCAGGATCCGGTGTGCCTCGCCGAGACGGCCGCGTCTCCTCTCGCTGCGAAGCATGGCTGTCGGCACCGCGCCTTCGAGCGCAAGCAGCTTCATCAGCATGCCGCCGATGGCAGAGCCCGCAGCGGTCACGCCGACATCCATGCCCTCGAGCGATCCGAAATGCTCCCGCAGCGCTTCGACAAGCCTCAACGCCGTTAGCGGATTGACATAGCTCATCGCCGCCTGCGCGTCTTCGATCCCGTCCGGCACGCGAAAGCACCATTCGGCGGGGCGGAGGAGGAATTGCTGCCAAAGCCCGCTCGCGCCGATCGGGACGACCCGATCTCCGGCCTTGATGCCTTGCACGTCCGGCCCGACGAGCCTGACGATGCCGACGCCCTCGAAGCCGGGGACAAAAGGCAGGACGGTGCGCGCGCTGTAGGCGCCCGTAACGGGGATCAGGTCCGAAGGATTGATTGCCGCGAGCGATATTTCGACCTCGACTTCGCCCGCGCCTGCGGCAGGGCGGGGTGCGTCCACGAGCTCGATGACTTGTCCGGGGTCGCCAAACTGTCTAACGAGTGTGGAGCGCATCGGGGAGCCTCGCATGGACGGCACAGAGCGGGAAAATGTCACGGAAGTCCGCATTCCGTTCCGCGATATAGACATGCACGGCCATATGCACAATGCGGCCTATTATGCGCATGCGGAGGCCGCGCTTGCCAATCTCTGGCGTCACCGGCCGGCAATTGCGGAAGAACCGGCCTATCTCGTCCGCCGCTCCGCCTGCATCTTCCATCGCGGTCTGCGCTTCGACGATCCCGCGCGCTTTACGGTGACCGTCGCGAAGATCGGCGGCAGCTCGATAGGTTTTGCCGTACGCGTCGAGACCGGCGACAAACTTGCCGCCGAGGTGGAGATTGTCTGGGTGGCCGTCGACCGTGCCCGCCATCAACCGGTACAGCTGCCGGCCCCAACCCGGGAATGGCTCGCCGGCTATGCCGCCTGATCCGGTCTGCAGCTGCTGAAGTGGGCGGCGATCCCCATGCCGCCGCCGATGCCCATCATGGCCAGCCCTTCCGCCGGGGAGGAGGCCGCGAACATCTGCGAGAACAGCCGGACGACGAGAATGGCGCCGGAAGCGCCATAAGGGTGGCCGAGCGCGATCGCGCCGCCGTCGCTGTTGACGCGTTCGGGTGCGATATCGAGCTGGTCGAGGCTCCCGAGAACCTGCGAGGCAAAAGCCTCGTTGAATTCGATGAAATCGACGCGGGCCACATCGAGCGCGGGATTGCGCGCGCGAAGCTTCGCCATGGCGGGGACGGGGCCGAGGCCGAGCAGCTTCGGTTCGACGCCGGCCGTCGCCGCATCGGTGAAGACGAGACCGAAGGCGACGCCGCGCCTGCGCGCCTCCGCGAGGTTCGTCATCAGTACCATCGCCGCGCCGTCATTGACCGGGCATGCATTTCCGGCGGTGACGGTCCCGCCAGCAACGAAAACCGGCCTCAGTCGCAAGAGCGTCTCGGCAGATGCGTTTGCGCGAGGGCACTCATCCCTTGCGACAGGCCCTGACGATGTCGGCACGGGCACGATCTCGCGCGAGAACCGGCCTGCCGCTTCGGCCGCGACGGCGCGTCGGTGGCTTTCGAGCGCAAACCGGTCCTGTCGCTCACGCGAGATGCCGCAGGCCGTGGCGACGTTCTCCGCTGCAACGCCCATATCCGGATCGCCGATCGAATCGGGCGCCATCCGCGCGCGCTGGACCGGCTGGGGCTCTTCGCCGCGCGTGAGCGGGGGCCGAAGGCGGATATGCGCGCGACTGGCGCTCTCGGTGCCTCCGGCAAGGTAGAAACGACCCGCGCCGGCCTGGATCTGCCGAGCAGCAAGGACGATCGCCTCCAACCCGGAGCCGCATTGACGGTCGACGGTGACGCCCGGAATTGCGACGGGCAATCCTGCCTCCAGCGCGGCGAGACGTGCGAGATTGCCGGCACTGTTGGCGGCATTGCCGACGATCACGTCGTCGATCTCTGCCCGGTCGATGCCGGTATCCGCAATGATCCTTTCGATCAGCAAGGCGGCAAGGCTTGCAGGCTCGATCGCGGCAAGGCTGCCGTTGACGCGGCCGACCGGCGTTCGCAGTGCGGCGATGACGACCGGGGTGCGATCGGGGTCAGAGGAGGCGTTCAAGGGCACTGTTCTCCTCCGCGATCCATTGCCGAAGCTCTCCGGCCGCGACCTTGCCGGAGGCGGTCATCGGCATCTTCCGGCAGAGCCATATCCTGCGCGGGCGCTTGTAGCGCGGCAGGGCGGCGGCAAGATGACGTTCGAGTGCCGCATGATCGAATCCGGCGCCGGGCTCGATCACCGCCGCAAGCTCGCTGCCGAGATCCGGATGATCGAGACCGAAGACAAGGGCCGCGTTCACGCCGCCGGCTCCCTGGATCACGATCTCCACCTCCGATGGATAGATGTTGTTCCCGCCCGAGACCACCATCCCGCCCGCCCGGCCGATGAGGTGCAGGGTGCCGCCCTCGTCAAGGAAACCGAGGTCGCCGACCGTCGCGAGCTTTCCTTGCCGGCGGAATCCCGCTCCGTCGCCGCCCGCGATGTAACCGTCGGATATGAGCTCGCTTTCGACGAAGATCGTGCCCGTTTCTCCTGCGGGAAGGCGCTCGCCTTTCTCGTCCCGGATCTCCAGGCGAACGCCGGGAAAGGCCTTTCCGACCGCGGTCGGCGTGTGCCTGTCCGTCGGCCGGGAAACGCTGATGAAGCCGAGTTCCGAGGCGCCGTAATATTCCGTGACCTGAGCCTCCGGAAAAGCCCGTGTCGCCGCTTCCCGATCCGCCGGCGTGAGCTTGGCTCCGGCGACGGTAATCCGTCTGACCGATGTCAACGGCGAACCGGCCGCGCGCTCGCAGAGCCGCCGCAGCATCGTCGGCACCAGCACCAGCCGTTTCGCTCCGGTGGCCGCGATCGTGGCCAAAGCCTGATCCGCCTCGAAGTGCCGAGCGCCCACGAATTCGGCCCCGGCCGTCAGGGTCTCCGCGAGCGCGTAAAGCGTCAGGCCGTGCGCCAACGGTCCCGGCGCGTAAGTCGTCGTCTCCGGCCCGAGCCCGAAAAAGCTCTGCCCGGTCTCAAGGCTCACCCGCCAGGACCGGCGGTCGCGGATGATCGCCTTCGGATCGCCTGTCGTACCCGACGTGAAGACCACGAGAAAGGGATCACCGCCGCAGCCGGCGGGGATTGCGGGCGGAGCATCGGAGGCGCCTTGCAGCAGACGGCTTTGTCCTGCCGACGGCACGTCGATGCGCAAGAGATCGCGTTCGGCGCGGATGACGATCTCCGGCCGCAGGCGCTCTTTCATCCGTTGGCGCGCGATCTCGGGCAGATGCGGGTCGATCAGGGCGGCGCAATGGCCGGCCGCGGTCGCGGCAAGGAAAGCGGCGGGAAAAAGCGGGTGATTTCCCGTTTCGAGCGCGACCAGCCGCACGCGCCCGGAGAGTATGCTTTCTTCTGTCGCCTGCGCACCCGAGCGGTGAATGGCCGAGAGGATGCGTCCGGCCTCCGCGGCAAGGTCGCCAAAGGTGAAAACCCGGCCTTCCATGCGGAAGGCCGGGGAAGACGGGCGTTCGCTCGCATGGATCGCGACTGCCTCGGAGAGCGGCACTGCGTCAGACGCGCGCCGGCAGCAGCGGATAGCCGGCGTAGACGGCCCGGGCGGCGAGCGTCGCGATCGCGGCCTTCAACAGGTCGCCCGGAACGAAGACGAGCGAACCGGTTGCAGCTGCCATCAGAGGCGTACCGGTGACGGCAGAGAGCCACGGAACCCCGATCGCATAGAGCACGACGATGCCGCCGAGGACCGAGGCGAGGAAGAAGCCGACAAATTGGCGCGCTTCCGAATTCGTGGACTGGACGAAGCGCTCGGCGATCAGGCCGGTAACGAAGGCGGCAACTGCCCAGCCGAAGATGAACCCGCCCGAGGGACCGGCCAGGACGGCGAGTCCGCCGCGGCCGCCGGAAAGTACCGGCAGTCCGATGGTGACGAGCAGGATGAGCAGGAGGAAGGCGAGGGCGCCGCGCTTCGCGCCGATGATGCAGCCGGCGAGCATCACGCCCATCGACTGCGCCGTGATCGGAACGGGAATGAAGCCGAGCGTGATCGGCGGTACGAGGCCGAGCACAACGATGATGGCAGTGAAAAGCGCAACGAGGACGAGGTCTCTGGTGTTCATATAGCCCTACCTTTTATTAGAAAACGCGAATTTATTGACGGCGAAATCCCCTCGCGTCAATGGCGGCCGCGATCGTGTCCGCATCTTTCAGCGTCAGGATGATCAGCGGGCCGATGATGGTCAACGGCCGGACCGGCAGTCCGCGTGCCCGATGCGCTTCGGCGAGTGCCTGATACCGGGCGAAGATGTCGGGCACGAACCGCAGCACGAGGCCAAGCGCCAGACCGACATCTGCCGCCCTCAAGAGACCGAGGCGCTCCAGCGGCTTCAGGAGGATCGTTACCTCGTCCATGAAAGCACCGATCGTCGTGGTCGCCGTGACCGCGGCTGCAAAGACGACGAGCGCCATCAGCCGCAAGACGAGCGCCGCGACCTGCGGCACGGGAACGAGGAACAGATTGACCGCGGCAAGGATCAGAATGGTGAAGAAAACGAAACCGACGCGCGACAGCGCTTCGCGCGGTTTCAGCCCGAGCGAGAGGTAAAGCCAAGCGCTGAGGAGAAAGGCAGGCAGCAGCAGGAAAGGTGAGTCCGTCGCGAAGAGCGCGATACTCAAGACGGCGAGCGCGACAAGCTTGGCGCGCACCGGCACGCGGTGAAACCAGCTACCTCCCTCGACATAGAGGCTCGTCAGCATCCGGCGACCTCATGATAGCGCCGGATGGTTTCGGCCGGCCCACCGTCGGCAACAAGGCGGCCCTCGTGAAAGAGCAGGACCCGTTCGGCGCTCTCGGCCAGCGCCAGATCATGGGTGATGACGATCGTGTCTTCGTCGAGCGTGTCGATCGTCTCGGCGACCATCCGGCGATTTCTGAGGTCGAGCTGATTGGTCGGCTCGTCGAGGATCAGAATTTTCGGCCCGGTGACGATGACGCTCGCCATGGCGACGAGTTGCGTCTCGCCTCCGGAAAGCTCGTGCACCCGCCTCCGTGCGAGGTGGCTGACGCCGAAGCGTACAAGGACTGCCTCGGTTCGCGACGCGATCTCATGCGCAGGCAGCCCCCGGTTCTTGAGCCCGAAGGCGATATCGTCGGTGACGATCGGCATGATCAGCTGGTGCTGCGGATTTTGAAAGATGAAGCCGGCTTCGGCGAGCACTGCCTTGTCGTCCTCGACCGTGTCGAGGCCGTTGACCTTGACCCGTCCGGTCGTCGGCTTGACGAGCCCGTTGATCAGCCGTGCGAATGTGGTCTTTCCGGAGCCGTTGAGACCGATGACGCCGACCCGCCGCTCATCGAGGGCAAGGCTCAGAGGTTGAAGCGCGACCCGTTCGCCGAAGCTGACCGAGCAATCGGTAAAGCGGATTTCCAAGCGTCGGTCCTCGCGATGTTTTGCGTGATCGCTCTATAGGACAAGTCGATCGTAAAGGGCAATGTAGTGTGGACAACACATCTGTTGCCGACTCACGTTTGAAACTTGGGAATAAAAGCCTACTCTTTGCTCATGACGATTCGCCTTTCCAATCGCGATGCCCGGCGCATCTTTCTCGCCAAGCAGGGGCTCTCGGCCGCGCCGCATCGCGCGCTCGGCAAGGACGGCTTGCTGCAATTGATTCACGACATGGGTTTCGTGCAGGTCGACAGCATAGCGACCGTCGAGCGGGCCCATCATCAGATTCTCTTTTCCCGCAATCAGACCTATCGCCGCGAGCATCTGGCCGAGCTTCTCGAAAAGGACGGCGAGCTCTTCGAACATTGGACCCACGACGCATCGATCATACCGAGCACCTTCTTCGTCTACTGGAAGCATCGCTTCAAATGGGAGAGCGAAACGCTCCGCGAGCGCTGGCGCAAATGGCGCGGAGAAGACTTCGACGCGGGCTGCGAGGAGACCTATGCGAGGATAGCGAACAATGGCGCCGTCATGGCGCGCCACCTTAAGGAGGACGGCCACGAATCCGGCGGCTGGTGGAACTGGCACCCGTCGAAAACGGCTCTCGAGGTGCTCTGGCGCCAGGGCAAGCTCGCGATCGCCCGGCGCGAAAATTTCCAGAAGGTCTATGATTTGACGGAACGCGTCATTCCGGCTCGCCACTACGACGGCGAGGTCGCGCATGAGGAGTTCATCGACTGGGCCTGCCGCAGCGCGCTCGAGCGCCTGGGCTTCGCCACCCACGGCGAGATCGCCGCCTTCTGGGATCTCGTATCGCCGGACGAGGCGAAGGAATGGGTCGCTGCCCATCGCGACGAACTGTGCGAGATCGTCATCGAATCTGCCAATGGCGGCAAGCCGCGCCCGTCCTTTGCCTTCGCCGGCTTTCCCGGCGGGCTCGGCGACATTCCCGACCCGCCCGCCCGCGTCCGGGTGCTGAGCCCCTTCGACCCGCTGCTGCGCGACCGGAGCCGGGCCGAACGGCTTTTCGATTTCTTCTATCGTATCGAGGTTTTCGTACCGGAGCCGAAGCGGGAATATGGCTATTATGTCTTCCCCCTGCTCGAAGGCGACCGGCTGATCGGCCGCATCGACATGAAAGCCGATCGCAAACGCGGAAGCCTCGACGTTCGGCGCCTCTGGCTGGAGCGCGGCGTCAAACCCTCTTCGGGCCGGATGGAAAAGCTTATGGCCGAACTCGACCGCATCGCCCGCTTTGCCGGCGTCGAGCAGGTCAAATTGCTCGATGGCTGGAACGCTGCCCTTTCCTGACCGATTTTTCGTGCTTTGTTTTTTCTTGGCTTGCGGGCCGGCGCTCCCTAAATGGAGCCAGTAAGTTTCACGACCCAATCCTTCACGGCAGGGAGCAGAACCATGGACACCAACCTGATGAGCCTCTTCGATGCGGACGAGGCGACGGTCCGCAAGGTTCTCTCCGAGACGCTTGCCGGCGCCGATGACGGCGAACTCTTCCTTGAGCATGCGCAGGCGGAGGTGCTTTCCTTCGACAATGGCCGCCTGAAGGGCGGCAGCTTCAACACCGACCAGGGCTTCGGCCTGCGGGCCGTCGCCGGCGAAGCCGTCGGCTACGCCCATGCCGGCGAACTGTCGCTTGCGGCCCTGAAGAGGGCGGCGGACGCCGTGGAGCAGGTGACCCGAGGCTATTCCGGCTCCTACGCGGCAGCCCCGCAGCGCACCAACAAAAAGCTCTACGGCGACGAGAACCCGATCGGCGAGCCGAGTTTCGAGACGAAGGTCAAGCTGCTTCAGGAGATCGACGCCTATGTGCGCGCCAAGGAGCCGAAGGTCCGCCAGGTGACCGCGACGCTCGCGGCGAGCTGGCAGGTCGTGGATATTCTGAGGGCCGACGGGCACCGCGTCCACGATGTCCGGCCGATGACGCGGATCAACATCTCCGTCGTGGTCGGCGAGGGCGACCGCCAGGAAAGCGGCTCCTTCGGTATCGGCGGACGGCGCGGCTTCGGCGATTTCATAACCGAGGAAAACTGGAAAAGCGGGACGGACGAGGCTTTGCGGCAAGCGCTCGTGAACCTCGAGGCGATCGATGCGCCGGCCGGCACCATGGATGTCGTGCTTGCCTCCGGCTGGCCGGGCGTCATGCTGCACGAAGCCGTCGGCCACGGCCTGGAGGGCGACTTCAACCGCAAGAAGACCTCCGCTTTCGCCGGGCTGCTCGGCGAGCAGGTCGCTGCGAAGGGCGTGACGGTCGTCGACGACGGCACGATCGAAGCGCGGCGGGGCTCCATCTCGATCGACGACGAGGGAACGCCGTCCGGCTACAATGTCCTGATCGAGGACGGCAAGCTCGTCGGCTATATGCAGGACCGGCAGAACGCCCGGCTGATGGGCATGGAACCGACCGGAAACGGCCGCCGCCAGGGCTACGCCCACGTGCCCATGCCGCGCATGACCAACACCTATATGCTTGCCGGGGACCGCACGCCCGATGAAATCATCTCGTCTGTGAAGAGGGGCATCTATGCCGTCTCCTTCGGCGGCGGCCAGGTCGATATTACCTCAGGCAAATTCGTCTTCGGCTGCACCGAGGCCTATCTGATCGAGAACGGCAAGGTCGGAGCGCCCGTCAAGGGTGCGATGCTGATCGGCAACGGTCCGGATGCGATGAAGCGGGTGACGATGGTCGGAAACGATACGAAGCTCGACACCGGCATCGGCAATTGCGGCAAGGCCGGCCAATGGGTACCGGTCGGCGTCGGCCAGCCACATCTGCGCATGGATCAGATCACCGTCGGCGGCACGCAGGCCTGACAACGGGCCCTCATCTATGCTTGCTACGGAGATGAGGGCAGCTGCGTTTGCGGCGAGGGAAGCGTTCTTTCAGCTGTTGCGGACTCACCCCCCATCGGGAAGCAAGACGCAGTCATAGGACCTCTTTTTCAGAATGCTGCAGGCGGTCGTCGCCGCTTCGCGACTGGCGAAGCCTACGAAACCTACGCGATAGGCTCCGCCCGAGCCTGCGGCCTCGGTGTGGGGGGCGGCGCCGAGAAGGGCCGCGCCGCCAGCCGATTGTGCCTCGACGAGCATCTTGCGCGCGCCTTCCGCGGTCGGTGCGGAGGAAATCTGAATTCGCCAGCCGCTCGCCGGTGGTTTCGTGTCCGCGGCCGCCACTGCGGTTGGCCGGTCCGCCGGGACGATAGCTTCCGTCGGCGATGCGGCGACAGCTTCGACCGGGGGCTGGGTACCCACATAGGACAAGGAAACGCCAGGTAAGCTCGCCACGTCGGCCAGGCGGGGTGCGCTTGCCGCCGCGATCATCGGGCGGCCGGGCGAGGAGACCCTGCCCAGGTGCTGATCGAGGAGCGCCGCCATCTTCTCATCACGGCTTCGCGCGCTTCGCCCGCCGAGCACCACGCCGATGAGGCGGCGGTTGCCGTCGCTCACCGCGCTTACGAGATTGTAGCCGGAGGCCCTCGTGTAGCCGGTCTTGATGCCGTCCATCCCCTGGTATCGATACATCAGATTGTTGTGGCCTCGGATCACACGGCCGCGGAAGGCGAAACTCTGGACCGAGAACAGGCGGTACTCGCGCGGATAGTGTCGCATGAGGGCAACGGCGAGCCGCGCCATATCGCGAGCCGTGGTCACCTGTTCGCTTGCCGGCAGACCCGAAGCGTTGACGAAGAATGTGCGGTTCATGCCGAGTTGGCGTGCTTTTGCGTTCATCATTCTCGCAAAGCCTTCCTCGGAACCGCCAAGCCGTTCGGCCATCGCTGCCGCCGCGTCGTTGGCCGAACGAACGATCATGCCGTAGACAGCCTCTTCGACGGTGATCGTTCCTCCGGCCTTGACGCCGAGCTTCGTCGGCGGCTTGCGTGCAGCGGTCACGGACATGGGCACAGGCGTTTTCCAGGCGATCTGGCCACGGTGAAGCGCTTCGAAGGTCATGTAGAGCGTCATCATCTTGGTGAGAGACGCGGGATGGTGGAGCGTGTCGGGGTTTTCGGCAGAGAGAACCCGGCCCGTCCGAGCGTCGACGACAAGAGAGGCGTTGCCTGCCATTGCCTGAACGGCACCGAAGAAAAGCACGGCGATCGTCGCCAGAGCCAATCGAAAGCTCGTCATCGAACTCCCCCTCATAGAGATGTGCGGCCGATATCGACGCGGTACGCTGTTTTGACAGGCTCGAGGCGTCGTTGCAACCTCGCCGCACAAAAGGCGGCCCGCTCTTTCGCGCCGCCCGGCCGATTCAGCAAGGCTTAACCCCGCAGACGCTACCGTCCGGGCCGCAACGCCCGTCCACGCTCGACAGGACGATTTGAGAAGACGGAAGAAGATGAAACACGGCTTTGCGGGTCTGGTCCGCTACCATGCCAAGCGCGCCGCTATCACCGGCGGGCTCGAAGCTGCGCATCTGCTTGCGCGGGCACGGCTGTTGGGGGCGGCCCGCGGGCGCGGGGCGATCTTCACCCTGCATCATGTCCGCCCGAAGGTTGCGCGGACTTTCGATCCCAACGCCCATCTGGAAATCTCACCGGAATTCCTCGAAGAGGCGATCGTGACTTTGAAGCGGGACGGCTATCGCTTCATCCCGCTGGACGACCTGCCCGCCTGCCTTGCTTCCGCCGATACCCGCCCCTTCGCCTGCTTCACTCTCGATGACGGCTACCGCAACAATCTCGATCACGCCCTGCCGGTCTTCGAGCGCCACGGCGTGCCCTTCACCGTTTTCGTCACCGCCGGTTACATCGACCGCAGCCATACGCTCTGGTGGGAAACGCTCGCCGATCTCCTGTCCGTCTGCCGCAGGTTTCGCTTCGATTTCGGCGCAGGCGAGGAAGCGGTGGCGAGCGAAAACCTTGCGCAGAAGCAGGCCGCCTTCGATCGGATCGCCGCTTACGTCCATGGCAGCGATGAGGCCCATGCGCTCGCGACACTAAACAGGGCCGCGCAGGAGCACGGCATCGATCCGCTGGCCATCACCGAGCGTTTGACGCTGGATGAAGTGGGACTTCGAAACCTGGTCCGAAGCCCGCTTGCCAGCCTCGGCGGACACACGATCAGTCATCGCGCACTTGCGCGGCTTGGCGACGACGAGGCCAGCCGCGAAATCTCAGCCTCCGCCGAACGCGTCGGGACGATCACCGGTCGCCGGCCCACGAGCTTCGCCTATCCCTATGGGGACAGGCTCGCGGTTTCGCCCCGCGATCATCGGCTGGCGGCTAAACTCGGTTTTGCCGTGGCGGTGACAACGCAGCCCGGCATGCTGTCCAAGGCTGCCAATCCTCATGCGCTGCCGCGCATTTCGCTCAACGGCCATTTCCAGGCCGCGCGCTATGTGACCGCGCTCGGTTCCGGCATCCCGTTCCGGCTCTTTGCCCGCCAGGCAGCTTGAGGCGCGGTGGCAGCGTCTTTCCGTCAGGGATACATCCGCACTTTCGTCCAACCGCCATCCGGCGTTTCGCGGCGGAACTCGACACGGTCGTGCAGCCGGAAGGGACGGTCGTGCCAGAATTCGATCGACAGTGGACGGATGCGGAATCCGGACCAGTAGTCCGGACGTGGAATCTCGCCGATCGCATGCCGCGCCGTGTATTCGGCGACGGCCTTCTCCAACGCAAAGCGGCTTTCGAGCGGCCTGGACTGCTTCGATGCCCAGGCGCCGATGCGGCTGCCGCGGGGCCGGCTCATGAAATATTCGTCGGCTTCCTGGTCGGAGACGACTTCGACCGGACCGCGCAGACGCACCTGGCGGCGCAGCGATTTCCAGTGGAAACACAGGGCCGCTTTTGGGGTCGCGAGCATTTCCCGGCCTTTCTGACTTTCGAAATTCGTGTACAAGACGAAGCCGCGTTCGTCGAACCCCTTGAGCAGGACCATGCGCACATTGGGCATGCCATCCGGGTCGACGGTCGCAAGGGCGACGGCGTTCGGATCGTTCACCTCGCTCTTTTCTGCTTCCTTCAGCCATGTGCCAAAAAGGGAAAAGGGCTCGCTTGCTTCCGTGAAGTCACCGGTTGTTAACTCGTTCGCGGTCATATTGTTTTCCAATGCCGTGTGTCTGGCGCGGGAACGCTTCGGGATGAGCCGAGTGGCGTTTCCGCATCGTAATAATGTCAGAGCCTGCCTGCGGACTTCCTCGGGACGTGGTGCGCTCTGGCGAGTCTGACAGGAATGCCGTGCAAGACATAGCAAAGCGGAACGATGGCAAGAAGGGTCTTTCCTTCGCATTGCTGCGCAGCGCGGCAATTTGCGTGACGATTCTCGCCCTGCCGGGGTGCATGGGCGCGGGCCTCGACGTCTTCGGGGGATCGGGCGTCGATCGTTCGGTCTCGACCGGAACCGTGCCGGTGGCGAAGACATCCGACGGCCTTTCCGATGCCATAGCCGTGCGCGACCTCGTTACCGCTGCCGACATCAGTCAGGACAGAACCATCCCCTGGGCAAATGCAAATTCCGGCAGCGCCGGCGTCATCAGCAGCATCCAGGAAGACCATGCCTCGGGCATGCGTTGCCGCCGCTTCACCACGACCCGGCACTCCTTCGAGGGCATTGCCAAGTTCGATGGCAACACCTGCCAGCTCGGCAACGGGGAATGGTACCTGACGAGCTTCGGCCCGCGGAGCTGAAATCGCAGGTTAACCATATTGCCGCAAAGCGGCCGCGAAGCGTCCCGGACGATGTTTTCGGCACCGCGTCCCCGCTTCCGACTAACCGATAGTTAGCAACTTCGCCCGATCATCGCCCGGTGACGGAGAAGGTCTCGCAGACCCTCTTCGCTCGTCGTGAGGTGTCAGGCGGGCATCCGGGGAAGGACCGCCGAGTAGAGAAAACGATAGCAGCCATGCGCGATCCCTATGCAATTCTTGGTGTGCGTCGCACCGCCGGGCAAGAGGAAATCAAGGCGGCCTGGCGCTCCGTCGCCAGAGCGGTCCACCCCGATCACAATCAGGACGATCCTTCCGCCAACGAACGCTTCGCGGAAGCGGGCAGGGCCTATGAGCTGCTTCGCGATCCGGTGCGCAGAAGCCGTTACGACTGGGCGCGGCGCGAGGCGGAGCTTCGTCGCATGGAGGCGATGAAGGAGAAGATGCGAGGCGCGGAGGTGCCGGAGGACCCTGTCGGCACCGAAACGGCCGAGGAAGCGATTTCGCGCATATTCGGCGTCGAGCCGCAGCCCGCTGCCGCCAGGCCGAAATCCTCCGCGCGTCCCGCCGAAAGGGAACGTGCGCCGGTGGAAGCCAAAACCGAGCTCGCCGCCGAAGCAAAACAAGAGCAGCCGAAAGCCGACGCGTTTGCCCGTCGCTCGATCATGCCGGCGGCGGATCTGGTCGCCGCGATCGTCCAGCGTATTCGCGGACGCATCGCGAAGACGGCCGAGAAGGTGCCGGATCTTGCTGTCGACGTTCACGCCAGCGTCGAGGACGTGATCAATCTCGCGCGGGTGCCGGTTGAGCTTCCGGACGGAGAACTGCTGAAGGTCCCCATCCCGGCCGGCGCTACGGACGGCCAGGCGATCCGCCTGAAGGAGCAGGGCTACCGCGTTGCCGGTATGGCGCGCGGCGATGTGGTGGCAACCCTGCGCCTCCGCCAGGACGGCCCGTTCCGGACCCGCGGTCTCGACCTCGTCACCACATTGCCGATCGATCTTCAGAGCGCGGTTCTCGGCTGCGAAACGACGATCGATGCGCCGAACGGACCGCTCACGGTGACGGTGCCGGCGTGGTCGGGCTCCGACAAGGAGATCCGCATTGCCGGAAAAGGCTTGCGCGGGGCCGACGGGAACAGCGGCGACCTGGTCGTCGAATTGCGGGTGGTGCTACACGAAAAACCGGACGACAAGGTGACGGACCTCATGCGATCCCAGCGTGACGGCCTCTTTCTATGAAGCTTTTCTGACAAGCTGAACCAATATTACGGGGACTAACAGTTCCTGATCTGCCTCCTGCTTGAACCGCTGTGGCGCCTATGCCATAGGCAATGCTCGACAATTGCCGCACCCGCTGCAGGAGGCGCGGCATCCTGGCATTCGTGAAATTTTGCCACCGGCAGCAGCTGGTGGAAGGCAGACAGTATTGGGGACATTCCATGGCTCAGGCATCGGGTCTGATGAATGGCAAGCGCGGCGTCATCATGGGCGTCGCAAACAATCGCTCGATTGCATGGGGCATCGCGAAGGCCTTGGCCGAGGCGGGGGCCGAGATCGCGCTGACATGGCAGGGCGACGCTTTGAAGAAGCGCGTCGAGCCGCTGGCGCAGGAGCTTGGTGCCTTCATGGCCGGCCATTGCGATGTGACCGACCTCACCACGATCGATGCCGTATTCTCGGCCCTCGAAGAGAAGTGGGGCAAGATCGATTTCGTCGTGCACGCGATCGCCTTTTCCGACAAGGACGAATTGACCGGGCGCTACCTGGATACGAGCCGCGACAACTTCGCGCGTACGATGGACATTTCGGTCTATTCCTTCACGGCGGTCGCCGCACGTGCGGATCGCGTCATGAACGACGGCGGCTCGATACTGACGCTCACCTATTACGGCGCCGAGAAGGTCATGCCGCACTATAACGTCATGGGTGTCGCCAAGGCGGCCCTCGAGGCAAGCGTTCGCTACCTGGCGGTCGACCTCGGCAACCGCGGCATTCGCGTCAACGCGATCTCCGCCGGTCCCATCAAGACGCTTGCTGCGTCCGGCATCGGTGATTTCCGCTACATCCTGAAGTGGAACGAATACAACGCCCCGCTGAAGCGCACGGTCTCGATCGAGGAGGTCGGCAATTCTGCCCTCTACCTGCTTTCCGACCTGTCGAGCGGCGTTACCGGCGAAGTCCATCATGTTGATTCCGGCTACCACACGGTCGGCATGAAGGCCGTTGACGCGCCGGACATCAGCGTTGTGAAGGATTGACAGCCTTTGCTCGACAGCCGCCATGCGTCCTTCGGCCGCATGGCGGCTGTCGCACTTTGAACTGCTGCATGTTCTATCCTCAAACCGGCTGCGGTTTGCGGAATGTGCGGCAGGGATCGCGGCGGCTCGCCCGGAGTGGACATTGTGCTCATCTACATGGTTCGCCATGGACAAACGGACTGGAATGCGGAGAGCCGCCTTCAGGGTCAGAAGGACATCCCCCTCAACGAGACCGGACGGCAGCAGGCGACCGGGAACGGCGTCGCGCTGAGGAGGTTCCTCGGGAGTGGCGCCGCCGACTTCGATTTCGTCAGCAGCCCGCTCGGCCGTACGCGCGAAACCATGGAGCGTCTTCGGCGGGCGATGGATCTCGATCCCTTGGCCTACCGCACCGACGAGCGTCTGAAGGAGGTGTCCTTCGGCGACTGGGAGGGCTACACGCTTCCCGAACTGAAGCGGCTCGTGCCCGAGCGGATTGCAGAGAGGCGCGTCGCGAAATGGGATTTCATCCCGCCCGGTCCCGACGCCGAAAGCTACGAAATCCTGTCCTGGCGTGTCGGTGCCTGGCTCAGGAGCGTGACGCGGCCTACCGTCTGCGTCAGCCATGGCGGCGTTATCAGGGCATTGTTCAAGCTGCTTGGGGAGATGGATGCCGATGAGGCGGCGGCTGCAGCGATCCCGCAGGACCGCCTGCTGAAAATCCTGGATGGCTCGATAGGCTGGCTCTGACGCCACAAACCTACTGAAGGATCTCCAGGTCGTTGATGACGCGCTTGCCGTCGACCTCGGTATAGAAGACAAGCACCTTGACGCCGGCCTCCAGCCCCTCGAAGTTGAACTCCTCGGGCGCCTGATAGCTCTTGCCGTCATCGAGGGAGAGGCTCAGCCGGTCGGTATCGACGCTGGTGATCACGGCTTCGACATCGGCACTCTCGGCAAGCGCGGAGAGCGGCGAAAGCAGGCTTGCGGTGGCCATGAGCGTGGCAATGACAAATCGCATCCTTGTTGCCCTCATCAATGATTTTGCGAATTTTGTTGTTCTCACGCTTTGATCCCCGATTGTGGCAAAAGTAGCCCTATGTCGTTGCTTTTTCGATGCAGTTGCCCGCCGCATGGGAGGGTGAAGGCCGGTTCGGCGAATTGCAACCCGATGTTTCCGTGAAAGCGGCGGAGCGGCTCGGCGGCAGCCGAACTCTCCCGGTTTTCCACGGGAATTTAGCGGCACCTTTCTTGAGGCGCCGAGCCTGGGGGGCACGGGAGATGGCACCTGTGCCAGCCGCCGCCGCAGAAGGACTTTCCCGCGTGCCCGCTTTCCACTAAGAGAGGGCACGCGCGTCTCTCGCGTGGCCCTCGGAGCGGGCCAGCTGCGGCTCCGGGGTAATTGGAATAGACGCGAGGCGGCTCACCGGCCATCTTCGCGATCCGGAGTTCGGTAGCCGCCATGTCGCACAATACATTCGGTCATCTTTTCCGCGTCACGACCTGGGGCGAAAGCCACGGTCCCGCACTTGGCTGTGTCGTCGACGGGTGTCCGCCCGGAATTCGCTTTACGCTCGCCGAAGTCCAAGCCTGGCTCGACAAGCGCAAGCCCGGCCAGTCGCGCTTCGTCACCCAGCGTCGTGAGGACGACCTTGTGAAGGTCCTTTCCGGCGTAATGCTCGATGACGACGGCGAGACGATGATTTCGACCGGCACGCCGATCTCGATGATGATCGAGAATACCGACCAGCGTTCCAAGGATTATTCCGAGATCGCCAAGCGCTACCGTCCCGGCCATGCCGACTATACCTACGATGCGAAATACGGCATCCGCGACTACCGCGGCGGCGGCCGCTCCTCGGCGCGCGAGACCGCTGCGCGCGTGGCGGCGGGCGCTATCGCCCGCAAGGTCGTGCCGGGTCTGGTGATCCGCGGTGCACTCGTCCAGATCGGCAAGCACCGGATCGACCGTTCCAATTGGGACTGGGCGGAAGTGAACAACAATCCGTTCTTCGCACCCGACCCGGCGATTGTGCCCGTCTGGGAAGACTACCTCGACGGCATCCGCAAAGCGGGATCCTCGATCGGCGCGGTGGTCGAGGTGGTTGCCGAAGGCGTTCCGGCCGGCATCGGCGCGCCGATCTATGCGAAGCTCGATCAGGATATCGCCGCCAATCTTATGTCCATCAACGCGGTCAAAGGTGTCGAGATCGGCAACGGCTTCGCCGCAGCCGAGATCAGCGGCGAGGAGAACGCCGACGAGATGCGCATCGGAGCGCAGGGCGAACCGGTTTTCCTGTCCAACAATGCCGGCGGCATTCTGGGCGGGATCGCAACCGGGCAGCCGGTCGTTGCGCGCTTCGCCATCAAGCCGACCTCATCCATTCTCACGGAGCGCCGTTCGATCGACAGCGACGGCAAGGAGGTCGACGTGCGCACCAAGGGCCGTCACGACCCCTGCGTCGGCATTCGGGCGGTGCCGATCGGAGAGGCCATGCTGGCCTGCGCCATCGCCGATCACTATCTGCGTGACCGTGGCCAGACCGGCCGGCTGAAGTAACTCGACTGCTGCAGCGGCCTTCGCGCTTCTGAAAGACGCGTGGCGCTGCAGGAAAAGGTGCGCAGCGGTTTTCCGTCTGGGAATGCACCACACAGGATATTCGCGGAGACAAGACATGTCCTACGACCAGAAGCGCGTCGTCGAAGCCATTCGCGCCTTCGAAGCAGGCGAGATCGTCGTCGTCACCGACGACGGCGGCCGCGAGAATGAGGGCGACCTGATCGTCGCGGCGGTGCACTGCACGCCTGAGAAGATGGCGTTCATCGTGCGCCATACGTCCGGCATCGTCTGCGCGCCGATGCCTCGGGAGGAGGCAAAGCGCCTCAACCTCAATGCGATGGTTGCCGAGAACGACTCCGCCCACACCACCGCCTTCACGGTGTCGGTCGATTTCAAGCACGGGACCACGACCGGCATTTCCGCCGACGACCGTACGCTGACGGTCAGGAACCTCGCCAATCCGAATGTCGGGCCGACGGATTTCGTCCGGCCCGGCCACATATTCCCTCTGGTGGCGCGTGAAGGCGGCGTGTTGATGCGCTCCGGCCATACCGAGGCCGCCGTCGATCTCTGCAGGCTCGCGAGCCTGCCGCCGATCGGCGTCATCTGCGAACTCGTCAACGATGACGGCACGGTCACGCGTGGACCGCAGGTCGAAGCCTTTGCCGAAACGCATGGCCTGAAGCAGGTCTCCGTAGCCGATCTCATTGCCTATCGCCAGCGCAAGGAGACCTTGATCGAGCAGGGCCATTCCTTCGAGATGGACACGCCCTACGGCAAGGCCAAGGGCCACACCTATTCGCTGCCCTGGGATACGATGCAGCACCTGGCCGTGGTTTTCGGAGACATTCGCGACGGCGTCGACATTCCCGTGCGTCTCCACCTCGAGAACGTCGGAGCCGACGTCTTCGGCCGCGGCCGCCAGATCGACGAGATCATGAAGCGCATCGCCGCTGAGGGGAGGGGCGTCATCGTCTATCTGCGAGAGGGCTCGGTGGGGGTCGGAATTTCGCAGACCGCGCGAAAGGGCAAGCACGAGAGGGAAGCCCACTCGGAGGCACAGGAGCGTGAAAGCGAGTGGCTGGAGATTGGCCTCGGCGCGCAGATCCTGAAAGACCTCGGCATCACCTCCATTCGCCTTCTTTCGTCGCGCGAGCGGCATTACGTCGGCCTGGAGGGATTCGGCATCAAGATCGCCGCGACCGAGATTCTGTAAAATCCGGAAGAGCCCGAAATAAAAGCCGCGTCACCGGACGCGGCTCCCTCGCCTTTAAAGAAAGCTGCCGTTACGGCAGGGCGTCGTAGCCTTCGTCGAAGCCCTTGAGGTCGACGGGGATGCCGATGCCTTCCTCGGGCGACTGGAAAACGATGAAGGTTGCCGTCGCGCCGGCGCGGAAGGTCTTGAGGAGCTCGTCTTCGAGCACGACCTCGGCGTAGCAGCCGTCGGAGAAGCAGCGCACGAAATAGGCGCGGCCGATGTCCTTGCCGTCGACATTGAGGCCGAGGCCGTTCGGCAGGAGCACGCCGAGCGGCGCAAGCACCCGAAGGATCTTCGCCTTGCGGTCGGCGGTCTTGAGCACGACGACCGATAGGCCGACTTCCGGCCTGTCTTCGGCGATGACGTTCTGCATCAGCGCGCACTGTTCGGCCGAGGCGCCCGCCGGCTGGTCGCAGACGATCGACCACGCGCCGTGGTTTGACTTCACCGTGCCCGGCGTTGCGTTGGATTGCTGGGCCAAGCCTGCTGCGGGGAGTGCGAAGGCGGCAATTGCGAGCGCGGCCAGGGCGGGCAGCCGGGAGAAGAGGGACAGGCCCATGTAAACCTCAAAAACCTCGAATCATTAGGGCTATTCTTGAAGCGCGCGAGGATAAATGAAAAGCCCTGGTCGTTACATTCCAGTGTCATATGGCCGAAATTGGGCCCTCCCGGCACGAAATAGACCTGCCGAGGGCTGCCTTGTCTCCGCCGATGAGCGTGGCTGTCCGCAAAAGGGGCGGCGAATACCGGCCCGCGCGCGGGCGCCGGTGCGTGGGAGGGCTTTCGACCGGTTGCGAGGTCTCCTGTGCGAAAACTTCCGCTTTGTGCAAAAATGCCGCACGAGGTTGCTTGGACAGATGTTGCGGCGCTGGTCAAACTGTGGTTTGAAGCGCTTCAGTATCGCAGGGATTCTGCGTTCCGGGTTTGATCCTGATCAAGCGCATTGGGGAGACGTAATTGTGAAAAACAAGGCCTATGCAGTTCTGGCAGCGCTTGCCTGTCTGCTTTTTGCTTCGAGCGCCTTTGCTGACAAGCCTGTCGACTGGCAGACGAACTTTCAGGCGGCTGCTACGGGCATCATGGAAGAAATCACGTGGTTTGAACACTATACCCTGTGGTTCATCATTCCGATCACACTTTTCGTTCTCCTGCTGCTGGTCATCGTGGTCGTCAAATTCCGCGAGAGTGCCAATCCTGTTCCGTCGAGGACCAGCCACAATACGCTGATCGAAGTCATCTGGACGGTCGGCCCGGTTATCGTGCTGCTTTTCCTCGCGATTCCCTCGTTCCAGCTTTTGACCGCGCAGCTCACGCCTCCGGAAAATCCGGACCTGACGGTCAAGGCGACCGGCAACCAGTGGTACTGGTCCTATGAATATGAAGTCGGCGAAAACCCGCTCTCCTTCGATAGCCTGCTCCTGAAGGACGAGGATCGTGCGGGCCTCGGCAAGGAGGATAAGGCGCAGTATCCGCGTCTTCTCGCCGTCGACAACGAAGTCGTCGTGCCGGTCGGCAAGACCGTTCGCCTGCTCGTCACGGCTGCCGACGTGATTCATGCCTTCGCCATGCCGGCTTTCGGCGTCAAGATCGACGCGGTTCCCGGCCGCCTCAATGAAACCTGGTTCAAGGCCGATCGCGAAGGTCTCTATTACGGCCAGTGTTCCGAGCTCTGCGGCAAGGATCACGCCTATATGCCGATCGCCGTCCGCGTTGTTGCGCAGGATAAATACGACGCCTGGCTCGCCGCCGCCGCAACCAATGTCGGCGAAGCGAACAAGGCGCTCATGGCGTCCGTAGACGGCGCGGCCAAGGCCGTTGACGTCGCCGACAACGCCGCACAGTAATCGGAAGTGGAGCTTGACCATGGCTGGAACAGCCGTTCATCACGATCAACGCCATGATCATTCCGATCATGGCCACGCGGACCACGCGCACAAGCCGCTGACCTTCTTTCAGCGCTGGTTCCTGTCGACCAACCACAAGGACATCGGTACGCTCTACCTGATCTTCGCGATCATCGCCGGCATTATCGGCGGTACGCTGTCGGTCTTCATGCGCGCCGAACTGCAGGAGCCGGGCATCCAGATCTTCCACGGTCTGGCCCAGATGGTCTATGGCTTCGAGGGCGATGCTGCCATCGACGGCGGCAAGCACATGTTCAACGTCTTCACGACCGCTCACGCGCTGATCATGATCTTCTTCATGGTCATGCCGGCGCTGATCGGCGGCTTCGCCAACTGGATGGTGCCGATCATGATCGGTGCGCCGGACATGGCGTTCCCGCGCATGAACAACATTTCGTTCTGGCTGATCGTGCCGGCCTTCCTGCTGGTGCTCCTTTCGATGTTCGTCGAAGGCCCTGCAGGCGCCTATGGCGCGGGCGGCGGCTGGACGATCTATCCGCCATTCTCGACATCCGGCATGCCCGGGCCCGCGATGGATCTCGCGATCCTCGGCCTGCACATTGCCGGCGCCTCGTCGATCCTCGGCGCGATCAACTTCATCACCACCATCCTCAACATGCGCGCTCCGGGCATGACGCTGCACAAGATGCCGCTCTTTGCCTGGTCGGTTCTGATCACCGCCTTCCTGCTCCTTCTCTCGCTGCCGGTTCTCGCAGGCGCGATCACCATGCTGCTGACGGACCGCAACTTCGGCACGACCTTCTTCGCGCCGGAAGGCGGCGGTGACCCGATCCTGTTCCAGCACCTGTTCTGGTTCTTCGGTCATCCGGAAGTGTACATTCTGATTCTGCCGGGCTTCGGCATCGTCAGCCACATCATCTCGACCTTCTCGCGCAAGCCGATCTTCGGTTATCTCGGCATGGCCTACGCCATGGTCGCGATCGGCGCCGTCGGCTTCATCGTGTGGGCGCACCACATGTACACGGTCGGCATGTCGCTCCAGACGCAGCGCTACTTCGTCTTCGCGACGATGGTCATCGCTGTGCCGACGGGTGTGAAGATCTTCTCCTGGATCGCGACGATGTGGGGTGGCTCGATCCGCTTCGCGACACCGATGGTCTGGGCGATCGGCTTCATCTTCCTGTTCACCGTCGGCGGCGTGACGGGCGTTCAGCTCGCCAATGCCGGCCTCGACCGTGCGCTGCACGACACCTATTACGTGGTGGCGCACTTCCACTACGTGCTGTCGCTCGGCGCCGTCTTCGCCATCTTCGCGGCCTGGTACTACTGGTTCCCGAAGATGACCGGCTACATGTACTCGGAGTTTCTGGGCAAGCTGCATTTCTGGGTGATGTTCGTCGGCGTGAACCTGATCTTCTTCCCGCAGCACTTCCTCGGGCTCGCAGGCATGCCGCGCCGTTACATCGACTATCCGGACGCCTTTGCCGGCTGGAACATGGTTTCGTCCTACGGCTCCTACATCGCGGCGGTCGGCGTGCTGATCTTCCTCTTCTGTGTCGCCGAAGCTTTCGCCAAGAAGCGCGTTGCGGGGGATAACCCCTGGGGCGAAGGCGCCAACACCCTGGAATGGCAGCTGTCTTCGCCGCCGCCGTTCCACCAGTGGGAGCAGCTCCCGCGGATCAAGTGACGGGTAACGAACAGAAGCCGCCGGTTTCGGCGGCTTCTCCCCGCCGGGATACCGGCGTGACGCGGCTGTTTTTGCCGCAGCAAGTTCAAGGTATGGACATGACGGTCATCGACAATCACGAGGTAGTTGGCATGGAAGGCGCACCGCGACTTTCCGAGGCCTCTGCGCGCGATTATTTCGAGCTCCTGAAGCCGCGCGTCATGTCTCTCGTCGTCTTCACCGCATTCGCCGGGCTCGTCCTTGCCCCCGGTCATATCAATCCGTTCATCGGCTTCACCGCCATTCTCTGCATCGCCATCGGAGCCGGCGCTTCCGGTGCGCTGAACATGTGGTACGACGCGGATATCGACGCGGTGATGAGCCGCACGGCCAAGCGTCCGATTCCGGCCGGCAAGATTTTGCCCCAGGAGGCGCTTGCCTTCGGGCTGACCCTGTCGGCATTCTCGGTGATCATCCTCGGGCTCGCCGTTCACTGGCTCGCAGCCGGGTTGCTCGCCTTCACGATCTTCTTCTACGTGGCCATCTACACGATGTGGCTGAAGCGCTCGACGCCGCAGAACATCGTCATCGGTGGAGCCGCCGGGGCCTTCCCCCCGATGATAGGCTGGGCCTGCGTGACCGGCGGCGTGTCGGTCGAGAGCATCGTGCTCTTCCTCATCATCTTTCTCTGGACGCCGGCGCATTTCTGGGCTCTGGCTCTCTTCAAGATGGGCGATTACGGCGCGGTCGGCGTGCCGATGATGCCGAATGTCTGCGGCGAGGCGACGACCAAGCGGCAGATCGTCATCTATGCCGTGCTCACCGCGATTAGCGGCGTCTGTCCCACCTTGCTCGGCTTCGCGAGCATGGGCTATGGAGCCTTTGCCACGGCCATGGGGCTCGGTTTCGTCTGGTATTCGCTCGGTGTGCTGCGCATGCCCGAAGGCGACAAGCGCATGGTACCGGCGAAGAAGCTCTTCGCATTCTCGATCGCCTATCTTTTCGCGATATTCTCGGCGCTTCTGGTCGATTACGCGATCGCCCGGATCTGGCTTGGAGGTATTGTCTGATGGAAACCGTCGAACTCAACGAGGCTCAGAAGAAGTCTCGCCGCGGCCGCAACATCGCGCTCGGTATCGTGCTGGCGGCCCTGGTCGCGATTTTCTACGTCGTCACGCTGGTCAAGGTCGGCGGCGGCATGGTGAATTGAAGGCGTTGCGCATGGCGGATAATGGACAGGCAGATCGGAAGGAACGCTCGAACGGCGTGATCGTCGGCACGTGCCTTGCATTTGTGGCCGGCATGATCGGCATGGCCTATGCCGCCGTTCCGCTCTACGACATGTTCTGCCGCGTCACGGGCTACAACGGTACGACGCAGCGGGTCGAGCAGGCATCCGACCTCATCCTCGACGAGAAGGTCAAGGTTACGTTCGACGCCAATGTCGCTGCCGGACTGCCCTGGGAGTTCGTCCCGGTTCAACGGGATATCGACATCAGGATCGGCGAGACGGTGCAGATCATGTACCGTGCGAAGAACTTGGCTTCCACGCCGACGACGGGCCAGGCGACCTTCAACGTGACGCCGATGGCAGCCGGTGCCTATTTCAACAAGGTGCAATGCTTCTGCTTCACGGAGACGACGCTTGAACCGGGCGAGGAAATGGAGATGCCGGTCGTCTTCTTCGTCGATCCGGAGATCGTCAAGCCGGTCGAGACGAAGGGCATCAAGACTTTGACGCTGTCCTACACCTTCTATCCGCGCGAGCCCTCCAAGCCGGTCGCGCAAGTGAAGGCGAAGGCAGAAAACCAACTTTGACATGCGCGCCGTTTCGGCTATGCCGGGCGGCGACAAGAGAGGACTATCGGGGGTTATCGACATGGCCGGAGCGCATCAGAAGCAACACGACTATCACATCATCGACCCGAGCCCGTGGCCGCTGCTTGCCTCCATCGGAGCCTTCATCATGGCCTTCGGCGGCGTCGGCTACATGCGCTATCTCTCCGGCGGCTCGTTCAAGTTGTTCGGGCTTGAGTTCGCCAACCCGTGGGTCTTCTTCATCGGTCTGGCGCTGATCCTTTATACCATGTTCGGCTGGTGGTCGGACACCATCAAGGAAGCGCATGAGGGCCACCATACCCGCGTCGTGTCGCTGCACCTGCGCTACGGCATGATCATGTTCATCGCTTCCGAGGTGATGTTCTTCGCTGCCTGGTTCTGGGCATTCTTCGACGCCAGCCTCTTTCCCGGTGAAGCGATCCAGGCCGCGCGCGCCGAGTTCACCGGCGGCGTCTGGCCGCCCAAGGGCATCGAGGTCCTCGATCCCTGGCACCTGCCGCTCTACAACACCATCATCCTGCTGCTCTCCGGCACGACGGCGACCTGGGCGCACCATGCGCTGCTGCACAACGACCGCAAGGGCCTCGTCTACGGCCTGACGCTCACGGTCCTGCTCGGCGTTCTCTTTTCCTACGTGCAGGGCTACGAATATGCGCACGCGCCGTTCGCATTCAAGGATTCGATCTACGGTGCGACCTTCTTCATGGCGACCGGCTTCCACGGTTTCCATGTGCTGGTCGGCACGATCTTCCTGCTCGTCTGCCTGCTGCGCGCCCTGCGGGGCGACTTCACGCCGAAGCACCACTTCGGCTTCGAAGCGGCGGCCTGGTACTGGCATTTCGTCGACGTCGTCTGGCTGTTCCTCTTCTTCTCCATCTACATCTGGGGTGGCTGGGGCGCGCCGATCGCCCACGGCTGATGCCGTTTTAGCTTTGTTGATGACGGGGCGGCCGAGAGGTCGCCCCGTTTCGTTTGAACATAGGGTATTTCGGTCGGCCGGCGTTTTTGACGCAGATGTTCGATTGGACGAATGGCTGCATTGCCGTTACCAATGCCGAGATGGACGAAATCCGGGACATGGTTCCCGACAATACCGCGATCGTGACCAAGCCATGAACGAAGACAATGCGCTCTACCCGCCCGTCGACCCCGTGATGACGGGAATCAAGGGCCTTTGCCCCCGCTGCGGCCAGGGAAAGCTCTTCGACGGCCTGCTGAAGGTTCGGCCGGCTTGCAGCAGTTGCGAGCTCGATTATGGGTTCGCGGACTCCGGCGATGGCCCGGTCGTCTTCGTCATCCTGATCGTCGGTTTCGTCGTCGTCGGCGCGGCGCTCTGGATGGAGATCAACGTCAACCCGCCGCTCTGGCTGCATTTCCTCCTGTGGATACCGCTTGCAACCATCTTGAGCCTGGCGCTGACGCGCCTGCTGAAGGGCGTGCTCATCAATCTGCAATACCGAAACAATGCACGCCCGGGTGAAATCGACCGTGGTTGACGAGCGCATGCCGGCCCCGCACAGCCGCGCCGGCCGTCGGGCGGGCATTGTCCTGGTGCTGGCCGCTTTCGCCGTGCTCGTGTCGCTCGGTACCTGGCAGATGCAACGGCTGCATTGGAAGGAGGCGCTGATCGGTGCAATTGCCGAGCGGCGTTCGGCGCCGGCCGTCTCGCTCGACAAGATCGAGGCCATGGCCGCGGCCGGCGAAGACATCGACTACCGGACGGTGCATGTGTCCGGCGTGTACGACCACGGCAAGGAGCGCCATTTCTTCGCCACCCATGAAGGCCGTACCGGCTTCTACGTCTTCACGCCTCTCATGCTGGCCGATGGCCGGGCGATTTTCGTGAACCGCGGCTTCGTCCCCTTCGAAAAGAAGGACGCCTCCACGCGGGCCGAAGGGCAGATCGCCGGAAGTGTGGCGATCGACGGCCTGGCGCGGCCGAAGCTTTCCGGAAAGCCGTCGTCGCTGGTACCGGACAACGATGCCGCCAAGAACATCTTCTACTGGAAGGACCTCGATGCGATGGCGGACTCTGCCGGCATCGCATCCGATCGCGTCGTTTCCTTCTTTATCGATGCCGATGCATCGGAAAATCCCGGCGGCCTTCCGATCGGCGGCGTGACCCAGTTCGATCTGCCGAACAATCACCTGCAATATGCGCTGACCTGGTACGGCCTTGCAGCCGCCCTCGTCGCCGTCAGCGGCATCTACGTCTATCGGCGCAGGCGGTAGGACGCGCCGGTTCTTCCTTGTGTGCCCGGTCGTTGCCGCTATATATGGCGCATGCCGACATCTGGTTTGTTCGTTCCACTGGCGTTTTCATGATGGCCCCATCCGCAGCAGCAAAAACCCCGATCACCATCCGCCTCTGCGGGCCGCGTGGCTTCTGCGCGGGCGTCGACCGGGCGATCCAGATCGTGGTGCTCGCGCTCAAGGAGTTCGGCGCGCCGGTCTATGTCCGCCATGAGATCGTGCATAACCGTTACGTCGTGGAGGGGCTCGAAGCCAAGGGGGCGATTTTCGTCGAGGAGCTCGACGAGATCCCGCCCGAGCACCGCGAGCAGCCCGTGGTCTTCTCCGCCCATGGAGTGCCCAAATCCGTTCCGGCCGATGCGGACGCGCGCAATCTCTTCTATCTCGACGCCACCTGTCCGCTCGTCTCGAAGGTGCACAAGCAGGCGATGCGCCATCATCGCATGGGACGCCACGTCGTGCTGATCGGCCATGCCGGACACCCGGAGGTTATCGGCACCATGGGACAATTGCCGGAGGGGGCGGTCTCTCTCGTCGAGACCGTCGAGGATGCCGAGGTCTATATGCCGCCGGACCCGGACAATCTCGGCTTCGTCACGCAGACGACGCTCTCGGTCGACGACACCGCCGGCGTCATCAGACGGCTGCATGAGCGCTTTCCGAACCTGACGGCGCCTGCGGCCGATTCGATCTGCTATGCCACCACGAACCGGCAGGAAGCGGTGAAGCAGGCGGCGCCCGGCTGCGACCTTTTCCTGGTCGTCGGCGCACCCAACTCATCGAACTCGAAGCGCCTCGTCGAAGTTGCGTTGAGGGCGGGGGCGAAGAAAGCCGTTCTCGTCCAGCGCGCCTCCGAAATCGACTGGGCGACGGTGGGGGATATCTCGATGGTCGGGTTGTCGGCGGGTGCTTCCGCACCGGAGGTGATCGTCAACGAGATCATCGAAGCGTTCCGCGAGCGCTACGATGCCACGGTCGAGCTTGCCGACACGGTGGAGGAAAACGAGCACTTTCTCGTCAACCGCGAGCTCCGGCACGTCGAACTCACGGGGGCCGACATGGCCTTCGTCAACGGCGAGTAGCTCGGCCAGAGCATGTCGATGTTTCAAGGAAACACTGAAATGCTCCCCATTTGAACCAACGCACTTCCGGACGGAAAACCGTTACACGCTTTCCCTGGAAGTGCTCTAGCCGCTTAATATCTCGCAATTCGCATCTCTGGAAAGTAACGCGCCTTGGCAGTTTATACCGATATCACGGAAGACGAGCTGATCCGTTTCCTCGCCGCCTACGAGGTTGGATCGCTGACCTCCTACAAGGGGATCGCCGAAGGCGTGGAGAATTCGAACTTCCTTCTCCACACGACCGAGGGGGCCTATATCCTCACGCTTTACGAGAAGCGGGTAAACGCCGACGATCTGCCGTTTTTCCTGGGCCTCATGCATCACCTCGCCCAGCGGGGGCTTTCCTGCCCGCTTCCCCTTCCACGCGCCGACGGCAAGCTTCTCGGAACGCTCTCCGGAAGACCTGCGGCCGTGATCTCGTTTCTGGAAGGCATGTGGCTGAGGAAGCCCGAGGCGCAGCACTGCCGCGAAGTCGGCCGGGCGCTCGCATCGATGCACCAGGCGGGCGAGGGCTTTGCCCTGCAGCGCCCCAACGCGCTCTCCGTCAAAGGCTGGCGACCGCTATGGCGGAACTCCGAAGCGCGTGCCGACGAGGTTCAAGCCGGCCTCAAGGACGAGATCGCGACGGAGCTCGCCTTTCTCGAGGAGCATTGGCCGAAGGATCTGCCGGAAGGCGTGATCCACGCTGATCTCTTCCCGGACAACGTGTTTTTCCTCGGCGATCGTCTTTCCGGCCTTATAGATTTCTACTTCGCCTGCAACGACTTCCTCGCCTACGACGTCGCCATCTGCCTGAACTCCTGGTGCTTCGAGAAGGATGGCTCCTACAACATCACCAAGGGCATGGCGCTGCTTTCCGGCTATGAGAGCGTGCGGAGATTGACGGCGGAAGAAGTAGAGGCGCTGCCGCTGCTTGCGCGCGGATCCGCACTCCGCTTTTTCCTGACGCGCCTCTATGACTGGCTGACGACGCCGCCGGGCGCGCTTGTGGTCAAGAAAGATCCGCTCGAATATCTGACGAAGATCCGATTCCACCGCGCCATCGTCTCGAGCGCCGAATACGGCCTCAGACGCGAAGAGGCCTCGGCATGAAGCACGTCGACATCTTTACCGACGGTGCGTGCTCGGGAAATCCGGGACCGGGCGGTTGGGGCGCGGTCCTGCGCTACGGCGACGTGGAGAAGGAATTGTCCGGCGGGGAGGCGGAGACGACGAACAACCGCATGGAGCTTCTTGCGGCGATCTCTGCCCTCAACGCGCTCAGGCAGCCCTGTGAGGTCGATCTCCATACCGACAGCAAATATGTCATGGACGGGATCTCCAAATGGATACACGGCTGGAAACGCAACGGCTGGAAAACCGGCGACCGGAAGCCGGTAAAGAACGGCGAATTATGGCAGGCGCTCGATGAGGCGAGGAATCGTCACAACGTGACTTGGCACTGGGTGAAGGGCCACGCCGGTCACCCGGAGAACGAACGCGCCGACGAACTCGCCCGCAAGGGCATGGAACCGTTCAAGAGAGCGCGTCGCGCCGACGCGGTGAAGTGAATTCGGATGGGATATAATGGGAGGCTGTGATTTCACTTGCGGCTGCCCCTCTTCCTAGGGTTCGACCCGGACCAGTCCAGCCCCTCTTCCCCGCAGGCGGGGAAGCGGGACCTTCGGGGCATGCCGCTTGTCCCTTCGCCCCGCGTGCGGGGAGAAGGTGGCCGGCAGGCCGGATGAGGGGCAAATGCTTGCAGTCCGCCTTCAGAATCAGAGCAGCTCAAGCATCGCGGCCGCACCGGAAGCGGTCGCCTGTCCCGGGCTTTCCTCGACGTTCAGCGCCTTGACGACGCCGTCTTCGACCAGCATCGAATAGCGTTTCGAGCGGATGCCGAGCGTGCCGGCCGAAAGATCGATCTCCATCCCGATCGCCTTGGTGAAGGCGGCATTCCAGTCCGAGAGGAAATGGATCTTGCCCATGCCGCCGGAGTGGGTCGCCCAGGCGCCCATCACATGCAGGTCGTTGACCGCGACCACGGCGATATCGTCGACTCCGCGCGCAAGAATGGCGTCGCGATTTTCCAGATAGCCGGGCAGGTGGTTGAGCGAGCAGGTCGGGGTAAAAGCACCCGGCACCGCGAAAAGGACCACGCGTTTGCCCTTGAAGAGCTGCTCTGTCGTTACCTCGACCGGGCCGTCTGCGGTCTTCTCCTTGAAGGTGGCGTTGGGCAGCTTGTCTCCGACGGCAATGGTCACTGGTATCTCCTCGTTTCTATGCAGCAGTGGTGTTTCGCAGGACTATAGGATCGGCTCAATCAAAGGCAAGCGTCGTTTCCATGCTGCGGCTGCCCGCGCGCAGGGTGAGCGTGATCGGCTTTCCCGCGACGTTCTTGTCCTTGCCGGAGAGCTTCACCGGAACGTCGGCCCGGCGCTCGGCGCCCCGCGCATCGTGAAAAACCGGCGCGCCGAAAAAGACGCCGGACGGCCCGGCGAGAAAGAGATCGGCTGGCCCGGCAGCCGCATCCGGCGGCAACACGAACTCAATCCGCAGCTTGCCGGCTGACGCATCGAATTTCGAGGTGACCACCCTGAAGTTCTCGGATGGCTGTTCCGGCAGGGCGGAGAGCGCCTTCTCGATGCGCGCACCGTCGAGCGGATTGTCGAACTCGCCGCTTTTGAGCGCAAGGGTCACATCGCCCTGCACGGGAATGCAGATATCTTCGCAGATGCCGAGGAAGACGGAGGCGCGGATGGTGACGTCGCCGCCGTTGCCGGTTTTCCTGAGCATCAGCGGGAAAGCCACCGGCGCGTCATATCCGGTGTAGCGCCCGGGTCCTTCGCCGAACGTCTTCGGCGCTGGAAAGCGGATCGACCGCAGCAAGACGCCGCCGGAGGGATCGAGGGTCAGTTGTGGTGGTATGCCGCTGGCGCCGGGATCGCGCCAATAGGTCTTCCAGCCGGGGTTCAGTCGAACTTCGAGAATGGCGGGAATGATACCATCCGGGTTCGGGTGCGAAGCGACAATGCGGAAAGCGCCGCCGGGCGAGGTCACCCATTCGCTGGCGGCTCCATAGGACTGGGCAGGCAGAAAAAAAGCGAGGAGAAGGCTTGCCGTCGCGATGCGCTGGGCCATCTTCATTGGGGTCGAGCGTCGGGTCATGGCCAAGCTGTATCGCGTTTCGCCCTTGGTCTCCAGCGGTCCCGATATGCCGCTGCGATCATAATTGCTTGATCGGCAAGACGAGAGCATGGACAGGGTGTCGCTTGCGTGGGCGCAAATATCGGCGAACGCCGCGTAGAAGCGCTTTTCATTTCGTCGCGAATTGATAGGCTATCATCATCATGGCGAAAAACGTGCTGAATACGATACGCGAACGTGGCTTCCTTGACGGTCAATTCCTGATCGCCATGCCCGGCATGTTCGACACCAATTTCGCCCGGACGGTCATCTTCGTCTGCGCCCATTCGGAAGACGGGGCGATGGGTTTCATCCTGAATCGTCCGCAGCGCCTGACCTTCCCGGATGTTCTGCTGCACCTGCAGCTTCTCGACCCGGATGAGGCCATCCGCCTGCCGTCGGCTACGCGCGAGTTCCAGATCCAGGCCGGAGGCCCCGTCGAGACCGGGCGCGGCTTCGTGCTGCATTCGGACGATTATCTGAGCGACTCCAGCATTCCGGTCAGTGACGACATCTGCCTGACGGCGACGCTCGACATCGTCAGGGCGATCTCGCGCGGGGAGGGGCCTCTCAAGGCCACCATGCTGCTCGGCTATGCGGGATGGGGCCCAGGCCAGCTGGAGGCCGAAATCACCCAGAACGGCTGGCTGACCTGCCCTGCGCAGGAGGAGCTGATCTTCAGCCGGGACCTCGACGAGAAGTACGACAGAGCGCTGGCCCTGATGGGTGTCAGCCCGGCGATGCTCTCGACGGACTCAGGCCACGCTTGATTGCCCCCGGCCGCCTGCCGTCACCTTCTCCCCGCAGGCGGGGCGAAGCGGCAAGCGGCGGTCGCTCGATCATCTCTCAAGCCAGCAGCAGGAGGAGCGTGCCGCTTGTCCCTTCGCCCAATGGGCCATCAGGGGGCAGATGCCTCACGCCCGCTTCATCAGCGGAAATCGCTCCTTCAGGAGCCTCAGGATCGATTCCGATCCCACCGGCGGACCGAACAGGAAGCTCTGACCGTAGTCGCAGCCCATCTGCGCGAGCTGGATCGCATCCTCCTCGGATTCGATTCCCTCCGCGACCACCCGCATGTCGAGCTCGCGCGCCATCGTGATCACCGAGCGCAGGATGACCGCGCGCTTGTCGCTTGGATCGCGGACCAGCGCCTTGTCGATCTTGATCGTGTCGAAAGGGAAGCGGGTGAGATAGGAGAGCGACGAGTGGCCGGTGCCGAAATCGTCGAGCGCCAGCCGCAGCCCGGCTTCGCGGAGCTTTTCAAGCACGAGCCTGGCCTGCTCGGGGTTCTCCATGACAAGCGATTCCGTCAGTTCCATTTTGATCTGCGCCGGATCGCAGCGGCTCTTGCTGAGAATCGCGCGCATGTCGTCATAGAGTTCGTTGTTCAGAAGCTGCGCGCTCGACAGGTTGATCGAGATGAAGATCGGCAGGTCGCCGGTCTGCGCCTGCCACTCGGCAAGATCGCTCGTGGCCTTGTCGAAGGCGAACAGACCCAGCTGGTTTATCAGGTCGGAATTCTCCGCGATGGGGATGAATTCAGTCGGCGAGATATTTCCGCGCTTCGGATGGTCCCAGCGCATGAGCGCTTCGAAGCCGGCGATTTCGGCATCGCTGAGGCGGACGATGGGCTGGTATACGAGGGAAAGCTCCTTGCGTTCCATGGCGCGTTTCAGGTCGGCTTCGAGCTGTAGGCGGTCCGAGCCGGAGGTCCGGAAAGCCGGACGGAACGGTTCGACCCGGTTGCCGCCCGCCTTCTTGGCGCGGAACATCGCAAGCTCGGCATCGTCGAGCAGTCCAGCAGCGCTCTGCTCCTGATCGAGCCATGAGACGAGGCCGATCGAAGCGGTCAGGTTGATCTCCCGATTTCCGTAGTTGAGCGGGACCATGATCGCCTTGCTGACCGCATCGGCGAAGTCGGCGATCTTGGGCGGATCGCGTTCGGACATGAGGATCAAGCCGAACTGGTCGCCACCGAGACGCGCGAGCGTGTCCTGCGGGCGCAGAAGCCTGCGCAGGCGGCGCGTCAGCGCGATGAGGACGTTGTCGCCGGCGGCGATCCCGAGCATGTCGTTGACCTGCTTGTAGCGGTCGATGTCGATGGCAAGCACGGTCGGGCGTATCGAGTTGCTGCCGTCGCCCATCAGGAGGATCGCCTGCAGGCGATCGAGAAAGACCTGTCTGTTCGGCAGGCCGGTCAGATTGTCCAGAAGCGCGTTGTGCAGGAGCCGCTCGACCGAATTGCGCTGTTCGGTGATGTCGTTGATGGTTCCGACGCATCGGATGATTTCGCCATTGGCGCCGAGCACCGGGCGCGCCCGGATCGAGAGCCAATGATAGTGGCCATCCTCGGCGCGCACGCGGAATTCATGGTTGAGCCGCCCGCGGCGATGCTCGAGCAGGACGTCGAGCGTTGCGCGGAAACGGTCGCGGTCGTCGGGGTGCAGCCGCGGCACCCAATTGCGCACCGGACCGTTCATCGTTCCGAGCGAAAGCCCGAGTTGGTGCGAGATATCGGGAATGGTAACGACCCGGTCGCGCGCCACGTCCCAGTCCCAGACGGTATCGCCTGATCCCGTGAGTGCCAGCGCCTGGCGCTCGAGATCGGAGAACAGGCCGAGCTGATAGGCCCCGCCGGAAAAGGCGTGCTGCATGACGGTGAAGCCGATCAGAAGCACGATGAGCACGAGGCCGCCGCCGAGTGCCGGCTGCACGATGTCGTTGGCGAGTTGACCGGTCACCGCGAGCCAGGCGCCGAACAGCCACACAAGGATCAACAGCCAGGCGGGAACGAGAAGGATCGCGCGGTCATAACGGTTGAAGCCCAGATAGGCGATCAGCACGATGCCGACGGTTGCCGTCAGCGCGAAGGACAGGCGGGCGATGCCGGAGGCGATCGCCGGATCGTAGACGGCGACGCCGAAGAGCAGCCCGAGGCCGAGAATCCATGCGAGCGTCGCGTAGCCGAGATGCTGATGCCAGCGATTGAGATTGAGATAGGTGAACAGGAAGACCACGAGACCGGCTGCGAGGAACACCTCCGTGCCCGCTCGCCATATGCGCTCGTCGTCGGCAGTCACGGCGATGAGCTTCGAAAGGAAGCCGAAATCGACGCAGATATAGGCAAGCACGGCCCAGGCGAGCGCGGCGGTAGCCGGCAGCATCGACGTGCCCTTGACGACGAAAAGGATCGTCAGGAACACCGCGAGCAGCCCGGCAATGCCGAGCACGATACCGCGGTAAAGGGTGAAGGCGTTGACGGTATCCTTGTAGGCGTCCGGCTGCCAAAGATAGATCTGTGGTAGCTCCGGCGTGGTGAGTTCGGCAACGAAAGTGATGACCGCACCCGGATTGAGCGTGATCCGGAAGACATCCGCTTCTTCGCTCGGTTGCCGGTCCAGCGCAAAACCCTCGCTCGGCGTGATCGAGAGTATTCGCTGCGAGCCGAGGTCGGGCCAGAAGAGTTTCGAATTCACGAGCCGGAAATGCGGTGCGACGATAACGCGTTCGAGCTGCTCTTCCGAAACATTTGCGAGCGCGAATACGGCCCAGTCGCCCTGGTGGTTTTCCGTGCTGGAACGCACTTCGATGCGTCTGACGATGCCGTCCGTGCCGGGGGCGGTCGAAACCTGAAAGGCATCGCCTCTGCCGCTGTAGATCTCCGTCGTGGCGGTAAGGTCGAGCGCCGTGTCCTCGCGCGAGATCTTCACCGGCTCGAGCGCATGCGCAACGCCGCCGCCAAGACCAAGGGCGAAAACGACGAATGCGACCAGAAACGCCGCCAGCCTTGCGGCTGGCCATGCGAGCGGCTTACGGGTCAGGGGCATCAAAGGGGCAAATTCCTGTTGGGTACGGCATCGACGGAGAGGAGCGAAAACATCAAATGGTCCCGCCACTGCCCGTTTATCTTCAAATACTGTCTCAAATAGCCTTCACGCTCAAAGCCGGCCTTTTCAAGGAGCCGGATGCTCCGTGCGTTTTCTGGAATACAGGCTGCTTCGATACGGTGCAACTCGAGCCCCGTGAAGATGTAGGGGATCGTCAGCTTCAAGGCCTCGTACATATGACCCTGTCCGGCATGTTTCTGGCCCATCCAGTAGCCGATCATGCAGTTCTGCGCAGCACCGCGGCGGATATGACCGATGGTGAGACCGCCAAGCAGCGTTTCGTCCGGCCTGTGGAAGAGGAAGAGCGGTACGGCCTGACCGGACGCGAATTCCTGCTCGTTGCGATTGACGCGGCTGCGAAAGGCGCCTTCGGTCATTTCGTCGGCGCGCCAGGTAGGCTCCCACGGCTCCAGGAAGGCGCGGCTTTCGCTGCGCAACCGATACCATTGCCGGTAGTCGGCGTAGCGGGGGAGGCGGAGCAGGTAATGCTGGCTGGCGATCTCGACCGTATCCGGCTGCCGCGAAAGGAACCGAAAAACCGATCTTGTCATCTATGCCTCCAGGCCAATACCGCGTCGGCGCCGCCGCAGTTCGGTCGAACCGAATGCATGTCGCCCAGACAATATGCGGCGGTTGGGACGACCTGCACGAGAACAATGCCCTAATGCGCGTCGGATGAGTCCGATCGAACGCGACGCGCTTCAGGGCACTGTCTCAATGCGAAACGTTGCACAAGTTTACGCCCAAATCGAATCCGATTTTAAGAATTGTACAAGGAAAACGAGGACGTTGAAGGAAGGCATGCGACCGGCAACGACCGGTCAGCTCGCCGCAGCATGGATAGCGTCCGCCTTAGCGGTCAGCGAGGCCAATATGTCGTTCAGGGGAGCGAGCTGCCCGAGCGGCCCGATGGCCGACAACGTCGGAACCGTGTCGAAGAACAGGCGGCCGGCCAGGTCGGTCAGGCGCTCGATGGTGATGCCCGACAGGCGTTCCATCAGTTCCTCATTAGGAATGGGCCGGCCGTACAGCATCATCTGCCGTGCGATTTGTCCCGCACGCGCGGCCGGGCTTTCCTGGCCCATCAGCAATTGCGCCCGGATCTGTGCGCGGGCACGCTCGATCTCCTGCTGATCGATGCTCAAGGACGACTTGCGCAATTCATCGACGATCACCGGCATCAATTCCGGCAGGTTTTCTCCGCCCGTTGCCGCATGCACGCCGAAGATGCCGGTATCGGAAAAGCCCCAATGGAAGGCGTAGACCGAATAACAGAGGCCTCTATGTTCGCGCACTTCCTGGAACAGGCGGGAAGACATGCCTCCGCCGAGGATGTTGGCAAGGATCTGCGAACAATAGAAATCACGCGCGTGATAGGCCTTGCCTTCGAAGCCGAGCAGAACCTGCGCGTCCATCAGGTCGCGGCTCTCGCGGCTGTCGCCGCCGGTGTAGCGCGCGGTCTCGATGACGGGAGCGCAAACGGGTTCGGCGGGCAGGGAGGCGAAACGCTCCTCCACCTGGCGCACGATGGTGTCGTGATCCACGGCGCCGGCGGCAACGATGAAGGTGCGGTCGGTCGTATAGTTGCGGCCGAGATACTGCCGGATCTGATCCGCGCTGAAGGACATCACCGTTTCCGGCGTGCCGAGAATCGGCCTGCCGACCGTCTGGCCGCGATAGGCGGTCTCGGCAAAGCGATCGAAGACGACGTCGTCCGGCGTGTCGTCCGCCGCGCCGATCTCCTGCAGGATGACCTGCTTCTCGCGACGGAGCTCGTCCGCCTCGAAGGTCGATTCCGTCAGAATGTCGGCGAGGATATCGACCGCCAGCGGCAGATGGTCCTTGAGCACGCGGGCATAGTAGGAAGTCGTTTCCGTCGAAGTTGCGGCGTTGACCTCGCCGCCCACATTCTCGATTTCCTCGGCGATCTGGCGGGCGCTGCGCCGCCTCGTGCCCTTGAAAGCCATGTGCTCCAGGAGATGCGCAATTCCGTGTTCATTCACGGTTTCGTTGCGCGAACCGGACTTGATCCAGACTCCGAGCGCCACGCTTTCCAGATGCGGCATTCGCTCGGTAACCACCGTCAGCCCGGAAGGGAGCCGGGTGCACTCAACTTTCATCATCCGTGATCTTTCGCTCTATTCCCGAACGCGGGTACGCTCGCCGATGAAGGTTTCGACGCTCTTGAGCTCCGGATCCAGGATGTCGAAACGCTCCGCCCTAGTCATGAGATCAGCAAGCCACGTCGGAAGCGCGGGGTCAATACCACTTGCCGATTTTACTGCGGCGGGGAATTTTGCCGGATGGGCAGTCGCAAGGGTGACCATCGGGGCGGAGTTCTTCTCGTGCTTGGCTGCCACGAAAACGCCGATTGCCGTATGCGGATCAAGGAGATAGCCGGTTTCGTCGAAGGTCTTGCGGATCGTCTTCGCCACATCTTTCTCCGAGGCGCGGCCCGCGCGAAATTCCTTGCGGATTTTTTTCAGCGCTGCGTCGCCGAGCGTGAACGAGCCGGATTGCCTGAGGCTCGCCATGGCTGCGCGGACTTCCGCCGGATCGCGCTCGTTCGCCTCGAAGATGAGCCTTTCGAAGTTCGACGAGATCTGGATGTCCATCGAAGGCGAGGTCGTCGCCTTGACGTCGCGCATCTCGTAGCGGCCGTTCTTCAGGGTGCGCGCCAGAATGTCGTTTTCGTTGGTGGCGATGATCAGCTTGTCGATCGGCAGACCCATGCGCTTGGCGACGTAGCCTGCGAAAATATCGCCGAAATTGCCGGTCGGCACGGTGAAGGAGATCTTCCGGTCGGGCGCGCCGAGAGCGACCGCCGTCGTAAAGTAGTAGACGATCTGAGCCATGATACGCGCCCAGTTGATCGAATTGACGCCGGAAAGCTTCACGCGGTCGCGGAAGGCCTGGTCGTTGAACATGGCTTTGACCAGGTTCTGGCAATCGTCGAAATTGCCCTTCACGGCGACCGCGTGCACGTTCGATGCCGTGGACGTGGTCATCTGTCTTTGCTGCACGGGCGACACTTTGCCCTGCGGAAAGAGGATGAAGATATCGGTGCGATCGCGGCCGGCGAAGGCGTCGATCGCGGCGCCGCCGGTATCGCCGGAAGTCGCTCCCACGATCGTCGCCCGCTCACCCCGTTCGGCAAGGACATAGTCCATCAGCCGGGCGAGCAACTGCATGGCGACGTCCTTGAAGGCGAGCGTCGAACCGTGAAAGAGCTCCATCACGAAAGCGTTCGGTCCGGTCTGGACGAGGGGTGCTACGGCCGGATGACGGAAAGTGGCGTAGGCCTCGTCGATCATCTCGCGGAACTTGGCCGCCGGGATTTCGCCATTGGTGAAGGGTTCGAGAACGGTGAAGGCGATCTCCTGATAGGATTTGCCGCGCAGCGCCCGGATCTCTTTTTTCGAGAGCGCCGGCCATTCCTTCGGCAGGTAAAGTCCGCCGTCGCGGGCAAGTCCCGCCAGAAGAGCATCGCAAAAACCGAGAGAGGCCGCTTCTCCCCGTGTTGAAATATACTTCACCATCGTCTTCCTTCGTCGTTTGCGCGTCTGAATGAGACGCGCGGCGCTGCAGGCGCTTTTGCGTCAGTCCCTGGCAAATCGCGCGGCCATTCTTGTCACCGTGGCAATTTCACGTCGGTTTCGGAAATTTCGGTTGGGGAGCGTGGACCGGTCGATTTTTGATTTCGCCGCTGATATAGACGATGCCCGAAGGTCAAGAAAGGCCTCCAGCCGTTTTCGGCCCTGAGCTCGAGTTGACCCGAGGCGGTCTCGAGCTCTCGCCCGTTGAAGCCGGCCGCGGCGAGTTTGGCTTTGTTATAAGCCGAAATCATCGCGGTTTGGGAGTTCGTCCGTTCAGTAGAGGTTGTGCAACGTGTCTGGCAAAGTATTTCGCCGTGTTCTCGCAGTATCCCTTCTTTTGGCCGCTGCCGGCTGTAACAAGACGCAATCGGGCGGCGCCATCGACGCCGGCGGAAGCGCGACGGCGCCGACGCCTGCGGTGATCCAGGCGGCCTGCCCGCCGATCAGCCTCCGCGACGGTACCTCCTCCTACCGCACCTATGCAAAGGGTGCCAAGGACGATCCGAGCAAGATTGTCTATCAGGCCTCGCTTGCCGATACGACGCGCCAATGCGTGCAGAGCCCGGACAAGCTGACGATGACGGTCGTGGTGCAGGGTCGCGTGGTCGCCGGTCCCGCCGGCGGGCCGGGCAGGGTGACGCTGCCGATCCGCGTCGCCGCCACGGATGGCGAGAAGACGCTTTATTCGGAGCTCACTCAATATCCGGTCGAAGTGCCGGCGGGCAGCGCCACCACCCAGTTCGTTTTCACCAAGGCCGATGTGACGCTTCCTGCCGGCGCCGGCGCCGAAGCGAAGGTCTTCGTAGGATTTGACGAAGGGCCGTACAGGACCAAGTAACGGGGCGGTTCGAGGGTAGGCTTGCCCCTCGCCCTAACCCTCTCCCCGCAAGCGGGGCGAGGGGACGAGAACAAGGGCAGCCGCGCATTCCCTTCGCCCCGCTTGCGGGGAGAAGGTGGCCGGCAGGCCGGATGAGGGGCAAATCCCGCAGAACTCAGCCCATTCCTCAAAAAAACGCCGGGTCAGTTCACAGTGACCCGGCGTTCGTATTTCTCGTTCAGCGGCCGCTTACTCGACCGCGACGCTCTGGCCGCCTTCCCACTTGTAAAGCGAGAAGCTTGGCGAGGTGAGATCGCCGCTTTCGCCGTAGGTCAGCTTGCCGATGACCGTGTCGATCGCGTCGCCGGATTTGATGGCGGTGGCAACGGCAGTCGCGTCGTCGGGCGAGCCCGCCTTCTCGATGCCCGCCTTGAGAACCTGCACGGCGGCATAGGCGTTGAGCGTGAAGGCTTCCGCGGGGATGTTCTTGGCCTTGAGGGCCTCGATCACCGGGGCGGCGGCGGGGTTGCGGGTGGCGTCGCTGGCATTGGTGTAGACGGTGCCCGATGCGGCTTCGCCGCCGATTGCCCAGAACTCGGTGTTGGAAAGACCGTCGCCGCCGAGGAGCTGCGCCTTCACGCCCTGGTCATGCATCTGGCGAGCGAGCAGCCCGCCCTCCGCGTGATAGCCGCCGAAATAGACGACGTCGACGTTCTCGGACTTGAGGCGGGTGACGATCGCCCCGAAGTCCTTCTCGCCGGGCGTCAGGCCCTCATAGACCACCTCGGTGATGCCGCCTGCGTTGATCGCAGCCTTGAAGCCGTCGGCAAGACCCTTGCCATAGGCTCCCTTGTCGTGAAGGACCGCGACGCGCTTGTCCTTGAAGTTCTTGACGACGTAGTCGGCGGCGACGACGGCCTGCTGATCGTCGCGTCCGCAGGTGCGCAGAACGTTCCACAGGCCGCGGGTGGTCAGGTCCGGGGTCGTTGCCGTCGGCGTGACCATCAGGATACCGTTTTCCGCCAGCACGTCGGATGCCGGCATCGAGGTGCCGGAAAGCACCGGTCCGACCACGTATTTTATGCCTTCGCCCGCCAGCTGGTTGGCGACCGAGACGGCCTGCTTGGGTTCGCCCGCGTCGTCGACGATCTTGACGACAAGTTTCTCGCCATTGACGCCGCCGGCGCTGTTGATCGCTTCGACCGCCGCTTCGGCGCCGTTCTTGACCTGCTCGCCGAAGGCCGCAACGGGACCGGTGAGCGGCGTGATGACTCCGATGGTGATGTCGGCATGGGCGAGCGGCGCAAACGCGACGCTGGCCGCCAGGGCCATTCCGGTCAATCGTGAAAGACGCATTGTGTTTCCTCCTTGGAAAATTCCCCCTTCTGGGGGTTTGCTTGATATGCCCGCGCGCAGTCTGAAAATCGGCCGATTCTCGGAGGAAGTCCATGCGGCTTCAATGCGGCATGGAGTCTTCGCCCGCCCTAAGCCGTCCCCCTAAGCAGTCCCCCCTAAGCCGTCATGGACTCCGACCATTCCGCGAGCGCGGCGATTACTCCGGGAAGCGCCGCCATTCGCGAGATGACCGTTTCGGCACCGGCTTCCGTCAGCTTGTCCGCATGGGCTGCGAACGTATGCGAACCGCCGGTAAAACCGACGACGCGCATGCCCGCCGCGCGGGCGCCATGAATGCCGTGAACCGAGTCTTCGATGACAAGAACGCGTGCCGGATCGACGCCGAACTGGGCGGCCCCATGCAGGAAGATGTCCGGCTTCGGCTTGACGCGATCCGGCCCGAGATCGCGCGCGGAATAGATGTGCTTGCCGAAATGATCCTTGATTCCGACTTTGCCGAGCATCATCGCAAGCCGTTTGGAAGTGGAGTTGGAGCAGATGCAATGCGGAAGCGTCAGTTGCATGAGTGCCGGCCGCACGCCTTCGATGATCTTGACGTCGCGGGCAAGCCGCATGTCGAGAATGGCATCGACCTTGTCGATCAGCGAGGCGGAGAGCGGAATGCTTGCTTCCTTCTCGACCGCCAGCAGCGTGTCGCGCCAGGTCATGCCGGAAAAGCGTTCGGACATTTCCTCGATGCTGATCGGATAGCCCGCTTCCGTCAGCAGTCCGGCCTCGACTTCCGAAGCGATGATTTCCGAGTCGACGAGCACGCCGTCGCAGTCGAAGATGATGAGGTCGATACCGGTCATAAATCGGTTCCTTGGGAGAAAGGCGCCGCCGGCAGGGGAGGAGCTGAAAAGCGGCGCGGGAAACGGTGTTCGCAGCTTTATACGATGGCGGATCAAAGCTCAACCTGGGCAGGAGATGGAGAACCGGCGATTGTGGCCGATTCAACTCACAATCGCTGCAGCCGACGGTGCAAAACGTCGTGATCACCGCGGGAAGAGCTCCAGAAAGGACTTCTCGCCTGGCGCCGTAAAGCGAACTGCACGGCTGCTCTGCTCCCGTTTCGCCCAGCCCTTGTCGATGAAGAGCGTCAGCAACGCTTCCCCGAGCGAGCCGGCGAGATGCGACCGCCGCTCGCTCCAGTCGAGGCAGGTGCGGCAGATCGGCCGCCGGGATTTCCTGAGCGCGGCGTAGTCGATCCCGAGCGACTCGATGCGGACACGCCCGGCATCGGTCAGGGCCAGATCGTCGTCGCCCGTCATTTCGATCTGCCGGGCGGCGATCAGGCTGTCCAGCATGCGCACGCCGTAATCGCCGGCAAGATGGTTGTAGCAGACGCGTGCCTTGCGCAGTGCCGGGTCCTTCGGTCCGGGCCGCGAGCGCGTCAGGCCGCGCCCGGCGGCAAAACCCATGAGGCTTTCGAGCATGAGGCCGACCTCGTCCTCGCTCAGCGCGTAATAGCGGTGCCGGCCCTGCTTGCGCTGTGTCAGCAAGCCGCCCGCCTCCAGCTTGGCGAGGTGCGAACTGGCGGTCTGCAGCGTGATGCCGGCCTGGGCTGCGAGCTCCGTCGGCGTCAGCGCCTGGCCGCCCATCAGAGCGGTCAGCATGTTCGCGCGTGCAGGATCGCCGATCAACGAGCCAATAAGAGCTATGTCCGGACCTTCCTTCATACTTCGATGGTAGTCGAAGTATCGCGGGCCGGCAAGTCCCGGACGGCGCCGCCTGGACGACGGCCCCTGCAGCGACGCAGATTTTTCCGGCGCCTTCAGGCTTTGGTAACCATCTTCGGTAACCATAAGCCTATCGTCAGTCCGAGTAAGCGTATTTGCGAGTTGCCAATGTCATCAGTTGTTTCGCTTGCCGAAATCTCCCGTGCCGCCCGTCCGTTGAACTGGCTGGACAGCATCATCAAGGGAGATTGCGTGGCCGCGCTGAACGCGCTTCCCGATCATTCGGTCGATGTCGTCTTCGCCGACCCGCCCTATAATCTTCAGCTCGGCGGCACGTTGCACCGGCCCGACCAGTCGCTGGTCGATGCAGTGGACGACGATTGGGACCAGTTTGCCTCCTTCGAAGCCTATGACGCTTTCACCCGCGCCTGGCTGCTTGCCTGCCGGCGTGTCCTGAAGCCCACCGGCACGCTCTGGGTCATCGGCTCCTACCACAATATCTTCCGGGTCGGCGCGATCCTTCAGGACCTGCACTTCTGGGTCTTGAACGATATCATCTGGCGCAAGACCAATCCGATGCCGAACTTCAAGGGCCGCCGCTTCCAGAACGCGCATGAAACGCTGATCTGGGCGACGCCGAACGCCAAAGCCAAGGGGTATACCTTCAACTACGAAGCGATGAAGGCGGCGAACGACGACGTTCAGATGCGCTCCGACTGGCTGTTCCCCATCTGCTCCGGTTCCGAGCGGCTGAAGGGAGACGACGGTAAGAAGGTACACCCGACACAAAAGCCGGAAGCGCTGCTTGCCCGCATTCTGATGGCCTCGACCAAGCCCGGCGACGTCGTGCTCGACCCGTTCTTCGGCTCCGGCACCACCGGGGCGGTCGCCAAGCGCCTCGGCCGGCACTTCGTCGGCATCGAGCGCGAGCAGGACTATATCGACGCCGCCGCCGAACGTATCGCGGCCGTGGAGCCGCTCGGCAAGGCCACGCTCTCGGTCATGACCGGCAAGAAGGCGGAGCCGCGCGTCGCCTTCAACACTCTGGTGGAAAGCGGGCTCATCAAGCCCGGCACGGTTCTGACGGATGCGAAGCGCCGCTACAGCGCGATCGTTCGCGCCGACGGCACGCTTGCGTCCGGCGGCGAGGCCGGATCCATTCATCGCCTCGGCGCGAAAGTGCAGGGCCTCGACGCCTGCAACGGCTGGACCTTCTGGCACTTCGAGGAGGGAAGCGTGTTGAAACCGATCGACGCGCTCAGATCCGTCATTCGAAACGACCTGGCAAAACTGAACTGATCAACCAGTTCCGCCTGGGTCTTCGATAAGCGCCCCCCTCCGGTTTTTGTACCTTCAGTCCCGGATGAGCGCTTTAAACGCCCGGAATCCGAAGAGGATTCCGGGCGTTTGTATCAATTCTGGCGTCGGCCGATTACGGCACGGCGGCCGCTGTCAGCGCGGGTGCCGCCCCGGAAGGCTGGATACCGTAGGCCGCCAGATCGGCCTTCAGCCTTTCTGCGCCGGTGAACTGAACCGCGTGCCAGCCGGCCGCTTGCGCGCCTTCGACATTGGCGGCGCTGTCGTCGATGAAGAGCGTCGCGCCCGGATCGAGATCGAAGGTCTTCGCGTGGGTCCGGTAGATGGCGAGATCGGGCTTGATGAGCCGCACGTCGCCGGAGACCGTAACCCCGCGCGGCAGGGTCAGGAAGGGATAAAGCTTCTGCGCCTCCCGGAAGGTGTCGGAGGCGAAATTGGTCAGCATCGTGACGTCCCAGCCGTCGGCGATCAGGCTTTCCATGATGGCGACCGTCCCCACATAGGCGTGCGGCACCATTTCATGCCAGTGCCGGCGAAAGGCGCGGATGTGATCTTCCCGTTCGGGATGATTGCGGATGAGGAGTGCCTCCGCCTCTTCCCAGGAGCGGCCGCGATCCTGCTCTATGTTCCAGTCTGACGTGCAGACATTGGCGAAAAACCAGTTGCGTTCCGCCTCGTCCGGTATGAGGCGGGAATAGGGAAGGTTCGGATCGTAATGGATCAGCACTTTGCCGATGTCGAAAACGATGTGGCGGATGTCGATGCTGCTCATTGGTATTCCTGCCGATCCTTGGCTTGCGACGGAAATTGGGCCGGAGCGGCCGCAAAGCGCTCGCCTTGCATTTAGCCCGCTTCGAACGCATGCGGTATAGCCTTGGCGATTGCCTTTTTCATGACAGTCGGAAGCGCCTGCGCCTTGAGCGAGGCGAGCGGCTCCCACCATCCGCTCGTGCCGGTCCGCGCCTCTCCGACATTGGCGCGCCAGACCCTGGCCCGAAAGACGGAAAGGTGCAACTCGAAATGCGTGAAGACGTGGTTGACGGTCCCGCACGGCTCCCACGCTGCCGGGAAGGGATGAGCGTCAATCGAGGTGTCGCCGTCGCGGCGCGCCGTCCAGTCCGTGCCGGGCACTTCTGTCATGCCGCCGAGGAGGCCCGTTTCGAGGCGCTTGCGAAGATAGACCGCCTCGAAGCCGTCGACGGCGACGAAGGCCGCACCCCGGCGCAGCGGCTTCTCCTTCTTGGCTGCCTTGCGCGGAAATGTCTCCGGGTCGGCTGTTTTCAGGGCCCGGCAATCCGCGCGAAAGGGACAGAGGGCACAGGCAGGCCGTTTCGGCGTGCAGATCGTCGCGCCGAGATCCATCATCGCCTGCGCGAAATCGCCCGGCCGATCGGCCGGGGTCAGCGCGTGGACGAGGGCCCGCATTTCGGGCTTGGCCGCGGGCAGCGGCGTCTCGACGGCATGGAGGCGCGAGATCACGCGCTCCACATTTCCGTCGAGAACGGCACTTGCCCGGTTGAAGGCGATCGCGGCGATGGCTGCGGCGGTGTAGTCGCCGATGCCCGGCAGCGCTTTCAGCCCCTCTTCGCTATCGGGAAAACGGCTGCCGTGATCGCGGGCGACCGCTTCGGCACATTTCTTCAGGTTTCGCGCGCGGGCGTAGTAGCCGAGGCCGGCCCAGGCCTTCATCACATCCTCGGTGTCCGCAGCGGCAAGGTCGCCGACCGTCGGCCACAGGGTGAGGAATTTCTCGAAATAGGCTTTGACTGCCTGGACCGTCGTCTGCTGAAGCATCACCTCCGACAGCCAGACGCGATAGGGGTCGGCAACCGCACCTTTCCGCGCCGCTGCCGGCGAGACCCGCCATGGAAGGTCGCGGTGGTGGCGATCGTACCATTCGAGAAGAAGTGCGGCGCTCGCCGCCTGTGGAAGATCGCGCATCATTTGCAGGGAGATCCTTTTGCGGCCTATACTTGGCCGATGCCGGCTCGAGCCGCAAGGTTCGATCGAAATTGCAAACAGAAAGTCGTTCCGTGAGTGAGAGAAAGGCCCGCAAGGGCGTCGTTCAGATCAGCGAAGTTGCCAACGGCCTGATCGATCCGGTGCTGGCGAAGCGTGCCGGCATCAACACGATGCTGCTCGGGTCGTGGGACGAAATCGCGGGCGCGGAGTTCGCCGATTGCACCCGGCCGGAAAGAATTGCCTGGCCGCGCCGCGCTTCCGAGATCGCCGGCGAAGGCGGATACCAGCCGGGTGTGCTGACGGTCGCGTGCGAAGGCGCCCGGGCGCTTTTCCTGACCCATGCCCAGGGCGAGCTGATCCAGCGCATCAACGGCTTCTTCGGTTTCCACGCAATCGGCCAGTTGCGCATCGTCCAGAAGCCGGTCGCACCGCCGCCCAAGCGCTACAGCCGCCCGCTGCCCCTTGTCGGCGAGGCTGCCCGGCGGCTCGAAACCATGGTGGAAGGCGTCGAAAGCGACGCGTTGAAGGCGGCGCTGAAGCGGCTCGGCACTGCCGTTCTGTCGACGCCGCGGCGATGACGGTCACGATTGTTTGAACGCTGTCGAAACACCCCCTCTTGTCGCCCCGCACGTGGCAAGTTATCGAAATCACGCTTCAATTTCCCTCGAGTAGAACACGGGTCCTGTCCATGTCCGCTTCCCAAACAAGCCTTCCGAAACGCCTGCTGAGCGGCGTCGCCGTTGCAGCGCTCGCTCTGGCGCTCGCAGCCTGCAGCGATGAAAAGAAGGAGGCGGCTTCAACGACGCCCGCCGAGACCACGGCGAGCACCGATGCGACGACCACCGCCTCGACGTCTCAGGCGCCTGCCGCCGCGAGCGAGGCGAAGCCGGCGACCGAAGTGGCGCAGGCCACAACCCCTGCCGCCAAGGTCGAGTTGCCGAAGTCGGAGGGCAGCGTCGACATGGCGAAGCTCCTGGAGCCCGGAGCGCTGCCGGAAATGGCGCTCGGAGAAGCCAATGCGCCGGTCACCATCGTCGAATACATGTCGATGACCTGCCCGCATTGCGCCAATTTCCACAACGATACATTCGACGCGATCAAGACGAAGTATATCGACAGCGGCAAGGTACGCTTCATCGTTCGCGAATTCCCCTTCGACCCGCGCGCGGCAGCCGCCTTCATGCTGGCGCGCTGTGCGCCGGAGGGGCAGTATTTCCCGATGGTTTCCATGCTGTTCAAGCAGCAGGAGCAGTGGGCGGCTGCGCAGAACGGCCGCGATGCACTCCTGCAATTGTCGAAACTCGCCGGTTTTACACAGGAGAGCTTCGAGGCCTGCTTGACGAACCAGAAACTTCTGGATGATGTGAATGCAGTCATGCAGAGGGGCGCCAAGGAATTCGGGGTCAAGTCGACGCCGACCTTCTTCGTCAACGGTGAGCACTATTCGGGGGACATGTCGGTTGACGTTATGTCGGCCCTCATCGACAGCAAGCTCTGATCCTTCGCTTTCAATTCCGACGGGCGACGGCGGCAGCCGTGCGCCCGTTTTTTGTCTCCGGTCGGTGGGGCTTCGCCATGCCTCACGCTGACGTATCGCCGGAAGTTCGCGGCAACGCCCGCCGCATGCGCAATGCCATGACGGAGGCGGAAACCAAGCTCTGGAATGAACTGCGTGCGCATCGGCTGATGGGGCTTGGTTTTCGCCGGCAAGTTCCGATCGCCGGTTACCGGCAGGGCAGAGGGGGGTATGCGCCGCCGTCCACCCCAGCGTGTCCGTCATGAAATTCACCCGGCTGCGCCTGCTCGGCTTCAAGTCCTTTGTCGAACCGACGGAATTCGTCATCGAGCGCGGCCTGACCGGGGTCGTCGGACCGAACGGCTGCGGCAAGTCCAACCTCGTCGAGGCTCTCCGCTGGGTGATGGGCGAGAACTCCTACAAGAACATGCGTGCCTCCGGCATGGACGACGTGATCTTTTCCGGATCCGGCAACCGCCCGGCGCGCAACACGGCCGAAGTCGGCCTTTACCTGGACAATAGCGACCGCACCGCACCCGCAGCCTTCAACGACAGCGACGAGATACAGGTGACGCGCCGTATCGAGCGCGAGCAGGGCTCGGTCTACCGCATCAATGGCAAGGAGGCGCGCGCCAAGGACGTGCAGTTGCTGTTTGCCGATGCGTCCACCGGCGCGCGCTCGCCCTCGATGGTGGGCCAGGGCCGCATCGGCGAGCTGATCGCCGCCAAGCCGCAGGCGCGCCGGCAGCTGCTCGAGGAGGCGGCCGGCATTTCCGGTCTCCATTCGCGCCGGCATGAGGCGGAACTCAGGCTGAAGGCGGCCGAAACCAATCTCGAGCGCCTCGACGACGTCACCTCGCAGCTCGAAAGCCAGATCGAGAGCCTCAAGCGCCAGGCGCGCCAGGCCAACCGGTTCAAGATGCTGTCGGCGGAAATCCGCCGGCACGAGGCGATCCTGTTCCATACCCGCTGGGTGCAGGCCAAGGAAGCGGAGGCCGAGGCGACCAGCCAGCTGAACCAGATCACTGCCCTCGTCGCCGAGAAGGCGCAGGCGCAGATGGAAGCCGCCAAGGCTCAGGCGATCGCGAGCCTCAAGCTGCCGGAACTGCGTGAAAACGAGGCGAAGTTCGCTGCCGGGCTGCAGCGCCTGCAGATCGCTCGCGCGCAGCTCGAGGAGGATGCCGGCCGGATCCTGCGCCGCCGTGAGGAATTGCAGCGGCGACTGGCGCAACTTGCGGAGGACATTGCCCGCGAAGAGCGGCTGGTCGCCGACAATGCCGGCATTCTCGCCCGCCTCGATCAGGAGGAGGAAGATCTGCGAGACGCGTTGGCCGAGGCGGATGATCGCGGCGCTCAGGCGCGTGAAAGGCTCGACGAGGCCAATGAAAAGCTGGCGGCGAGCGAAGCCGGTCTCGCCCGCATTACGGCCGAGCGCGCCGAGGCGCAAGCCGCGCGCAACCAGATCGAGAGAGCGCTGCGCGATCTCTCCGAGCGGCAGGCGCGACTTGCACGCCAGCTCGCGGATCAGGGGCGCGAAGTCGACGAGCTTGACGGTCAGATGGCGCGCCTCCCCGATCCGGACGAGAAGAGAGGGCAGGTGGAGCTTGCGGAGGCGGCGCTGGAGGAGGCCGAGGCCGCCGTCGCCGCCGTCGAAGAGAGACTCGCCGAGGCGCGCGCCGACGAAGCCGCCGCGCGCCCGCCCGTCGACGAGGCCCGGGCGCGGCTGAACGGCATCGAGACGGAAGCGCGAACGATCCGGCGCATGCTGGAGGCGGCCGGCGGAAGCACTTATCCGGCCGTCGTCGAGGAGATGAAAGTCGAGCGCGGCTTCGAGGCGGCGCTCGGCGCGGCTCTTGGCGACGACCTCGATTCGCCCCTGGAACAGGCGGCGCCGGCGCACTGGCGCATGCCCGGCGACGATGCGAACGATCCCGCATTGCCGGCTGGCGCCCTCCCTTTGATCGATTTCGTCCAGGCACCGGAGGCGCTGAGACGAGCGCTCCGGCAGATCGGGATCATCGAGAGCGACGAGGAGGCGGAGCGACTGCTGCCGCTCCTCAGGACCGGCCAGCGGCTGGTGACGAGGCAAGGCGCCGTCTGGCGATGGGACGGCCACGTTACCGGCTCGGAAGCGCCGAGTGCTGCAGCCCTGAGGCTCGCCCAGAAGAACCGCCTTTCCGAACTGGAAGGTGCAGCCGAGGAGGCGAGCGAGGCTTTGCTGAAGGCGGAGGCGCATCTTGCCGCTGCCGGCGCGCACATCCGCGCCGAGGATGAGCGGCTGAGGCTTTCGCGCGAGGCGCAACGCATGCTTACCCGGCAGCTCTCCGAGGCGCGCGATGCCTTGGCAGCCGCCGAGCGGGCTTCCGGCGATCTTGCCCGGCGCCGCGCGGTGCTTGCCGAGACGAAGCTCCAGATCGAGGGGCAGGCCGAGGAGATCGCCGAAGAGATCGAGGCGGCCAGGGAAGCCTCTGCCGGTCAGCCGGATCTTGCAGAGCTCGACCTGCGGCTGAGCAATCGGACGGCCGAAGTCGCGACCGACCGTGCGGCGGCGGCCGAAGCTCGCGCCGCACATGACGGTCTCGCACGCGAAAACGACGGGCGCCTCAGGCGGCTTGCGGCCATCGCCGGGGAGCGAGAGACCTGGGCAGCGAGGGCGGCGAGCGCCGAAGATCACATTGCGACGCTTCGCGAGCGCGAGGCGGAGGCGCGCGAGGAGGTCGAGGAACTGCTCGATGCGCCTGACGAGTTCGACGACAAGCGCCGCGCGCTGATGAACGAGCTGCAAAAGGCGGAGGCGTCGCGCCGAGAGGCGGCCGACAGACTCGCCGAGGCGGAAAACCACCAGCGCGAAGCGGATCGCCAGGCCGCCACCGCGCTCTCGGAACTGGCAGAGGTACGCGAAAAGCGCGGCCGCGCCGAAGAGCGGCTCGTTTCTGCGCGGGAGCGGCGTGTCGAGATAGAGGCGCGCATCCTCGAAGCACTGTCCTGCGCCCCCCATGAAGTGATGCGCCTTACCGGCCTCGGCTCCGACGAAGGACTGCCGGATATGCGCAGCGTGGAACGGGAACTCGAGCGGCTGAAGATCGAGCGGGAGAGGCTCGGCGCCGTCAACCTGCGCGCAGACGAGGAGCAGAAGGAGCTTTCGGAACGGCTCGCGGCGCTGCTCAAGGAACGCGACGACGTCATCGAGGCGATCCGCAGGTTGAGGAGTGCCATCCAGAACCTCAACCGCGAGGGCCGAGAGCGGCTGATTGCCGCGTTCGACGTGGTCAATGTGCAGTTCCAGCGGCTTTTCACCCATCTCTTCGGGGGCGGCACGGCGGAACTGCAGCTCATCGAAAGCGACGACCCGCTGGAAGCGGGGCTCGAAATCCTTGCCCGGCCGCCCGGCAAGAAGCCGCAGACGATGACGCTGCTTTCCGGCGGCGAGCAGGCGCTGACTGCCATGGCGCTGATCTTTGCCGTCTTCCTCACCAATCCGGCCCCGATCTGCGTTCTCGACGAGGTGGATGCGCCGCTCGACGACCACAATGTCGAGCGCTACTGCAACCTGATGGACGAAATGGCGGCCTCCACCGAGACCCGCTTCGTCATCATCACCCACAATCCGATCACCATGGCCCGGATGAACCGCCTGTTCGGGGTCACGATGGCGGAGCAGGGGGTCTCGCAGCTCGTCTCGGTAGACCTACAGACGGCAGAGCGGCTGCGCGAAGCCGTCTGATGGCGACCCTCCAATTTGGTGCACTGCAACAAAATCTTCGCCGAGTGCATTTTCAGCCCGGACCATATACTGTAGATGGTCTGGAGCGGGGTGAGGAAAAGTGCGTGCGCTTTTCCGCCCGCATCCCGCTCTGACTTCTTGGATTCGATCACGTTCATGATTTTAGGTCGGCGGCTGTTTCGGGTGGAGAACAGGCATGGCGAAATGGGTATATACCTTCGGTGCGGGAGAGGCCGAAGGGGGCGCGGAAGATCGCGACCGGCTGGGCGGCAAGGGGGCTAACCTCGCGGAGATGTGCAATCTCGGCCTGCCGGTGCCGCCGGGGCTCACAATCGTCACCGCTGCCTGCAACAGCTATCTCGAGAAGGACCGCTGCATGCCCGAGGGTCTGCGCGAGCAGGTCCGCGAGGGCATTGCGCGGATGGAGAAAATCACCGGGCGCGTCTTCGGCGATACGAACCGCCCGCTGCTTCTGTCGGTCCGTTCCGGCGCGCGCGCCTCCATGCCGGGAATGATGGACACGGTCCTGAACCTCGGCCTCAACGATCAATCCGTGCATGCGCTCGGCCACGACGCCGGCGATGCGCGCTTTGCCTGGGACAGTTACCGCCGCTTCATCCAGATGTATGGCGATGTGGTGATGGGGGTGGACCACGAGGTTTTCGAGGAAGTTCTGGAGGACGAGAAGGCGCGCCTCGGTCACGAGCAGGACACGGAGCTTTCCGCCGTCGAATGGCAGCACGTGATCTCACGCTACAAGGAGGCGATCGAGGAGATGCTCGGCGTGCCTTTCCCGCAGGACCCGGAAATTCAGCTCTGGGGCGCGATCGGAGCCGTCTTTTCGAGCTGGATGAACCCGCGGGCCATCACCTACCGGCACCTTCACGGCATACCGGCCGGCTGGGGCACGGCCGTCAACGTCCAGGCCATGGTCTTCGGCAATCTCGGCAATTCGTCCGCGACGGGCGTCGCCTTCACGCGCAACCCGTCGACGGGCGAGAAAGAGCTCTATGGCGAGTTTCTCGTCAATGCTCAGGGCGAGGACGTGGTCGCCGGCATCCGCACGCCGCAGAACATCACCGAAGCGGCCCGCATCGCGTCGGGTTCGGACAAGCCGTCACTGGAAAAGCTGATGCCGGAGGCTTTTGCCGAGTTCGAGAAGATATGCAACGCGCTCGAGCGCCACTACCGCGACATGCAGGACATCGAGTTCACGATCGAACGCGGCAAGCTTTGGATGCTGCAGACGCGTTCCGGCAAGCGCACGGCCAAGTCGGCGCTGAAGATCGCCGTCGACATGGCCGAGGAAGGGCTGATCTCGAAGGAGGAGGCGGTGGCGCGCATCGATCCGGCTTCGCTCGACCAGCTTCTGCATCCGACGATCGACCCTCATGCCCGCCGCGACATTATCGGTTCCGGCCTGCCGGCCTCGCCGGGTGCCGCCACGGGCGAGATCGTCTTCAGCTCCGACGAGGCCGTGCAGGCGGTCAAGGAAGGCCGCAAGGTCATTCTCGTTCGCGTCGAGACGAGTCCTGAAGACATTCACGGCATGCATGCGGCGGAGGGCATATTGACGACCCGCGGCGGCATGACCAGCCACGCGGCGGTCGTCGCCCGCGGTATGGGTACGCCTTGCGTGTCGGGCGCCGGCAGCATCCGCGTCGATCAGCGAAACGAGCTCCTGATCGCCGCGAGCGTCACGCTCCGGAAGGGCGACGTGATCACCATCGACGGCTCCTCCGGCCAGGTGCTGAAGGGCGAGATTCCCATGCTGCAGCCGGAACTTTCGGGTGACTTCGGCAAGATCATGCAATGGGCCGACGCAAGCCGCCGCATGACCGTGCGCACCAATGCCGAGACGCCGGCGGATGCGCGCGCCGCCCGCTCCTTCGGCGCCGAAGGCATTGGACTCTGCCGTACGGAGCACATGTTCTTCGAGGACGACCGCATCAATGTGATGCGCGAGATGATTCTGGCCGAAGACGAAGCAGGGCGGCGGGCCGCACTTTCAAAGCTTCTGCCCATGCAGCGCTCCGACTTCGTCGAGCTCTTTTCGATCATGCACGGCCTGCCGGTCACGATCCGTCTTCTCGACCCGCCGCTGCACGAGTTCCTGCCGAAAACCGACGAGGAGATCGCAGAGGTCGCGCGCGTGCTGACGATCGATCCCGCGGAACTTCGCCAGCGGGTCGATGCGCTTCACGAGTTCAACCCGATGCTCGGCCATCGCGGTTGCCGACTGGCAATCTCCTATCCGGAGATCGCCGAGATGCAGGCGCGCGCGATTTTCGAGGCGGCGGTCCAGGCTGCCCGCGATACCGGCGCTGCCGTCGTTCCCGAGATCATGGTGCCGCTCGTCGGCCTGCGCGCCGAGCTCGATTACGTCAAGGCGCGGATCGAGGCGGTCGCCAAGGAGGTCGTCGGCGAGGCTGGCGTGAACATCGATTATCTGATCGGCACGATGATCGAGTTGCCGCGGGCGGCCCTCAGGGCGGACACGATCGCCGAATCGGCGGATTTCTTCTCTTTCGGCACCAACGACCTGACGCAGACCACCTTCGGCATTTCGCGCGATGACGCGGCCCTGTTCCTGGCCACCTATCAGCAGAAGGGGATCATCGAGCAGGATCCCTTCGTCTCGCTCGATTTGGACGGCGTGGGCGAACTGATCCAGATCGCGGCGGAGCGGGGCCGGCGGACCAAGAACGGTTTGAAGCTCGGGATCTGCGGCGAGCATGGCGGCGATCCCGTCTCGATTCGCTTTTGCGAGGAAGCGGGTCTCGATTACGTTTCCTGCTCGCCGTTCCGAGTGCCGATCGCGAGACTTGCGGCCGCACAGGCGGCGATCAACGGCCGCGAGGTCGCCGAGGTTCAAGCTCTGGCGGCGAGCTGACGGTCGTCGATCTTCGTCCGGAGTTGCGGGATTTCTCGCCGGTCAGTGCCAGTAATAGGGGCCGCGCAGGAAGACGTCGTTGTCGTACCGGAAAGCGCGCGCTTCCGCGCGACGGTCGAGATCTATGCGCTGCAGGCAGTTCGCGAACGCATCCGTGCCCCTTCTGAAGCCGTAGGAGGCGCATGTATTTTCGTCTCTCGCTCGACGTTCCTGCGGCGACATCGACTGGCACGCGGCAAGCACCAGCCCCACGGCCGCAAGGCCAAGCAGTCTCATTGTCATCGTCGTCATCCTTGCCTCCTGACCGGCACCCATTCGCGGGGACAGAGTCCGATGGCATTCCGCTGGACGACAGGCATGATAATGCAACGCATAAGACGAAATCCGTTGGCGCGATTCAACTCGGCGACATCATGCGCCCGTTGCGCATCGCTGGTCAATCGCCCCACGGAGTGCGGTTCAGATCCGCTCGAGGACGCCGACGAAGGAGTTGGCGAAGCTCTTTAGACCGGCGGTGTGCTCGCTCGGCTGCTCGACGCGGATGGTGGTGCCGTCCTGAGCGAGACAGATGAACAGGATGATCGGTGTCTTGTCCTCCGCCTGGCCGTGGCGTATCGCGGCGATCGTCACGCAATCGTCGACGAGACCGGAAGCCGGCAGAACGAAGAGCAGCTCGGCGCCGATGTCGTGAGCCACCTTATGCGTGAAGCCGACGAAATCGTCCTTGTCGCCGGAAAAGCGGTCGAGCGAAAGCTCCAACTCGAGAAGTGCCATGGGCATTGCAGCTTCGCCCACCGGGGGCGGAGGGGCGGGGATGGCGATGTCCATGGTAGACTGCTGTGCGGCCATGATGTCTCTCCGTTGATTTGCCGCGCCTCTTGCCGGCGACGACGGCCGATGCCTCCAAATGCTGCAGCGCCGTGTGTCCGGCCAAATAGTAAACCTGAATAGGTGGTTAACGAGAATGGCAAATTTGCGGCACCCATGTGAGTGGCGCCGCCATATTCGCTCGCCCGCACTCTCTCTTTGGCCTCCATGGGGCGATCTCCATCGCCGATGGGGAAAAGATACGGGTTTGCACTACCCGAGCCATGGTCTAAGAAAGGCGAGGTCCTTTTCCGCCTCGGGGATTGATTCCGTTAGATGATTGTCCGCTACGAGCGTCCCTATTCCTACGCGGCACATTGGGCGCGCCGCATTGCCCGCATCGCCTTCATCGTTTTTCTGCTGTCGCTGCTGTCGCATCGTTTCGGTCCTCTGACGACGCCGCACTTTCTGGCGCTGGCGCTGATCGCCGGGGGCTTGGCTCTCCTTAGCGTCGTGCTGGCAACGGTCGGGCTCACGCGTCTTTGGCAGGTGGCAGCGATCGGCGGGGCCGCTTCCGTTTCGGCGCTCTTCTACGCGGCCGTTCCGCTCGGGTTCCTCGGTTATGGGGCCGTGCAATACCTGACGCGACCGGCGCTCTACGAGGTCAGTACCGATACCTCGACGCCCGCACCCTGGATCAGGACGCCTGCATCGGGGGAAAGCTGGCTCGGGCGCAAGCGTGCGGTGACGCGGGAAGACCGCGAGGCGCAGGTTGAAGCCTATCCGGGGCTTACGGGCCGGCGCTACGAAGGGGCGCTGGACCGTGTATTCCAGGGCGTGCGCAAGGTCGTCGAGCAGACGCGGATCACCATCACTGCTGAGTTCGGCGCCGACAACGCGCGGGCGGACCTCGAAGACCTCGCCGTACGACCCGAGGCAGGCGGGGATGCGAATGCCGGGCCGAACGTCATCCCCGTTCCAACCGCCCGACCCACGCAACTCGTCGACGACGGCATACCGGGACGGCGATCCAGCGACGTCGTCCTGCAAGGCGAATGGCGGAGCCTTGTCGTCGGTTTCCGATTCGACGTGCTGATCAGATTGCGCGAAGAGGCGGAAACGACCTTCGTCGATCTGCGCGTGGCTTCGCGCTACGGCCGCCATGACCTCGGCATGGGAGCCATGTTCGCCGAGGAGTTCCTGCGCGACCTCGACGCCGAGCTTCTGGGGATCGCGGGCGATTAGAAAGTGCGCGCGGTTTCCTGCCCCGGATTGCGCCTTTCAGCGATCCAACGCGTCACGCCAGCCGGTATGCGCTGGCGAGCGACGGCGGCCCCTCTGTTTCGACGCGCCCCTGCTCGATGAGGTCTTCGATATGCGCCAGCAGCGAGAGTGCCGCAGCGCCATGCAGCCGTGGGTCGGTCGAGGCATAGATCACCTTGACCATGTCGGCGATCTGCCGGTCCCCCGCACGCAGGCGTTCGAGCACCGCGCGCTCGCGCATCCTGCGATGCGCCTTCAACGCCCGCACGAAGGAGGCAGGCTCGTTGACCGCACCGCCATGGCCTGGCAGGTAGATCCGATCGTCGCGCTGGAGCAGCTTGTCGAGCGAGGCCATGTAATCGGCCATGGCTCCGTCCGGCGGCGCAACGATGCTCGTCGCCCAGGCCATCACATGATCGGCTGAAAACAGGATTCCGGTTCCATCGAGCGCAAAGGCCATGTGGTTGGCCGTATGCCCGGGCGTCGCTACCGCCGTCAGGCTCCAGCCGTCGCCTTCGACGCGTGCCCCGTCGCAAAGCGCGACATCGGGCATGAAGTCCATGTCCGAACTTTCGGCGAAGGGATTGACCTCGCCGGCATGCAGCGGCCGGGCTGCCCGGTGCGGTCCTCCGCCTACGACCATCGCGCCGGTTGCCCGGGCGAGCCTGCCGACGAGCGGAGAGTGGTCGCGATGGGTGTGGCTGACGGCGACATGCGTCACTTCGCGCCCCCTGAGCGCGGCCATCAGCGCATGGAAATGTGCCTCGTCCTCGGGGCCGGGGTCGATTATCGCGACCGAACTTCGGCCGACGATATAGGTGTTCGTGCCGTGGAAGGTAAACGGACTGGGATTGTTGACCGTGATGCGCTGTACGTTCTCGGCTACGCGCACCGGTTCGCCATAGGCGGGCTTGAAATCGAGGTCGAATTCCGGAGCTTGCATGTCCTGGCCTGTCATCCACTCGGCCTCCCGCTTGCACGAAGGCCCTCGGGAGTTTTAGGGGTCGGCGCGACCATAGGCCAAAGGCCGGGCGGAGGAAACATCGGTTCGGCCTGAAGATTGCTGCCGTACCGCGAGTGATAAATCTGCGCGCCAAACGAAGTTAAGCATTGTGAGCGCGCACGAGCTTTGCTAATCAGGCGCTCGATTTGGCGAGCAGATTACCTGCCAGTTTAGTTGGGGCGTAGCCAAGCGGTAAGGCAGCGGTTTTTGGTACCGCCATTCCCTGGTTCGAATCCAGGCGCCCCAGCCACTTCACACCACCGAACCTATACCTTGCCGAAGATGACGGCGTGGTCGATGCGCTCGACGACAGACCTGCCGACGGTAATTCGGTTTACCGGCATGAAACCGAAAAGCACCGTTTTTCTGCGGCAGTGATATTCAGACGTATTTGGCGCCGCTAGGGGGAATAGTTTCCAAAGAAACTTCGGGTTCCGCAGTAATCTTATTTTTGTATAAGTTATATATAATAATGCGTATTTTTGGCCTTCTCATCGATATCGTAAAATGCAATTTAGTATTTGTGATTGACAACAAACGTATTCGCCTATTTTCTGTAGGTCTAGTCGCGTTGGGGAATAGCGATATGAAAGCTATTATTCTTGTCAATGTCGCGTACTGCCTTGCATGGTTCATTATCGTATGTGACGCATGGGCGGGTCCATTCGGCATAGAGCAGGGACAGAGTAAAAATTCTCTTGAACTAAGAAAAGTAGCCCCACACGGCGGCATATATAATCTTCGGTCCGTCCCGCGGCGTCACCCCGATTTCGAAGTATACGCAGCAGAAATCAGCGAAAGATTTGGTGTTTGCCGTGTCAGTGCCGGATCGATGATGTTCAGGAAGGATCGGTTCGGAACAAACGTTCGATCGAAGTTCGACGAGATTGTACAGGAACTCGAAGATATTTACGGCAAGGGAAAACGCTTCGAGCATTTGAGGGCAGATCCACGCTGGCATGAAAAGCGTGACTGGGTGATGTCCATAACGCAGAACGAGCGGATGCACCGATACGAATGGTCTGCCGCGCATGGTTCGAGGCTCAAGGACGGGATCAAATATATAAAGCTGAGAGTCCAGGGCATCGGCGAGGACGTATCGTTCATCGCCCTGGAATACGACTTCGAGAACCGAGCCAAGTGCCTCGCAGAGAAAACACAGAATCTCGCAAGCACCCTGTGAGGGCGCAACGCCTCGCCTCCTGACGGCCGAGATTTGCGCGGCGGAAATTTCGTAAGGGCTGCCTCGGACGCGGACGGATCGAGGCGGGCAACAACCTCCTGCATATGCCGATAATGGCCGCCGGCGAAAGCCGACGCGTCGAATTATCCAAGCGGTGTCTCCGTTCGGAATGCGGCCGTCGTGCCGGGCGTCTGCGATGCGCTTCCGGCCGAGCAGCCGGCGCAAATCGGCGGGGTGAGGTTGGATAATCCGGTCGGCAACCTTATGGTGCGCCTTTGCAAACCCCGGGCTCGGCTTCACCGCGCTCGGCAGAGGCACGATGCAGAACACCGGAATAGGACTGATAATGACGAGCACGCGGTTCCTTCTTCGTCGCACATCCGCGACGGGCCCAACCTTCGAAAGAGCTTTGGATCAGGGCCGTTCGGTCAGCACATTGCTTCGATTGCTTCTCGTCGCTTTCCTGCTGACATTTGCACCGCCGGCCCCTGCCCAGGACAGCGGCGGACAGCCGGAAGCCGGCGCAGCAGCCGATGTGCAGGGCCAGAGTAGTGCCTTACCGGAGGTGCCGCCAAAGGCCTTTCCGGAGGAGCAGGCACGCATCGATGCCTGGCAAGCGACGCTGGAGCGTGTGGAGGCCGCGCTCCAGGCCGAACGCATAGACGACGTCACTCTTTCACAGCTGCGCAGCCAGATCGCCAAGATTCCCATGCAGGCCGCCGGGCTCAAGGCAGCACTGCAGCCGCGATTGCAGCTCGTCAATCAGCGCATCGAGCAGTTGAAGCCGGCCGACGAGCAGGCCGCCCGCAATCAGACCGAAGCGATCAAATCCGAACAGGCGCAACTACAGTCGGAGGCGGCCGGCCTGCAGGGCGTCGTCCAGCAGGCCGATCTCATCGCGCTTCGCGCCCAGCAGGATATAGACACGATCGGAGAGCGGCGGCGCGCCCTCTTTACGAGCTCCATTCTGCAGCGCTCGCAGAGCCTTGCCGATCCTTCCTTCTGGTTCGATCTGGCCGCCGCGACACCGGAGACGCTGGCGGACCAGTCCCGCGTCGTCGGGCACTGGTTCGGCGCCCTGGTCGAACGCACCGGCCGTTCGGCCGCGGGCATTCTCGTGGTCGTGATCGGCTTCGCCGCCTTTCTCCTGTCGCCGGGCCGGCGCTGGCTTACTCGGCGCACGAGCCGCGACCCTTCGGTTCTCCACCCGTCGGGGCTCGCCAAGGCGACCGCAGCGGCGGCCATCACCCTTGCCAACTTGCTGATCCCGGCTGTCGCCTTTTTCGTGCTCTACCAAGCCATGTCCATTCTGAAGGTTCTTCCGGCGGATCTGGCGACGGTCCTGCGGCCGGTCCTTTTCGGGCTGACCTTCGCATCCTTCTTTTACGGACTCTCGATCGCCGTTCTCGCACCGGAACGGCCCAGCTGGCGGCTCGTCCACGTTACGGACACGGCGGCCGAGCGGCTGATTCCGATAATAGTGGCCATGGCTGTGGTGAATGTCGGGGGCCTTGCCCTCGACGCGTTCCTGAAGGCGACCCATGCGCCCCTCTCCTTTGCCGTCGCGGCCCAAGGCCTCGGTGCCATCGCGCTCGGCATTCTCGCCATGTTCGCGCTCAGATTTGTGGCGCGCGAAGACGATGACGAGAACCCGCAGGGAACGAGCTCGGCCTGGCGCCTGCTCATTCCGGTTACCTGGGCGGTCGCCGCGCTCACCGTTATTGCGCCGCTCGCCGGCTTCGTGGCCTTCGGACGCTTCGCCGCGCTGCAGATCGTCTTCACGACGGCGGTGCTGATGAGCCTCGTGCTGTTGCTGCGCCTTGCGGACGAGGCGATTTCCTACGGCTTTTCGGTGCAGACGCGGATCGGCGGCTTCATGCGGCAGGCGATCGGCCTGAAGCCCAACACGATCAGCCAGATCGGTGTGATCCTTGCCGGGTTCGCGCGCCTGATCGTGATCATGGTAGCCGTGATGGCCCTTCTCGCGCCCTGGGGCATCCAGTCGGAGGATGTGGTCGGCACCTTCACCTCCGCCTTCTTCGGATTCGAGATCGCCGGATTTTCGTTCTCGCCTTCTGCGATTCTCGGCGCGATCGTCGTTTTCGTCGTCGTGATCGTCGCAACGCGCGGTTTCCAGAGGTGGCTCGACGGTCGCCTTTTGCCGCAAACCAGCCTCGACACCGGCCTCAGGACGTCGATCCATACGGGGGTGGGCTATGTCGGCGCTGCGATCGCGGGTCTCGTGGCCTTTTCCTATGCGGGTCTCAACCTCCAGAACGTCGCAATCGTCGCCAGCGCCCTGTCCGTCGGCATCGGTTTCGGCCTGCAGTCCATCGTCAACAACTTCGTCAGCGGGATCATCCTGCTTGCCGAACGGCCCTTCAAGGTCGGGGACCGCATCGAGGTCGGCCCGAATACGGGGATCGTCCAGCGCGTCAGCGTCAGGGCTACCCAGATCCAGACCTTCGACAATGTGACCGTGATCGTACCCAATGCCGACCTGATCAGCGGCCAGGTGGTCAACTGGATGCATGGCGACTTCTCGGCGCGCCTGAAGATTCCCGTGGGTGTCTCCTATGAATCGGACCCGGAGCAGGTGCGGCGGGTTCTGCTGGAAATCGCCATGGACAATCCGCGCGTCTTGAAAATTCCGGAGCCTTTCGTTTCCTTCACCGATTTCGGAGCCGATGCCCTGCAGTTCACCTTGTTCTGCCACGTCGGCAACATCAACGCCGATGCGGGCGCGGCGAGCGATATGCGTTTCGAAATCGCCAAACGCTTCCGCGAGGAAAAGATCGAAATGCCCTTCGGCCAGCGCGACATCCATCTTCGCGATCTCGCCAGCATCGAGGGGCTGGTCCGCGAGCTGTTCGATGGCCGCACAGCCGCGCCGGCCGCAGCGTCTCGGCCGGGGCAAACGCGCGCGAAACGTCGGAAGAGTGCGGCCGAGGCCGCCAGCGAATGAGTATGAAAGGCAGTCCCGGATGACGAAGCAGGCCCGCTGGCTTTCGGCAGCGGGCCCGGGGGGTAGCCGAGACCGTTCGAGCTGACTACTCCGCCTTTGCGCCGCCCAAAAACTCCTCGCACCAGCTCGGCCCGTTCGGACGCTTGCGGTCGCCGGCGATCCGGATCGCGCGGATGACGTAGTCGGAGGAGACGGTCAGCTGAACGGAGCAGCTCAGATATTCCGTGCGCGCGGCAGAGATGCGCTTGCCGCGTTTACCATCGGCGGTCTTTTCGTATTCCGCCGGGATCCTGCGCGTCTTGTAACCGCCCTTCCAGCTGTAAACGGTATCGCCGCCCGCTTCGACGTCGGAAATGGGTGGGCCGAACTGAGCGAAGAAGGGCCCCGCCGGCTGGCCGAGCCAGCGTGCCTCGACCGCATTTCTCGTGATCCCGGTCGTCGTCGTGCAGCCGGCAAGAAGCAGCCCGAGGGCGCCCGCCGTCATCATGCGGAAATTCATGTGTCTGTCCCTTAGATATGTCCTGAAACCTGCGGCGCGGAAGGGCCGGAATCCCCGGTTTTCCTTGCAGTCCGCCGAGGCTCTAGCGCTAAAAGCCGTGAAAGAAAATCGGCTCGGAGCATTGCCGCAGAGTAAATTGGAGAGCGTTGCAGAAACGCCCTATCGCGTATGAGACGGGGCGTGCGCGCGGCCGGAACATTTTCACCTTCAGCGCGGTCTTTTTTGCGATAGGCGCTTGTGAAATCAAAAATGCTGTTCTATAGAGGCGCCGCTGGTCACGGAGTGTAGCGCAGTCTGGTAGCGCACCACGTTCGGGACGTGGGGGTCGAGTGTTCGAATCACTCCACTCCGACCAGCTGTAAATCTCCCCCAACCGTATCGTTTGTCCGGCTTTCTGCCGGTTTGCCGGGTCGCCCTCACACATTCCGGCACGGATGCCTTTGCCGCACCTTTATTGTTCATAGAGAAACGGGTTGTTCCTGAAAATCCGTCTTATCGGAGTGAACAATCGGAGCGAATATCCTTCAAACGCAAACCCGTGAGGCAGCGATGTCGAAGGAACCTATCTTCACTCTGCGCGAAATTCTCGTCTGGGCCGCCATTCTGGGCAGTGTAGTCGGCTATCAGCTTTGGAATCATGCCGATCCACAGCCGCTGACGATCGACTTCGCAACGGTCGAGCGGCGGGCCTGACCGTATTAAGCGGCCTCCACCTTAGAAGCGCGTGCCTGCACTCAGACCGTCTCCCGATCAGAGCAGCAAAAAGGGGCCATGCGGCCCCTTTACTGACAGGCAAACGGTGAGAGCGTCAACCGTCGATCGAGTCGATGATACCCACCGCCTTCGCGGCGGTTATCCGACGCACCTCAACGTCTTCGCGGCGGGCGGCGAAGAGCTCCGTTGCCATGAGCTGATCGGCAAGATCTGCCGGCAGCGACAGGATCACCCGGCTTTCCTCGGCATGGATGCCCCCGAGCGCGGCGCGCTTGGCAGTGATCATGCCGCCCGCCACCGTGTTGTTGGTGTCGGGATCGATCAGGATGAAGGCGCCGGTCGTGCGGTTCTGCTCATAGGTGTCGAAGATCGCCTGTTCGTCGAAGGCGAGGTGCACTTTGCCGATCGCGTTCATCGGCAGTTCGTCTGCGTGGTTCCACTTGCCGCTCTTGAGTTCGAGCTGGCTGACCGGCTGCACCTGCACGCGCTGGCGGCGGCTGCCGGACTTCAGCCAGTAGCGCTTGCCCGGCTGGATGCCTTCCGGCTGCAGCGCCACGAGTTGCGCATCGAAGGCGAGCCCGGTCATCGGCTGGCTGTCGATCGAGGCGATGACGTCGCCGCGGGAAACGTCCACCTGGCGGTCGAGCACCAGCGTGATCGCGTCTCCCGCTACCGCCGCATTGCGCACGAGATCGAAGGTGACGATCTTGCTCACATTGGCGACCATGCCCGACGGCAGGATGACGACCGAGTCACCCGGCTTCACCGAGCCGCCGGCAACCGTTCCCTGATAGCCGCGGAAGCTCTCTCCCGGGCGCGATACGCGCTGCACCGGCAGGCGGAAGCCGACGGTCTGGGCGGAGCGGGTCGTGGCAAGCTCCAGAATTTCGATGAGCGTCGGGCCGTCATACCAGGGCATGGAAGCGCGGCCGTCATAGACGACGTTCTCGCCCTTGAGCGCCGAGACCGGGATTGCGGTGACCTGGCGCACCCCGAGCGAAAGGGCCAGCTCCCGGAACTCGTGCGAGATCTGGTCGAAGCGGGCGCGATCGTAATTCGTCAGGTCGATCTTGTTGACGGCGAGCACGAACTGGCGGATGCCCATCAGCGTCGCGATCGTCGCGTGGCGGCGGGTCTGCTCCAAAAGGCCGACGCGCGCGTCCACGAGCAGCACGGCGAGGTCGGCGGTCGAAGCGCCGGTCGCCATATTGCGGGTATATTGCTCATGGCCGGGCGTGTCGGCGACGATGAAGGAGCGCTTGTCGGTCGCGAAATAGCGATAGGCCACGTCGATGGTGATGCCCTGTTCACGCTCGGCCTGAAGGCCGTCGAGCAGGAGAGCGAAATCCGGAAGGCCGAGATCGTTCTGCTTGCCGCCGGAATCGCGCTGAAGGCTTGCCGCCTGGTCTTCCTTGACCGCCTTGGTGTCCCAAAGCAGCCGGCCGATCAGCGTCGATTTGCCGTCGTCGACGCTGCCGCAGGTGATGAGGCGAAGGGGGCGCGTGTCGCGCACGACCCGCGCAGTCTCCTGCATCGGAAGGGATACGACGGTTTGATCCAGGACTGCGTTCGCTGCTGCCGGTGCGGTCATCAGAAATATCCTTCGCGTTTCTTCTTTTCCATCGAACCGGCCTGATCGCGATCGATCGCGCGGCCCTGACGTTCGGAGACGGTCGCGGTTTCAAGTTCGGCAATGATGTCGTCGAGCGTGTCGGCTTCGGAGCGGATCGCGCCCGTGAGCGGGAAGCAGCCGAGCGTGCGGAAGCGGATGACTTCCTCGCGCTTGACCTCGCCGGGAAGCAGCTCGAGGCGAGGATCCTCGGCGAGGATCAGCATGCCGTCGCGCTCTACGACGGGGCGCTTCTTGGCAAAATAGAGCGGAACGATCGGGATCTCTTCCGCCTGGATGTAGCGCCAGATGTCGACCTCGGTCCAGTTGGACAGAGGGAAGGCACGGACGCTCTCGCCCTTGCGGATCATGCCGTTATAGACGTTCCAGAGTTCCGGGCGCTGATTGCGCGGATCCCAGCGATGATCGGGCGTGCGGAAGGAGTAGATGCGCTCCTTGGCACGGCTTGCCTCCTCGTCGCGGCGCGCGCCGCCGAATGCGGCGTCGTACTGACCCGCGTCGAGCGCCTGGCGCAGCGCTTCGGTCTTCATGATGTCGGTATAGAGCGCCGATCCGTGCGTGAACGGCGTGACGTTCTCGGCTGAGCCGCGCGGATTGGTGTGGGCGACGAGGTCGAGATCGTATCTCGCGGCCATCTCGTCGCGGAATGCGATCATCTCGCGGAACTTCCAGCCCGTATCGATGTGCAGGAGCGGGAAGGGGATGCGGCCGGGATAGAAGGCCTTGCGCGCAAGATGCAGCAGGACCGACGAATCCTTGCCGATCGAGTAAAGCATTACGGGGCGCTCGAATTCGGCCGCGACCTCGCGGAAGATATGTATCGCTTCGTTCTCCAGCGCCTTCAGATGCGGATCGAGCGGCGGTTTCGTGCTCTGCGGATTATGCAGTTCCGTTTCCGGAAGAGTGTGGGGCATTGCTAACTCCGGGGGAAGATCGTGGTCTTCGGGTGCGCGCGTGGCGCTCAGGCCGCGTTGCTGGCGTTGGGGATGATCGAGGAAGCCGCTTCCGGCACATGCAGGCCGCATTCGCGCTTCTCATCGTTCTCCCACCACCAGCGCCCGGCGCGCTCCGGCTCACCGGGCTTGATGGCCCGGGTGCAGGGCTCGCAACCGATCGACGGATAGCCGCGGCTGTGCAGCGGGTTGACGGGGATGGCCTCTGCCGCGACGTGGGCCTGGATCGTCTCGATGTCCCAGTCGGCGAGCGGATTGATCTTGATGAGCCCGCGATCTACGTCGGCTTCAGCGAAAGGAGTCGTGGCACGGTTGCCCGACTGCCCGCGCCGCAGGCCGGTAATCCAGTAGCTTGCCCCGTCGAGTGCGCGCGCAAGCGGCTTCAGCTTGCGCACGCCACAACAGGCATGCCGGGCTTCGACGCTTTCGTAGAACCCGTTCATGCCGTATTGCGCCACATAGGCTTCGATATCGGCTTTCTCGGGACAATAGCGCTTGATGAGGATGCCATAGGTCTCCTCGGTCTTGTCGATCAGGGCCACGGTCTCGTCGAAAAGACGGCCGGTCTTCAGCGTCGCGACTTCGATGTCGAGATGGTTGCTGCCGATCGCGGCGGTAATGACCTGGTCCTCGATGCCGAGCGAAGTGGTAAAGACCGCGCGGCCTTCCAGCCCGGCGATGAATGCCAGACGGCCGGAAAGATCCAGCCCTTCGAGCTCGTCGTTGATGGCCTTGGCCTCTGCCTCGAGGGCAAACTCTTCCGCGTCGACCGCCACTTCTGCTTTGCGGGATTGCGTCGTCATGGCTGCATCCTGTTGCAATTTGCACGGAATATGGCAGCCGTTCATGACAATGGACAGAAATAGCGGTTTCTAATGCCGCGCGAACGGAGCAAATATCTCTCTGATCCCCAGGGGCCTTGAAAAAGGCGCCCGTGGCCGGTGCGTCACTGAGGTGCGGCTTCGCTTTTCGCGCTGCTCCTGCGCAGGAGAATGCTCTGGGCGATGAATGTTCTGGAAAGACCGTGATAGAGCGGCTCGGGCGAAACGAGCCGGGCGGTGACATAGCCAAGCATCGATGCGGCCATCAGCGCGATCACGCCCTGATGGTTGCCGGTCATCTCCATGATGATGGCGAAGGCGGTCATCGGCGCCTGGACGATGCCGGCGAAGTAACCGGCCATGCCGAGCACGGCTCCCAAGGCGATGCTGGTTCCGAAAAGTGAACTCATCGTGCTGCCGAGTCCTGCGCCGATCGCAAGAGAGGGGGCGAAGATGCCGCCCGGATACCCGAGATCATCGCCGCGAAGCTCGCGAACAGCTTGCCCAGGAAGAAGAAATAGGGAAGCGGCTCACCTGCGACGGCCGCTTGCGCCTGTTCGTAGCCCGTTCCGAAGGTGGCACCACCCGACAGGACCCCGACGATGCCGGTGGCGACGCCGCATCCGCCAGCCAGCATGAGCATGCGCTTCACGGGGGCCGGCTGCGCCCAGCGGCGAATACGCCGCGTCAGCCGAAGGCTGGCCGCGCTAAAGGCGGCGCCAAGAAGCCCGCCGCCTATTCCGCAGGCGAGAATGAGCAGGAAATCTTTGGCGCCGCTCGCCGTCGTCGAGCTGGTGCCGAAATAGGTGTAGTTGCCGGAGAGGCTCAGGGCCGCGAGGCCAGACAATATGACTGCGGTCAGAACGAGTCCGTTTGCGCGAGACTCGTAGGTCCGGCTCATTTCCTCGATCGCGAATACGATGCCCGCCAGCGGTGTGTTGAATGCGGCCGCGATCCCCGCGGCGGAACCGGCAAGTATGAGCCCGCGCGCGTGAGCCATTCCGCCCCAGCGGGCGGCCTGCAGCATGATAGAGGCGCCGACCTGGACGGTAGGGCCTTCGCGACCGATCGATGCCCCGCCGAAGAGCCCGAGGACCGTGAGCAGGATCTTCCCGAAGGCAAGCCGCAGCGACAGCAGGCGCGAGCGCTCTTCCTCGCCATGCAGATGCCTTGCAGCGATAGCCTGCGGGATGCCGCTGCCTTGCGCATTGGGGAAGAAGCGGATGGCGAGCCAGGCAGAGAGGACGAAAACCGCAGGTGTCAGGAGCAGGGGAAGCAGAAAGCTCCACCGCCCGGAATCCGTCAGCCGGCGGAAGGCGTGTTGCGCCCAATCGGCGGCTTCGGCGAAGGCGACGCTGATCACGCCGATCGCAATTGCGCCGACCCAGAAGACCAGTCTTGGCCGCCAGACGCCGTAGGATCCCCAAAGGACTCTGGACCGGCGGAGGAGTTTCGATTTGGTGTAGGCCGAAGGCATCATGTTCTCTTAGCGAGTATGCCCTTCGAACACAAATCGGGAGTCTGCCCCTGCAGGATCGCGAGACCCTGCCGTTCAACAATCGGTGAGCGCGCTGTTCTTGCCCCATGCGTGCTCCATGTTCAGGCATCATCAACGCAGGAGAAGGAAATGCCGATGGCTACGTCTTTGTCGTCACGCCTCCCCGCGGCCGGTTTGCTGAGCCTGCTTCTGGTTACGGGCGCCTACGCGCATCACGGCTGGTCCTGGGCGGAGGCCGATCAGGTCGAGCTTTCAGGGACGATCCGCGAGATCTCCATGGCGCCGCCGCATCCGACCCTTCAGGTCGAGACGACGGATGACGGCACCTGGCGGGTCGAACTCGGCAACCCGCGGCTCACCCAGCGTTCGGGCTTTGTGGAGGGGGTAGCCAAGGCCGGCGATCCGATCGTGGTGCTGGGCAACCGCTCGCTCGACCGGAACGAGAAGAGGATGAAGGCCGTGCGGATCACCGTCGCCGGCAAGGTCTACGACATCTATCCGGAGCGCATACGGACGAATTGATGGAGGAGGCGCTGACGTGGATCGGGGCGTTGCCCTTCGCTTTGGCGATACGGCGCTCCGCGGTGCTCTACATCTTCGTGAACGCCGCCCACATACTCTCGATCGGGATAATCGTCGGTTCGATCCTGCCGCTCGACCTGCGGCTGCTCGGCTTCTTCCGCGACGTGCCCATCGGTGTGGTCGGCCCCTATCTTTCACGCGCGGCTGCGATCGGCATCGCGTTGGCCATCGTCACCGGTTTCTGTCTCTTCAGCGTTCGCCCGGTTGAGTATGCCGGCAACCCCGCCTTCCTGACGAAGATGACGCTGCTCGCGCTCGGCGTACTCAACGCCGCCATATTGCACTTGACCCCGCAATGGCGCGACGCAATCAAAGGCGGGCCGCTCTCTCCGAGGGTCCGCCTTTCAGCGCTGCTTTCCATGTCGATCTGGACCGGTGCGGTTCTAGCCGGGCGCTGGATAGGTTTCCTCTCGGAATAAGTTACCTGTCGCTCACCGCCCAGCGCGGATTGATCCACGGCTCCTGGTTCGAGCGGGCGAGCGGCTGCTTGCCGAGGATATGATCGGCGGCCTTTTCGCCGGTCATGATCGAGGGGGCGTTGAGGTTGCCATAGGTGATGTGCGGGAAGATCGAGGAGTCGGCGACACGAAGCCCGTCGACGCCGATAACCCGGGCTTCGGGGTCGACCACGGCCGTCGGATCGTCCTTCGCCCCCATCTTGCAGGTGCCGCAGGGATGATAGGCGCTTTCGAGATGCTCGCGCAGGAACCCATCGATCTCCTCGTCCGTCTGCACCTTTTCGCCGGGCTGGATTTCGGGGCCGCGATAGAGGTCGAAAGCCTTCTGGCCGAAGATCTCGCGCGTCAGCCGAACGCAATGGCGGAACTTCTCCCAGTCCTCCGGATGGCTCATATAGTTGAAGCGGATCACCGGGTCGGCCTTGGGATCGGACGAGCGAAGGGTGACGTCACCGCGCGACTTGGACAGATTATAGCCGACATGCACCTGGAAGCCGTGCGACTTCGCCGCCGCCTTGCCGTCATAGCTGATCGCCACCGGCAGGAAGTGGTATTGGATGTCCGGCTGCTTCACGCCGGGTGCCGAGCGCAGGAAGGCGCAGGACTCGAACTGGTTGGAAATTCCGAGGCCTCTCTTGAAGAAGAGCCATTGCGCACCGGCGACGCCCTGCCAGAACCATGGCAGCCAGGAATAGAGTGACACCGGCTTCGTGCTCACCTGTTGGAAATAGAATTCCATGTGGTCCTGCAGGTTCCGGCCGACGCCGGGTCGGTCGACCTTCACGTCAATTCCCATCTCCTTGAGGTGCGCGGCCGGTCCGATGCCGGAAAGCATCAGCAGCTTCGGCGAATTGAACGAGGAGGCGGAGACGATCACTTCGCGATTGGCCTTCACCACCTCGATCCGTCCGCCCCGCTCGATCTCCACGCCCGTCGCCCGGCCGTTCTCGATCACGACCTTGCGGGCGAAGCAACGGATGAGCTCGACATTCGGACGTTTGAGGGCCGGCCTCAGATAGGCGGAAGCGGCCGACCAGCGGCGGCCCTGCCACGTCGTCTGCTCCATCAGCCCGAAGCCCTCCTGCTTCGAGCCGTTATAGTCCTCGGTGACTTCGAAGCCGGCCTCTTTTCCCGCTTCGATGAAGGCGTGGAAAAGGGGATTCTTGACCGGGCCGCGCTTGACGTGCAGCGGCCCGTCGGTGCCGCGCCAGCCCTCTTCGCCGCCATGCGAATGCTCCATCCGCTTGTAATAGGGCAGCACGTCCGCATAGGCCCAGCCTTTGGCGCCGAGTTCCTCCCAGCGGTTGAAGTCTTCCGAATGGCCCCGGACATAGACCATGCCGTTGATCGAGGAGGAGCCGCCGATCACCTTGCCGCGCGGCGCGGTGATGCGCCGGTTGTTGAGGTTCGGCTCGGGTTCGGAGAGATAGCCCCAATTATAGCGGTTCATGTTCATCGGCCAGGCAAGCGCCGCCGGCATCTGGATGAACGGGCCGACATCGGAGCCGCCGAACTCGAGCACGATGACCGAATTCCTGCCGTCTTCCGACAGGCGATAGGCGAGCGCCGAGCCCGCCGAGCCGGAACCGATGATGACGAAATCTGCCTGCATGAGCGTGGTCTTTCTTGCTTCTGGGATGGCCCCTCAATCCGGCTGCCGCCGCCTTCTCCCGCGCGCGAGGGAAAGAGGGATATGCCGCGCCGGTCCCCTCTCCCCGCGCGGGGAGAGGGTTAGTCCTCGGGTCAAACCCGAGGAGAGGGCATAACTGCAAAGCTCAGTACGGCGCCTCGACCGGCCCCATGCCGACATAGACGGTCTTGAGCTCGGTATAGTGGTTCAGCGCCGCGACCGAATTCTCGCGTCCGAAGCCCGACTGCTTGGACCCGCCGAAGGGGATCTCTACCGGGCAGAGATTATAGGTGTTGATCCAGAGCGTGCCGGCCTCGAGCCGGTCGGCGACCCGGTGGGCGCGGGTGAGGTCAGCGGTGAAGACACCGGCCGATAGGCCGAACTCCGTGGCGTTGGCGCGTGCGATGACTTCCGCCTCGTCGTCGAAGTCGAGCACGCACATGACCGGTCCGAAGATTTCTTCCCGAGCGATCGTCATACCGTCGGTGACGTCGGCGAAGACGGTCGGCTGGATATAGGTGCCTTCGCCGCTCACATTGTTGGGAATGCCGCCGCCGGTGACGAGGCGCGCCCCTTCCGCTCTGCCCTTCTCGATATAGGAGAAGACCTTGTCGCGTTGCGCCGCCGAGACCATCGGCCCAAGCTGCGTCGTCTCGTCCAGGGGGTCGCCGATGACGATGGCTTCGGTACGTTCCTTGAGACGGGCGAGGAAGGGCTCCTTGATCTTCTTCTGCACGAAGACGCGGGTACCGTTGGAGCAGACCTGGCCGGTCGAGTAGAAATTGCCGAGCATGGCACCGCCGATCGCGCTTTCGAGATCGGAATCCTCGAACACGATCAGAGGCGACTTGCCGCCGAGCTCCATGGTGACGTGCTTGAGTTCGGCGGCGGCGGCGCCGGCCACCTTCTTTCCGGTCGGCACGGAGCCTGTGAGCGACACCTTTGCGACGTCCGGATGGTTGACGAGGAGCGGGCCCGTCGCGCGGTCGCCCTGAATGACGTTGAAGAGGCCCTTCGGCAGACCCGCTTCGATGAGGATCTCGGCGATCTTAAGTGCGCCGAGCGGGGTGTTTTCCGAAGGCTTGAACACCATCGCATTGCCGGCGACGAGCGCAGGCGCACCCTTCCAGCAGGCGATCTGCTGCGGGTAGTTCCAGGCGCCGATGCCGACGCAGACGCCGAGCGGCACCCGCTTGGTATAGGCAAAGTCGCCACCGAGCGGGATATAATCGCCGTTGAGTGCGGCGGGCGCGACGCCGCCGAAAAATTCGAAACTGTCGGCACCGGACGTCGGGTCGGCAACGATGGTTTCCTGGATCGGCTTGCCGGTGTCGAGCGTTTCGAGTTCGGAGAGTTCCCGGTTGCGCTGCCGCATGATTTCGGCGGCCCGCTTCAGGACACGCCCGCGCGCGGTCGGGCTCATCGCCGCCCATTCCGGCTGCGCGCGCTTCGCCGCTGCGATCGCCTTTTCGACGATCGAAGGCGTTGCCGCGTGGAGGCGGGCGATGACTTCGCCGGTCGCCGGATAGATGCTCTCGATCACCGTGCCGCCGGTGTCCTCGACATATTCGCCGTCGATGAAGTGCGAGGCTTTCGGTTGGGCTCTCATCTCATTCTCCTCGCGGATAGCGTTTGGACTCCTCGAGATTGTCGAGGTTCATGTGATTGCGCATGTATCGCTCCGATGCCTTTTGCAGCGGCTGGTGATCCCAGGGGTAATAGGCGCCGTTTCTCAGCGCCTCGTAGACGACCCAGCGGCGGGCCTGGCTTTCGCGCACGGCAGCATCGAAGGCCTGCATGTCCCAATGGGCGGCGCGCATGTCCTGGAATGCGGTCAGCGTTGCCTGGTCGACAGGTCCGCGCGGCTTCGCTGCGAGGTTCGTGAGTTCCAGCGGATCGGTCTCGAGGTCGAAGAGCTGGTCCGGATCGAGTGCGCAGTGGATATATTTCCACTTGCCCTCGCGAATGGCGACCAACGGCGCATAGGAGGCCTCGGCCGCATATTCCATCAGCACCGGTTCGGTGCGCTCGACGCCGTTGACCATCGGCACGAGGCTGACGCCATCGGTCCAGGGCTTCACTTCCTCGAGCGAAATGCCGGCGAGGTCCGCAAGCGTCGGCGTCACGTCGAGATTGGAGGTCGGCGTCAGATGCAGGCCGGGTGCGATACCGGGGCCGGCAATCATCAGCGGCACGCGCGCCGAGCCTTCGAAGAAGTTCATCTTGAACCAGAGGCCGCGTTCGCCGAGCATGTCGCCGTGGTCGGAACAGAAAAGGATGAGCGTCTCATCGAGCATCCGCGTCCGCGTGAGGGTGTCGACCAGTTCGCCGACCTTCTCGTCGAGATAGGAGATGTTGGCGAAATAGGCGCGGCGAGAGCGGCGGACATTCTCCTCCGTCAGCTCGAAGTTCCGGTAATCGCAGGACAGCATGATGCGCTGCGAATGCGGGTCCTGCTCGTCGAGGGGGATAGGGTCGACCTCGGGCGTGAGGTGCTCGCAATCTTCGTAGAGGTCCCAGAATTTGCGCCGCGCGACATAGGGGTCGTGCGGATGGGTAAAGGAGACGGTGAGGCACCAGGGGCGCCGGCTCGCATCGTCGTTTTCCCGCGAAAGCTGGTAGAGTTTCTGGTTGGCGAGGAATGCCACCTCGTCGTCGTATTCCATCTGGTTGGTGATCTCGGCGACCCCGGCGCCGGTGACGGAGCCGAGATTGTGATACCACCAGTCGATGCGCTCGCCCGGCTTGCGGTAATCCGGCGTCCAGCCGAAATCGGCCGGATAGATGTCGGTCGTCAGCCGCTCCTCGAAGCCGTGCAGCTGGTCCGGTCCGACGAAATGCATCTTGCCGGAAAGCGCGGTGTAATAGCCGGCCCGGCGCAGGTGATGTGCATAGGTCGGGATCGACGACTGGTACTCGGCGGCATTGTCATAAACCCGCGTGCGGCTCGGCAATTGCCCGGCCATGAAGGATGCTCGGGCTGGGGCACATAGTGGCGACGAGGTGTAGTTGTTGCGGAAACGGGCCGATCGCTTGGCCAGCGCCTTCAGGTTGGGCGCGTGCAGGAAGTCTGCAGGCCCGTCCGGAAAAAGCTTTCCGTTCAGCTGGTCCACCATGATGATCAGAATATTCGGCTTCCCGGTGGTCACTTGATCGTTTCCTCGTGGTTCGAATTCTTGCTTCGTCTTGCTTGGCCGGTCGGCGATTGTCAGCTGCGGCTGCCGCCACCTTCTGCCCGCCGGGAGGGAGGGGCTAATCCTCGGAGCAAACCCGGGGAGGGGAGCCTTTCCCGTCGCTCGCCCTCAGATGCGCATTCACGTAATCTTCCGTGAGCGCCACCGAGGCTTCGATGCTGATCGGCGCCGATTTCAAACTTTGCCGGATGTAGAGCCCGTCGATCATCGCAGCGGCGCCCTCGGCGATGCGTTCCGCGTCATCTGCCGGGCAGAGCGCTCTCAGACCCGCGAGCAGGTTTGAGCGCAGCCGCCGCGCATAGATCACCAGCAGCCGCCGCACTTCCTCCGACCGTTGCGCCTCCGAATAGAAGGCGAGCCAGGCTGCGACCGTCTCCGGCGCGAACTGATCGGCGCGAAAACTCACGCTGATCAGAGCACTCACCTTTGCGCGCGGCGTCGAGGCCGCCTTCATCGCAGACACGGCGTCGTCGCGCAGCTTGCCGAGAAGGCTGCGGATGGTGGCGATCAGCAACTGTTCCTTGCTGCCGAAATAGTGATGCGCGAGCGCGGGCGAAACGCCGGCCGTCCGCGCGATATCCGACATGGTGACCGCGAGCGTCCCTTGGTCGCCGATCACGCGCAGCGCCGCATCGACCAGCGCCTTGCGGCGCACCGGCTCCATTCCGACCTTGGGCATCTTCGAACTCCTCTGGCTCTAGCTTATTTTTGATTGATCCATCAATCAATAAAAAAATCCTGCGCTTTTCTCTTTCTTTTTGCTTGGAAATCAGCGGGAGGCGTCCATGCGCATAGGCATGACTGGAGGTTGAAATGGTTCACGCGTTCGATCCCGCCGGCAGAGAGGCCCTTGCCGGAAAATGGGGGTGGTTCGTCGCACTCGGCGTGCTTCTGATCATGTGCGGCGGCATCGCCTTCGGAAACCTGCTGATGGCGACAGTCGCCTCCGTCTATTACGTCGGTCTCATCATGCTGATCGGCGGCCTGCTCAACCTCGCCCACGCGTTTCAGGTCAAAAACTGGGGGAGTGTCCTTTACTGGATTTTGAGCGGTGCCTTTTATGCCGCGGCAGGCCTGTTCGCTTTCATCAATCCTGTCCTCGCCTCCTCCGTGCTGACGTTCCTGCTGGCGGTGGCGCTGATCGCCGCCGGTTGCTCCCGCATCTGGGTAGGGTTCAGGCTTCGGCCTCTTGGAGGCTGGGGGTGGATGGTCATCGGCGGCCTCGTGACCCTGCTAGCCGGCCTCATCATCGCTGCCGGCTGGCCGGTCGACAGCCTCTGGATACTGGGTCTTTTCCTGGCGGTCGATCTCGTCATGCAGGGGCTGGCCTCGATCGCCTTCGGGGTTCTCGCTAGGGGCTGAGCAGGCTTTTCCGAAGCTTCATCAAACTTTCACATTCGCGAAAGATTTCGTTGACGCCTGGCTCCGATGCTGGCGCGCGTTTGTGTGTCCTATCCCTGGAGCCCGGCATGTCGGCCGCCCCCGCAGAAATCCTGTCGCTTCGCCGTTTCGGCGACGACCAGATCGTGACCCTTGCCAAACTCGTCATCGAAAATGCCCTCCAGCCGATCGTGGAAGCAGCGACCGGGGCGGTGTTCGGCTATGAATCCCTGATGCGCGGTTTCGAGCGCCTGGGTTTTGCCTCGCCGGTCGAATTGCTCGACAGGGCCGAGAGCGCGGGGCAGTTGCTCGCGCTCGAGCACCTGATCAACAGCCGCGCCGTCGCCGCGTTTGCCACGCTCCCGGACTTTTCGGTGCGCACGCTCTTTCTCAATTTCGATGCGCGGCTCGTCGGTGCCGAGGGCGACATCGTCGATCGCCTGGTCAACCACTTGAAGCGTGCGAATATCGCGCCGTCCTCCCTTTGCTTCGAACTGTCGGAACGTTTCGACAGCAGCAAAATGCCTGACTTTTCCGCGCTCGTGCGGCAGCTGCGGCTTGCGGGATTCAAGCTCGCGATCGACGATTTCGGTGCGGGGTTCAACGGGCTGAAACTGCTCTGCGACCAGCCGGTCGACTATGTGAAGATCGACCGGCACTTCATCTGCGATATAGACAAGGACTCCCGCAAGCGGCACCTCGTCCGGCATACGGTCAACATGGCCCATGTGCTCGGGTCGCGGGTCATCGCCGAGGGCGTGGAGACGGAGGCGGAGTTTCTCGTCTGCCGTGATCTCGGTTGCGATCTGATGCAGGGCTACTTCATCGCCCGACCGACGACGCACGTCACGGAGCTGCAGGCCGTCTACGCTCATCTCGAACCGGCGGCCGGCGCTCGGCGCCCGTCTGCGACCCTTGACGGCATCCTGATCCGCAAGGAGATCGAGCAGCTTCCGGCAGCGAGGGAGAGCGACGACCTCGATTCCGTGTTCGACCTTTTCCGGCTCAATCCACGCCAGGCTTTCTTTCCGGTCCTGAATGCCAATGGCGAACCGCGCGGCATCCTGCACGAGTATCACGTCAAGGAGATGATCTATCATCCCTTCGGCCGCGACCTCCTGAAGAACCGCCTCTATCAGCGCCGCATCTCGCATTTCGTCACGCCGGCGCCGATCGCCGATCTCGACACGCCCGCCGACGAGATGCTCAAGATCTTCGCCGGCATGAACGGGAGCGACTGCGTCATCCTGACGGAGAACATGCGCTATGCCGGCATTCTCTCCGCTTCGTCGCTCCTGAAGATCATCAACGAGAAGCAGTTGAAGACGGCCCAGGAGCAGAATCCGCTGACGGGCCTTCCCGGCAATCGCGCGATCCGCGATTATGTCCAGCACGCGATCCTCGATGGCGACCAGGCCCGCTACTTCTGCTACTGCGACTTCGACGATTTCAAACCCTTCAACGATACCTACGGCTTCCAGAAGGGGGATCTCGCGATCACGCTCTTTGCGGCGCTCCTGCGGCGCCACTTCATAGGCGAAGGGAAGTTCCTGGGTCACGTCGGAGGCGACGATTTCTTCGTCGGCATCGACGGTTCCACCGAGGAGGATATACGGGGCGTCCTTTCACGTCTGATCGACGACTTCCGCTCGGACGTCCGCCAGCTCTATTCGCCCGAGCATCTGTCGGCGGGACGGATCAGCGGATATGGCCGCGACGGCACCACGAAGGCTTTCCCCCTGATGCGCTGTTCGATCGCGGTGCTTTTGCTTCCGGAAGGCCTTGTCCTCTCGGACGGACAGACCGTGAGCAAGCGGATCGCGGAGATAAAGGCGCGCGCCAAGGCGAGCGAAGAAGGCCTCGTCATGGAGCCCCTCGACCGGACCTGAGCAGCGGATGCACGACGAACTTTCCCGAACGGCAAGAGGGCTATAGGTATAGGCGGAACCGTTTTGCGAGGATGCCGTCATGACCCTTCCGACAGAAATGACCTATGTGGATCTGCCTGGGCCCGGAGGGCCGGAGAATATGGTGCTGGCGCGGGGGGCGATGCCTGAGGTCCGGCCCGGCGACATTCTGATCCGCGTCGAAGCCTTCGGCATCAATCGGCCGGACGTCCTGCAGCGCAAGGGAGACTACCCGCTGCCCGCTGGGGCGAGCCCCATCCTCGGGCTCGAAGTTGCAGGCGAAGTGGTTGCTCTCGGTGAGGGAGCGGCCGGCTTCTCGACCGGCGACAAGGTCTGCGCTCTGGCCAATGGCGGCGCTTACGCGGAATATTGCGCCGTTCCCGCCACGCAGGCCCTTCGCTGGCCCAAGGGCTACGATGCCGCGAAGGCGGCAGCCTTGCCGGAGACTTTCTTCACGGTCTGGGCCAACGTCTTCGACATGGCCCGCCTGAAGGCCGGCGAAACGTTCCTTGTCCATGGAGGATCCAGCGGTATCGGCACGACCGCTATCCAGCTTGCCAAGGCATTCGGTGCAGAGGTCTTCGCGACCGCCGGCAACCTTGCGAAGTGCGAGGCCTGCGAGGCACTCGGGGCGAAACGTGCGATCAATTATCGCGAGGAGGATTTCAGGGCCGTCGTGCTGGAAGAAACCGGCGGTCGCGGAGTCGACGTCATTCTCGACATGGTGGGCGGGCGCTACTTCGAGCGCAACATCGGCAGCCTGGCCAAGGACGGCCGCCTGTCGATCATCGCCTTCCTCGGCAGCGCCCGGGTGGAGGACGCCAACATTGCGCCAATTCTCATGAAGCGCCTGCAGATAATGGGTTCGTTGCTCCGGCCGCGCACCGCCGCCGAGAAGCAGGCAATCCGCGACGGGCTGGCGGAAAAGGTCTGGCCGCTGCTGGAAGGGGGCGAAGTTGCGCCGGTCATCCAGGCGATCCTGCCCTTCGCCGAGATTGCCGGCGCTCATCGGCTGATGGAGCAGGGCGATCATATCGGCAAGATCGTGATGCGGATCGGGTAGCAAAAGACAATAAGACGATGGTCGCCCTTGTATTGGCCCAAAGATCGCTTACGTTGGGATTAACGTCAACGAACAGAAAGGAAGGTGATCCAATGTCTAATGAGATTTCGGACCTCGTAATGGACATGGGAGAGGTGAAGGAGTCGAGGCAGCCCTCGGCCTGATAGCCGCCTTCCTTGGGGTCTCAGCACCCGGCCATTGTGAGGCCAAAGCTCATGGAAGGGCCGCCGCAGGGCGGCCCTTTTCCTATGGAACGGGATGGGAAAAGTGCGTGCGGTTTTCCGCCCGCGTGCCATCCCCTCAGATTCCGAAGCGGCCGAGTGCCGGAATCTTGATGCCGGGCCGCGCGACGTCGAAGCCCGCCACCAGTCCCATGAAGTGCAGTTCCAGTCCGCTGCGCCAGCCGGCCGAGATGCCGGCGAGGCCGTAAAGCGTCGCATGCAGGTCGCGACCGTCGGCATCGACATGGAACAGTTTCCCCTCCGGCAGATAGTCGCGCCCGACCGCATCCGGCGGCAGCACGACGTCGAGTTCCGGCACCGATCGCAAGACATGGGCGACGAAAGTGTTGGAGTTGGGCCCGGGCCAGATTCGATAGCCGCCCGGCGAAGAATAGGGATAATCCTCGATCGCCGTTTCGATCTTGGGGATCAGGCGCTTGGCTTCCTCGCCCCTGACTACCGCGACGATGCGCGGCTCGTTGGAATACCAGCGTCCGTCGGCCGGATAGGCGTTCTTGCGGATCGGCTTGCCCCAGCCGACCTTCTCATAACGGTTGTATGTAGGCGCCCCTTCGTCTTTGGTGACGATCCAGGCGTGGCTTGCTACCGCCCCCTTCATGCCTCCGGTGGTCGCCGAGAAGACGTATATCGCCGCCTGCGGGCTCGCAGCCGCATCCGCCAGAATACCTGACGACGACCAATCCGCATCGTGCCAGCTCTGTGGCCGCTCCTTGAAGTACCACAGGCCCGCCGAGGCGAGCGCCGGAAGCAGGTAGACGACAGCGAAAACGAGAAAGAGCTTGCGGAGGAATTTCATCTACGGTGACTTTTCTGCCGTGGGATTCCTGATAGATGCATATCCGAAACTTGGAAAATTGAGGGCAGCCGATGTCGAATCCGGTTCTGGTCGAAGTAACGCGCGGAAATCTGGTCGAAAGTCGCCATCGAGGCATGATCGTCGCCGTCGATGGCGACGGAAAGACGCTGTTCTCCCTTGGCCAAACGGATGCTCATATCTTTCCGCGCTCCGCCTGCAAGGCAATGCAGGCCCTGCCGCTGATCGAAAGCGGTGCCGCCGACGCCTACGATTTCGGCAATCGGGAGTTGGCGCTGGCCTGCTCGTCGCATTCGGGGGAGCCGGAACATGTGGCGCTCGCCGCCAAAATGCTGACGGCTGCGGGGCGGGACGTCCAGGCGCTTGAGTGCGGCGCCCATTGGTCCTCCGACCAGAAGACGCTGATCGCGCAGGCCCGCTCACTCGAAGCGCCGAGCGCGCTTCACAACAACTGCTCGGGCAAGCATGCGGGCTTCGTCTGCGCCTGCTGCCATTCCGGGACCGAGGTCAAAGGCTATATCGGCTATGACCACCCGATCCAGCAGGAAATCCGCGGGGTCATGGCGGAGCTGACCGGAGCGATTCTTGATCGCGACAATTGCGGCGTCGACGGCTGCTCGATCCCCACCTACGCGCTCTCGATGAAAGGACTTGCTCACGGCTTTGCCAGGATGGCGAGCGGAGTCGGTCTCGGGACGGAGCGGGCGCGGGCCTCGAAGCGTCTGATCGACGCCTGCATGGCCGAACCCTTCTACGTCGCCGGCACCAAGCGCGCTTGCACGCGGCTGATGAAGACGGCACCCGGCCGCATTTTTGCGAAGACCGGCGCCGAGGGCGTATTCTGTGCGGCGATACCGGAAAAGGGTATCGGCATCGCGCTGAAATGCGAGGATGGCACGACCCGGGCCGCCGAGGCGATGGTCGCCGCGACGCTTGCGCGCTTCTTTTCGGACGATGACGAAATCCATGAGGCGTTGATGGCTCAGGCCAATCACGCGATGCGCAACTGGAACGGAATGCACGTCGGCGACGTGCGGGTGACGGAAGCCTTTGCCGCCTGACGCGATCTCGCTCAGGACTTGTCAATCGCGGCGATTCGATCTTCTGTGCTTCGGCGCCGCCGTCAGCCGCGCAATTTGGGAGGAAGAACGATGCTGAAACTGTTTTATACGCCGGGAACCTGCTCGCTTGCCTCGCACATCGCGCTGGAGGAAGCCGGTGCCGACTATGAAGTGCATCGGGTCGATTTTTCCAAAGCCGAGCAGACCAAGCCGGACTACCTCACCATCAACCCAAAGGGGCGGGTGCCCGCCCTCGTGACCGACCGCGGTATCCTGACGGAGACGCCGGCCATTCTCGCCTATATCGCCCAAAGCTTCCCGAAGGCGCGGCTTGCGCCGCTTGACGATCCTTTCGAGTTCGCGCGGCTGCAGTCGTTTCTGAGCTATCTCTGCTCGACGGTTCACGTCGCTCATGCCCATGCGCGCCGGGCCGCGCGGTGGGCAGACGACCCGGCGGCGCAGGAGGCGATGAAGGCCAAGGTGCAGCAGAACATGGCCGACTGCTTCGCGCTCATCGAGCGCACGATGTTCGTCGGCCCCTTTGTCAGGGGCGACGCCTATTCGGTCGCCGATCCCTATCTCTTCACCATCGCCGGCTGGCTCGAGTCGGACGGTGTCGATCCGGCCCGGTTTCCGCGAATCCTCGACCATCGCAACCGGATGGCCGAGCGCCCGGCCGTCGCCAAGGTTCTGGCTGAAGTGCAGTCGTAACGGCAATCGGCCGGGATCGGCGGAGCCGAAGCGTTAAAACGGGCGTTGGTCGTCCTCAGTTGCAGAGGTTCTCTGCCCCAGTGCGAGGCCAAGGCCATCCGGGGAACGGCAGATCCGCGAGTTCGCGTTCACCCATACGGAAGAGATCCGGATGCTGGAGAGGGTCGCGCATCCAGTCGGAGGCGAGTCCTCGAACACTGTCGGACGAGGCCTCGGGGCGCTTCAGTATTGAGAAAAACTTCAGCATACAGTCACCGTTCAGCTCGGATTGGGGTAGCGCAGCCGGTCACGCCGGCCGCTCAACACTTCAATCTGTGGGAGGAGAATCCACCTCTTTGTCGAAGTTTGCAATTGAGATTGCGAGGGCAGCGGTTTAGAAAAACTATATGAAAGACCTGAATAAGGTTCACCTGAACGGATTGCGCGCGGCCGAGGCGGTCGGCCGCCTGGGCTCGCTCGCCGCTGCGGCGGAGGAGCTCGGCGTCACGGCCGGCGCCGTCAGCCAGCAGATTGCCAAGACCGAGGCGCAACTCGGTCGTACGCTTTTCGAGCGCTCGCCGCGGGGGCTTGTGGTTTCGGATAGCGGGCGCGCGCTGCTGACGCGATTGTCGAGCGCGTTCAGGGAGCTCGCCGAGGCAGTCGCCCAGGCACGCCGTCGTGACGATTCGGTATTGACGGTGTCGGTCGCGCCGGTCTTTGCGGCGCGCTGGCTCGTCTACCGGCTGGACCGCTTCGCCGAGCGTAATCCGGATATCCGGCTGAGGATCGACGCGACCACGACGCTCGCCAATCTGGAGACCTCCGATGTCGATCTCGGCATCCGCGTCGGGGCTGGACGCTGGCCCGGCGTGCGAGCGGAACTGCTGCTCGAGCAGGAGGTCTTCCCGGTCTGCTCGCCGGCACTGGCCGCCGGACTTCGTGAGCCCGCGGACATACTGAAGCTGCCCGCGGTGATCGATGCGCACGCAATGTTTTCCTGGGAACTATGGCTCAAGACCGCCGGCCTCACCGGTGCGACCATGACGGTGCGCCACACCTTCAACGACGCTTCCCTGGCGCTCGATGCGGCGATTGCCGGGCAGGGGGTGATGCTTGCCTGGCAGACGCTTGCCGGATACGCGCTGCTGAGGGGGTCTCTCGTGGCGCCGTTCGGCATTCGCGCCAAGACCGGCTTCGGGCACTACTTCGTCACCTCCGTCTCACGCCGCGAAAGCAAGGGCGCTGCCGCCTTCAAGCGCTGGGTGCGCGAGGAAGTCGAGGACGGAATGCGGCAGCTCGCGGCGATGACGGGATGAGAAGACCCTTCGCTCACCCAGCCAGGTGCCTTATTCCGGTTCCTTCAGCCGTTCCTCCATCATCGCCTTGAAGGCGGGGCGGGATTGGCAGCGCGCCAGCCAGGCCTTGACCTGGCGGTGCCTTTCGAAAAGGTCCGTCTGGCTCATCGTGTAGCGGAAAACCTCCGCGAGATTGAGGTCCGCGACGGTAAAGCGGTCACCCACCACGTAGTCGCGATCGGCGAGGTGCGTTTCGAGTACGGAAAAGGCCTTTTCAAGGGAGCGGGCGCAGGCCGCGATCTCCGTCCGCCCTTCCGGCGTGTCCTCGATCCCCTTGTCATGGGCGAGAACGATCTTCACCGCATGCGGCTCGACCTCGGTCGCCGCCCACATCGTCCAGTTGCCGATCTGCCCTTCCTCCCGGATATCGGCCGGTGCCAGCGGTCCGCCGTGTTTGCGGGCGAGATAAAGATTGTTGGCGAGCGACTCGGTCAGCACCAACCCGTCATCCTCGATCGCGGGTATGAGGCCCATCGGGTTTATGGCGAGGAAGCCCGGCGACTTCGTATTGAGGGGGGCATCCGCGGCCAGCGGATCGGCGACCCGGCGCGCCTGGACAACCGGCACCGATCGGAAGGGCAGGCCGAGTTCCCCCGCCATCCAATAGTTGCGCGACGCGCGCGAACGGTAAACTCCATAGATCGTCAGCATTTCCCGCCGTCCTCCGATTGTCGTTCAGCTCCTTGCAGCGCGCGCGTCGGACAGACGCGCAAAGGTCGCTGTAACTCCTGCATGGTCATGCTGTAGGCCATCGCCGTCCTCGGCAGAAGCCGTCGGCAATGATAGGTCGCATGAATTCTTTTGATGCGAAGTGGCTCTGCACAACCTTTAGACGATTTTTCGCTGTGGAGTTTAGGGAAGCATAACCTCTTTTCGCTAAATCTGCGCGAGCGCCGCTCCTTCGGAGGTTTCGCTTGGCAAGAAAAACGTCCCGCAGCATCCGATATGCCGACCTGAACGCGGACGACAATGCGCAGACGCGCCGGCTGATCGATGCCGGCAGCCGCCTTGCCGACGAGGTCGCGCGTCTCTTTCCGCCCGAACCCGACATGGCCGACCGCCACTACTGGCTCGAAGCGATGATCAACCACGTTCCCGATTATATCTATGCGAAGGATACGGCGGGGCGCTTCCTGATCGCCAACGAGGCGACGGTCGCCGACAACGGCCTTGAAAGCCTGCGGGACCTCGTCGGCAAGACCGATTTCGATCTGCACCCGCACGAATTCGCCCAGGCCGTCGCCGATACCGAGCGGCGCGTGTTGGAAACCGGCGAGCCGATCTTCGGCATCGAGGAACGCGCCATCGTGACCAAGGGCCGCGATCGCTGGCTGATGACCTCGAAAGTGCCCTTGCGCAGCAAGAGCGGCGGGATCATCGGTATCGTCGGCATCTCGCGCGATATCAGCGATCGCAAGGCCGCGGAGCGCCTGCTCGAGGGTCAGGCCCGGCTGCTGGAAATGATCGCCAAGGGCAGGCCCCTTGGTGAGTTCTTCCACGAGCTGGTGCTGATGATCGAAGCGCTGCTGCCCGGCATCAAGGCCTCCATCCTGCTCCTTTCGGAGGATGGCGGGCATCTCCTGCACGGCGCTGCCCCCAGCCTCGACGCGGATTATTGCGCCGCCATCCATGGCGCCGAGATCGGCCCTGCGGCCGGCTCCTGCGGAACGGCTGCCTGGTGCGGCGAACAGGTGATCGTTTCCGACGTCTTCGCAGACCCGCTCTGGGAGGAATACGCGCCTCTCCTGAGGCCCTCCGGCCTCCGTTCCTGCTGGTCCACGCCCATCCTGTCGCGCGAGCGCAATGTGCTCGGAACATTCGCGCTCTATGCGCAGGAGGTCGGAACGCCGAGCGAGCAGCAGCAGGAACTGATTGCCATGGCCGCTCATCTCGCCGGAATAGCGATCGAGCGCAAGCGGGCGGAGGATCGCATCGGTTTCATGGCTCATCACGACGCCTTGACGGGGCTGCCGAACCGCGTGCTTTTCGAGGAGCAGGTCGCCGGCATGCTCGAGGAGATCCGCGAGCGGGATCAATGGGCCGTGCTCGCCTTTCTCGACCTCGACGATTTCAAACTGATCAATGACAGCCTTGGGCACGCCACAGGTGATGAGCTCCTGAAGGTCGTAGCCGGGCGCATGCGGGGTGCCGTGCGCAGGTCCGATTCCGTCGTGCGTGTCGGCGGCGACGAGTTCATCATCCTCCTGAACGGCCTGCCGAAGGAACGGGACGTCGTGCTGTCGCGGCTGGAGGATATCCGCGCTGCAATCGCCATGCCGGTGCAGTTGCAGGGCCGCTCCCTGCAGGTGAACTGCAGCATGGGCGTGGCCTGCTTCCCCAACCAGGGCACGACGGCGGGCGAACTTCTCGCCAATGCCGACATGGCCATGTATCGCGCCAAGGAGCTCGGCCGCAACAACATCCAGGTCTTCACCGAGGCGATGGCCGCGAGAGCCCATGAAAAACTCCAGTCGCAAGAAGAGCTTCGCGAGGCGCTTGCGCGGGAGGAGTTCCTGCTGCATTTCCAACCGCAGATGAGCCTCGAGACCGGCCGCATCTTCGCTGCGGAGGCGCTGTTGCGCTGGCAGCACCCGATGCGCGGCATCATCTCGCCTGCGGCATTCATTCCGCTCGCCGAGGAAACCGGTCTGATCGTGCCGATTGGAGACTGGGTCCTGCGCGCCGCCTGCCGCCAGTTGAAGGCCTGGCAGGTGGCCGGTCTGCCACCGCTGATCGTCAGCGTCAACGTTTCCGCGCGGCAGTTCCGCGAGCGCAACTGGGCGGCGCGTGTGGCGGCGGTTTTGGAGGAGACCGGCCTCGAGGCCCGTTACCTCGAACTCGAGCTCACCGAAAGTCTGATCATGCAGGACGTGCCGGGGGCGATCGCCACGATGCATGCGCTGGAGGCGATCGGCGTGCACCTTGCGATCGACGATTTCGGGACAGGCTATTCGAGCCTCAGTGCGCTCAAGCGCTTCCCGGTGCGCCGGCTGAAGATCGACCGGTCCTTCGTGACGGACATTCCGCACGATGCCGACGACATGGCGATTACGTCCGCGATCATCTCGCTTGCCCAGAACCTCGGCCTGCGCGTCATTGCCGAGGGTGTCGAGACAAAGGCCCAGGTCGAGTTTCTCAAAGAAAGCGGCTGCGACGAGATCCAGGGCTACTTCTTCAGCCAGCCCTTGTCGGGCGAGGATTTCGAAGCGATGCTTTCCTCCCAGCGGCCGTGATGTTCGCGAGCGTCCGTAAATGCAATCTGGTGCCACAGGGAGCGGTTTCCGCTTGCGTCCCGTTCCGACTTGCCGATAACCATTCGAGACGGCTTCGCAACGATTCACTTTCGAAGCACCTTGATCCGGCCCTCGGAATGGAGCACCTGGACTCTTTCCGTGCAGCACAACCCCGTTAGAGTTAGATGTCATCACTGCCAGCTTTGTCCCGACGTCAGTTTCTCCGCACATCCGGCTTGGCAATCGCCTCCGCCGGACTTGCGGGCTGCACCTCTTCGATGAACACGAACCGCTTCCGCGAGCAAACGATGCCGGTCTACCGCAATCCTGCGCTCGAAAGCCGCTGGAACGGGCCGCCGGGCGGGATCTTCGAGGGACCGGTCGGCGAGGGGCCGATCGGCCTGCCGCCACAGGATGCCTATTACGCGGAGATCTATGCGGCGCGGGAGGATGGCGGCTTTCTCATCCCGGAGGTGCCCTTCAGACAGATCGATCCGCGCTTCTATCGCCAGGAGGTCGGCGATCCCTTCGGTGAGGCCCCCGGCACGATCGTCGTCGATACGGCCGACCGCTATCTGTACCTCGTCCAGCCGGGCGGGCGGGCGATGCGCTATGGCGTCGGGTTAGGCCGCGAAGGCTTCGCCTGGTCGGGCCGCGGTCTGATCCAGTGGAAGCAGAAATGGCCGAAGTGGACGCCGCCGAACGAAATGATCGCTCGTCAGCCGGTACTGGCGAAATATTCCGCCGATAATGGCGGCATGCCGCCGGGACTCGACAATCCGCTCGGCTCGCGCGCGCTCTACATCTTCCAGAACGGCCAGGATACGCTCTATCGCGTCCACGGGACCCCCGAATGGCAATCGATCGGCAAGGCGGTCTCTTCCGGTTGCGTCCGCATGGTCAATCAGGACGTGATCGATCTTTACGATCGCGTGCGCAACAAGGCGCCGATCCTCGTCATCTGACGGCCTGTTCGGCGGCGTAACGAAGGAGCCGTTCGTCTCGGCAGCGAAAATCGCTTCGTTCTGCCTTTTGATGACCAGGGAAAGCGTTAACTGCGAACTTCCGGACGGAAAGCCGTACACACTTTTCCTGCAGGTCCTCTTGTCAGCTTTCGTGTCGACTCCCGGCAAGCCGCTGCGTCAGCCTGTGCAGCGCGTCGCGCAATTCGCCGACCTCCTCCAGGCTGCAGCCTGATGCACTGCCGATGTCGCGCAGAATACCGAAGGCTTCGGCCTTCAGTTCCCGGCCGCCATCCGTCAGGCTGACGATCACCTGCCGCTCGTCCGCCGCATCGCGTACGCGGCGGACATATCCGCCTGCTTCCAGCCGCTTGAGCAGAGGCGAAAGGGTGCCTGAATCGAGGCCCAGTTCTTCGCCGATTCGTTTCACCGTCATGCGGTCCTGCTGCCAGAGCGTGAGCAGCACGAGATATTGCGGATAGGTCAGCCCGAAGCGGTCGAGCAACGGCTTGTAGGCGCGATTGAAGGCATGCGCCGCCGAGTAGACGGCGAAACAGAGCTGGCGGCCGAGCGCCAGCACCTCATCGGACTCTGCGTCGAATTTTGCCGCTTTCCTCGTCATGATGTCATTGTCGCAAATTCACGCCGGCAAAGCAATTTGCAAAATTAATTTGCGCGCTATTTAATCTTACGATATATAAATTCGGCAACCACAAGGAAGGAGACTGTCATGCCCATCCTCTACCGCACTACCGCGTCCGCGACCGGCGGCCGCGCCGGCCAGGCCAAGAGCAAGGACGGCGTTCTCGACGTGACGCTGACCGTTCCAAAGGAACTCGGAGGCGACGGCGCGCGCGGCACCAATCCCGAGCAACTCTTTGCCGCCGGCTATTCCGCCTGCTTCCTCGGTGCGCTGAAATTCGTCGCCGGCAAGGAGAAGGTAAAGCTTGCGGAAGACACGATGGTGACGGGCACGGTCGGCATCGGACCCCGCGACGACGGGACAGGCTTCTTCATCGACGCGGCGCTGGAAATCTCGTCGCCCGGCGTGGAAAAGGCGGTTCTGGAAGACCTCGTCCAGAAGGCGCATATCGTTTGCCCTTACAGCCATGCGACCAGGGGCAATGTCGACGTTAAGCTGACGGTGGCCTGATAGGACCGTTGCAGATAGCCGAAGCCCGTTACCCCGGGCTTCGGCCTGCCCCGGCAGTTCCGCCGCAAGCAAGTGTCGGGGATCGATCTAAGGCCTGTTGAGATTCGGGCCACCCGCCGCGGCTTGTTTCATTTCCTCATTCCTGTGCTTGTCACAGGAATCCAGCCAGACCAAGTCCTTGGGCTGAACGAACTCTTTCCGCGCCGCTGCTGGATCCCTGTGACGAGCACAAGGGATGAGGAACGAGGAGACGTTGCAGTCCTCCGATACGTTTCCTACAGCGCCGCGCGTCTTATGAGACGCGCTGGAAAAGTGTGTGCAGTTTCCGCCCGCATCCCGCGTCTCAACCATTGGAATCGATCACGTTCATGATTTCAGGTCGACCCGACCTAAAATCATCGTGGTCTAGCGCTTCAGACTGCCGAGTATTCCGCGCACAAGGGCTCGCCCCACCTGGGTCGCAACCGTTCGCGCGACCGACTTCATCGCAGCTTCCATGATGGTTTCCCGCTTGTAGCCGGACGATCGCGGCCGGGCCTGCTTGCCGGAAGGCGCTTCGGCCGCATCGTCGCCGAAGCCGGGCAGGGTCCAGCGGCTGCCGCCGGAAGTCTCCTCGGCGGGTTTTTCTTCTGCCTGCCGGGCAGCCTCCGCCTGTTCCGCTGCCTTGGCTGCACGTTTGGCAAGCATCTCATAAGCCGAGTCGCGGTCGAAGTCCTCGTCGTAGAGACCACGCACCGGGCTCACGTCCACCACCTTCCGCCGCTCCGCATCCGTGAGCGGGCCAAGGCGCGACGAAGGCGGCCGGACCAGGGTTCTCTCGACGATCGACGGCGATCCCTTGCCCTCGAGCGTCGAGACCAGAGCCTCGCCGGTGCCAAGATTCGTGATCACGTCGGCACAATTGAAGTCGGGGTTCGGGCGGAATGTGTCGGCAGCCGTCTTGACGGCCTTTTGTTCGCGCGGGGAATAGGCGCGCAACGCGTGTTGGACGCGGTTGCCGAGCTGGGCGAGGACCGTCTCCGGTACGTCCAGCGGGTTCTGCGTGACGAAATAGACGCCGACGCCTTTAGAGCGGATCAGGCGGACGACCTGCTCGACACGCTCGACGAGAACCTTCGGCGCATCGTTGAAGAGCAGATGTGCCTCGTCGAAGAAGAACACCAGCTTCGGCTTGTCGGGATCGCCGACTTCGGGCAGTTCTTCGAACAGCTCGGACAAGAGCCACAGCAGGAAGGTCGCGTAGAGACGCGGGTTCATCATCAGCTTGTCGGCGGCAAGCACCGAAATCGCGCCGCGCCCGTCATTTGTGGTCCGCATGATGTCGGTGATCTTCAGCGCCGGCTCGCCGAAGAAATGCTCCGCACCCTGCTGCTCCAGAATCAGGAGTTCGCGCTGGATAGAGCCAACGGAGGCCTTGGAGATGAAGCCGAACCGATTGGAAAGCTCGCTCGCATTCTCGCCCATGTAATTGAGGAGCGCCTGCAGGTCCTTGAGGTCGAGCAGCGGCAGGCCGCCCTCGTCGGCGATCTTGAAGGCGATGTTCAACACGCCTTCCTGCGCGTCCGTCGCATTCATCAGCCGCGACAGAAGAAGTGGGCCCATTTCGGAAATGGTGGTGCGGACCCTGTGGCCCTTCTCGCCGTAGAGATCCCAGAAGATCACCGGGAATTCCTGGAAATCGTAAGGCTCGAGGCCGATCTGCTCGGCGCGCTTCAGCAGGAAGTCCTTGGGCTCGCCCATGGCGCCGATACCGGACAGGTCGCCCTTCACGTCCGCGCAGAAGACCGGAACGCCCGCATTCGAGAAACCCTCGGCCAGGATCTGCAGCGTCACGGTCTTGCCGGTCCCAGTGGCGCCGGTGATCAGCCCGTGGCGGTTGCCGAACTTCAGCTCCAGATATTCGCCTTTGTTGATCGAATCGTCCGGCTTGCGGCTGGTTCCGATATAGATCTTGCCTTCCTGCAGCATGGGGGCTTCATCTCCGTCTTGTCAATTTTATCAATGAAAGCGGGCATTTCCCGCATGTCGCACAAAGTCGGTCCTCGAAACATAGCGTGCATCTGTTATAGGCGGTGCGTCTGTTCCCGGCAACATGATTGCGGGCGCGAACAAGGCCGGATTGCCATCCGGCGAGCCCCGTGAAACGATGCTGCGAGGTGGCGGAATATGGTAATCGGCGTCCGTTTCGATGCACTTGTCATACCGGCATCCTTCATTTACCTTGACGTTAACGTCAAAATTCGATCGAGGAGATTTCCATGAGTGAACTGGTCACGCGCGTGGCGGAAAATGTCGGAATCGAGACCGCAACGGCAGAAAAGGCAGTCGGGATGATCCTCGGCTTCCTGCAGCGCGAGGCAGCCGAAGGCCCGGTCGCCCAGATGATCGAGGCGATCCCCGGTGCGCCCGAACTGGTCGCCCAGTACAATGGCGAGGGCAGCGGTGGTGGCGGCCTTCTTGGCGGCCTGATGTCGGCGATCGGCGGAGGCGGCGGCGTCATGGCGCTGGGGCAGCAATTGATGAGCCAGGGTCTTGGCATGGGAGAGATCACGGCGCTCGCCAAAGAGACGATCGCATTTGCCAAGGAGAAGGCGGGCGAGGAAGTCGTCGACGAGGTGGTCGCCTCCGTTCCGGGCCTCAGCCAGTTCGTCTGATTGCTCTGATGCGCAGGCAGGCCGTTACCCCCTCTGGCCGGCAGCCGGAGGAGGTAACGGCCGGGGTGCGGCATGGGGGCCGCTAAAGGCCTTCACCTCACGCATCCCATTCGGGAGCAAGACCCTGCGGATTGACGATCCGCCCAGACGGGCGGGCAAGCTCGCGGACTGCCGCCATCTCCTCCCGCGTCAGCGCGAAGTCGAATATCGCGAAATTCTCCTTGAGCCGCGCCTCCGTCGCCGTCTTCGAAAGCACGATCACGTCCTGCTGTTGCACGAGCCAGCGCAGCGCCACTTGCGCCGCCGTCTTGCCGTGGCGGCTGCCGATCTCCGCGAGCAGCGGGTCGGCAGGCACTTTGCCGTTGGCCATGGCATAGTAAGCCGTGAGCGACATTCCGAGCCGCCGCGCCGTCTGGAGGACCTTCGTCTGGTCGAGATAAGGATGATACTCGACCTGGTTCGTGGCGATCGGCGCATCGCTGAGACGCGTCGCCTCTTCCATTTGCGCGGCGTTGAAGTTGCTGATGCCGATATGGCGTACTTTGCCGGCATTCCGCACCTCGTTCAGGGCGCCGATGCGTTCGGCCATCGGCACGTCGCTCCCCGGCCAGTGCAGAAGCAGCAGATCGACATGGTCGGTTCTCAGCTTTCTCAGGCTCTCATCGACCGAGGCGATGAAGGCGTCGTGGCGATAATTGTCGACCCAGACCTTCGTGGTCAGGAAGATGTCCGCCCGTGCAATGCCGGACTTCTGGATGGCCTCGCCGACTTCCGCCTCGTTGCCGTAGATCTGTGCGGTGTCCACGTGGCGGAAACCGAGCTTCAGGGCCTGCGGCAGGATGCGAAGCACCTCCGCTCCGGACATACGGAATGTGCCGAAGCCGAGCGCGGGAATATTGGCGCCATTTGAACTGACTGCATGCATTGAGAGCTCCTTCACTGCGAGCGCCCGGCGGGCCGAAGCGCGATCTCCTATATTTGTCCGCGCAAGGCGCGCCTTCAAGCTTGTCCGGAAGACAGGGCCGCGCCTGCCGGAGCCGGCGAGAACCCGCATGCACTCCCGCTCTAGCGATTTTTTGTCGCCACGATGAAAAGCCGCGGGAAACGCAGGAGCACGCGCCCGTTTTTCATCGCCGGATAGGCCTTCCTGATCTTTTCGGCATAGGCGGCGAGATAGCCCGCCCGCTGGGTAGTGGGCAGCGCGTCCAGATAGGGGCGCAATCCCGTGCCCTTCACCCATTCGACGATCGCGTTCGCATTTGCGAGCTGGTGATAGTAGACGGTGTGCCAGACGTCGACGCGGACCTCCTTCGAGGTGAGCCTTTCGACATAGGTAGCTGGTGAGGGGAGGGACCTGCGCCGAATGGTGCGGCCCGCGAAGGCCGGGGCGAAGGCGGCCTCCTCTGCCGTTTCCTCCATCAGAAGATGCGACGATTCATCGAGGTTGTCGGGCATCTGCACGGCAAGCGTTCCGCCGGGCGCAAGCGCCAGTATGAGCCGCTCGAAAAGCGTGACGTGCTCCGGCAGCCACTGGAAGACCGCATTGGCAAAGAAGAGCGCGCTTTCCGCCGGCGGCGCCCAGGCGGCGAGGTCGCCTTTTTCGAAGCGAAGGTCCGGCAGGCGGGTGCGGGCGGCCGAAAGCATGTCATCGTCGCTGTCGATGCCGGTGAGCGGGCTGCCCGGAAATCGTTGGAGGATCAACTCGGTCGAATTGCCCGGGCCGCAGCCGAGGTCGAAGGCTGGACCGGCGGGCAGATCGGGTACCTGCGCCAGCAGGTCGCGCGCCGGACGCGTCCGTTCGTCCTCGAACTTGGCATATTGCGCTGCAGACCAGGCCATGGGCGGGGCTCCTTCATACGCCGAATTGCAGGCTTTCGAGCGAGGGGAGGATCAGCGAAGGACCATGGTCCTTGTATTCATCCGGCCCGTCGGCCCGGTTGATCCAGACGGTGCGAAAGCCGAATTTCGTGGCGCCGGCGATATCCCACCGGTTCGAGGACTGGAACGAGACCGCCTGCGGATAGAGCCGGTAGCTCGTCGTCACCAGGTCGTAGACAGCCGGTGCCGTCTTGAACGCCTTGACGGCATCGACCGAGAAAACGTCGTCGATGACGATATCGAGTGCGGCATTCTTGACGGCCGAGGCCAACATGGCCGGCGAACCGTTGGAAAGAATGGCGATGCGGGCGCCACGTTCCTTCAATCCCTTGAGGACCGCGGGAACTTCCGGATAACAGTCGAGCGCCCAATAGGCATCGAGAAGCGGCTTTTTGAGCCCGGGATCGGCTGAGGGGAAGCGCTGAAAGGCGTAGTCGAGCGACTGCTCGGTCAATTCCCAGAAGTCGACATAGGCGCCCATGAGCGAGCGGACCCAGGAATATTCGAGCTGCTTGGCGCGCCAGAGTTCCGAAAAGGCCTGGCCGTCCGGCCCGATCGCATCGGCATGCCGGCGTACGGCCGCATGCACGTCGAAAAGCGTGCCATAGGCGTCGAAGACATAGGCCGCGTAAGACATCGAGTTCTCCCGTCTATCCACCGTCCGGTCGGCGCGCCGGAGGTTTTCACCATTTTGCGCGAGTAGCCGCCGGGCAGGGGCTTGCGGCACTGCGTCGGAGACGCTGTGCCACAGCATTCTTTTGGCGCATCATGTCAAAACTTTGTGCGCCGCACAATGTCTTCGTCGCCCCCCTTCGTTCAATCTTTCCAAACCTTTGCCGGGAAACGCAGCGCCTGTTTCGCAAGTTTGCCCTTGAGGCCGAGGGCCGCGTCGCAAAGGCCGAGCACGTGCCGGTTCGGTTTCGCCTCCGGGCGCAGCGCGTGAAGCGCTGCCGCAGCCTCCTCCGGTCCCAGATAGCGCGCCAGAACACCGAGGGTCAGCGCCGTCGAACGTCCGATGCCTCTGAGGCAGTGAACCAGCAGGTGCGCCTCTTCGGGCAGGCTGTCGATGAAGTCAAATGTCGCCTCGATGGCCGCCGGACGCGCGGCATCCGGCGCATCCGGGTCGATGGTGTCGCCGAAGCGGAGTTCCAGATGCCGCTCCGGCGGCAGGTCGATCATCGAAAGCAGACGCGTCGCTGGCGCTCGGATGGAGACGAGATGCGTCGGCGCCCATAACGCGCGATTGTGCCGCGCCTCGGTTTGCGAGCTCACGATGAGGCGCACCGGCCAGCCGTTCGGATGCGCCGGATTCGCGTCGAGTACGGGCCGATAACAGGCGCTCTCGATAGCCTGAACCGCAAGAGCCATGACGTGCCTCCTGATTCGTCTCGGATTGCCGGCAGAATAGCAGCGCCGGCACGCAACCGAAATCCGGTCAGAACCGCGTGATGACACTGATGCCGAGGTCCGTCGCCCGGTCCATCGCAGCAAGCGCCGGCGCCGCCTCTTCGAGCGATATCTCACGGCCGATCAACTGCTTCGGGTTCAGTTTCCCGGCGGTGATCATTGCCAGCATCGCGTCGTAACGCCAGGCCTGCATTCCGTGGCTTCCATAGATCTCGAGTTCATGGCCGATCACTTGCGCCATCGGAATCTGCGGCGTCGCGTGCTCCGCCAGCATAAGCCCGACCTGGACGTGCCGGCCGCGGCGGCGCAGATTTTTGATCGAGTTGAAGCAGGTAACGGGCGAGCCGAGCGCATCGAGCGAGACGTGGGCGCCACCTCGGGTGAGTTCCCTGACAGCTCCCGCGACGTCCTCCGTCTCGCGGCCGTCGATGGTGGCGACCGCCCCGAGCGTCCGGGCGAAGGCGAGCTTCTCCTCCGAGATGTCGATGGCGATGGGGTTGGCGCCGAGTGCCGCGGCGATCATGATTGCGGAGAGGCCGACACCGCCGCAGCCGTGCACAGCCACCCACTCGCCGCCCTTGACGCGGGCCTGGTCGACGACAGCACGGAAAGAGGTTGCGAAGCGGCAGCCGAGGCTCGCCGCCGTTGCGAAATCCATGTTCTCGGGCAGATGCACGAGGTTCTGCTCGGCAAAGTCGATCGCCACATATTCCGCAAACGAGCCCCAGTGGGTGAAACCCGGTTGAAACTGCGCTTCGCAGACCTGGCTGTTGCCGGAGCTGCATTCGAAGCAGCGGCCGCAACCGGAAACGAAGGGTACCGTCACCCGGTCGCCGATCCTGTAGCGGAGGACCCCGCGCCCGGTCGCCGCGATCGTGCCTGCCAGTTCGTGGCCCGGCACATGCGGAAGGCGAATGTCCGGGTCGTGCCCCATCCAGCCGTGCCAGTCGCTGCGGCAAAGGCCGGTCGCCTCGATCTTTATGACGACCCCGTTCTCGGTCGGCGCCGGATCGGGAAGCGTCCGGATCTCCGGCATCTTCTCGAAGGCATCGTAATACATCGCTTTCATCGAGATCTCTCCCTTGGGGCGTTTTCATCATTCTGACACGTCGCCCGGGAGGGCTCCAGAATGGACGCCATGACATTTTTTGATGTACCCATTCACCCTCATGCTGCTTTTTCCGGCTAGAGCGGAAGTGCGTGAAGAAAGAAGGAGGCACCGATGGCCGTCGATACATCCCCACGATCCACCACCTGGACCTTTGTCGACGGCGAATGGCTTGCCGGCAACCCGCCGCTGATCGGCCCGACATCCCATGCGATGTGGCTCGGTTCGACCGTATTCGACGGCGCCCGCTGGTTCGACGGCATCGCGCCGGACCTCGACCTCCATTGCCGGCGCGTCAACCGCTCCGCCGAGGCTCTGGGTCTCAGGCCAACGATGTCGGCCGAGGAGATCGAGGGACTGACCTGGGAAGGCGCGAAGAAGTTCGACGGCAAGACGGCGGTCTATGTGAAGCCCATGTATTGGGGCGAGCACGGGTCCTGGAGCGTCGTTGCGGTGGATCCTGAATCGACACGCTTCGCGCTTTGCCTTTTCGAGGCGCCGATGGGCAATGGCCGTGCCGGCTCGTCGCTGACGCTCTCTCCCTTCCGCCGGCCGACGCTCGAATGCATGCCGACCGATGCCAAGGCCGGTTGCCTCTATCCCAACAACGCCCGCATCCTCAACGAGGCACGTTCGCGCGGCTTTGACAATGCGCTGGTGCGCGACATGCTCGGCAACATCGCGGAGACCGGCTCCTCGAATATTTTCATGGTGAAGGACGGCGTCGTCTTCACGCCGGCCGCCAACAGGACCTTCCTCGCCGGCATCACCCGCTCGCGCGTGATGGCCCTTCTCAGGGAGGCAGGCCTCGAAGTGATCGAAACCAGCTTGACCATGGCCGATTTCGAAGGGGTCGACGAAATCTTCACCTCGGGCAACTATTCCAAGGTGCTGCCTGTCACCCGCCTCGAGCAGCGCGAATTGCAGGCCGGTCCGGTCGCGACAAAGGCGCGCGATCTCTACATGGACTGGGCGCACGCGACCGGAGGGAAGTGATCTCCTCTCAGTTCAGCCGGCCGTTATTTCTCCGCCGCCCTGAACGCGCGAGGCATCGCCAGTCGCTCTTCGAAGGTCACGGTTCAAGCGGACGGACGACCACATCGGCGGACGAGCGCGTGTTCGGTCCGTGATAGACGGCTTCGACATTGTTGCCGTCCGGGTCGAGGAGAAACGCGGCATAATAGCCCGGATGGTAGCTTCGCTCTCCGGGCGGTCCATTGTCGGTGCCGCCATTGGCCAGTCCGGCATCGTAGAACCGCTGCACCGCATCGGGGCCCGAGGCCTGGAATGCGAGGTGGACGCGGGTGCGGTAATCCTCCGCCGCGTCGACGAAGAACTCGTCGAACGCAAAGAACTCGTCGGTCTCGTAGGTCGGCTGGTGGCCAAGCGCGCCGAGCACCGCCTGATAGAACCGCTTGCTCGCCTTGAGGTCCCCGACGCGAAGATGCACATGGTCGATGAGCCGTCCCTGGTGAAATTCCATCGTCTTCTCCTGTGGCACGGTCGGGCACATGCCCTCGATAACGTAAGATAGGACCGCAAGGCGGCGCGTCGAGGCGCTTGCGCGCGAAGACGGAAGTCACGAAAGCAATGAAAGTATTTTGCGTGGGTTAGCGAAAATTTGGCGCTGCATCGGTTGCCTCCCTGCAAGGCGGTGCCTATGTTCCGCTGACAGATTTCCCCGACGAAATCCATGCCAAGAGGAGATGCCACAATGGCTTTCGAATTGCCGAACCTTCCCTATGACTACGATGCGCTTGCGCCGTACATGTCGCGCGAAACGCTCGAATACCATCACGACAAGCACCACCTCGCTTACGTGACGAACGGCAACAAGCTCGCCGAGGAAGCCGGTCTTTCCGATCTTTCGCTGGAAGATATCGTCAAGAAATCCTACGGCACCAACCAGCCGTTGTTCAACAATGCCGGCCAGCACTACAACCACGTTCACTTCTGGAAGTGGATGAAGAAGGGCGGCGGCGGCACCAGCCTGCCCGGCAAGCTCGATGCGGCGGTCAAATCGGACCTTGGCGGCTACGACAAGTTCCGCGCCGATTTCATTGCTGCCGGCGCAGGTCAGTTCGGCTCGGGCTGGGCCTGGCTTTCCGTTAAGAACGGCAAGCTGGAAATCTCCAAGACCCCGAACGGCGAAAACCCGCTCGTCCACGGCGCAACCCCGATCCTCGGCGTCGATGTGTGGGAACATTCCTATTACATCGACTATCGCAACGCGCGTCCGAAATACCTGGAAGCCTTCGTCGACAATCTCATCAACTGGGATTACGTCCTCGAGCTGTACGAAGCGGCTGCAAAGTAAGCGCTGCTTTCTACCAGCGGGAAATCGGCCGGGCGCTTGCGCCGGGCCTTTCGTTATGAGGGGCCGTTTTCAACGGCCATCTCGCCACGGTTTTCTACCCGTCCGCCGCCTCGAGCGGCCGAACCGCATTCGCCTGCCATCCCGCAATCCACACCTGCCTCAGCCCGTTGCCTTCCCCGCGGAAATAGGCGTCGGCGGGTTCGCAGTGTTCAACGCGGTCGGCGCGGAAGTTGCGGATATCCTGCCGCAATTCGCACCACGCGACCATCATCGCGTGTTCGGAATAATAGATCAGCGCAAGCGGGAGTACTGTGCGCTCGGTCGCGCGCCCGAGCTCGTCGCGATAGTCCAGCACCAGCTTCTGCTCGTCACGGATAGCCCGCCGGATCATGGCCAAGTCGACCGCCGGCGGCGGCGAGGCGATGGTGCCCCAGGCGTGTAGCGCCTGTGACTGGAAGGCCTTGCGCAGCGGTTCCGGCACGGCGCCGGTGATCTTCTGATTGACGCGCCGTGCCGCCGTCTTCAGCTCCTCGTCGCCCGTGCGAGCCAGAAGCGCAAGCGCCAGCACGATCGCCTCCGTCTCTTCGATCGAGAACATCAGCGGCGGCAGGTCAAAGCCGGGCCTCAGGATATAGCCGATGCCACGCTCGCCCTCGATCGGCACGCGCATCGCCTGCAGGGCGGCAATATCCCTGTAGATCGAGCGGGGCGTCACCTCCAGCGCCTCGGCGATTTGCGCCGCCGTCACCGGTGTACGGGCGAGCCGCAGCATCTGGATGATTTCGAAAAGACGCGACGCCTTGCGCATGAAGCGGCCTCTACCTGCTCACTCCTGACACGACCTTGTCAGTAGGAGAGAGATATAACACGCGCCAACGGGTTGAAACTAAACAATCCGCTCCTGGGATATCACGGAAATCGGACGAGCAACTGACATGACCTATGCGGAAAACCTCTGGCTCTTTTCACCCTGCTCTTCGGCATCATCATCGTTCCCGGCATGGACATGGTTTTCGTCCTCGCCAATGCGATGACCGGCGGGCGCGCTTCCGGGCTTTCCGCAACGGCCGGAATCGTGGCAGGCGGCGTGCTGCACACGCTCTATGCAGCCCTTGGCGTCAGCGTCGTCCTGCATCTGGTGCCCCAGCTCTTCAACCTGCTGCTCGCTGCCGGCGCGGCCTATATCGCCTGGATCGGTTTTTCGCTCCTGCGCAGTTCCATCACCATCAGCGGCGTCGAAGGAGGGGCACGGCTGTCGCGTTGGGCGAGTTTTCGGCAGGGCGCCCTGACGAGCCTGATGAATCCCAAGGCCTATCTCTTCATGCTTGCGGTCTACCCGCAGTTCCTCAAGCCGCAGTTCGGCCCGGTGTGGTCCCAGGCGGCCGTCATGGCCGTGATGATCGCGCTGACGCAGCTTGCGGTCTATGGCGGGCTTGCACTTGCCGCCGGGCGCGGGCGTGATTTCCTCGTGGGCAGCCCCGGTGCCACGGTGACCATCGGCCGGCTCGCCGGTCTCCTCCTCGTCGTCATCGCCATCTTCACGGTATGGCACGGCTGGAGCGGGGCTGTTTGAGACTCCGTCAAGTATAAAGATGAGTTCTGCTATCATATTTGAATATGTGAAGGCGTCGCCGCGCAGCCAGGTATTGCGTGGGGAATTGTGCTGAATCGACAAGCACATCAATAAAAAGTTACTTCCGTAGAAAACCCAAAATGCCATCATGCCGGCGCTTGAACACCACGCCGCGGAAGCGGGTCAGACCGGAGAACATGATGAAGATACGAGCTCTTATGCTTGCCGCAGCCCTGGCGGGCCTGGGCGTGACCGCCGTGACGGCGGCTGACGAGCCGCAGGCGGTGCGTCAGCAGCTGATGAAAAAGGTGGGAAAGGCCACGGGCGAACTCAGCGGCATCGCCAAGGGTGAAAAACCTTATGACGCCGAGATCGTCAAAGCATCTCTGGCGACGATAAGCGAGACGGTGAAGGTCTTCCCGGATCACTTCCCGGCCGGCTCCGAGACGGGAATGGAAACCGAAGCGAGCCCGAAAATCTGGGAGAACATGGAGGACTTCAAGGAAAAGGCCGCCAAGCTCGGCGGTGACGCCGAAAAGATCCTTGCCCAACTGCCCGCAGATCAGGCCGGTGTCGGCGCCGCGCTCGGCATTCTGGGAAAGGACTGCAGCAGCTGTCATGAGACCTACCGCCTGAAGAAGAATTGACGATCAGACGGTCCTTCCAATCCGTTTCGAACCGCGCCGGTTCGCCGGCGCGAGCTCTCCGCAAGCAGGTCGAAAAGCCCTCCGGCCGTTGTCATCCGCATTCGTGATCTCAAGAGGAGCCCATGGGCCGGCGTGCGAGGTATCTGCTTTCTGGTCTGGTCCTGCTGGTGGTGGCGGGAGGGAGTCTCGCCTGGTGGCTGACCAAGCCCGATCGTTGGGACGCCGCTCATTGGGAGGGGCTCGGCGAGCCCGATCTTGCCAATGGCGAACGGATCTTCTGGGCCGGCGGCTGTGTCAGCTGCCACGCCGCTCCGGGCGCCAAGGACGACCAGAGGCTCGTCCTTGCCGGCGGCCGCAGTTTGAAGAGCCCTTTCGGCACCTTTTATCCGCCCAACATCTCCCCCGATGAAACCGTTGGCATCGGCAGCTGGACGCTTGCAGAGTTCGGCGACGCCATGACGCGCGGCGTCGGAAAGGACGGCGAGCATCTCTATCCCTCCTTCCCCTACGGCTCCTATATCCGGATGACCGCGAAGGACGTGAACGACCTTTGGGGCTTCATGCAGACGCTGCCGAAGAGCGGCAATGCGACGCCTCCGCACGACCTGGCATTCCCCTACAATGTCCGCCAGGCGCTCGGCGCATGGAAGCTGCTGTATCTCAACGCTGAGCCGCGTACTCAGGTCAATACCGCCGACACCAAGCTCGCCCGCGGGCAATACCTCGTGGAGGGCCCTGGTCATTGCGGCGAATGTCACACGCCGCGCGATGCGCTTGGCGGCTTCGAGGAGGGCCGGTGGCTCACCGGCGCACCCAATCCCGAAGGCGAAGGCCGAATTCCCGACATCACGCCGTCTTCGAAAAGCATCGGGGGCTGGAGTGCATCCGACATCGCCTCCTATCTCGAAACCGGCTTCACGCCGGATTTCGACACGGTCGGCGGCTCGATGGTCGAGGTCCAGAAGAACATGGCGGAGCTGCCGGCCTCCGACCGCGATGCGATCGCGGCCTACCTCAAGGCGCTGCCGGCGCTGTAAACCGGAGCGACCCGCGGCCTCCGTCACCCGAGTCTCTGCAGGTAGCGCATGCCGGTTACCGGGCGCGGTACGAAACGCTCGGACTCGTAGAAACGGTGGGCCTGGAAGTTTCCGGTGGCGGCACTGACCGAGAGGTAATCGCAGCCCGCCATTTTCGCCTGCTCGCGAGCCTTGGCCACGAGGTGGCGCCCGATGCCGGTGCCGCGGTGACCGGGGCGTACGAAGAGGTGGTGCATTTCCATGCCGCGGGCACCTTCGGCCGCCCGGTATTGCGGGACGAGAATGGCATAGCCGATCAACGCGCCGCCGGCTTCGGCGACCAGCGCCGTGATCCAGGGCGTGCGTCCGAAGAGATCCCGCTCGAGCTGTTCGGGCGTGACCGTTGCGGCATCGCCGTGATGGGCGGCAAGCTCGGCGACCATCTCGCGCAGTTCGGCGAGATCGCGTGGCTTGGCGCAACGGATCGTCACCATCGGCGCACGGGCCGACGGAACGGGCTGAAGGGTAGGGGTGACGGTCTGCAGCATTCTCGGCTCCTAATGGTTCTCTTCCGCCATCAGGTGCCGTGAAAAACAAAAGCCGCCTGATGGCGGCCTTGTTGAATATGATCAGCAGGCCGCTCCTATCGGAACAGCCAAAAATATACGCTGGAAATGGGCGCGTTCTTGATCATGCGCGTAGATTGTCCAAATCCCGGAATTTGTCAACGAGGAATTTCAATGCTCTTTTCCGCACAGCGAGTGGTCGGCAAGCGCGCGGATCACATGGCAATCGCCGATCGTGTGATCGCCATGGCAGGCGACGATGCGCTCGAGCTCATGCTCCAGCCTTCTGAGCCGGGCGATTTTTTCCCGCACGGAGGCAAGATGCTCGGTCGCGATGCGGTCCGCCTCGCCGCAGGGGCGTTCCGGATGTTCGCTCAATGCCAGAAGGTCCCGGATCGCCTCAATCGAAAGTCCGAGGTCGCGTGCGTGGCGGATAAAGGCGAGCCTTTCGAGCTCGTGCTTTTCATAGCGCCGCTGATTGCCCTCCGAGCGCTCCGGCGCCGCGAGCAGACCCATCTGCTCGTAATAGCGGATGGTTGGGATTTTTACGCCCGTCCGACGGGAAAGGTCGCCGATCGTGTACATGCGATGGCCCAGTGCTCCAACATTTTGAAACTGCGTGTTTCCGGACGGAAACCGTCACACCGCTTCCTTATCCTCTAGTCTCTAGAGCTTTATATGGACAGGGACCTGCCGTCGATCAAGCCTTGAAAGCGGCATCCGGGGCTCGTTCCGTGTCGAAGAGCGCAGCTTCGGGCACAAGCCCGCCGCAATCGCCCCTTAGCGATTCGATCATCGGAAGCGACAGGAATAATATTCCAGATCAATAATTTAGCTATGTCTCGGCGCTTGAGCGCACAGACGGAGAAAGACATGCCTTTGCACATAACCCGCCGAGCAATGCTGGCCGCGTCGGCCATGCTCTATCCGGCATTCGTGCTCGGAACGCCCGCGCTTGCGGCCGGCGCGGCGGAGGATGACGTCACGGAACGGCTTCGCCGGCTTGAAGAGCGCACCGGCGGACGCCTCGGGGTTGCCGTGCTCGATACCGAGACCAACATCTCGTTCGGGCACCGGGAGGCCGAGCGTTTCGCCATGTGTTCGACCTTCAAGGCGCTTGCGGCGGCTTGCGCGCTGGCACGCGTCGATCGCGGGGAGGAAAAGCTCGACCGGCGGATCACCTTCGGCAGGGAGGTCCTGCTGCCTCACTCGCCGGTGACGGAAAAGCATGTGGGTGGCAACGGCATGACGGTCGCGGAACTCTGCGAGGCGGCGATCACCATCAGCGACAATGCCGCCGGCAACCTGCTGCTCGAAAGCTTTGGGGGTCCCGAGGGCCTGACGTCCTGGCTGCGCTCGATCGGCGACGAGACCACGCGGCTCGACCGAACGGAGCCCGAGCTGAACGAGGCCAGGAAGGGCGATCCGCGCGACACCACCACACCGGCCGCCATGCTCGACACACTCGGGAAATTGGTCCTGGGTCCGGTCCTCTCGCAAGAAGGGCGCCAGCAGCTCATCGACTGGCTGGTTGCGAACAAGACCGGCGATGCGCGGCTACGGGCGGGCCTGCCCAAGGACTGGCGGATCGGAGACAAGACGGGAACGAGTATGACCGGTGCCGTTTCGGATATCGCCGTCGCCTGGCCGCAGGGCCGTGGTCCGATCCTGATCTGCGTCTACATGGGCGAGGCCAAGGCGCCGCTCGACGACCTGAACCCTGTCTTCGCCGATATAGGCAGTATCGTCGCCGGCATGGCCTGAGGCCTGTTGAGATTCCGGCCGCCCGTTGTTTGATCGCCTCATCTCTGTGACAAGCACAGAGATGAGATTGCAGTCCTCCGGACGCCCATGCGGGCGCGCGCATTCCGGCTCGTGCGTCAGGGCAGCGTATAGGCGATGACATAGTCGCCCGGCTTGGTGCCGACCGAACCGTGTCCGCCCGCAACGATGAGCACATATTGTTTGTCGCCGACCGTATAGGTCATCGGCGTCGACTGGCCGCCGGCAGGAAGCCGTGCTTCCCAGAGCTGCTCACCCGTGGTCAGGTCGTAAGCCCGGAAGTAATTGTCGACCGCGGCACCCAGGAAAGCGAGACCGCCCTTGGTTATCATGGGTCCTCCGATGCCCGGTACGCCCAGCTTGAAGGGCAGCGGCAGCGGCGTCATGTCGTAAACCGTGCCGTTCTTGTGCTTGTAGGCGATCTTGCCGGTTCTGAGATCGGCGCCTGCGACATAGCCCCATGGCGGGGCCTGGCAGGGAATCCCGAGCGGGCCGAGGAACGGACCCATAAAGACCCCGTAAGGTGCGCCTTCATTGCGGTTGAGGCCCTGTTCGCTACCCTTTTCGCCCTCGCCCTTCGGGGCGATCTGGTCGCGCGGAACGAGCCGCGAGGTGAAGGCGAGATAGGTCGGCATCCCGAACATCACCTGGCGTTCCGGGTCCACGGCGACAGAGCCCCAGTTGAAAGTCCCGAAATTTCCGGGATAGACGATCGTCCCCTCGAGGGAAGGCGGCGTGTAGCGCCCCTCGTATTTCAGCGATCTGAATTCGATACGGCACGCAAGCTGGTCGAACATGCTGATCCCCCACATGTCGCGCTCCATGAGCGGCGGGGGCATGAAGGTGAGGCCCGAGACGGGCTGGGTAGGCGCAGTAAAATCCTCTGGGATCGCGCCGCCGGGCGCCGGTACTTCCTCGATCGGGATAATCGGCTCCCCGTTTCGCCGGTCGAGCACATAGATGTCGCCCTGCTTGGTCGGTCCGACGAGTGCCGGCACGACGGTCCCGTCCTCTCTCGTGATGTCGAGCAGGGCGGGTTGCGCGGGCACGTCCATGTCCCAGAGGTCGTGATGCACCGTCTGCCGTACCCAGCGCACCGCGCCCGTGTTGATGTCGAGGGCGACGATGGAGGAGGAATATTTCTCCACATGCTCGCTGCGTCCCATGCCGAGCTGGTCGGGTACCTGGTTGCCCATGGGAATGTAGACGAGGCCGAGCCCCTCGTCATAGCTGAAGACCGACCAGCTGTTTGGCGAATTGGTGGTGTAGGTTTCACCCGGAGGCAGCGGCGTCGTCACGTCCGGATTTCCGCTGTCCCAGTTCCAGATGAGGGCGCCGGTGTTGATGTTGAAGGCGCGGATCACGCCCGACTGCTCCATGGTCGAATAGTTGTCGTTGACGGCACCGCCGATGATGATCTTGTCGCCGACGGCGACCGGCGGCGACGTCGAATAATAATAGCCGGCCGGGTTGTACTTCATGTCCTGCTCCAGATGCAGGACCCCGTTAGCGGCGAAGCTGGTGCACACCTCTCCATTCGTCGCGTCGAGCGCGATCAGGCGGGCGTCGGACGTCGGCAGATACACCCGTTCGGCGCAGGGGCTGCCGGGCGCCGCGGCCGGATCGGCCCAATAGGTGACACCGCGGCAGGTCTGGTGCTGACGGTCCGGGTTCATGCCGGAATTCGAATCGTACTTCCACTTCTCCTGGCCGGTGGCGGCGTCGAGCGCGATCGCCCAGTTGTGCGGTGTGCAGACATAGAGCGTGTCCTTCACCTTCAGCGGCGTCACCTGGTAGGTGGTTTCGCTGACGTCCTCCGGCAGCTTCACGTCGCCGGTCTGATATTGCCATGCCACCTGGAGGTTCGAGACGTTCTCCGGGCGGATCTGGTCGAGCGGGGAATAACGCTGGCCGAAGGGCGTGCGCCCGTATTGGTGCCATTCGCCCGGCGGCACGTTGCCCCCGAGATTCGGGTTTGCCACGACCTCGCCCGGCAGATCGCCCCTGATGTCGTGGGGGTCCTGTGTCATCGAAAACAGCGCAACGCCGATCGATAGAAGGCTGGCCACGGCGAGCGGCCAGGCGCGCGCGCCGTATTGCTCGCCCGTGGGGCTGACGAAGCCGAGGGGGCGCCGTATCCAGGGTGTGAGCAACCACAGCCCGAGCAGGATAATCACGCCGCCGCGAGGCCCGAGCTGCCACCAATCGAATCCCACCTCCCAGACCGCCCAGGCAAGCGAGCCCAGGACGACCAGCGCATAGACCCAGAGCGCGGCGGCGCGTCGGCGAAAGAGCAGAAACGCGGTGAGCAGGAAGCCCAGGCCAGCGACGAGGTAGTAAGGGCTGCCGCCGAGCAGCAGGAGCCGCGTTCCGCCCGCACCGAGGGCGAGGCCGATCACGGCAAAGACGATGGCGGTCAGGACGATGAGCATCAAGTAGAACTCCCGAGTTGAGGACGTGCCGTGGGCACGACTGATTCCGCGGGCAGGCCCGGCCGGGCCTGGAGGAGAATGCGCATTGCCGACGACGAAGGCGCGGCTCCGTGCGGAGCCCGGTCGGTGCGCTATTTCGAAGTTAACGCAAAACGCGTGCCTTTCAATGGCCACAATCCGACTGAGACCGAGATTGTCGGCGCATGGTCGCATGACGATCGACAGGGAGTGTCAGGTGCCGCAGAAGGTTTGGAGCACTTCCTCGCCCGGCTTGGGTGGCGCGGCGTAGGCTTCGCGGCCCGGCTGGTCCTCATAGGGACGGGAGGTCACCTCGACGAGCGCTTCGAAGAGCGAGAAATCCGCGTCTTGCGTTGCCGCAACGATCGCCTGTTCTACCCGGTGGTTGCGCGGAATGAAGGCGGGATTGACGGCGCGCATCGCGGCAGCACGTTCGCTCGCCGGCTGCGGTTCGCGTTCGAGCCTTCGGCGCCAATCCCCGAGCCAGGGTGAGAGTGCCTGCGGTTCTTCGAAGAGGCTTGCAAGCTCCGTATCGGCGGCCGCGTTTTCCGCGGATGCCGCCAGCCGGCGGAAGCTGAGAGTGAAATCGGCTTTCCCGTTCTGCATGAGCGTCAGCAGCGACTGAACGAGGTCGAGATCCTCGTCTTCGTCCGTGAACAGGCCGATCTTGCGCCGCATGCCGCCGAGCCAATGGTTCTGGAAGATACTCCCGTATTCGCCAAGAGCGTCGTTGGCGAGGTTCACGGCCGTGTCCGCCACGGGATCGAACAGCGTCACCAGCGTCTCGGCGAGGCGGGCGAGGTTCCACTGACCGATCGCCGGCTGGTTGGCATAGGCATAGCGGCCGAACTGATCGATCGAACTGAATACCGTTTTCGAATCGTAAACGTCCATGAAGGCACAGGGGCCGAAATCAATCGTTTCGCCCGAAATCGTCATATTGTCGGTATTCATCACCCCATGGATGAAGCCGACATGCAGCCAGCGCGCGATCAGTGCAGCCTGACGCGCCGCGACCGCCTTGAAGAGCGCGAGATAGGGCTTCTCATCCTTCTTCAGCTCCGGATAATGACGGTCGATCACATAATCCGCGAGCGTCCTTATCGACTCCATGTCGCCGCGTGCCGCGAAGAACTGGAACGTGCCGACACGAATGTGGCTTGCCGCGACCCGGGTGAAGACGGCGCCCGGCAGGATCTGTTCGCGGTAGACGGGCTGACCCGTAACCGTGGCAGCCAGCGCACGGGTCGTCGGCACGCCGAGCGCGTGCATCGCCTCGCTGACGATATATTCGCGTAGGACCGGCCCGAGCGCCGCCCGTCCGTCGCCGCGGCGGGAGTAGGGTGTCTGGCCGGCTCCTTTGAGCTGGATATCGCGTCGCCGTCCGCCGGCGTCGGTCACCTCTCCGAGCAGGATGGCACGTCCGTCGCCGAGCTGCGGCACGAGAGCGCCGAACTGGTGGCCCGCATAGGCCATGGCGAGCGGTTCGGCACCTTCGGGGACGAGATTACCCGAAAAGATCGCCGCGCCGTTGCGTTCGAGCGCTTCGGAGTCGAGCCCAAGCTCGACGGCCAGCGGACGGTTGAGCTTGATCAGCCACGGTTCCGCCACCGGCGTCGGCTCCACACGGGCGTAGAAATTGGCCGGCAGCCGGGCGTAGCTGTTGTCGAAGCGGAATGCGGTCATCTTTGAAATTGGCTGCGTTGGAACGGAACTCATCACGATACAGCGGCACGCGGGAAGTCGGCCGCCCTTTCGCAGCAAGTCTACACGAGCCCCGCGCTTTTCGCGAGGTTTCGGCCTGGACACCTATGTGGCCCCCTCGCTCCTTCGTGCGAAGGGGCCGTCGCGATCAGGCACTGAGCGCCGCTCGTGGCAGGCACGCCTCGCAGATCGCCGCCATGTGCCGGTGGTCGGTACCGCAACAGCCGCCGAGCACCCGCAAATGCGGCAGGCGGCCGGTGAGCGAACGGTAACGCTCTGCAAGGTCGCACGCGTCGCCCGCATCCAATGTCTCGCTCTCGTCGAGTTCGGCATGGCTCTTCGTCGAGGCATTGGCGCGAATGCCGCCGATCCGCCGGACCCAGGCGCTCTGCCGTTCCAGCACATTCTCGAAATGGGTCGGATGGGCGCAATTGATCATGTAGTAGTGCGGATAACCGCCGGTCTCGGCGTCCACCGTCTCGATCGCGTGCTGCAGCGAGCGACCGGTAACCAGGCGGCCGTCGGTCTCCACCGTGAAGGAGATGGCGCAGGGCATGTCATGGCCCTTGGCGGCCCGGACGACCCCGATCGCCTCCTCGGTATTCGTCATCGTGACTGCCGTGATCATGTCTGCTTGGCTGTCGGCAAAGGCGGCGACCTGGGCGGAATGATAGTCCTCCGCTTCGTCGGCCGTAATCCGGCCCGCCTGATAGCCATCGCCGCGCGGACCGATCACGCCATTGAGGACGACCGGAGCCTGCGGCCGCTCGTACTCGGTGCGCAACCCCGTGAGGAGATCAACGGCATCCAGGTTGACCTTTCTCAATGCCGCCGCATCGTAGCCGAGTTTTTCACCCCAATCGGCATTGGCGCGCCATGTGGCGGTATCGAGCACGAAGCCGGTGCCGTGGCGCCTGGCGATTTCGAGATAGCGCGTGTAGTAGCGCAGAAGCCGCCGCCGGCCCTCCGCCGTCGAGAGCAGGACGAAGGACGCGAAATGCGGGAGTTCGATCCCCTCCTGGAAGATCAGCGCGGTCTCCATGCCACCGTCGCTCAAGAACATGCCGCCCCGTACAAGCGGGAGATCATGTCTGTACCTGGCCAAGTCCTCCACCTTTATCCCTCCTTGCGTTTGTTCTCCTGCCACTATGGCAGGGGCGCAGCAGAGTATGCACAGGTGTCGGCGTCTCGCTGTAACGTCAGGAACCGTCTTCCATCGCGGCTGCCATTTCCGCCAGCTTGCGTATCGTGTTGAGATTGCGCGCCGTGCCCGGTCTGAGCGCCGGAAGCTTCAGCTTCGATCGTCCGGATCCATTCGGATAGTGGATATAGATTTCGCGCCCGTCCATCCGCACCTTTTCTCCATCAGGTGCGACCAGCTTGTCGAGCGCGTCGCGGGGAGGCGGCTCCGGCAGGAAGGTAATCAGCAGCAGGTTCGGCTTGGCATCGACAAACCGGTCCGCCCTGGCGGCGACGTCCTCCAGTTGGCGGCGGCTGCGCAGCAAGACGCCCGGCGCCTTGCCCATTTTCGCCGCCAGCGCCTGTTCGAGTTTCGCCTGCACTGCGGGCTCAGGCAGGTCAGAGCGAAAAACGACGTTGCCGCTCTGGATATAGGTCTTGGCCCCCGCGAAGCCGAGCCCATCGCAGGCGGCCTTCAGGTCCGCCATCGTCAGCTTGCCGGTGCCGCCCACATTGACGGCCCTGAGCAGTGCTACATAGACCGGCACGGCTCTTCCCCTTACGCCTTGCCTGCGACCTTGATGGCGAAGGCATATTCGAAGGCGATCTCCTCCAGCCGCTGAAAGCGACCGGAAGCGCCGCCGTGGCCGGCGTCCATGTTGGTCTTGAGCAGGATGGGTTCGCTGCCGGTCGTCTCCTCGCGCAGTTTCGCCACCCATTTTGCCGGTTCCCAATAGGTGACGCGCGGGTCGGTCAGGCCTCCGAGCGCCAGAATGGCGGGATACGGCCTGGCACCGACATTGTCGTAGGGCGAGTAGCTCGCGATGATGTCGTAGAACTCCGGGCTGTCGATCGGGTTGCCCCATTCGGGCCATTCCGGGGGTGTCAGCGGCAGCGTGTCGTCCAGCATCGTGCTGAGCACGTCGACGAAGGGCACCGCGGCGATGATGCCGCGGAACTTCTCCGGCGCCATATTGGCAATGGCGCCCATCAGCATGCCCCCAGCCGAGCCGCCCTCGGCGACGATGTTCGCGTAGGAGGTGAACTTTTCCTGATTCAAATAATCGGCGGCTGCGATGAAGTCTTTGAACGTATTGGTCTTCTTCGCCATCTTGCCGTCTTCGTACCAGTGGAAGCCCTTGTCCTTGCCGCCGCGGACATGGGCGATCGCATAGACGAAGCCGCGGTCGACGAGCGACAGGCAGTTGGTGTTGAAGCTGGCGGGAATGGTGATGCCGTAGGCACCGTAGCCGTAAAGCAGGCAAGGGGCGGATCCGTCGAGCGGTGTGTCCTTGCGATAGAGCAGGGTGACCGGCACCTGCTCGCCATCATGCGCCGGGGCGAATACCCGGCGGGTCACATAGGCGTCCGGATCGTGCCCGGAGGGGACTTCCTGCGTCTTGAGCAGCGTGCGCTTGCGCGTCTGCATGTCGTAGTCGAACAGCTGCGAAGGCGTCGTCATCGACGAATAGGAGAAGCGGATGATGTCGGTGTCGTATTCGGCCGCACCCGAAAGCCCCAGAGAATATGCCTCCTCGGCGAATGCGATGGCGTGTTCCTCGCCGGTTCGGCGGTCGCGGATGACGATTTCCGGCAACCCGTTGCGGCGCTGCAGCCAGACCAGATGCCGGGCATAGGCCATATGGCTGAGGATCAGCGTTCCCGGCTTGTGCGGCACGACCTCGCGCCAGTTTTCCTTCTGCGGCGCTTCCACCGGCGCTTCCATGATCTTGAAATCCTTGGCGCCGTCGGCATTGGTAAGAATGTAGAAGACGTCGCCGCCCTCGGTCATGGAATATTCCAGACCGGTTACGCGCTCCGCCACGAGCCTGGGCTCCGCGGCAAGGTCGCTGGTCGGGATGAGCCGATACTCGCTCGTCTCGTGGTCATGGATGTCGATATAGATGAAATCGTCGAGGAGCGAACCGCCGACAGACATGAAGAAGCCGGCGTCGGGCTCCTCATAAACCAGCCGGTCTTCCGACTGCGGCGTTCCTATGACGTGGTGGAAGATCTTCGATGGCCGGTGGTTCTCGTCGAGCACGGTATAGAAGAAGCTCTTGCCGTCCGGCGCCCAGGCGCCGCCGCCGCCCGTATTTTCGAGCAGGTCCTCGAGGTCCTCGCCGGTCGAAAGGTCGCGCACCTTCAAAGTAAAATATTCCGACCCTTTGTCGTCGTACCCCCAGATTCCGCGGGAATGATCGCTCGAATGGTCGAGCCCGGCGATACGGAAATAGGCCTTACCTTCAGCCTCCCTGTCGCCGTCGAGCAGCACCTTGCGGATCGTCTCGTCGCCCGCTGCACCCTCGCGCGGGATCCGGAAATAGCGCGGATGCTCGCCGCCGGTGACGTAGGAAGTCCCGTAGGCAAAAGGGCCATCCTTCATCGGAACCGACGAATCGTCTTCCTTGATCCGGCCGCGCATTTCGGCAAACAGCGTCTTCTGCAGGTCCTTCGTGTCGGCCATCGCGGCGTTCATATAGGTATTCTCCGCCTCCAGATGGCGGCGGATTTCGGGATCCAGGATCGACGGATCCTTGAACATGGCCTGCCAGTTTTCGGCCCTGAGCCAAGCGTAATCGTCGGTGCGGGTCATGCCGTGGCGGGTATCCGTCGCCGGCTTTTTCGGGGCGACGGGTGCGGCGGGCAGGTTCTTGAATACGGACAAGGCATGTCTCCGGGATCGGTCCTGCTGCATGTCTTCCGGAGGGAAAAACACGCAGCAGATTAAAGCGCTACAGCGACCTTTTGCGCGTCTGACGAGACGTACGGCGCCGTATGGGGAGACAATGAGATAGAGGGCACCAGCGCGGCGATCAAGCGGAAAGGGCCGCCGAGACGCCTAGGCGGCGAGTTTGAGGCCGATGCCCCACGGGTCGGTGAGGCAATGCGTGTCGCCCTGCCTGTCCCTCGCTATTTCGAGCGCGTCGAGCTTCTGGGTCACCGCGTCGAGGGCCGCCGGGTCCCGGAAGCGGATCGTATAGTCGGCGAGACCGGTCATGTTGCCCTGGCGTTTCGGCGCTCCGCGCGAATTCCAGATATTGGCCGCCACGTGGTGATGGTACTTGCCGGTCGCGAAAAAGCTGGCTCCAGGGTAACGGGCCATGAGGTCGAGTCCCAGGGTATCGCGGAAAAAATCGTCCGCCTGCGGGATATCCGAGACCTGGAGGTGGATGTGGCCGATCGTGGTGCCGGCCGGCAAGCCGTCCCAGCTGTTCTTCGGCACCTCGTCGTAGAGTGCCTGCAGATCGAGCGGCAGCGTGTTCATTGCCACCATGCCGTCCGCTCCGTAATTCCATTCGGCGCGCGGGCGATCGCGGTAAATCTCGATTCCGTTACCCTCCGGATCAGCGAGATAGATCGCTTCGCTGACGAGGTGATCGGAGGCTCCCTGCAACTGCACCCCGTTTTCGGCGGCGTGCACGAGCCAGCGTCCGAGCTCGGTGCGGTCCGGAACCAGGAATGCGTGATGGAAGAGACCGGGTGCACTTCGCGGAGCCCTTACGGCATTGCCGTCGCCCGTCAATGTCAGGAGCGGTCTTCCGGCGACGCCAAGCGTCACGCCGCTTTTGTGAGCCTCGATCGGCGACAGGCCGAGTATCCGCTGGTACCAGGACGACACCGTCTCCAGGTCGCTTACGACAAGATGCGACCGGTCGACATAAGCGGGCATCGCGGTCGCGTGATCGGCGGGAACGCTGGCCTGCGGCTTCGGTTGTGAGGTGTCCTTCATCCTATTCGCCTTTCGGACAGCGGGAGGGCGACGCCCGAGACTGTGATCTGCTGCCCTCAATCCAATATGAGTACGTGAACAGGTAGGCGGAAGCTCTTATATTACTTGATGTTGTGTTCGACAAACGTTGACAGTCGTCGCGGCCGCGCTACCTTTAACGGTGGGAGCGATGGGAGCAGAGGGGCGGTCACTTTGATCCAAGTCAAGGCCCGTACAGCCGTCACCGTCCGATGTCGGTCCGGCGCAGGACGGCGTACGTGATGTGGTTTCCGTCTCTATCGGGAGCCAGCGGCCGTCGCATTCGGCGTGCGACGTGGTAACATAGGAAAAGGACGTAGCAGCATGTACAGGAAGATCATCGTGCCGATCGCCATGGATCAACTGGAGCACGGCGAGTCCGTCCTAGGCATCGCCGAGAAACTGATCGACGAGGGGGGAGAGATCATTCTGCTCAACGTCGTCGAGGATCTCAACGCCTATGCACAAGGCTACATGATCGTCGATTTTCCGCTGGAGATGATCGAGGAATCGCGCAAGCACGCCGTCAAGACCCTGGAAGCGTTGAAAACCAAGCATGGCATCAATGGACGCGTCGAAATCCGCACCGGCGGAGCTGCCGGCAGTATCAATGCACTGGCCGAGGAAGAGAACGCGGACCTGGTGATCATCGCGTCCCACCGCCCGGGCCTGATCGATTATTTCATCGGGTCTACCGCCAGCCGTGTCGTCAGCCATTGCCCCTGCGCGGTTCTCGTCGACCGGTAACACTGGGAATAAAACGGCACGGTGCAGGCCCCCTGCGCCGCGATCCGAAGGAGTCACGCAATGGATAAGTATGCGCTTGACGACTTTCGCGAACAGCTTTTGCGCCGCAAACGCGAACTTCATGGCCGGTTGGTGCAGATAGAGGAAGACCTCGAGCAGCCGATGAATGCCGATGTGCCGGATCGCGTAACGGAACGGGAGAGCGATGAGGTCCTGGAAGGACTCGGCCTGGCCGGCCAGGGCGAGATTCGCGCGATCGATGCTGCACTCAACCGCATCGAAGCGGGGACCTTCGGCATTTGCGTGCGTTGCGGCGATCCCATATCCCCGGAAAGGTTGCGCGCCGTGCCGCATGCTCCACTCTGTCAGACCTGCGCCGCCGAGATCGCGACCGGCGGGAGATAACCGCCCAAAGCTCCCACCTGCTCCAGAGAAAGCCGTTTGCCGCACGCTCCGGCGAAGGGTGCGGTATTTGTTGTAATGCGTTGCAAAAGTTGATCCTTTCGCCCGATCCTGGTGCTTTGCCGTGCCGCCGGCCTGTGGCAGGATGAACCGAAACAGGTGATCTTTTGCGGTGTTTCGAACCGTTCGAATTCGCCGTGATCGATCATGAGGTATTTCGTTGCCGCTGCAGGCTGCACGGATATCGAAAGCGGAGCGGGAGGGGCCGCGTGAAGGTTGCCGGCGTCAAATGGGACTACGACCGATCGGAGATGATCGCCGACGCAATCGTCCACGGGATCGGGCTTTCGGCGGCGCTCGTCGGTGTTACCGCCCTGATCTTTTACGCCACTGTCTGGAGCACGTCCGGGCAATTGGCCGCAGCTTCGATCTATGGCGGCGGGCTCATCGCCGCCCTGTCGATCTCATTCGTCTACAATCTCTTTCCGGTGGGCCGGGCCAAGTGGCTGCTGCGTCGGCTGGACCACTCCGGAATCTTCGTGCTGATCGCTGCAACCTACACGCCGTTTCTGCAGCGCGGCTGGGATGATCCGTTCCTCTTCTCGATGCTGGTCGCCATCTGGCTTATCGCAGCCGCCGGCATCGCCATGAAGTGCCTCCTGCCCGGGCGCTTCGATCGGCTGGCGATCCTGCTTTATCTCGCAATGGGCTGGAGCGGTTTGCTCGCCGCGAAATCCCTCTTTACCGCCTTGAGCGCGACGACGCTCACTCTGATCGTCATCGGTGGCGTCATCTATTCGGTCGGGGTAATCTTCCATGTCTGGGAGCGCCTGCGCTTCCAGAACGCCATCTGGCACGGCTTCGTCGTCACGGGAGCTGCTGTGCACTATTCCGCAGTCCTGACCTGCATCAGCAGCGCCGCCGCATCTTAAGCTTGAAGTCAAAGCTGCAGCTTCAGTCTGCAGCAGGCAGACATTCTTCCGACGGCCTGAGTGCCGAGGCCATGCGCGAGATGACTCCATCGAAACTGGTCAGTTTGCTCTTCCGATACTGGAGCCTGAAATATGCGGCGCTGCCGTCGCAGAGCGCAATCGCCCGCGTATAGAAGACGTCGTTCTCGCGCGCGCCGGAAAAGCTCGCCCAGGCGGACGTGACGCGCGAGAAGATGATTCGCCAGTCGTCCTGCTTCTCGTAGCCGATCCTTTCGGCGACGTCGGTTTCGAAGTCGCCATCCGGCGGATGGGTGCCGAACACCATGAGCGTCGCGCCATTGTCATCGGCGTGAAATCTGACGCCGTCGCTGTTATCGGCCTCGAGGCCCATCTCGAATCCGGGCGGGATCTCGACCGTGTAACCGAAGCGGGGATTGGCGTAAGGGTGCCAGTCGTCCTCGGCGACAGCGGGCGAGGCAAGCGTCACGAGGAGCAGAGATGCGATACAGGCACGGCGCATGCGGGGCGTCCTCTAGGATTCGTTCGACCTGCCGCTTCTCCTCACCGCGCCGCGTGTTTTGTTCCGGACGCCGAGGGCCGCCGCAACGGCTTTGAACTGCTGCACCATCTTATCTTCAAAACGTTCCGGGTTTAAGGGCATGCGATAGACCACACGCATGCTGGAAAGTGCCGCCGAAACAGGCCCGCGTGGTCAATCCTCCTCGAATGTCATCGCGGTGCCGTTCAGGCAATAGCGCAGGCCGGTCGGAGGAGGCCCGTCGGGGAAGACATGGCCGAGATGGGCGTCACAATCGGCACAGCGAATCTCCGTTCTGACCATGTGGTGCGAGCGGTCCACATATTCAGCGATCGCGTCCGGATCGACCGGGGCGAAATAGCTGGGCCAGCCGCAGCCGGAATCGAACTTGGTATCCGAGCGGAACAGCGCGCGGCCGCAACAGACGCACTTGTAGGTGCCATGCCTTTTGTTGTCGAGAAAGGGGCCGGTGAAGGGACGTTCGGTGCCATGTTCGCGTGTGACGCGGTACTGCTCGGGCGTCAGGGCTGCCCGCCACTCTTCGTTCGTCTTCGTAATCTTCGGCATCCGGTTTTCGGACATGGCTGCGCTCCTTTCGATTGCAGCGAATATATAGGATGGGTTCTGCTTGGGCACAAATGGGGGTCGATGTCAGGAGCTCCGCGTTTTGGACAGGATACTGATCAGGTCGGGGCGAAGCCGCTGCCCTCTACACAGTATAAACGTGGCATAACCTCACACCCCGGCCGATTTCCCTTGAGGCAGGCCCGACCATCTTCTATGTCCGGTTAAAGCTTGACTGAAAGATCAACGAGAAGGAGCGTGTCGATACGATGGATGCCGCGGCCCTGACATTCCTGGCCCTCGGTCTTCCCTTTGCCGCGGCCGTCGTCGCGCCGGCCCTGACCCGGCTTCTCGGCGGGAATGCCGCCTGGCTGTTGGCGCTTGCGCCACTCGCCGTCTTCATGCATTTCGCAGGCTTCATTCCGGAAGTCGCCGCCGGCGAGATCGTCACCGGCGGCTATATCTGGATACCTTCCTTCAACGTCAGCTTCTCCTGGCTGATCGACGGCTTGTCACTGACCTTCGCACTTCTGATTTCGGGCATCGGCACACTGATCGTCCTCTATTCGGGCGGATATCTGAAGGGGTATCCCGACCAGGGCCGCTTCTTTTCGTTCATTCTGATGTTCATGGGCTCGATGCAGGGCCTCGTCGTCTCGGACAGCTTCCTGATGCTTTTCGTCTTCTGGGAGCTGACGTCGATCACTTCGTTCCTGCTGATCGGCTTCGATCACGGCCGCGAGGCGGCGCGCCGCGCGGCTTTGCAGGCTCTGGTCGTGACCGGGGGAGGCGGGCTTGCTTTGCTCGCCGGGCTCCTCATCCTGTGGAACGTCAGCGGCGTCACGCAATTTTCGCTGCTCCTGTCCTTCGGAGACGAACTGAAGCAGAGCCCCTTCTATCTCGCGGCGCTGCTCCTCGTCCTCGGCGGCGCATTCACCAAGTCGGCACAGTTTCCGTTTCACTTCTGGCTGCCGAATGCCATGGAAGCGCCGACGCCCGTTTCGGCCTATCTGCACTCGGCGACGATGGTGAAGGCGGGCGTCTATCTTCTGATGCGGCTCAACCCGGTGCTCGGCGGCACGACGGAGTGGCAGGTCCTGTTGCCGCTGTTCGGCGTGACGACGCTCGTCGCCGGAGCCGCCCTGGCAGTGCGCCAGACGGACCTGAAGATGATGCTGGCCTATACGACCATGTCGTCGCTCGGTCTTCTGGTCATGCTGACCGGGATCGGCCTGCCCTACGCCATCGAAGCCGCAGTGCTTTACCTGGTGGCGCATGCCCTGTTCAAGGGGGCGCTGTTCATGGTGGCCGGCATCATCGATCATGAAACCGGTACGCGCCACCTGACGAAGCTCGGCGGCCTGCGCAGCGCCATGCCTCTGACCTTCGCCATAGCTCTTGCGGCGGCCCTGTCGATGGGCGGCCTGCCGCCCTTTTTCGGGTTCCTTGCGAAAGAGGAAATCTACGCCGCACTCTCGGGTTTCGACCGTCGGTCCATGGTCTTCGCGGCCTTGACCATCCTCGGCAACGGCCTGATGTTCGCCGTCGGCTTCGCGATCGCTCTAAAACCGTTTCTCGGCCCCAGGGTCGATACGCCGAAGCATGCCCACGAGGCACCGGTGCTCCTCTGGCTCGGCCCGGCTATCCTGGCTGCGATGGGCCTTTCCATCGCGCTGATGTCGGGCCTCGTTCATCGGTTCGTGACCTCGCCCATGGCCTCGGCCGTTGCCGGCGAGCCGAGAACCGTGACGATCTCGCTCGCACCGCATATAGGCGTGCCGCTGTTGCTCTCCGTGGTGACGCTGGCGGTCGGCGTCGTTCTCTTCCTCAATCTGACGCGGCTGCGCGCCGCCATGGCGGTGATCCTTGCCGATATCGGCTGGGGACCGGATCGAGGCTTCGACCAGTTCATACGCGGCCTCGTGCGGTTTGCGGTCGCCGCGACCCGGCGCTTGCAGGGCGGCCGTCTCGATAACTACATGACCGTGACCTTCCTGTTCGTCGCCGCCGTCATGCTCGCATTGCCGCTGCGCTACGGCGAATTCCCGCGCGCACCTTTCTTTCCGAGCGACGTGCCGCTGCACGAATTCGCGATCATGGCGATCGCCGTGCTTGGCCTCTTCGCCGTGGTGCTGGCCGCGGACCGGCTGACGGCGATCGTGTCGCTCGGAATTCAGGGCTTCGCCGTTGCGATGCTCTTCCTGCTTTACGGCGCTCCGGATCTCGCCTTCACCCAGTTCATGATAGAGACGCTGTCCGTCGTCGTTTTGGCACTGGTGATGACACGGCTGCGTCTGTCTCCCTCGGATCACCGACCACTCAGACAGAAGCTTCCCGACTTCACGATCGCGCTCGCCTGCGGAATCGGATTCGGCCTTTTCCTCCTCCGGGTTACCGGCGTGCCGTTCGATTCGACGCTGACGGACTTCTTCAACCTCTATTCGAAATCGATCGCCCACGGCGCGAACGTGGTCAACGTCATCATTGTCGACTTCCGCGGTACGGATACGCTCGGCGAAATTGCCGTCGTGCTGGTTGCTGGCCTGTCCATCCTTTCCCTCGTGCGGTTGCGGGCGGGATCGTTGAGACGCGGCGAAACGCGCGAGATCGCGGCGGCTGAAGCGAACACGAAGGAGCCGGTATGAAGTCGATCATTTTTCGGACCGTCGCGCCCTTCCTCGCCGGATTGATGATGCTTTTTTCGATCTTTGTGCTGCTGCGCGGCCACAACGAGCCCGGAGGCGGCTTCATAGGCGGGTTGATCGCCGTTTCGGCGCTGGCGATCTACGGCATCGCCCACGGCGTGGAGACGGTGCGGCGGGCGATATTCTTCCACCCGATGGCCATCGCGGGGGCCGGCCTTTTCGCCGCGACCTTGGCCGGACTGGCGTCACTTTTCGCGCGGGTGCCGTTCATGACCGGGCTGTGGATTTATCCCTCCTTTTTCGGCGTCGAGGTTCCGCTCTCCACGGTCATGCTGTTCGATACGGGGGTCTACCTGGTCGTCGTCGGTGCCATCAGTTCGATCGCGCTGTCACTTGAAGAAAGAGGGGGCGCCTGATGGAGACCTGGTTTTCCCTGCTGGTCACTTTCTTCTTCACCGTCGCCATTTACCTGCTTCTGTCGAAATCCATCATCCGCGTCCTCCTAGGCGTGGCGATCCTGGGAAATTCGGTGAACCTCCTGATCTTCACCGGCGGCCGCCTGACGCGCGACGTACCGCCGGTCATAGCGGAGGGTGCCGATGTGCTTTCCGGTCCGGCGGCCAATGCCTTGCCGCAGGCGCTGATCCTGACCGCCATCGTGATTTCCTTCTCCTTCTTCGCCTTTCTCCTCGTTCTCGCCTGGCGCGCCTATGAAGACCTCGCGACAGACAACACGGACGAGATGCGTGTTGCGGAACCGGTGAACGAGCCGGCGCCGCCACTGGGATACTGACGCACATGGCCGTTTCCACCCCCGCTCCCGTCGACCTTTCCGCGGCCCTGATGCTGACCCCGGCGTCGGCCGTCGAATGGCTCGTCGTTCTGCCCGTCGCCTGGTGTCTGGCCGTCGGCGCGCTCCTCGTGATGCTTCGTCGCTGGGCCGGCCTCCAGCCCGCAATAGCGCTTGCGAGCCTGGCCCTTCTGGTTTTGATCGACGTGGCGCTGCTCGATCACGTCGCAAGAAACGGGCCGACGACCATGGTGATGGGGCGCTGGCTGCCGCCGTTCGGCATCGCCTTCACGGTCGACCTGACCGGTGCGCTCTTTGCCCTGGTGGCGGCCTTGGTCGCTTTTGCGGCCGGCATCTTTTCGCTGGCCGATATCAACGACAGCGGCCGGCGCTATGGTTTCTATCCGCTGCTGATGCTGCTGATGGCCGGCGTTTCGGGAGCCTTCCTGACAGGGGATATCTTCAACCTCTATGTCTGGTTCGAGGTCCTGCTGATTTCCTCCTTCGGGCTTCTGGTCCTCGGCTCCGAGCGCGGGCAGATCGACGGGACGGTGAAGTACGGCTTTCTGAACCTGGTCGCAACGACGCTGTTCCTCGTCGCTACCGGCTTCCTCTACGCCGTGTTCGGCACGCTCAACATGGCCGACATCGCGCGCAAGGCCGACGAACTGCGCGTCAATGCGCCGTTGATGACTTTGGTCGGACTCTATGTTCTTGCCTTCGGCATGAAGGCGGCCGCGTTTCCCTTGAACTTCTGGTTGCCTGCTTCCTACCATACCCCTCGCGTCGTCGTGTCGGCGCTCTTTGCCGGCCTGCTCACCAAGGTCGGTATCTATGCGTTGATCCGGGTGACGGTCATGCTCTTCCCGATCGAAAGGGAGGAATTGAGCTTCGTACTGGCGCTCGTCGGTGCCCTGACGATGATGGTCGGCGTTCTCGGCGCGCTCGCGCAAACGGATTTCCGGCGCCTTCTCGGCTACCTCGTCGTTTCGGGCATAGGTTCGATGCTTGCAGGCATAGCCATCGGTGGACCGGGCGGCATTGGCGGCGCGATCTTCTACGCGCTCCATTCGATGCTGGTGATGACGGGCCTTTATTTCGCCTCCGGGATCGCAATGCGCCTCGGTGCAGACAGCTCGATCGCAACGCTTGCGGGCCTTTACCGCAAGCATGCGGGGTTTGCGGCGCTGACCCTGATGCTGTGCTTCGCCATTTCGGGGCTGCCGCCCTTTTCCGGCTTCTGGCCGAAGGTCATGCTGGTGAAGGCGGCCATCGATATCGGCGCCTGGTGGCTTGCCGCCGCGCTCCTTCTCGTCGGCTTCTTCACCATGATTGCGACCGGCCGCCTTTTCCTCCTGGCCTATTGGCGAGACAGCGCAATACCCGAGGCCGCCGCCGGCCCGGCCCCCCTGTCCGCGACGGCCCTGGGTCCGCTTGCAGCACTTACGCTTCTGGCGCTTGCGCTCGGCCTCTATCCCGAACCGCTGCTTGCGATGATCCAGAGCGCCGCAGCCGGGCTTGCAGAGCCGTCCGCTTACCTGAATTCAGTCTTTCCCGCAGGAGGTCCGCAATGAAATTCCTGCTGACCAACCTGGTCTTTACGCTTATCTGGGGGGCAATCAGCGCCAGCTTCACGCCCGCTAACCTCCTGCTGGGCTTCGCGGCCGGCGCCTTGTCGCTCTGGTTGATCCGGCGTGAGCTGCGCCCGGTGGCTTACCCGGTGAGACCGTTGCGGCTGCTGCTGCTCGCATTGTTGTTTTTCAAGGAGCTCGCGATTTCCGCAACGAAGGTCGCGCTTCTGGTTCTCCGCTCGAACATGGCGCTGAAGCCTGGCATTTTTGCCTATCCGCTCGCGCTCAGGACTGACTTCGAGATAACGCTGCTCGCCAATCTGATCACACTGACGCCGGGTACGCTGTCGGTGGATGTCTCCGAAGATCGCAAGACCCTCTACGTCCATGCGCTCGATTGCGCCGATCCGGGAGCTCTGCGGCGAGACATCGCCGGCGGCTTCGAACGTCGAATACGGGAGGCTTTCGAACGATGACGCCCGCTGCAGTCCTGAGCGCGGCCTCCGGCGTGGCGCTCGTGCTTCTCTCTCTCGCGCTGCTGTTGACGGTGCTGCGCATCATTCGCGGGCCGACGCTTCCGGACCGGGTGCTGGGCCTCGATATGCTGGTGGCGATTGCGATCGGGCTGATCGCGGTGATCGCCGTGAGAACCGGCTTTTATCTCTACATCGATATCGCGATCGCCCTCGGGCTCGTCGGCTTTCTTGCGACGGTCGCTTTCGCCCGCTTCATCCTGGCGCGCGGTCTCTCGCCGGAGCGCATGACGCCGGGCGCAACTGACCTGCCCCAGGCAAAGCCGTCGTCGACGCGCTCGCGCGCGGGACAGGCTGGGCGCCGCAAACGCAAGGGAGCGCGTTGATGGTTCTGCAAATCATCGCTTACCTCGTTGCACTGATCATGGTTGTCGGCGCCTGCTTCTCGCTGCTTGCCGCGGTTGGCCTCATCCGCTTCCCCGACCTTTACACCCGCATGCATGCGGCCTCGAAAGCCGGTACCGTCGGTTCGGGTCTGCTGCTCTTTGCGGCCGGGCTGCATTCGCTCGATGCCGCCGTCTTCGCGCGCGCACTGGCGGGATTTGGCTTCTTCGTGCTGACGGCACCGATCTCGGCCCATCTATTGGCAAAAGCCGCGCATCAAGCGGGCTACAGGATGACAAAACGATCGGTGATAGATCAGCTTCCCCATAAGGAAGAGCCGCGCGGGCATTGACGGGCAGCATTTCTGACTCTGTATTTGAGGACAATTTTGCCGAGCGTGACAATTTTAGCAACTCGGAATAAAGTTGCTGCATGCCGATAAATTTATGTTTGGACTTTTGGCAGATCAGTGTTAATGCAGTAAATGCAAAGTGTCGTCGTGGAAAATACTTTGAGATGAAATTCCAGCCTGAGTTGTGATGCTTGTCCGTTGCTTTGAGGTGTCGGCCGCTTTGGCGCCTTGGTGACGGTTCTTCCCTCTCGCAATTCGAGCCTTGATGTTGCGGCAGAACCGCAGTCTCCATTGCGAGATTGCGGTCGGTTCCGAGGCGGCAAGCGCTGATTGACGGCATTTTGTACATCCTCCCCCTGGAACTCTGTTTCAGGTTTCGTCGCTGGATTCCGATAGGAGAAAGAAATGACAGAGACTTCGCTCGGTGCGAGCAATGAACTCCTGGTTGAGCTTACGGCGGAGATCGTTGCCGCCTATGTAAGCAACCACGTGGTTCCGGTTGCCGAGCTGCCGACGCTCATAGCCGACGTGCATTCGGCTCTCAACAACACCACGGCTCCTGCACCGGTGGTCGTCCCGGTGGAAAAGCCGAAGCCCGCGGTTTCGGTCCGAAAGTCGGTGCAGGACGACCAGATCACATGTCTCGAATGCGGCGGCACCTTCAAGTCGTTGAAGCGGCATCTGATGACGCACCACAACCTTTCGCCGGAAGACTACCGAGACAAGTGGGATTTGCCTGCGGATTATCCGATGGTCGCGCCGGCCTACGCGGAAGCACGCTCGCGGCTCGCCAAGGAAATGGGTCTCGGACAGCGTCGGAAGCGCCGCGGCAAGTGATCTGGGCGGCCTCAAGGGGCCAACGGGAACGCGCGACGCCTGAGTTGTGTCATAAAGGCCGGCCGGTTCATTCGGGCCGGCTTTTTCAGGACGTTTAAGTATTTCATTGAAACACTGACACGCTGCCACCCGTTGAAGCTACGCGCTTCCGGACGAAAAACCGTTACGCACTTGTCCTGGAAGTGCTCTGACGCTTCGCCGCTCAGGCAGGCAGGCGTCCTTCGGCTTCGCTCTTGATACGCCGGATCATCGAGCGCAGGCCGTTCGCACGTTGCGAGGAAAGATGTTCGATGAGGCCGATCTTGCCGAAGATGTCGAGAGCGTCAATTCTGGTAATTTCCGATGCACGCTTGCCGGAGAAGATGGCGAGGACGATTGCCACGAGGCCGCGCACGATATGCGCATCCGATTCTCCCTCGAAGGTGAGAAGCGGGTCTTCAGCATCGCCGGTCGCATGGGTCACGAGCCAGACCTGGCTGGCACAGCCCTGCACCTTGTTCTCGCTCGTCCTCGAGGCCTCCGGCATCTCGGGCAGGTTTTTGCCAAGTTCGATCACATAGCGGTAGCGATCTTCCCATTCGTCGAGAAATGCAAAGTCGTCGATGATCTGGTCAAGTGAAGTCATGCTATGTCCGGCTTTCGGCGCCCGCTCAGTACAGCAGTCCGCGTGAAACTGCTTCAACCGCATTTCGGGCGCATCGTTTCACCTTCATATAGGAGAGGCGGGCCGCAAAGAGAACAGGCAATCGCGTTTCCCCGCCTGTCAGGCCCGAACGATCGGACTTGCCTTCTACGCGGCAGGGCTTACTTCCCGGAAGCCGTACCGGGATCGAGGCGGTGTTCCGGAACCGGCATACGCTTGAAGGCTTGTTCGGCCTTCTCCGTCGCTTCCGCGGAAGGGATCCTTTCTGCCGGTGCGACGGTACCGGTCATGACCTTGACGTCGGGAGCGGCGGCGTCGCCTTCCGCGAACTGGGTGTTGAGAAACTCATAGGCGATGCGAGCGCCTTCGCGGGCGCGATGTCCGAGGGCGACGAAAGTCTCCGCACCCTTCTCGCAGACGTCCGGCTTCTCTACGCAGATCGCGCTTATATATTGGAAGGCTTCGTTCGCGGCAGAGAATGTGCCGCCGATCTCCATTTTCGGACCGTGCTCGAGCTTCTCGCTGCTCGACGGATCGAGAAACGGCAGCAGCACCAGCACCAGCGAGAACCAGAACGTCGCCTTTACGAGAAACCACATCTTGCGCCATCCTCTTTTGCCTTCGGCTCCGGCCGTGGTGTTTACGCTTCGAAACTAGCGCGGGAATCACAAGGCCGCTTTTCCAGAAACAACGGTATTTGCTTCAAATTTTATCGAAATTCAGGAATCAGCATATTCGTGCAGACGCTTTCTCCTGCATTTCAGCGGTCGTCGTTAACGCTCGTGGCTGAGGTCTCGGCCTCAAGCCTCGCGTTCCCGGCATCGGATAGTGGCGATGCCTGCCCAAATCGTTAACGCGAGCCGAAAAATCCACGAAAATCCGCTGCTTACGCACCGTTAACCACATCTGACGATGCTCGCTCGGATTGCCTCAAATCGGGAACTTTCGACCGCCTCGGACGCCCTCGGAGAGCGGCCGTTTATTCTTTCATTAAGTCAGGGGTGCGAGATTCGGGTCATCACGAGGCGGTCGTCCGCGACGACGCGGAACGGTCCGGAAATGCCTCGCAAGAACGACAAATTCGGCAGGGCAAGGCGTGAGTTTATTGCGTGACATGGCTGGCAGATGGACATCCTTTGTGGATGAAGCGGCCGCACCCTGGCTGCCGCGCGGCGGCCTGGGCCCAGCAATTGCGCGTCACGACTTCAGACGCTTGCGTGCCGTCGCTGCCGTATCGCTGACCGCGCTGCCGATCGTGCCTCTCGCGCTGACCCTGGCATTGCCCGTATCCGCCGCCCTGCCGGCGGGAGCGGCGCTTTGGGCCTCGGCATCCCTGCTGGCCGCGGCTGCAGCCATTGCGAGCGGCCGCGATTTCCCGGCGGCGGGCGAGGTGGAACTCGCGCCTGCACCGGAACTGCCCGATCTCGATGCGGCATATAATCTCTTTGCGGGTTTGGTGACCGTCCACGATACCCGGGGCCACGTCCTGTCCGTCCACGGCCGCGATGCGAGTGAGTATCTGAAACTGATGCGCGATCCGCATGGGCGCGGCTTCATCGAGCAGATCCATGTGTCGGATCGCATCGCCTTCCTCAGAGCGATTGACTCGCTGCGCCTGGACAGCGAGCGCTCTGCCGTGGACATCCGTCTCGAGCGGACGTCGGCGGATGGCGCTCAATTCGCACATATCTACTGCGAGATGACGCCGATTCGAGACGCTGAAGGAAATCTCCTTGCGATTGTCGCCCAGTCTCGCGATGTTTCCGAAGAGGCCCGTTTGCAGGCAGAGGCGGCCGCCAAGGCAGCACATGCCGAGTCGGCCAACGATGCCAAAACGCGGTTCCTTGCCGCCGTCAGCCATGAATTGCGCACGCCGCTCAATGCCATCCTCGGCTTTTCGGACGTGCTTGCAGGCGAATATTTCGGCAAGCTCGAAAACGATCGCCAGCGCGAATACGTGTCGCTGATCCATCAATCCGGCACGCATCTTCTCTCGGTCGTCAACACGATGCTCGATATCAGCAAGATCGAAGCGGGCCGTTACGAGCTTCTCCTCGAACCGTTCCGTGTCGCCGAGGCGATCGCCGCCTGCGAGGCCATGCTGTCGCACCAGGCGCGCGAAAAAGGCGTGCGGCTGACGAGCCGCGTCACCCGTTCGGTCGGCGAGATCAATGCAGACCAGCGCGCCTTCCAGCAAATCCTCATCAATCTCATCGGCAACGCCATCAAGTTTACCGACCGCGGCGGGCTTGTCACGGTGGATGCCGCGCTTGAAGGCAACATGCTGAAGCTGACGGTCAGCGACACCGGGATCGGGATCGCAGCGGACAAGCTGCAAATGCTCGGCCAACCTTTCGTCCAGATTCAGAATGATTATACCCGCCGCTACGAGGGTACCGGGCTCGGCCTCTCGCTGGTCAAGGGACTTGCTGAACTGCATGGCGGCGATTTTGCGATCCGCAGCGCCGAAGGGGAGGGTACCGTTATCGTCGTAACCATTCCCAGCGACGCCTCCGGCGCGGCAGAAAGGGAGTGCGCGGATGCGCCCGTCACAGTGGAGTTTCCGCCGCGATTGAGGCAGCACGCAGACGGAAAGAGCGCAACCGGAGTGCCGGCGCTCTCCGAGGCTTTCCACACCGGAGAAATTGACAGGGAAGGGGGACATGGCGCCGCGCAAGCGAAAACAGCCTGAGCGCAAGCGGGCGGCGCGGCGCGGAGCGGGTCTGGCCTTGCGCGGACTCGCTGTCGTCGGCCGTGGTCTGGTGCTCACCGGTCGCCTGATCTCTCGCCATCCGGTGAGCGCCGGCGGGTCGGCGATCTTTGCCGTCGTCTTCAGTTTCGTCGCCGCAAACGCCATGTGGTACCAGAACGGTACTCATCCCTCGCCGCTTCTGCGTACCCGCGTGCCCCTCGTCAGTCCCGAAGTGGCCGAGCGCCTTGCGGCTGCCAAAGGCGAGCCGGTCGAGCAGCGCGATGTTACCACCTTCGTCATAGAGCGGGAGGGGAACGCGGAAGCCGGCGATGCGGCAACGGACGGATCCAACGAACGGCACGCGTCGCTTCCGGCGCAGGACTCACCGGATGCGCCCGGTAGCACGGCCTCGACGCTGGTTGCGGACATCCAGAAGGAACTGGCAAGGCTCGGCTTCTACGAAGGAGAGCCGGACGGCCGAAGCGGTCCGAAGACCTCGGCGGCGATCCTCCGCTTCGAAAAGCAGGCCGGCCGTATGGAGACGGGTGCGCCGAGTGACGATCTGCTTCGGGCACTGCGCAACGCCGGCGGTTCCCCGCCGGCAGTTGCGACGCCCGCCAACCGGCCCTATGCCGACCCGAAGACTGTTCCGGCCGAGGCGGATCCGGTTGCCGCTGCCATCCGCAGCGCCGAGAAGGAAAACGCGCTCAGCCCGCGCACGGAGGTCCCCGTATCGAGCGAAATGGTGATGAACATCCAGAAGGGGCTGAGCAATCTCGCCTATGCAGATGTCGTCGTCGATGGCGTTGCCGGCGATCAGACGCGCGCCGCCATCCGCCATTTCGAAAAACACTATCGTCTTCCTCAGACCGGAGAGCCCAACCCCAAGGTTCTCAAGAAGCTTAAGGAAATCGGAGCGCTCTGACGGCCAGAGCAAGAGGAGCAGTTGCGCACCACTGCCGGTCGACCGCTCCGTTTGCATCTCGCCGGTGGCGCGTGTATCAGCTGTGCATGCGCCTGAAGTCCCACATTTTCGTCTCCTCGCTTCTGCGGAACGCCTTTGGACGCGGCGGGTATGCGGCTGTGTTGCGCAAGGGAGCGGAGGATGCCGGCGCGATCTTCATCCGGCAGCGCGGACGATCGGGCTACGAGACGCTTTATGCGCCGGCGCCGCAGAATTTCTTCGATGAGGAAGGAGACACGTCGCGCCGCTTCGAGGTGCGATTGCGTGGCGCCGAGGCCGACGCGGTCGAACGGGCGCTTTCCTCGGAAATCCGCTTCGACCCGGACTGCTGGATCGTAGAGTTGGAACTCGACGACTGCAGCGATCTGTTCGATCTGGTTTAGGGCCTTCGAGATTCGGGATACCCGCCGCGGTTTGCTCGATCTCCTCATTCCTGTGCTCGTCACAGGAATCCAGCTAGCCCAAGTCGTTGGGCTGAAAGAACTCTTCCCGCGCCACGTAGCAATTTGAACTGCTGCATGTCGTTGTTCTTTGATCGGCTACGATCAACGGATCTAGAACTGGCCGAAGCCTCGCTTTGGTTGGACGGCCTTGCTTTGACGCGCAATCGGTTGCGCGTCGTGCCGGCGCGGGTCCGCGGCTCGATTATCCGCAAGCAGGGTCTCATGCCGTCCTGGCTTCGCCCCGTTTGCGTCGGCGCGAAGCCAGGACGCCACCCGTTCGCCGCTCGCCTGCCGGTCGAGACTTCCGATCAGCGCTTCGGCGCGGTTGCCGCCGCCGATTCTTTCGGAAAGATGGGGATAGAGCGCCTCGAGCACGCGGCTTTCCTCGTCCGCCGGAAAGGCGAGAGCTGCAAGCGTCGCGGCGAGCTGCTGGCCGGAAACATCGAGCAATATCCGGTCGGTGAGTGCGCGGCTTGCTCCGAGCGCGTCTGCCAGGGCCGTGGAGAAGAGGGTCGCTTCGCCATTGCGCGCAAAACGGACGAGCAGCGCGCAATGCAGCTCGCTGATGGGTTGGATCGACGGGGTGGCGTTCTTCTCCTGTGATCCGGCGCGCGCCAGCGCCTTGATTTCCGCGCGCAGCTTTTCTTCGCGTTCGGCGGCTGCGGCAGCCGTCTGCGGATCGCTCCCCACCGGGCGCCTGGCGCCGTCGTGAATGCGTGCGGGGAGGGGAGCGGACTGATGATGCTCGACGAGCGCGTCGATCACCGAAGGCGAAAGGTTCTCCCGACGGGCAATGGCGTTCGCATGGCCCGGCCCTTGCTGGCGAATGATGGAAATGAGCACGCCGTCGGAAATCGCTGTCGCACGGGCGAGGAAGGCGGCGGCGATCGAAATGGGCATGCTGCCGATCAGCAGAGCCACCGGCTCAGGCACGTGGGGGCATTGGGATAGTGCCGCCGCCGCCTGTCGGCGGGCCTCGTTGCTGGAACCGAGGAAGAGCGGCTCGAACAGCTCGGCAAACTGCTTCATGTCGGACCTGCTTGGAATCCGAAGGCTCTCGAAGCCGGTGACGGTCGCCATCAGCACGACGTCCTTCAACCGCCCCGTCTGCGGCCGTTCCAACTCACGAAACCGGTTTGTCACGACATATCCTAAAACGCAAAGCATGACGGCATTCCGATGGCTCGGAACGACACACGTGTCTAAAACTAGATCGAAATCGTTAGCGCAGCATTAACTATGGACGTTGGGGCTTTATTCAGGCTTGCGTCATTCTGGTGACGAGCCGCCCCGGCAGCGGAAGGCCGGTTTCCTCAGCCATAAAAAGTCCACAAGCGCCCCTATTTGATCCGACTTGACGGCAAACGCCGGAAGCGAGTCGGGCTGCGGCCTCTCATGTGGGAGTTGATCTGTGAAGAAAATATTCTTGCGGGCAGCGGCTGCCTTTGCGCTGCTGCTCATGCCCGCGGCCGCATCGGCGGCCGAAGGTTTTGCCACTGCCAATGTCAATATGCGCTCGGGACCGAGTACATATTATCCGGCCGTAACGGTCATTCCCGTCGGCGAATCGGTGGAAATTCACGGCTGCCTGTCGGAAAGCCCCTGGTGCGACGTTTCCTTCTATGGCGGACGGGGATGGGTGGCGGGCCGATACGTGCAGGCCGCCTATCGCAGCCGCCGGGTCTATGTGGAGCCGGAATACTATCGGCCGCTCGGCATTCCGACGGTCGTCTTCCAGTTCGATAGCTATTGGGATCGGAACTACCGCGGCCGGGATTTCTATCGCCATCGCGACCGCTGGAGGCATGACCGCGATTGGGATCGCGAGCGTGAACGCAACCGGCGGGAATGGGATCGCCGCCAGGTGCGGGAACGCCGAGACTGGGAGCGGGACCGGGAAAGAGAGCGGCGCGAATGGGAATCGGAGCGCGGCCGTAACGATGACCGCTGGCGGCGGGGGATCGAGGGCGCTGAACGGGAACAGTCGCGCCGCGAGCGCCGTTACCACGGGCAGAGGACGATCGCGGAATGCGACGGCGGGGATTTTCGCTGCGAACCGTAGGCGCGGCGATTCGGCCGCTTCACTCCAGGGTCGGCGGCGATCGTCGCCGCCCTTCCGGCAGCCGCTGGTTCTTGCGTCGTCCTCCATGGGAACCAATCCGGCCTCGACGCGTTGAAATCGCGCAAAGGGTGATACCGGAATGGCAAGGAGCGGAGAGATGGCGGAGAAGAATCTGGCGGCAGTCGGCGCAGAGACGGGTGCCCAAACGCGGGCGTCAGGCGCACAGGCCGAATTGGAATCCCAGGTCCAGGAACTGAAGGCAGAGATCGCCCGGCTGACGGAGACCGTTTCGGCCATCGGCACCGGAGCCAAGGCGGTCGTGCAGGGGGAAGCGGAACTGATGACGCAGCGCGTCCGGGAGCGCGTTCGGGAAGAGCCGATTTCGACATTGCTGACGGTCGCGGGTGTAGCTTTCCTTTTCGGTTTAATCGCAAGGCGCTGACGGACGGATTGCCGGATTTGCAAATCCCCCAGGATTGAGGATTGCGCGAGGTTAACGCGTCATGGTCTGGATTAACAAACGGTTAACCAGGCTGTGGCTCAATCGGCACAAGGCGGCTATTATCGCCTCGCCTCTTATGCCGAAACGGACGACATCCGGGTGACCGGAAGAAGGAGTGACTGAGAAGGGCGCGTCTGTCCGGGCACCGGAAAATGCGTCAGCCCGAAAACGGGCAGGGTGAAATCTGTACGGTAGTTCATCCGTCTCGTGAGACTATGGAGACGAGCATGGCAGACGTAATCAGAATGCAGGACCGGATCGTCAAACGCCCTCGACGGCGTCCTGTCGGGAAGGGCGGCGCCAAGGTGTTGTTCTTCACGGGGATCCGTTACGAAAGGCTGGACGGCCGCGGACCGCAGCCAACTGCCCCGGCTGGCCGCCAGGCCAAGAAGCAGTAAACCCGCGGGCAAAGCGCCGGCAGCGCCCCCCCCGGGCGGTGCGCTCGTTCGCCGCCCGACTTCGACCACTTCGATTTCAGTTTCCCCCAAATCGCCGTTACCTTCGCCACTACCGCTGGAAGGGCTCGCACCTCGACTCCGCCAGGAATGTGCGGACCAGGTCCTCGAAGCTGTCGAGAGGTGCCAGGGCTCGAAGAACTGCGTAACCTTCCTCGTCCTTCATCTCGATCATGATCGATTGCGCCAGCGCTTCGGGCGGCGACTTGCGCAGCTCGACGAGCTGGATCGGTGTGGCGACCACGAGATCGAGATCGCCATGGACGGCTGTCTGGTCGTTCATGCTGAAGACCTCGTTCGACCCGCTGTCGAAGATCGCAAGCGACCAGAAGGGCACGTCGCCGCGCCCGACGAAGCGAGCCGGAGCATCCGCCACCGAGAAGCTGCAGACGGCCGTACGCAGGAAGGGGTCGGCGTTGTTCAGGCCTGTCGGCCCCGGTTCGGCCGTCAGCGGAAAGAAGCTGTCCATTTCGAGCAGGCCGAGCACGCGCGTATAGGCATCGCGGCCGGTGAACTGGGGTAGGGCGAGCACGATCACGATGTGAAGTAGCGCCGCTCCGACGAGACCGACGAGAATGGCGAAGATGATGCTACGCATGCCCGCACCCGGTTTTTACGATCTTCGGCATTGCGAGGTCGATCAAGCCGGAGGAGCCTGCCGTCGGCGTGTCCAGGAGGGTCAGCACGAGCGCGAAGCTGCCCGTCCGGGGTATCGCCAGCCAGTTGTCGGGCTGGGCCACCGGGGAAACGTGGATGACGAAGCGGCTGTCCTCGGCGCGCAGGACGGTCCAGGAATTGATTGCGGAGGGCAGTTCCGGTCCCGGCCGTAGCGCGGTCCCGTCCGCCGCCGCCGCATAAAGGGTCCAGAACCGCGCCGGCGGCGTCATACCCGAGATGTCATAGGAGCAGGCGGCTGAGAGGCGCGCGCCGGTATCGTCCGTGAGCGCGGTAAAGGACAGTCCCTCGGCGCCGCCATAGAGCAATTCGCCGGCCCGGGCGCGGTGCGCCTTGGCATAGGGATCGGCGGAGACGGTCTGCGCTTCGGGAAAAGCGATCCAGGGACCGATCGCGATCGAGCCGAAACCGACGGTCGCCTTCAGCGCCCATACGGCCGTCCCGATTCCGCCGCCGAACGCGACGATGAGGGCAAGAGCGACAAGGAGGGGAACTCGAAACAAGTGGCGGCTCTATCGAATGTTGCGTCGTTTACCCTGTCGGCGCTCGTAGGGGCGCCGCTCGGCCTGTTCGCCAGAGAACGGATTTCTGACTGCAAAGTCAATTGTTTGTCGTGCCGGGCATGGTCCGTATGTTCACGCCGCGATCCGTCGGCTCGAGCACGGCCACCTTGCCGCCGGGCCTTTCGCGCGCCTTGAGCGGTTGGGCTTTCTCGAATGTGTCGCCGATCTTTTTCAAGAGCCGGGTTACGTCCGCGGATAGCGACCGCGGCCGCACGAGCGGCGGCAGGGCGTTCTCGTCCGGCTTCGCAGTTTCGGCGACCCGCTCCTTCGCCGGTTTGGCGGGAGCGATTTCGATGCCCGGAATCGCGCGGTGCTCGATCCCCTGTTCGGCATAGTCCATCAGCCGCTTGAAGGTCATCGCCGGGAGAGAGCCGCCGGTCATTTCATCGGTGGAGGTATAGTCGTCATTGCCGAACCAGACGGCCGTGGTGTAGTCGCCGGTGAAGCCGACGAACCATGCGTCGCGATAAGCCTGTGTCGTTCCGGTCTTGCCGCCGGTGACGATCCCGTTGTCGAGCGCTGCGCGCCGCGCCGTGCCGATGACCGGGATCTGCGTCAGGATGCGGTTCATCGACGAGACCGCCTGTTCGCTCAGAACCCTGCGCGGCGGCGGCGCGTCGCGCCCGAAGTCGTAGAGAATGTCGCCGTCATAGTTGAGAATCTGGCTGATGCCGTGGCGTTGCGACTGGAACCCGCCCGCCGGAAAGACCGCATAGGCCGTCGCCTGATCGAGCACGGTCACTTCGGAGGTGCCGAGCGGCATGGTCTTGTCGGTGCGAACCGGGGTCTCGACGCCCATTCTCTTGGCGGTCTCGGCAATGATTTCGGTACCGAGCTTGTCCTTGGCGAGGCGGACCGGAATAGTGTTGATCGATCTCGCGAGCGCGTTCATCATCGTTACCCGGCCGGCATATTTGCGGCCGTAGTTCTGCGGCGACCAGCCGCGCCAGGTGATTGGCGCGTCCACCACGATGGTTTCCGGTGTCATGCCCTTTTCCATCGCGGCAGCGTAGGTATAGACCTTGAAGGACGACCCCGGCTGGCGCAGCGCGCGCGTGGCGCGGTTGAATTGGCTTTCGCCGTAGTCGCGGCCGCCCACCATCGCCCGCACCGCGCCGCCATGCTCGACCATGACGAGAGCGCCCTGCTTGACCTTGTAGCTCTCGCCATATTGCCTGAGGCCCGATTCGACCGCTTCCTCGGCTGCTTGCTGCAGCCCCATGTCGATCGTCGTGCGCACGATCAGCGAATGCTGCGCGAAGGGAGCGGCAATGCGCTGGACCTCTTCGAAGGCCCAGTCGAGGAAGAAATCCGGTGCCTTGACCTGGGCACGATCGACCACCGAGGCTGGGGTCAGGCGGGCGGCGATCACCTGGCCTTCCGTCATCAGCCCGCCTTGTACGAGATTGCTCAGGACCTCGTTGGCGCGGGCACGAGCCGCCGGCAGGTTCACATGGGGGGCATAGCGCGCCGGCGCCTTGAAGAGACCGGCGAGCATCGCCGACTCGGCAAGATTGACGTCGGTAATCGCCTTGCCGAAATAGAACTGCGCCGCCGCTGCCGCACCGAAGGTGCCGCCGCCCATATAGGCGCGGTCGAGATAGAGGCGGAGGATTTCCTTTTTCGACAGGTTGGATTCGAGCCAGACGGCAAGAAAGGCTTCCTTGATCTTGCGCTCGATCGTCCTCTCGTTCGAGAGGAAAAGGTTCTTGGCCAGTTGCTGCGTCAGTGTCGAGCCGCCTTGAACGACCCCGCCGGCGCGAGCGTTCTCGGTCATGGCGCGTGCGAGCCCGAGAAAATCTATGCCCCAATGGTCGAAGAAGCGCCTGTCTTCCGTGGCGAGGACCGCCTTTATGAGGTGATCGGGCAGTTCGTCGATCGGGACGGAATCCTCGTGGATGATACCCCGGTGGCCGATCTCGTTGCCGTAGCGGTCAAGAAAGGTGACCGCGAAATCGCTTTGCGCCCGCCAGTTGCCCTTGGTTTCCTCGAAAGCGGGAAGGGCGAGCGCCAGCATCAGCACCGAGCCCGCCGCGCCGAGGGTCATTCCCTCGCCGAGCACTTCGAAGAACGCTCTTTTCCAGCCGCGCACGCGAAAACGGCGGAAAAAGATGGTGGTGTCCTCCCACCACTCGCCGAGCCGGAATCCTGCACTCCATACGGTCGAATCGATCCAGGAATCGATCCGAAGAAAGATGTGTCGCCTTTTCGGCCGGTTGTCCTCTTTCCTCGGTTCCTGCACGGCTTTCATGTCCCGAAGGTTCTGCCTCATGACGATATTTGCACGGGGCGGCAATCCAATCTACTTGCATATCGCGCAACCCGCCTTAAAAAACCGGCAATTTTCTGCGAAGTTTCCATGTTGGCTCGAATTTTACGAAAGTGTGACTTTATGGGCGAAATGCCTTTCTGGAAGACGAAAGGTCTCGAGGAGATGACCGGCGCGGAGTGGGAGAGTCTCTGCGATGGTTGCGGGCTCTGTTGTCTCAACAAGCTCGAGGATTGGGACAGTTCCGAGATCGCCTGGACTTCGATCCGCTGCACCCTGCTGGACGGCGAAAGCTGTCGCTGCAAGGACTACGACAATCGCCAGGCAACCGTCCCGGACTGCATTCAGTTGACGCCGAAAGCGGTGCGCGAAATCAGCTGGCTGCCGCCGACCTGCGGCTACCGTCTGGTCGCCGAAGGCAGAGATCTCTACTGGTGGCACCCGCTCGTCTCCGGCGATCCGGAGACGGTGCATGCGGCCGGCATATCCGTGCGCGGACGCACCGTCGCGGAGGACGGCATCGACATCGAAGATTATGAAGATTATCTCGTGACCTGGCCGCTGGAGGTGGGCAGGGAGCCGGCCGATTAGGGCACGCCTCAGAGTGCTGCAGCGACTATGCGTACTGTCGCCGTCAGTGACGGCCGTTTTTGCTGACGAGGCTTCTCGGCGCGACGTTGCGCCATGCGGTTTCCATGGACTGGCGAACGAGTTCGTCGTCGGCACCGACGAAATAGAATGATGTCCAGCCGCGTGCGCCCCAGCCGCCGGGAACGGCGGCGCAGACGCCGGGCTCCATTTCCAGAAGCATTCGCTGCTGGTCCGGCGTGAACTTGAATACGGCGCGACCGGCTTCCGGCAGGGTCATGAAAATCCGGTTGCCCACACGGAAATCCCGTGCACCGAAATGGGCATTTTCCTGGGTTCCCGGAAGGCTCAGGGCCAGCTTTTCGATTTCTTCGGACAGCATGGAAGGAGAGTAGCACGGAATTGCCGATTGGCAAAAAACCGGCGGCGCCGGGCCGCCGGGGCAATTCACTCTGCAGGGGGAACGGTCTTCTCTGCAGCCTCGCCGACCGTGCGCATTTCGCGCCACTCGTTCTCGAACCGCTCGAGCAGCGACTGCGGGATTCTGGATTGCGGTGATACCGGCGGCTTGTTCGCGAGTGTCTTCATCCGGTCCTCCTTTGGGCGAGACTGTTGGACTGGGCGGACGATTCCACAGGATAAAGACTTTGTAAATCAGCGGTTTAAAGCATTTAAACGATTGAAAAAAATTTAAATCGATTAATTTCTCAGCCGATCCACAGAAAGGTGGCAGCAGTCTCATTGATACCCGCGCCGAGCTATCCGAAAGATTTGTTCGCCAACCTCTGCAATCTGTGGTCGATCCCCGTGACAGAGGTCAGACAACCGCCGGACGCGGGTCCGCGGATCCTCAAGGCCGACATTCATTTGCCATTCAGCCTGTATCGGTTAATGATTCCGGCATAGTGCTTCCCAAGTCGAAAGTGCGTTCATGTCTTCAGCATTGACCATAGCCGCGCTCGCCGCAGGCCTCGCAGGCTTTTCTCCGCCTGCCGTCAACATGCCTGCGGTTGTCGTCCGCGTGGCTGGCGATTGCAGCGCGGCCGCCGCGCAGGTGGTTGCCCAGACGGGTGGCGAGCTGCTTTCTGCCCAGCCAACCGGCGATGGGCAGTGCGTGGTGACGGTGCTCATCCCGGGAAACGGGGGGCGCCCCAAGAAAGTCACGGTGAAAGTGCCTATGTAAGCTTTTTCGGGGTACCCGAAGGCAAGGGAAGTGGACGAGAATGCGCATTCTGATCGTCGAGGACGATACCAATCTGAACAGGCAGCTGGCCGACGCTCTCAAGGAGGCCGGTTATGTCGTCGACCAGGCTTATGACGGCGAAGAGGGCCACTATTTGGGCGATGCGGAGCCCTATGATGCGGTAATTCTCGATATAGGCCTTCCGGAGATGGACGGCATTACCGTTCTCGAGAAGTGGCGCGCAGACGGCAAGACCATGCCGGTGCTGATCCTGACCGCCCGCGATCGATGGAGCGACAAGGTCGCCGGCATCGATGCCGGCGCGGACGATTATGTGGCGAAGCCTTTCCACGTAGAGGAGGTGCTGGCCCGCATCCGTGCGTTGATCCGGCGGGCCGCCGGGCACGCAAGCTCCGAGATCGTCTGCGGCCCCGTCCGTCTCGACACCAAGGGCTCCAAGGCGACCGTCGCAGGCGTGGCGCTGAAGCTCACATCGCACGAGTTCCGTCTGCTTTCCTACCTCATGCACCATATGGGACAGGTGGTTTCCCGCACCGAGCTGGTCGAACACATGTATGATCAGGACTTCGATCGCGATTCCAACACGATCGAGGTTTTCATCGGCCGGCTCCGCAAGAAGATCGGCAATGATCTGATCGAAACGGTGCGCGGCCTCGGATATCGCATGCAAGCACCCGGCAATGGCCATTAGATCGCTCACGGCGCGCGTTCTGGCGGTTTCGACCGTCTGGGCCGTCGTTGCCCTCGTGGTGATCGGGGTGGTCATCTCCGCACTTTATCGGCAGGGCTCCGAGCGCGGCTTTCAGGACCTGCTGCGGGCGCAGCTCTACAACGTCATCAACTCCATCTCTGTCGACGAGAAGGCCGCGCTCTCCGGGAGCCCGCAGCTTGGCGACCTGCGCTTTTCCCAGCCGCAGACGGGCTGGTATTGGATCGTCGAGCCGATCGGCGAATTCGACACGCCGCCGCTGATATCGACCTCGCTCGGCACGGCGAAACTGCCGATCGTCAGCGTCGACGAGGTCCCCTTCGATATCCGCTACGAGCGGTTCTACACCACCACGGATCCGTTCGGAAACGCGGTGGAGGTGGCCGAAACCGAGGTCGTTCTCGACATTCAGGGCCACGCCGCCCGCTTCCGCGTCGCGGGCAATCGCGATGTCCTCGAGGCCGACATAGACCGCTTCACGCGCAACCTCACGATCGCCCTGTCCATTTTCGGTCTTGGCGGCCTTGGCGTTAACGCGCTCACGATCCTGTTCGGCCTGAAGCCGCTCGACCAGGTACGCCGCTCGCTCGAAAAGATCCGCACGGGCGAAAGCGAACGGCTGGATGGCGCCTTCCCGCGGGAGATCCAACCCCTTGCCAACGAGGTGAATGCGCTGATCGACAGCAATCGGCGTATCGTCGAACGCGCGCGCATGCAGGTCGGCAATCTGGCCCACTCGCTCAAGACGCCGATCGCCGTGCTGCTCAACGAGGCGAGAGTGCTGGAGGTGCCGCACGGCGAGCTGGTCAGGGCCCAGGCGGACGCCATGCAGACACAGGTGCAATCCTATCTCAGCCGCGCCAGGATTGCCGCCCAGCGCGGGTCGGTTCTGGCGCGGACCGAAGCCCAGCCGGCACTGGAAAGAATCATGCGGGTGATGCGGCGGCTCAACCCCGACAAGCAATTCAGCCTCTCCATCAACCCGCCCGGACTGGTGCTGGCGATGGAACAGCAGGACGTCGAGGAAACGGTCGGCAACTTGCTGGAAAACGCCGCCCGTTACGCGCAGGATAGGATTTCGCTGAATGTTGAGCCGGCTCCCGAAGATGCGCGCGAAAGGGAGCCGGGCCGCCAGTGGATCGTGCTCCAGATCGACGACGATGGACCGGGGCTCGACCCCGATCAGATCGCGGTGGCGATGAAACGCGGCAAGCGGCTCGACGAGAGCAAGCCCGGAACCGGGCTCGGTCTTTCGATCGTAAGCGAGATCGTGGGTGAATATCAGGGAAGTGTGGAGCTCAGCCGTCGCGATGTTGGAGGGTTGCGGGCTACCCTCGTACTGCCGGCCGCGGTCTGAGCGCCGGTCGGATACGGCTGATGCGGGACGATCGTGATCCGGCGGTCACACCCGGACCTGAAAATGCCGGCGCTGACGGCAGGCGGTTGCCTCCACCCGCAGGTGGTGCAAAAAGAACCCGACCGGAGTCAGCCGTTTCGATGGATATTCCCGAGGCGCGACTGGCGACCGACAAGAGGAATGAGTAGCGCGTATCATGAGGAATTACGCAGAAATGACGCGAGCTTTCGCGTCACGCGGTAGGATCGCGGTGGTGGCTTCGGGTGTAGCCCTCGCCGGCTGTGGCACGACCTCGTCCGGTCAGGGTGGGGCGGTTGCCGGACTCGGAGCAGCGTCCACCCGCGTTGCATCGTCCGCCACCTATATCGAAGCCCTGCAGGGTGGCGTCGTTTCGCGTCTCGGCGGCGTCGAGCTCGGCACGTCGGATCGGCAGCGGGCACTCGAGGCCGAGTATCGCGCCCTCGAAGCCGCGCCGGGCGGGCAGCCCGTCGCCTGGCAAGGGCGGGGTGTCAGCGGCTCGGTCGTCGCTGCCGCACCCTATCAGGTCGGGTCGCAGAATTGCCGTCAGTACAGCCATACGGTGACCATCAAGAGCCAACAGACCACGGCACGCGGCGCCGCCTGTCGCAACAGCGATGGAAGCTGGACGCCGCTCACCTGAGCGGCACCGCCCTCGAATATCGCGAACCGTGGAAGGTGTTGAATCGCGGGGGCTGCTTTGGGCGAGCGGATTCTTCTTGCGCGGCCGCATTCTTGCGGCGAAACGCCTCAAATATACGTCATTGCCGGTTTTCGAGTTGGAATGACATGGCCCTCATAGTATTCCCCAAGCATGTTGTTCTGGATCCTCGTCGCCATTCTGACGGCGGCTGTCGCAGCCGTGCTTCTTCTGCCGCTCATGCGGGCGGTAGAACCGCTGCCGTCTCGCCATAGTCACGACATCGAAGTCTATCGCGATCAGCTCGGCGAGTTGGCGCGGGACCGGGAGGCCGGTCTGATCGGAAGCGATGAGGCCGAGCTGGCCAGGGCCGAGATCGCCCGCCGCATGCTGGCCGCCAGTGCCGCGGATCAGGCTGTGGCGGAGCGCACGCCGAAGCGGCTTCTATCCAACCGCCTGGCGCAGGCTTTCATTTTCCTCTGTCTTCCGGCCGTCGGCCTTTGTCTCTATTTGACGACCGGCAGCCCCGGTGTGCCGGCACAGCCGCTCGCGGCTCGCCTTGCCGACCCCGGCGACGACGTCAACATCCTGATCGCGAAGGCCGAAAACCACCTGGCCCTCAATCCGCAGGACGGGGCCGGCTGGGATCTGCTGGCGCCGATCTACATGCGCCATGGCCGCGTGGACGACGCCGTCGCCGCCTACGACCGCGCGATCCGCCTGCTCGGGCCAACCCCGGCGAGAATGGGCGGCTACGCCGAGGCTCTTGTGGCGCAGGCCGGCGGCCTGGTCACATCCGAGGCGCAGAACGCGCTGCAAAAGGCGCTGGCGCTCGACCCCGACGATCCGCGCTCCGCATTCTACCTCGCACTCGGCCTGAAGCAGGAGGGCAAGCACACCGATGCGCTCGCAGCCTTCCGCAAGCTCGCGGAGCGCTCACCGGCCGATGCGCCCTGGCTGTCTCTGGTGAACCAGCATATCGCGGAGCTCGCCGCCGCCCCGGCCGGTCCAGGCCCTGCCGCGCCCGGAAATCCGGCTCCCGGCGATATTGCCGCCGCAGAGGAAATGAATGCCGGCGACCGGCAGGCGATGATCCGCGGCATGGTCGACAGCCTGGCAAGCCGCCTGAAGGAGGATCCGGCCAACCTGGAGGGGTGGATGCGCCTGATCCGTTCCTATGTGGTGCTCGACCAAAGGGACAGGGCGAAAGATGCGTTGCATGACGGGCTGAGAGCCTTCCCGGAAACGGGCGAGCAGGGAAAGCAGTTGCTGGCCTTGGCCCGGGAACTGGGGATCGACGCGGGCGGAGAGGCTGAATGACACGCAAGCAGAAAAGGTTGGCGATAATCGGCGGCGGCGTGGCATTTCTGACGGCCGCGGTGCTGCTCGTCATGTTCGCCTTCAGCCAGGCGGTCGCCTATTTCTACGTTCCGGGCGACCTTGAGAAGGCCGGCGTCGCGCCGGGGACGCGCATCCGCCTCGGCGGGCTTGTCGAGGCGGGCTCCGTAAAGCGCGGCGAGGGAAGGACCATCACATTCACGGTGACGGACACGCTTGCGACCGTTCCGGTGACCTATACGGGCATCCTGCCCGACCTCTTCCGCGAGGGCCAGGGCGTGGTGGCCGAGGGAGCCTTCGTCGGCGGCAGCCCGGTTTTCGTTGCCGACACCGTCCTCGCAAAGCATGATGAGACATACATGCCGAAGGATGTCGCCGACCGCCTCAAAGCGCAGGGCGTCACGCTCGGCGGGGAGGAAAACATCCGATGATCATCGAACTCGGGCACTATGCACTGGTCCTGGCGCTCGCGACCGCGATCATCCAGGGCGTCTTGCCGGTCCTGGGAGTGCGGCGCGGCGACCCTTCCTTGATGGGCCTGGCAGCAAACGCGGCGCTCGTCTGCTTCTTGCTGGTGGCATTCTCCTTCGCGGTGCTGACATTCGCCTATGTGACTTCGGATTTCTCGGTCAAGAACGTCTGGGAGAACTCGCATTCCCTCAAACCGCTGATCTACAAGATCACCGGGGTCTGGGGAAACCATGAAGGCTCGATGCTTCTCTGGCTGCTGATTCTCGTTTTCTTTTCCGCGATGGTGGCGCTCTTCGGCCGCAACCTGCCGGAGACGTTGAAGGCGAACGTGCTTGCGGTGCAGGCCTGGATCGCGACGGCCTTCACGCTCTTCGTCCTGCTGACCTCCAATCCCTTCGCGCGGCTCGTGCCGGCACCGGGCGAGGGCAGGGACCTCAACCCCGTGCTGCAGGATATCGGGCTCGCGATCCACCCGCCCTTGCTTTATCTCGGCTATGTCGGCTTTTCCGTATGCTTCTCCTTCGCGGTCGCCGCCCTCATAGAGGGGCGGATCGACGCGGCCTGGGCGCGATGGGTGCGGCCGTGGACACTCGCCGCCTGGACCTTTCTTACCGCCGGCATCGCCATGGGCTCCTATTGGGCCTATTACGAGTTGGGCTGGGGCGGCTGGTGGTTCTGGGACCCGGTCGAAAACGCCTCTTTCATGCCTTGGCTTGCCGGAACGGCACTTCTGCACTCGGCCCTGGTCATGGAGAAGCGAGAGGCGTTGAAGATCTGGACCGTGCTGCTGGCGATCATGACCTTTTCGCTGTCGCTGCTCGGCACGTTCCTGGTGCGCTCCGGCGTGCTGACATCCGTCCATGCCTTCGCCACCGACCCGACCCGCGGCGTCTTCATTCTCGCCATTCTGGTCGTGTTCATCGGCGGTGCGTTTTCGCTCTTTGCCTTCCGTGCCTCCCATCTCAAGGCCGGGGGAATATTCGCGCCGGTTTCGCGCGAGGGTGCGCTCGTCGTGAACAACCTGATCCTGACGACGGCCACGGCGACGGTGCTGACCGGCACGCTGTATCCGCTGGTACTCGAAGCGCTGACCGGCGACAAGATTTCGGTCGGCGCGCCGTTCTTCAACATGACGTTCGGTCTGCTGATGCTGCCGCTCATCGCCGTCGTTCCCTTCGGTCCGCTGCTTGCCTGGAAGCGCGGCGACCTTGCCGGTGCGGCGCAACGTCTGTTTGCGGCTGCCGCCCTGGGCCTGCTCGCCGCTGCGATCTGCTATTACGCGCTGCACGGCGGCCCGGTCCTGGCTCCCTTCGGCCTCGGCCTCGGCGTCTACCTGATTCTGGGAGCGCTTACCGATCTGGTTCTGCGCTCCGGTCTCGGCAAAGTGGCGGCGGGCGTCGCCTGGAGACGGCTTTCGGGACTGCCGCGTTCGGCTTTCGGCACGGCGCTCGCCCATATCGGGCTCGGTATCACCCTGATCGGGATAGTCACGGTCACGGCTTTCGAAACGGAAACGGTCGTCGAGATGAAGCCCGGCGCGGTGGTCGACGTCGGACGCTACAGCCTGCGCTTCGACGGCATGCGTGAAGGGCGCGGGCCGAACTATACCGAGGATGCCGGCCATTTCACGATCAGCCGGGGCGGCGTCGCGGTCAGCGATATCTGGTCGTCGAAACGGCTCTATTCCGCGCGCCGCATGCCGACGACGGAAGCCGGAATCCGGACCTTCGGGCTCAGTCAGCTCTATGTTTCGCTGGGCGACGACATGGCGGACGGCGGCATCGTTGTCCGCATCTGGTGGAAACCGCTGATTCTCTGCATCTGGGGCGGCGCGCTCGTGATGATGGCTGGCGGCATCGTCTCGCTCAGCGATCGGCGCCTTCGCGTGGGCGCTCCGGCGCGTGCCAGAAAGGCGCTGGCGATGGGAGCTGCCGAATGATCAGGCGGTTGCTGCTCGCGCTCTTCCTTCTCCTTGCCTCGGTCGTCCCGAGCCTTGCCGTCAATCCTGACGAGTTGCTCGCAGATCCGGCGCTAGAGGCGCGTGCCCGTGCGATTTCCGCCCAGCTTCGCTGCATGGTCTGCCAGAACCAGTCGATCGACGACTCCAATGCCGAACTCGCCAAGGACCTGCGGCTGCTCGTGCGCGAGCGGCTGAAGAACGGCGATTCCGACGAAGCCGTGATCTCCTACGTCGTCTCGCGCTATGGCGAATTCGTTCTTTTGAATCCCCGCTTCGAGGCCAAGACGCTCGTGCTGTGGGGCATGCCCGCCATCCTTCTCGTGGCCGGCATCGTCACCCTCGTCCTGGCGGCGCGGCGCCGCGCCGCGCGGATTCCCGGCGCACCCCTGTCCGCCGAGGAAAAGGAAGCGCTGGACAAGCTCCTGCGGCCCTGATCTCGAGCGGGATTCCCCGGCGTTGCGGCGCACGATCCGGCGCAGGGACTCCGGCAGCTTGCCGGGCCGATCGGAACATTACCAAAAATTCATCTGCCGGACAGAACTCAGTAAGGTCCAACCCGTTACATCTTTCGACATAGGCTGTTTCCCCAAGGGACAGCCAGACGAGCGGATCTCCGGCAGTCAGGCCCTTGGTCCGGCCGGAGAAAGGTTTCGAAGCCGCCTGCCCCCGCAGGCGGGCTTCCTGAAAGAGAGAAGGCAAAGCGAATGTCCACGATCAAAACTTCCCGGCCCTCCTTGAAGACAGTGCTGAAGACAACGACGGTTGCGGGTGTCGCGGCCGTGCTGCTGACCACCGGCCTCCCGGCAGAAGTCACCAAGTCCTTCGCCGAAGCCGTCAGCGTGCCCGCTCCGGCTGTTCCAAGCTTCGCGAACGTCGTCGACGCCGTTTCTCCGGCGGTCGTCTCCGTCCGCGTGCAGGCACGTGAGCGCGTCAGCGACGATGGCAGCAACTTCACCTTCGATTTCGGCGGCCGCGGCTTCGAGGATCTGCCCGAAGACCATCCGCTGCGGCGCTTCTTCCGCGAATTCGGCCCCGGTGACGGCGACCGCGCGGATCGCTGGCGCGACCGTCGCGGCCCCCGCGGCGAGGGTCGTCTCCGTCCGCGGGCGCAAGGCTCCGGCTTCTTCATCACCGAGGACGGTTACCTCGTCACCAATAATCATGTCGTCTCCGACGGCTCGGCCTTCACCGTCATATTGAACGACGGTACCGAGCTCGATGCCAAGCTCGTCGGCAAGGACAGCCGGACCGATCTCGCCGTGCTCAAGGTCGACGACAAGCGCAAGTTCACCTATGTCAAGTTCGCCGACGACGAAAAGGTCCGCGTCGGCGACTGGGTGGTCGCCGTCGGCAACCCCTTCGGCCTCGGCGGCACGGTGACCGCGGGCATCATCTCCGCCCGGGGACGCGATATCGGTTCCGGTCCCTATGACGACTATCTGCAGGTCGACGCAGCGGTGAACCGCGGCAACTCCGGCGGCCCGACCTTCAACCTCGCAGGCGAAGTGGTCGGCATCAATACGGCCATCTTCTCGCCCTCCGGCGGCAATGTCGGCATCGCCTTCGCGATTCCCGCAACGGTCGCGAAAGACGTCGTCGACTCCTTGATGAAGGACGGCACGGTTTCGCGCGGCTGGCTGGGTGTCCAGATACAGCCGGTGACGAAGGACATCGCCGAGTCGCTCGGCCTGTCCGAAGCGAAGGGCGCCCTCGTCGTCGAACCTCAGGCAGGCTCGCCGGGTGAAAAGGCGGGCATCAAGAACGGTGACATCGTGACGGCCCTGAATGGCGAACCGGTCAAGGATCCGCGCGATCTTGCCCGTCGGGTTGCGGCATTGCGCCCCGGCTCCACCGCCGAGGTCACGCTGTGGCGTAGCGGCAAGTCGGAGACGGTCAAGCTCGAGATCGGCACGCTGCCGAGCGATTCCAAGGAAACGCCGGCGACCAGCGAAGCGCAGCCCGATGAAGGTCAGGCAGGCGAGGAGGCGCTGGCAGACCTCGGCCTGACGGTAACCCCGTCGGACGACGACAGTGGCGTCACGATCACGTCCGTCGATCCGGACTCCGCCGCTAGCGATCGCGGCCTGAAGGAAGGCGAGAAGATCGTCTCCGTCAACAATCAGGACGTGAAATCGGCGGACGACGTTCTCAAGGTCATCAACAACGCCAAGAAGGATGGGCGGACCAAGGCTCTGTTCCAGATCGAGGCTCAGGAAGGCAGCCGCTTCGTCGCACTCCCCATCGCTCAGGGCTGAGACGCCGCAGGAAGGGGCGCGGACTTTCCGAACCCCGCTCCGACTTGGAAGGCGCCGCGACATCGAAAACATGTCGCGGCGCTTGGTGTTTCAAATCCCGTCAGCCGCAGCGGGCTGAAACCGGTTGAGACGAACGGAGGTCCGGGACTATGGTCACCCGTATGAAGATTCTGATTGTTGAAGACGATCTGGAGGCCGCCGCCTATCTGGCCAAGGCATTCCGTGAGGCAGGCATCGTCTGCGATCACGCGAGCGACGGCGAGGCCGGTTTGTTCATGGCGAGCGAGAATGCCTATGACGTTCTCGTCGTGGACCGCATGCTCCCCCGCCGCGACGGTCTTTCGCTGATCACCGAACTGAGGCGCAAGGACATCCACACGCCCGTGCTCATTCTCTCCGCACTTGGGCAGGTGGACGACCGCGTCACCGGTCTGCGTGCCGGCGGCGACGATTACCTGCCGAAGCCCTACGCCTTCAGCGAGCTCCTCGCGCGTGTCGAGGTGCTCGGCCGCCGAAAGGGCGCACCCGAGCAGGACATGGTCTATCGCGTCGGCGATCTCGAACTCGACCGCCTGTCCCATTCGGTCCGGCGGCAGGGCAAGGAGATATCCTTGCAGCCGCGCGAATTCCGGCTGCTCGAATACCTCATGAAAAATGCCGGGCAGGTGGTGACGAGAACCATGCTGCTCGAAAACGTGTGGGACTACCACTTCGACCCCCAGACCAATGTGATCGACGTGCACGTCTCGCGCCTGCGCTCGAAGATCGAGAAGGATTTCGATCCTCCCCTGCTGCGGACGATCCGGGGCGCCGGATACATGATCAAGGACGACCGGACCACGGACACATGAGCAGGGTAAGCGTGCTGTTCAGGACGACCGCAGTCCGGCTTTCTGCGCTCTATCTGGTCCTCTTCTCCCTGTGTGCGGCCTTCCTCGTCTTCTACGTGACCGGCATGTCGGAGCGCCTCCTTCAGCAGCAGACGCGGGAAGCGATCGCCGCCGAAGTGGCGCAGATCGCCGGCGTATACGACCGGGCCGGCATCAACGGGCTGCTTCGCTCGCTCGAGCGCCGGGCACGTCAGCCCGGAGCCAATCTCTACGTCATTGCGGGTCCGAACGGAGAGATTCTCGCCGGAAACGTGGCCGCGCTGGAGCCGGGGCTGCTCGATGACGAAGGATGGAAATCCGAGCCGTTCCGTTATCGGCGCTTCACCGACGAGAGCCGCGCCGACAGGCATGTCGCCCTTGCCCAGGTCCTGATGCTCGACAACGGGTTGAGAGTCCTCGTCGGCCGCGACTTGCAGGAACCCGAAAAATTCCGTGCGCTCGTCCGTCAGGCGCTGATGGTCGCGCTCGGCATCATGGGGCTCGGTGCGCTGGTGATCTGGTTCGGCATCGGCCGCAATGCCCTGCGCCGGATCGACCGCATGTCGGAGGCGAGCACCAAGATCATGGCCGGTGACCTCTCGCAACGCTTGCCGACGAGCGGTTCCGGCGACGAGTTCGACCGTCTTTCGGAATCGCTGAACGCGATGCTCGAGCGCATCGAAAAGCTGAACGAAGGACTGAAGCAGGTCTCGGACAACATAGCGCACGATCTCAAGACACCGCTGACGCGCTTGCGCAACAAGGCAGAGGCGGCGCTCGCCGATACCGAAGGGGGTAACCAGAGCGGTGCGCTCGAACAGATCATCGCCGAGTCCGATCAACTGATTCGTACCTTCAACGCGCTTCTGATGATTTCCCGCGTCGAAGCCGGCTCCGCCGTCGCCGAGATGAACGAGGTCGACCTGGCGCAGATCGTGGCGGATTGCGTCGAACTCTACGAGCCGCTGGCGGAAGACAAGGAAATGCGCATCGAAGCGGAGGCGGCGGCGGGGGCGGCGATCTCCGGCAACCGCGAACTGATCAGCCAGGCGCTGGGCAACCTGATCGACAATGCGATCAAATATGCGGAAGGTGCCGAAAATCCGCTGATACGGGTTGAATTGAAGAGGAGCGCTCGTCACGTCGTGTTGACCGTCGCCGACCACGGGCCCGGCGTTCCGGAGAATATGCGCGGGGAGGTCGTCAAGCGTTTCGTTCGCCTGGACGAAAGCCGGTCGAAGCCGGGGACAGGCCTCGGCCTCTCGCTCGTCGAGGCCGTCATGGAGATGCACCGCGGCTCGCTGGAACTGTCGGCGACGGAGGAGGAAGGTCGGGGCCTGGCGGTGCGCATGGTTTTCCCGGCGGTTGCGACCTGATAAACCCATGACGGGAACCGAAGGGGGATTGTGCATGGCGGAAGCGATCGAGCGGTCTTTGTCCGATATCGATGTGGTGGCGATTCGCCCGGCGAGCCAGGCGGACGCCAAAGCCGCCCTTTCCGTACTCAAGGATGCGGCGAAAGGCAGCGAGCAGATTGCCAAGCTCATTGCCTCGGACGCGCCGCTCAAGGATTTTCTCGTTGCCGCCTTCGCGCTTTCGCCATTCCTGCGGGACACGGCGCGTAGCCACCCGGCGATCCTCGAAGCATTGCTATCCGAGGCGCTGCCGGCGTTTTTGAAGCGCAGGATCGAGGCCGCAAGGGTGTCCTGGCGGGGCGATGCGCCCGGGGCGGCGCTGCCGGATGCCGAGATCATGACGCGATTGAGACGGGCGAAGCGCGAGGTCGCCTTCGCCGTCGCGCTTGCGGACCTTTCGCGGCTTTTCGGTGGACGTGAGACGACACGGTGGCTCAGCGATTTTGCAGAGGCGGCCGTTTCGGCGGCGATCGATCATCTGCTGCTCGGTGCGCATGAAAGCGGCAAGTTCGTGTTGAAGGACAGTTCCGCGCCGTCCACCGCTTCCGGCGTCGTCGTGCTTGGAATGGGTAAGCTCGGCTCCGGAGAGCTCAACTATTCTTCCGATATCGATCTTGTCGTCTTCTACGATCCGCAGTCGGGCATCATCACCAATCGCGACGATGCTCCGGAAACCTTCGCCCGGCTGTTGCGGCGCCTGATTCGCATCCTGCAGGAGAGAACTGGCGACGGCTATGTCTTCCGCACGGATCTGCGGCTCAGGCCAGACCCAGGCTCCACGCCGCTTGCCATCCCGGTCGAGGCGGCAATGCTCTATTACGAGAGCAGGGGGCAGAACTGGGAACGCGCCGCCTTCATCAAGGCGCGGCCGATCGCGGGCGATCTGGAGGCGGGCGAACGCTTCCTCAAGGAACTGACGCCCTTCGTCTTCCGCAAGTACCTCGACTATGCGGCAATTGCCGACATTCACTCGATCAAGCGGCAGATCCATGCCCATAAGGGGCACGGAGAAATCGCCGTGAAGGGACACAACATCAAGCTTGGGCGCGGCGGCATCCGGGAGATCGAGTTCTTCGTTCAGACCCAGCAGCTGATCGCCGGCGGCCGCACGCCCGCGCTGCGTCTGCGCGAAACGGAAGCGATGCTGCGGATGCTCGCCGAGAGCGGCTGGATCGACGCGGCGACGGCCGAGGAGCTTACCGATGCCTATTGGTTCCTGCGCGACGTCGAGCACCGCATCCAGATGGTGCATGACGAGCAAACCCACCTCCTTCCGGAAACCGAGCCGGAGCTCAGGCGGATCGCCTATATGCTGGGCTTCGAGGATACGGCTTCCTTTTCGGATGCGCTGTCGCGCGTGCTGCGCGCGGTCGAGCGGCGCTATGCGCAGCTTTTCGAGCAGGAGGCGAAGCTATCCACCGAAACCGGAAACCTGGTCTTCACCGGTCAGCAGGACGATCCGGATACGCTCGAAACGCTGAAGAAGATCGGTTTCCAGCGGCCGTCCGACATAGCGAATATCATTCGCACCTGGCACTACGGGCGCTATCGGGCAACGCAATCGGTCGAGGCGCGCGAGCGGCTGACGGAACTGACGCCGGAGCTCCTGCGCGTCTTCGGCGAAAGCAGGCGGGCCGACGAAGCGTTTCTGCGTTTTGACCACTTCCTCTCCGGTCTGCCCGCGGGGATCCAGCTCTTCTCGCTGCTCGGCAACAATCCCGGCCTCCTGTCGCTGATCGTCAATATCATGTCGTCGGCACCGCGCCTGGCGGACATCATCGCCGCCAAACCGCATGTCTTCGACGGCATGCTGGAGCCGGGGCTGCTTGCCGAACTGCCCACCAGGGATTATCTGGCGCCGCGCATCGCGACCTTCGTCGGCGCCGGCCGGCACTATGAGGAGGTGCTGGACCGCCTGCGCATCATCGCCGCCGAGCAGCGCTTCCTGATCGGTATCCGGCTGCTCACAGGCGCGATCACCGGCCTTCAGGCGGGGCGCGCTCTCACCGACCTTGCCGATCTGATCATTGCCGCCGCGCTCGATGCGGTTCTGGAGGAGGTCCGGTCGGCGCATGGACGTTTCCCCGGCGGGCGGGTCGCAATCGTCGGAATGGGCAAGCTCGGCAGTCACGAATTGACCGCCGGCTCCGATATCGACCTCATCCTGCTCTACGATTACGACGACGAAGTGCTCGAGTCCGACGGCGCCAAGCCGCTCGATCCGGTGCGTTATTTTACGCGGGTCACGCAGCGGCTGATCGCCGCGCTTTCCGCCCCGACCGCCGAGGGCATCCTCTACGACGTGGACATGAGGCTGCGACCCTCCGGGAACAAGGGGCCGGTTGCCACCCGCATAACCGCCTTCGCCAAGTACCAGCGAACGGAAGCCTGGACCTGGGAGCATCTGGCGCTGACGCGGGCGCGCTGCATCTGCGGCGACGAGAGCCTCGTCGGCGAAGCGGAGGCGATCTTTGCCGAGATACTCACTGAAAAGCGCGACATCGCGAAGATCCGCAAGGACGTCGAGGAGATGCGCGGCCTGATCGACAAGGAGAAGCCGCCGAAGGACATCTGGGATTTCAAACTCATTCCCGGCGGATTGGTCGACATCGAGTTCATCGCCCAGTACCTCGCCCTGATCGCGCCGGCGAGGGGAGTGACGTCCCCTCCTGCCGGCACGCATACGCTCGAGGCGCTGAAGGCGCTCGGTACCGGGATGATGAATGCGAACGATCTCGATACGGCCGCCGAAGCGCTCGTACTCTTCACCGAGCTGTCGCAGCTCGTGCGCCTCTGCATCGATGGCGACTTCGATCCGAACGAAGCGCCGGCCGGTCTCGTGGATCTCGTCTGCCGTGCCGGAGACTATCCGGATCTGACGCATCTCGAAGCCGACATTCGCCGTTACTCGAAGGCCGTGCGCCGGATCTTCCAGGGGATCGTCGCTGCAGCGTAAGCGGGCGTAGTCAGCCGCGGTCGGGAATCCTGACCGATATGATGGTGCCGACATTCTCTGCCGAATGGATCTTCATCGTCCCGCCGTGAAGCCGCGTCAGCGAACGAGATATGGCGAGCCCGAGCCCGGAGCCGCCCTTGCTCTTGGCATATTGGCTCTGCACCTGCTCGAAGGGCTGGCCGATCTTCTGCAACGCGCCCTTGGGAATGCCGATGCCGGAATCGGCGATCGTCAGCGTGACGGCGCCCCTCACCTTGCGCGCCCGCAAGGAGATGCGGCCGCCTTCATTGGTGAACTTGACCGCATTGGAGAGGAGATTGAGCAGGACCTGCTTCATCGCCCGGCGGTCGGCGAACATCGTCAGGCCGGAGGATATTTGCTGGACCACGCGGATGTTCTTTCGCTCTGCCGGAATCGCCGTGAAACGAAGGGTCTCCTCGATGAGTGGCGCGAGATCGATCCGCTCGCGCGTGATGCGCATATGGCCTGCCTCGATCTTCGACATGTCTAGTATGTCGTTGATGACGTTGAGCAGATGCTTGCCGCTCTCGAATATGTCGCGCGAATACTCGTGGTATTTCTCCGAGCCGAGGGGGCCGAACATCTGGTCCTGCAGGATTTCCGAGAAGCCGAGAATGGCGTTCAGCGGGGTGCGCAGCTCGTGCGACATGTTGGCGAGGAATTCGGACTTTGCCCGGTTCGCGGCCTCGGCGCGCTCTTTCTCCGCCTGATAGTTCGCGTTGGCGACGGAAAGTTCGGCCTTCTGCTGCTCGAGCGTTACGCGGGAGGCGGAGAGATCGCCGATGGTTGCCATCAGCCGCCGCTCGGATTCGCGCAGGCGAACTTGATGCCGCTTGAGGAGCGTGATGTCCGTGCCCACCGAGACGAGCCCGCCGTCGCGCGTGCGCCGCTCATTGATCTGCAGCCAGCGTTCGTCGGCAAGCTGAACCTCGCTCGTCTGCGAGTGATTGCTCCGGTCCGGATCGGCGACGCGCCTTTCGACAACGGGCCTTGCCGCCGCCGCATGGACGATCGTGCGTTCGGTGCCGGGCACCAGCACGTGGTCGGGCAACTGCCAGGCTTGCTGGTAATGGGTGTTGCACATCACCAGGCGATCGTGCTTGTCCCAGAGCACGAAGGCCTCCGAGGTGCACTCGATCGCGTCCGCCAGGCGCTGATCGGCCTCGGCGTAACGCTGCGCAAGCCTGTGTTGCTCGGTCACGTCCATCGCAATGCCGATCAGATGCGTCCGGCCCGACACGGTGCGGATCACCTGGGCACGCGCTCGAAGCCATACATAGTGGCCATCCGCATGGCGCATCCGGAACACCTGATCGATCTGGCGTTCGTTGCCTTTCGCGATCGCCCGAGCGACCCGGTATATGCCCCGGTCTTCGACATGCATGAGACGGGCGGCATCGCCGAACGACAGCACGCTCGCGTCGCCCGGCATTCCGAGCATCTCGTACATCGAGCGGGACCAGAAGAGGCGCCGGTTGTCCAGATCGAAGTCCCAGAGGCCGCAGCGTCCGCGGGAGAGCGCCGTTTCGACGCGCAGGTTCGATTCGGCAAAGACCGCATCGGCATCTCGGGCGCGCTTTGCCTGGATGTAATAGGCATAGAGGACGACCATCAGGATCGCCGAAACGCCGGCAAACAGCGTGACGTTGAGTGAAATTTCGTCGCGCCAGGCCGCTTCGAATCTGGCGATCGACGTTGCCGCCAGAACCGCGCCGCCGGAATCCGGCAATTGCCGGAGCGCGATGAAATGCTCGATGCCGTCGATCGACGCTCTTACGACACCGGCACCCTCGCCATAATATTGCAGCGTCGCGACCTCGGGAGCGATTGCGGAGAGCGTGCGCCCGATGAGATGGACGCCATCCTGCGTCCCGGCAAAGACGCGTCCGTCCCTGCGGACCGTCAGCAGGAAAATTCCGGCGTCCAGGATTTCGGCAGGCAGAAGTTCGGCGAGCCGCCGTTCGACCTCCCAGCGGCGGCCATCGGCGAAGAGTTCCGATCCGCCGGTCTGGAAAACACCGGCTGCCGCTGCGGCCGCGAGGCTGACCGTCCGGCGGGAAGAGGCTTCCATGCGGGCATGCTCGTCCATGATGCCCGACATCCGTGAGATCGCCACGATGAGAAGAAAAGCGATAATGAGGACCGGGATGGACCGCTTGAGCATCGGCTCGGCCATTGCGAGCTTCTGCGAGGCCGGTTCGGCAAATATCTTTGCCTGCTCGATGAACTCCCGTTCGAGGCTCGAAAAGCCCGGAAACTTGAGTCGCAACCGCCCTTCGGCTGCGCTTCCCCGTCGCGCGTCCGCCATCTTATCCAATTTGTCGTCCTCGAAAAGCGATCCGCCCGCGACCATGCCGCAAGGAACGCTTGATTCTTATCAGTCCGAAACGTCGATCCCGTCTTTATCGGTTTCCCGGAAGCGGGCGTTTCAGTGATTCGGCGCGCCGCTCGCCCGAATCTGACTCAATGAATCACAGGGCGATTCGCCTTGTCCAGAGGCAACGGTAAAGATTTGTTAACCATATTTCATCGTTGGGAAATGATAGCCGGACTGCCAGAGCCGATTTCAGGCCAGATCCACGACGGTTTCAGGTCGATCCGAACTGAAACCGTCGTGTTCGGCGGTCTGGTCAGCGCTTGTCTTTGAGCATGCGGTCGACGATGTCGCTGACATCGGCGGAAAGATTGGAGGCACGCGCGATATCCTCGAGCGCGCTGCGGGCGTGGCCGGCCCGGATCTTTTCGAGCGACCACCAGGAGCGCATCGACGTCAGAATACGCGCCGCAAGTTGCGGGTTGCGCGCATCGATGTCCAGAATCTGCCGGGCAAGGAAACGATAGCCTTCACCGTCGATGCGGTTGAAGCCGGTGGCATTCGCGAAGGCGAATGTGCCGACCAGTGAGCGAACGCGGTTCGGATTGCTGGCATTGAAGAGCGGATCCGACATCAGCGCCCGAACGCGGTCGAGCGTCGATGCTCCGGGAATCGTCGCCTGAATGGCGAACCACTTGTCGATGACCAGTGCGTTGTCGGCAAAGCGCTTCTTGAACGCGGCCAGGGCGTCCGCCGTCTCTTCGGCGCCCGGAAACCGATGCGCAAGAAGCGTCAGCGCCTGGCTGAGGTCGGTCATGTTGTTGGCGGATCGAAACGCATCAGCGGCTTTCTCAGGTCTTCCGTCGGCATAGACGAGATAGGTGAGCCCGGAATTGCGCAGCGCCCGCCGCCCGGCGCTCTCGGCATCGGGACGGAACGGGCCGGACAGAGACATTTCGTTCACCAGTCGCGCAAAGGTGTCTTTGCCGGCCGTGGCGATGGCGCCCAGAATAGCCTGGCGGCCGGCGTGAATGGCATCCGGGTCGTTATTGCCGCCGATTTCGCGGCCTATGTCGGTTTCGCTCGGCAGGGACAGCACTTGCGATCGGAACGCCGGCTCCAGTCGGTCGTCGCCGGCTGCTGCGAGCAGGGCGTCGACGAGCGCATCGTCACAGGCAACCGGCTGGCCGGCACGCGCTTCCGCTGCCGCCTTGACGAGATTGTCGAGGGCCATCGCGTTCAGCGCCTGCCAGCGTGCGAAGAGGTCGGTCTCGTGGCGTGCGATCAGCGCACGCTGCTCGGCGCTTTGCGCCAGGTGCAGATTGACGGGCGCGGAGAAGCCGCGATTGAAGGAGGGGACCGGCTCGGATGGGATGCCGGAAAAGGTGATCGTCTGTTTGCGCTCGGTCAGGTGCAGTACGTCGTCGGTGATCTCGGCGCCGGAGACGGCCGAGGGCCTTGCCTCGCTTCCGTCCGGAAGCAGCAATCCGAAGCGGAGCGGGATATGCATCGGTGCCTTGCTGCTCTGCCCGGGCGTCGGCGGAACGGTCTGCTCCAACGATAGCGTGTATGTCTGGCTGGAGGCGTCATAGGTGCCCGAAGCGGTGACGAGCGGCGTTCCGGCCTGATGGTACCATAGCGAGAACTGCTTGAGGTCGCGGCCGCTCGCAGCCTCGAAGCAGGCGACGAAATCCTCGATCGTTACCGCCTGGCCGTCGTGACGCTCGAAGTAGAGGTCCATTCCCCTCTTGAAGTGGTCGCGGCCGAGGATCGTCGCGATCATCCGCGTGACCTCGGATCCCTTCTCGTAAACCGTCGTCGTGTAGAAATTATTGATTTCGCGGTATTGCGTCGGGCGCACCGGATGCGCGAGGGGGCCGGCATCCTCTGGGAACTGCTCGGATTTCAAGTGCCGCACTTCGGCGATCCGCTTCACGGCGCGCGAACGCATGTCGGCGGAAAACTCGTGGTCGCGATAGACGGTCAGGCCTTCCTTCAGGCAGAGCTGAAACCAGTCGCGGCAGGTGATGCGGTTGCCGGTCCAGTTGTGGAAATATTCGTGGGCGATGATCGCCTCGATATTGGCATAGTCCGCATCGGTCGCCGTCTCGGGATCGGCGAGCACGTATTTGTCGTTGAAGATGTTGAGCCCCTTGTTCTCCATGGCGCCCATGTTGAAATCGGAAACGGCAACGATCATGAAGATGTCGAGATCGTATTCGCGGCCGAAGACTTCCTCATCCCATTTCATCGACCGCTTCAGCGCATCCATGGCGTAGGCGGCACGCGGCTCCTTGCCGTGCTCGACATAGATCTTGAGCGCGACGTCGCGGCCGGAAGCGGTGGTGAAGGTGCCCTCGACGACGCCCAGATCGCCGGCGACGAGCGCGAACAGATAGCTCGGCTTCGGATGCGGATCGAACCAGGAGGCAAAATGACGGCCGTCGCCCATGTCGGCGCCGCCGAGATAGTTGCCGTTCGAAAGCAGGAGCGGTGCGGAAGCCTTGTCCGCGATGATGTTGACGGTATAGACCGCCAGCACGTCGGGGCGATCCGGGAAGTAGGTGATGCGGCGGAAGCCTTCGGCTTCGCACTGGGTGCAATAGACGTCGCTCGTGCGGTAGAGGCCCATCAGCTTGGTGTTCGTCTCAGGCGACAAAGCCGTCGTGACGGTGATCTCGAAGGGCGCCGCTTCCGGCAGGCCACGAATGGTAAGCGTGTCGTCCGTCGCTTCATAGAGCGTGCCGGGAATCGCTTCCTGATCGAGCAGCAGGCCGGTCATGGTGAGCTCGTCGCCGTCGAGAACGAGCGGTGCAGAGGGGCTGACGCCTTCGCGGCGATGGAAGATCATGCGCGCCTCGACCTTCGTTTCCCTCGGGTCGAGTTCGAAAGTCAGGTCCACCCTCTCGAGTACGAAATCGGTCGGCCGGTAGTTTTCCAGATGAACGATCTGGCCAGTGTTTGTCCGCATGGTCAGTCCTGCTTGCGCCTTCTTGCTCTTTTGATTTGTAGAGGGCGCTCGTGATGGTGAAAAGCCAAGATCCGAGATTTACGCACGAATGTGGTGCCGGCGACAGTACATTCGGCAGCAAAAACGCAGGGCCACTCCCGCCTCTTATTGACCGAAGGTTTATCGGAGCGGCACTAACAAGAACTAAATCCGTGACGATTTTTTCGGGCTTGCTAAATAACCTGCAGACCCATCTTTCTTGGCAACAAGCTTTGCATATGCGGGCGAATTCATCACGAAAAAACCAGCTCCATCACGAAATTTGATCCAACATGCTGCGCAAGCACGGCTAAGGTGGCGTGGTCCTTTCGCGGCCTTGCCGCCGCGTCCTCCCGTTTCTGTTGGCCTTCCGACCGGTTCGCCGATGTCAGTTTGAAAAGTTGCGTTTCATGGATGCGGACGATGTGAGCCCGATGAAGGGGATTGTGCTCAAGGTGCTCTCCGTCGTCGTCTTCGTGTGCATGTCGACCTGCATCAAGGCTGCGGGCGACGATATCCCCACCGGCCAGATCACCTTCTATCGCTCGGCTTTTGCGATGGTGCCGATCCTTGGATTTCTGGCATGCCGTGGCGCATTGCGGGACGCGTTCAGGACCACTGATATCACCGGACACCTAGTGCGCGGCTTTGTCGGCATTCTCGCCATGAGTTGCGGCTTTTACGGCCTCGTCCATCTGCCGCTGCCGGAGGCGATTGCGATCGGCTATGCCATGCCGCTGCTCGCTGTCGCTTTCGCGGCAATTTTTCTGGGCGAGATCGTGCGGCTCTATCGCTGGTCTGCGGTGTTTGTCGGGCTCGTCGGGGTGTTTATCATCTCCTGGCCGCGGCTTACGCTGTTCAACGAAGGCGGCTTCGGGTCGGCCGAGGCCAAGGGTGCGGTCGCCGTACTGCTTTCGGCAGCGCTCGGGGCAACGGCGATGGTGCTCGTGCGCAAGCTCGTGCAGAAGGAGCGCACGCACACCATCGTCCTCTACTTCTCCCTTTCGGCCGCGGTGTTCTCGCTCGCGACGCTGCCTTTCGGCTGGTCCGAGCTTTCCTGGCAGGCCTTCGTTCTCCTGACGATCGCCGGCTTTTGCGGCGGCGTCGGGCAGATCCTGCTGACGGAGAGCTATCGCCACGCCGATATGTCGACGATCGCTCCCTTCGAATACACGTCGATCGTGCTCGGCATAGTCATCGGCTACTTCCTCTTCGGCGACGTGCCGACCTTGACCATGCTTGCCGGGACGGCAATCGTCGTCGGCGCGGGCATCTTCATCATCTACCGGGAACATCGGCTGGGACTGGAACGCAAGGGCGCGCGCAAGCACGTGACGCCGCAGGGATAAAGGGATGGGCTACTCGGCGCGTTGCTCCCAGACAGGAACGGTGTCGTCCTCGATGAGGTCGCCTGCGTCCTGCTGTGCGAGCGGACCGGTGACGTCGGGACCGGGGGTCGGCAGCACCGTGGTCGCCTGAAAATCGGTCTTCGCGACGAGGCCGTCATGCTGCTCGCGCTGAAGGATGCGCCATGCGGCATAGCCGCTGTAGAGTGCAAAATACACGGCAAGCGCGATGAACAGTGCGACGGGGCCAAACCGGTCCATGACCGGACCGACCATCAGCGGACCGGAGATCGTGCCGAGGCCGTAGGTGATCATCAGCCCGGATGAAATCTCCACATATTCGTCGGGGCGGGCAAGGTCGTTGGCATGCGCGACGTTCAGCGCGTAGATCGGGAAGAGGACCGTGCCGATGCAGGCGGCGAGCGCATAGAGAACCGGGGGACTGCTCGCAATCGAAACGGACATGGCAAGGCACGACACGACGCCGGCGATGCCGCAGGCAACCATGACGATGCGCCGGTCCATCCGGTCCGAGGCGCGGCCGATCGGGACCTGAGAGATCGCGCTGCCGGCCAGAAGCGACGCGAGTAGCGTCGCTCCCTCGCCGGTCGAAAGGCCGATCTTCTGGGTGAAGACGCCGCCGAGATTGAGCCACGCGCCCGAGAGCGCACCGGCGAGAAAGCCGCCGACGACAGCGACCGGCGAGCGGCGATAGAGTGCGGGGATATCGAAATTTGCCCGTGCCGGGGGGGCCGGCATCGGCGAGGAGGAAAGGGCGGTCGGCAGCAGGGCGAGCGAGAACAGCACGCCGCAAAGGATGAAAAGGGAGGTGTTGCTCGGATCGCCGAGCGGCACTAGGTACTGTCCGCCGATCGTGCCGACCATGCTGGTGATGAGATAGAGCGAGAAGAGCAGGCCGCGATTGTCGTTCGTCACCCGCTCGTTCAGCCAACTCTCGATGACGAGATAGCTTCCGGCAATCGCAAAGCCCGACACGGCACGGAAGCCGATCCAGGCGCGCCAATCGACGACGAGCCCGCACATCAGGATCGCGATGGAAAGGAGCGTTATCAGGGCGGTGAAGACGCGGACATGGCCGACGCGCAGGACGAATTTAGGCGTGACGATGCAGGAAAGGGTGAACCCCAGCGTGTAGCCGGTCGCGAATATCGAGATGGTGAGGGTCGACCAGCTCTCCGCCACGGAGCGTACAGGGATGACATAGCTCTGCAGCCCGAAGGCGACCATCATCAGGAAGGTCGAGAGCATCAGGCTGAAAACGGAAGCGAAGTTCGCCAGCATCGGCGCTCCTGGAGAGGGGATTAAGGAGCGGCTTCGTTTCGGCTCGGCCGATGAACTTCGTCACTCCGTCAAAACGAATCGAGAGTGGCTGTAACGAAGTTCCGGGGCGCTGTCGATTGCGACAGGGAATGGCGAAATGGCGCAGCCGGAAAGGCAGGAGCGTGATGAGGAAAGTGTGTGCGGATTTCCGCCCGCATCCCGCGTTCGACCAATGGGAAGCGATCACGTTGGTTTTCAGGTCGGTCCGGACCCAAACGTGACCTATCTCGGCAGCAACTGGCTCGCCGCGCCGTGATCGGCGCGCCGTCCGTCGCTGGCGAGGCTCAGGCGGCTGTACTCGCGAGATGCGCGGACGGCGGTGCGAATGTCGGAGATCGTGTCGACGAGACCGCGAATGCTGTCGAGCGGCTTGGACATGATCGTTCTCTCCTGCAGTCTTTCCGGCACAGAGCGTTCAGCGCTGGATGAATTCGGCGAAGATCTGAGCCGGGCGGGTCGTCCGCGCGAGACCGATTGCTGTCAGCTGCTCGTTGGCAGCCGACCCGAAGCTGTTGGACGGCGCGCGCGAGGAGGCACCGGCGTAGCGGAGCGTCTCGAAGCTGCTGTGAATCGGGCGATAGCGGGCAGTCATGGTTCAAATCCTTATCCATTCCTCCCGTCGTGCTATATTGCGGTGCAGCATTGGTTTTGCAATGCGCTAAAACGCCGCTCAGACATGCGCAAATCGCATGGCTTTTTTCACACCTTGTTCATAAATCGAGCAGTTGTATCAGCCGAGGCGCGACTTGAACGCCAGCAGGTCCAGCCAGGCGAAGCGCTTGTTGACGGGAGCGGCGACAAGGTCCTGCGGATGCAAGGTGGCGAGCGTTGGAATGCGGGTGCCGCCAAAGGTGAGCTCTCGCCATTCGCCGCGCAGTTGATGGATCGTTTCGCCGCCGAAGAAGAAGCGGGCGGTGAAGTTGCCGAGCAGAAGCAACTGCTTGGGTTCGGCCAGCGCGATCTGACGCTCGATGAACGGTCGGCAGATATCCGCCTCGCGAGCGCTCGGAACGCGGTTTCCCGGTGGCCGCCAGGGCACGGCATTGGCAAGAAGTACGTCCTCGCGCGAAAGGCCGATGCCGGACAGCATGCGTTCGAGCATCTCGCCGTGCCGTCCCGCAAAGGGGCGGCCGTCGCGGTCGTCATCCGCATAGGGCATCGGACCGATGATCATGACTCCCGAAGCAGCACTGCCTTCGGCAAAGACGAGGTTGCGTGCGCTGTTCCTGAGGTTGCAGCCGGCAAAGGCCTCCATGGCCGTACGCAGCTCTCCCAGCGATCGCGCGGCATCGGCGACGAACTGCGCCTCCTTGATGGCCTGCTCGTCCGGTATCGCAACCGCCGGAGGGGATGCCGGAGGCGCGGGGCGACGCTCGCGCGAGGGGGCGGCAAGGGGAGCAGGCTGCTGCGGTTCGACTGCGGTCGCGCTGGTTTGCGGCACGGCGCGGCTTTGCGCGCGCCTGATTCTCATCGCCTCGAATTCAGCGAGCCGATCGACCGGTTCGTCTTCGAGGAGCCACTCGACACCCGCCTCCGCATGGAAGGCGAGAAGGGCAGCGAGTTCGGAGCGGGAGAGGTCGTTGGCCGAGATCATGGGGCGAATGTAACAGATCGGTGGGCGTGGTCCACTGCACGTTCCTCAAATCTGTGGTGGCAGGGACTGCCTTCAGGCCGCTGCTGTCCAGGCCGCGATGTCGTCGCGCTCGCCGATGAGCGCCAGGCCATGGGCGATCGACAGGAGCTCGCCGCCGCTCTCGATGCGCTCTTTGCCGAAGCGGTTCTCGAAGAGACGGCGAACCGCCGGCACGAAGGACGTCCCGCCGGTGAGAAACACCTTGTCGATCCCGTCCGGTTTTGTCGCAGACGTTGAAAGGACCACGTCAAGCGCCTCCTCGATGCGGGCAAGGTCAGGCGCAATCCAGGCTTCGAACTCGTCCCGGTGAACGGTACGGCGTGCGCGCTCGCCCAGCGGCGCAAAGGCGAATTCGGTCTCCTCAGCCTGCGAGAGCCGCATCTTGGTGGCCGAGACCGCCTGATAGAGTGGATAGCCTTCGTCATGCTCGATGAGCTCCACGAAGGACTCCAGCTTCTCCGGCTCCAGGCTTGCGCGCACCAGCTTTTTCAATTCGGTGAAATCTCTCAACGTCTTGAAGATCGAAAGCTGGTTCCAGCGGCCGAAATTCGCGTAGTAGCTCGACGGCACCTCAAGCAGCTTGTCGAAGCTCTTGAACAGACTCCCCTTTCCGATGAGCGGCGAGACGATGTTGTCGATAATCCGGAAGTCGAAATGGTCTCCCGCGATGCCGACGCCGGAATGTCCGATCGGCGTTGCCGTCAGTCGACCGGCCTGGCTCTCGAACCGGATGATCGAGTAGTCGGTAGTGCCGCCGCCGAAGTCGGCGACGAGCACCGTCGCGTCCCGATCGAGGTTGCGCGCGAAATAGAAGGCGGCCGCGACCGGTTCGTACACGTAATGGACTTCGGGAAAACCCATGCGGGTAAGCGCGCGATTGTAGCGTTCGAGGGCCAGTTTCTCGTTCGGATTGGCGCCCGCAAACTGCACGGGACGGCCGATGACGACACGCCTGAAGGTGGGTTCCCAGTTACTGCCGGCATAGTCCCTGAGCCGCGTCAGGAAACGCTGCATCAGGTCCTCGAACTCGTAGCGCTTCCCGAAGATCAGCGTGCCCTGGAAGAGCGCGCTCGCGGCAAAGGTTTTGATCGACTGAAGGAAGCGGCATTCGCCCGGATTGTCGATGAATTCGCGGATTGCCGCCTGTCCTGCTTCGACTTTCAGGGGCGAGGGACCGGCATCCTTCAGGAAAGAGAGCGCCGTGCGCGTCGTGTCCGATCTCCCGACCGGGCTTTCCACGACGATGGAGCGCGTCGAGGCGCCTTCGGCCTGAGCCAGTACCGAATTGGTCGTGCCGAAGTCGAGGCCTAGGGCGAACGCCATGATCGTCTCCGTCTTGTCGGTGATGCGGCTTGCGGGGTGGGGCGGGCCTCCTCGCATGCGAGCGCTGCAAAAGCAAGCTGTCGATCGGCCAGATCCGCCCAAATGCATTTACGTTTACGTTCAAGTAACATAGTAATCTCATGAACTCATGCGCAAATGCAGAGACAGTCTGTCGCATCCCGGCTCGACAAGGTTTACGGCATTTGTCATGACGGGATGATTTGGCCGGGAACGGAGCCGGCAGAAGACCGGCAGAACTGGAGAGTGTAATGACCGAGCAACAAGAACTCCCCGAACGCGAGAGCATGGAATTCGACGTCGTGATCGTCGGGGCGGGACCGGCTGGTCTTGCGGCGGCGATCCGGCTGAAGCAGGTCAATCCGGAACTCTCGGTCGTGGTTCTGGAGAAGGGCGCCGAAGTGGGCGCGCATATCCTCTCCGGCGCCGTGGTCGACCCGATCGGCATCGACCGGCTCTTGCCCGGCTGGCGCGACGAACCGGACCACCCGTTCAAGACGGAAGTCACCGACGACCAGTTTCTCTTTCTCGGCCCCGCCGGCTCGGTCCGCCTTCCCAATTTCCTGATGCCGCCGCTGATGAACAATCACGGCAACTACGTCGTCTCCCTCGGCAATGTCTGTCGCTGGCTCGCCACCCAGGCGGAAGCGCTCGGCGTCGAAATCTATCCGGGCTTTGCCGCGACCGAGGTCCTCTACAATGACGAGGGCGCGGTGATCGGCGTTGCCACCGGCGACATGGGCATCGAGCGCAACGGCGAGCCGGGGCCGAACTTCGCCCGCGGCATGGAGCTGCTCGGAAAGTACACCCTCATCGGCGAGGGCGTGCGCGGCTCGCTCGCCAAGCAGCTGATCGCCAGATACAAGCTCGACGAGGGGCGCGACGTGCCGAAATTCGGCATCGGCCTAAAGGAACTCTGGGAGGTGAAGCCGGAAAATCACAGGCCCGGCCTCGTGCAGCATTCCTTCGGTTGGCCGCTCGGCATGAAGACCGGCGGCGGATCCTTCCTCTATCACCTCGAGGACAATCTGGTCGCCGTCGGTTTCGTCGTCCATCTCAACTACAAGAACCCGTATCTCTATCCGTTCGAGGAGTTCCAGCGCTTCAAGACGCATCCGGCGATCCGCGGCACCTTCGAGGGCGGCAAGCGGCTCTCCTATGGCGCGCGCGCCATTACCGAGGGCGGCTACCAGTCGGTGCCGAAGCTTTCCTTCCCCGGCGGGGCTCTGATCGGCTGCTCGGCCGGTTTCGTCAACGTGCCGCGCATCAAGGGCAGCCACAATGCGGTGCTGTCGGGCATTCTCGCGGCGGAGAAACTCGCCGAGGCGATCGCCCACGGCCGCGCCAATGACGAGCCGATCGAGATCGAGCGCGGCTGGCGCGAGAGCGCCATCGGCCAGGACCTGAAACGGGTCCGCAACGTCAAGCCGCTGTGGTCGAAGTTCGGCACCGCTGTCGGCGTGGCGCTCGGCGGTCTCGACATGTGGACCAACCAGCTCTTCGGCTTTTCCTTCTTCGGGACGCTGAAGCACGGCAAGACCGATGCGCAATCGCTCGAGCCGGCCGCCAAGCACGAGAAGATCGACTATCCGAAGCCGGATGGCGTGCTGACCTTCGACCGGCTCTCCTCGGTGTTCCTGTCGAACACCAATCACGAGGAGGACCAGCCGGTGCATCTTCAGGTGAAGGATTGGGATCTGCAGAAACGCTCGGAATACGAGGTCTATGCCGGCCCATCTTCGCGCTACTGTCCGGCCGGCGTCTATGAATGGGTGGAGAAGGACGGCGAGCCCACCTTCGTCATCAACGCCCAGAACTGCGTCCACTGCAAGACCTGCGATATCAAGGACCCGAACCAGAACATCAACTGGGTGCCGCCACAAGGGGGCGAAGGGCCGGTCTATCCGAACATGTGATGTTCGGAGAAGGCGGGCCCGCACGGACTCCCGTGGGGAGAAGGGGGCGAAGGGCCGGTCTATCCGAACATGTGATGTTCGGAGACGCAGGTCGAACGCCCCCTGTCCGAACACGCAATTGCACTTCCCGAAAGGCCGGCGAGCGTTCGCCGGCCTTTTCGCATGTCCTTATAAGTCGTCCAGCTTCCGACGTGGATGATGGGGGTCGCCGGCAAATGAATTTAAAAAAGGGGGTTAAACCCATCAATTATTTGTGTAGTTTGACAAACGGCAGGAATGTCAGCCGCTGACGCAAATGGGAAAGTGTTCGCCGGAAAGACACGATAGCAATGTGGGCGGTACCGGTCCGAACAGGTATCGGTTGACCCGCGAGTTGTCGCGCCCCGGCATCGGATCGGGGCGAGTGCTTGTTCCGTTCACTGTCAGCAGCTGCGGTGAGGCTGGCAGTCCGCCATAGAGACACCGCCAAAACAGAGGGAGCCGAAATGAAAAAACTTCTTGCAACGACATGCCTGGCCGCCGGTCTTTTGGGACTCGGCAGCGCGGCATCGGCGGCGGAATGCGGCGATGTGACGATTGCCAACATGAACTGGCAGAGCGCCGAAGTCCTGGCGAGTGTGGACAAGTTCATTCTGACCGAAGGCTACGGCTGCAGTGCGGAGCTCGTCGTCGGCGACACGGTGCCGACCATCACGTCGATGATCGAGAAGGGCGAGCCGGACATCGCGCCGGAGGGCTGGGTCGACCTGCTGCCGGACGTGGTGAACCGCGGCCTCGAAGAAGGCAAGCTCGTAGGCGCCGCAGTCGCGCTTTCGGATGGCGCCGTACAGGGCTGGTGGGTTCCGAAATACATCGTCGATGCCAACCCGGACATCAAGACGATCGACGACGTCCTGAAGCATAAGGAACTCTTCCCCGATCCGGAGGATCCGAGCAAGGGCGCGATTTTCAACGGTCCTCAAGGGTGGGGCGGCACGGTCGTGACGACGCAGCTTTACAAGGCCTATGGTGCCGAGGCGGCGGGCTTCACGCTGGTCGATACCGGCTCGGCGGCCGGCCTCGACGGCTCGATTGCCAAGGCCTATGAGCGCAAGCAGGGCTGGGTCGGCTACTACTGGGCTCCGACGGCGCTGCTCGGCAAGTACGAGATGGTCAAGCTCGAGCATGGCGTCCCCAACGACATGGCCGAATGGAAGCGCTGCAATACGGTTGCGGATTGCCCGGATCCGAAGAAGAACGATTGGCCGAAGGACAAGGTCCAGACACTGGTAACCAAGGAATTCGCCGACCGCGCCGGCCCGGCCATGGAGTATCTCAACACCCGCGCCTGGACGAACGACACGGTCAACAAGCTCATGGCCTGGATGACCGACAATCAGGCGAGCGGCGAGGAAGGCGCGAAGCACTTCCTCGAGGAAAACCCGGACCTCTGGACCAAGTGGGTCTCGCCCGAAGTCGCCGAGAAGATCAAGGCTGCCCTCTGATCGACTCGCCTCGAATGAACGGCGCGCGTAAAAGCGCGCCGTTTTTTGTTTTCTGCTGCGTAGTTTTCGAAGGAAGGCGCAAGATTTCGTTCACCGCATGTCGGTTTGAGAATAAGATTGCGCGGCTTCATCGTTTACACCGCGCGTTAGCGTTAAAAGGCAGGCGGCAAAGCAATAACAACCATAAGCCGCCCAAAAGAGTGCGAAGGGGAATCGACACATGGAATGGCTGACCAAATTTCCGCACATGGACGACGATCGGCTTCGGCAGTTGAAGAAGATAATCGACGAAGGGTTCCGTAGCTTCACACGCGCCTATGGCGACGCGATCGAATCGTTCTTCGACCCGCTCCAGTTCTTCCTGATCCACGCCGAACGGTTCATGACACGAACGCCGTGGCCGATCATTCTCATACTGATTGCCGTGATCGCCTGGTTTGCCAGCCGCAACTGGAAGATCGTTGCCGGCGCCGTCGGCACCCTGCTCCTCATCGGCTATCTCGACATGTGGGACGACACGATGAAGACGATCTCGATGATCTTCGTCTGTACGGTCCTGTCGATAGCGATCGGCATACCGATGGGCATCATCATGTCACGTTCCGATCGTTTCCAGAACATCGTCAATCCGGTGCTCGACGTGATGCAGACGATGCCGAGCTTCGTCTATCTCATTCCCGTCGTGATGCTTCTCGGCATCGGCAAGGTTCCGGGGCTTATAGCCGTCGTCATCTATGCGATCCCGCCGATGATCCGCCTCACCAATCTCGGAATTCGGCTGGTCGACAAGGATGTGCTGGAGGCGGCGGACGCCTTCGGCTCGTCGAATTGGCAGAAGCTGAAGAACGTCCAGATGCCGCTCGCGCTGCCGACGATCATGGCCGGGATCAACCAGACCATCATGATGGCGCTCGCCATGGTCGTCATCGCCTCGATGATCGGCGTTCAGGGGCTGGGTCAGCCGGTCTTGAAGGCGATCGCCAACCAGTATTTCACGCTCGGCATCTTCAACGGCCTCGCCATCGTCGGAATCGCGATCATTTTCGACCGGGTGAGCCAGGCTTACGGGCGCCGGCTCCAGCGCCACCGCGAAATCATTCACGGATAGAAGCTCCAAAACTTCCCCTCCCCAACCCCTCCCACTGTGGCACTTGTGGGGGGGTGGGGAGGGCCTTGCAGACGGCCCACGAAGCCGTTCGAGTCACGCTCGCTTGATCGCTTCGTTGAAACTTCCGTACGCCGAAGCGGCCGGCGATAAGGCCGCCTGCACTTTTCGTCGCACAGCTCTGGAAACCCCCGCTGCCGCTCTTATCTGAGAAGCTGAACGCACTCGCATGACGGAGGCAGCAGCCCTTGAAAGTCAAAGCCATCTTCAATCGAGATGGGGGAACTTTCCGTACGACGGACATGGATGCCTACAGCAGGAAGGTCGAGGAGGACTTTCGGGCGGCCGGCCACGAGATCGAGATCGCAGTGGTCGCAGCGGATGAGATGCGGGACGCGTTGGAGACGGCTTGCGGACGGGACGATCTCGACGCGATCGTCGCCGGCGGCGGCGACGGCACGATTTCGGCGGCGGCAGGCGTGGCCTGGAAAACCGGCATGCCGCTGGGCATCGTTCCCGCAGGGACGATGAATCTCGTCGCGCGCTCCCTGAAGCTGCCGCTCGATATCTGGAAGGTCCCGGAGGTGCTGGCCAATGGCCGAATCATCGATGCCGACATAGGCAGCGCTGACGGCCGCGCATTCGTGCATCAGTTCTCGATGGGGCTTCACGCCCGCATGGTGCGCTACCGTCAGTCCTATCGGTTCGCGTCGCGACTCGGGAAGATCAGCGCCAGCGTACGTGCCGCCATCGGGGTAATCTTCAACCCGCCGGATTTCGAGATTGAATTCGACGCGGACGGGCACCGCGAGCGCCGGCATGTTTCGGCGATTTCCGTTTCGAACAACCATTTCGGCCACGACACGCTGATGTATGCGGAAGACCTGACGAGCGGCCACCTTGGCTTCTACACGGCGCCGCCGCTAAGCCCTGCGGGCGTGGCGAAGCTCTCTTTCGATATCCTGCGCGGAAAGTTCAGGAGCAGCACGCTGATCAGCGAGATGAGCGCTCTGACGGTCGACCTGCACTTTCCGAAGGTGGATCGGAAGATCAACTGCGTCATCGACGGCGAGCTTATCCCGATCAGAAGCGGCAAGGTCGCTTTGCGCGTTCACCCCGGTGAATTGAAGCTGCTGGTCGGCTCGCAGGAGAGCAATTTCGGGAACTCCGTGTAGCGGCTTTCCGCGCGTCTATTCCGCGACCCAGATATAGCTGAAGCTGTAGCGGTCCTCGCCGGTCCCGTAGAGATAGGGCAGCGCGAGGTGGCGCGGTGCCGCGGCCGCGTCGGGAATGCCAAGTACGGAGAGAGCGTTCCGCAACAGGTCGGGAACGGGTGCTTCCGGCTGTGCGTCGTCATGCCAGACCGCGAGAAGGGGCCTTTTCGACATATCGACCGGAAGCGCATTCGAGGGGCTCGGCATCGTGACCTGTGCTCCGCTGAACTGCATTCGGAGATTTCCCGCGATCTGCTTGTCATTGGCCAGGATAAGCGCCGGCTGGCCTTCTGCCTGTGCCACCGCTTCGGCCAATGCGGCGTAGGGTATGTTCAGCCTCGAATAGTCACCAAACCACGGCCGCACGACGGCTCGCGCCGACACGAGCACGAGTGCGCCCAGCGCGATGACTAAGACCAGCAGCAAGAAGCGCCTGAGGCTGTCTGTAAGGTCGATATTCGCCGCCTCGATCTTCAGACAGAGATAAAGCGGAATGAGAACGAGGAAGAGGACCAGCCATTTTTCGCGCACATGCGTGGCGGCCACACCGAGTACGACCAGCAGGACCGCGATCAGGCAAAGGGCGAGCATCCGCCCTACGATCCTGCTCCACTGGCTTTCCGCCTGCCAGATCGCGCGGAACTTGCCGCGGAAGACGAGGCCGAATACGAGCAGCGGCACCAGGCTGCCGCCGATGATGGCGGAGCCGAGCGAGTAGACACCGTAAAAGGCCTGAAGCAGAAATCCCTCCGCCTCGCGCTCCCGCATCTCGTTCAAGGTTCCACCCGAGGCGAAACCGAAATTCTGCAGCATCCAGTAGGCGTGGGGCAGAACGATGAGCGTTGCTACCGCAATCGACGGCAGAATGCGCCAGTCGAGTATCCGCGCGCGCAGCTCCCGTTCCGGCAGAACGGCGACGATCGCCGCGACCGGCACGAGGACGAAGTTGTACTTCGACATCAGGCCGATACCCACCGCAATGCCGGTGAGAATATAGGAAAAAAGGCTGGGCCGCTTCAGCGTCTTCAGGAAGCTGTAGAGAAACAGCGAGACGGCGAAGAGGGCTGCGACCGTGTGGGAAAGATCGCGCTGTGCGAGTAGAAAGATCGGGGGCAGCGTAAGAACGCCGAGCATTGCGATCGGGGGCAGACGGCGGTCGGCCAGTACCAGCCGTGCCGCAAGGCCGTAGAACAGACAGCAGAGAAATAGGAGCCCGTTCTTGAGGATGGTCATCGTCGCCAGCGAGGTCCCGATCACCTCTGCCAGTCCATATTGCAGCCAGTTGTAGAAGGGCGGCTGCGGTCCGTATCCGAGGGCGAGGAACTGAGACAGAAATGCCTGTTCCGCCTCGTCGATTTCCAGTGAGCTCGAGACGGAGACCCGCAGGATGATGCACAGCAGGAAATAGCCGGCAACCGCCAGGACGACCGCTCCAGGCCGTCGATTGACCGCTTCAAGCATGCGGCTGCTCCCGCTCGAAAGTCTGGCGCACGATGTAACTCGTCATTTCATCGTCGCGGAAATAGGCGCGCGCCATCATCTCCGAGAGAATGCCGGTGGTGATCAGCTGGACCGAAGAGAGGAACAGCATGACGCCGACGATCAGCATCGGACGGGTGCCGATGTCGTTGCCGAAGATGAACTTGTCTATTGCAAGATAGAGAAGGATCAGCACACTGAGACCGCCGGCGGCCAGGCCGATGGAGCCGAAAAAGTGCCCCGGCCGCGCCTTGTAGCGCATGAAGAACAAGACCGCGAGCAGATCGAGAATAACCCGGAACGTGCGCGAGATCCCGTATTTCGAGCTGCCGTAATGCCGCGGGTGATGGGTCACCGGCATCTCGCCGATCCGACTGCTCGGCACGACACCCGCCACCCAGGCCGGAATGAAGCGGTGCATTTCCCCCATCAGCTTCACCTGCTTGATGATGGAACCGCGGTAGATCTTCAGGCTGCAGCCATAGTCGTGCAATCTCACGCCCGTGATCTTGCCGATCAGAACGTTGGCGCACCAGGAAGGAATCTTCCTCAGAATCAGTGCATCGCGTCGGTTTTGCCGCCAGCCGACAAGGAGATCGAGCCCGCGCTCTTCTATCGCCGCGACCATGTTGGGAATGTCCGCCGGATCGTTCTGAAGGTCGCCGTCGAGCGTCGCGATCAGCCGGCCGGAGGCCGCGTCGATCCCCGCCTGCATTGCGGCCGTCTGGCCGAAATTCTTCTGGAGCTCGATGATCTTCAGCTGCAGGTCGGGGTGTGAAAGCTCCTTGCGCGCGTTCGGCAGGGTTCGGTCCGTGCTGCCGTCATCGACGAGGATGAGCTCCCATGACTTCAGGAACCCGGCCATTGCCGCCCGGATGCGCGTGACGAGCGGTCCGACGCTCTCCTCCTCGTTGAACACCGGCACGACTATGGAGAGCTCGACACCCTCCAGGACTTCGGTCATCGGCTTCACGGGTTCTTCGATGCGATTCAAGAGGGCAGTCTCCGGTGGGCTGGCAGGTTTTCTTGCATACTTCTGAGGTTATAACCAATGTCGAATCGCATTGCTGATACAGGAAAACGGTCTCGATGAATACGAACTGGGAGCGCAGCCGGCAGTCGTGGCTCGCGCGCAACCGTCTGGCACTGATTTCCGCTGCGGCAATCGCGGCTTATGCCGTCTTCGTGGAGTGGGTCTGGGGCTGGCCGGTATTGCTGCGGCAATGGGCCGAAATCGGCGTCGTGCCGGTGCTCTCGGCGCTAGCGCTTCTCGTCGCCACCTATTTCATCCGTTGCTATCGGATCCACGACTACTTCCCGGGCGAAACCAGGGGCCGGTTTCTGTCTCTCTTCCGGGTGACCCAGGTTCACAATCTGCTCAACATCATGCTGCCGTTCAGAGCCGGCGAAACGAGCTTTCCCTTGCTCATGCGCAGCGAATTCGGTGTGCCGCTGGTGCGTGGTACCGCGGCGCTCTTCGTCATGCGGCTTCTGGACCTGCACGCCCTGCTGACCGTCGCTGCGGTGGGTCTGGTGGTGGGGCGGGGCCCAGGGGCGATCGGCTGGGTTCTCTGGCTTATCGCTTTTCTGTCGCCTCTCGCCTTCTTTCTCATGAAGGAGAGAGCTCTCACCACGGTGCGCCGTTTCGCGCCGGCGAAGGTCGGTCCGCATCTGGACGAGATGGAGGCGGGCCTGCCGATCGGCATTCCCGCTTTCCTGCGGGCCTGGGCGATGACGATGCTGAACTGGGCGGTAAAAGTCGTCGTTCTCGCCTGGGTGCTCGCGATCATGGGGGTCGCTCCGCTCGCCGCCTCCTTCGGCGGGGCGCTCGGTGGCGAACTGTCTTCCGTCCTGCCGGTGCACGCGCCGGCGGGTGTGGGAACCTACGCAGCGGCGATCGTCGCCGGTGCGGTTTCCTTCGGAGCGCCGGCGGATCAGGCGACGCTCGAGACGCTCGGCCGCGCCAGTGTCAATGCCCACCTCATGGTCATCGTGTCGGCGGTGGTCGGCACGCTGCTGTCGCTCCTCCTGCGGCCGAAAGCGTGAAACGCTTCTGAGCGACAGGATGCGGGCTCTACTGGAACGAGGTCTCGTAGAAGCTTCTGAGCTTGCGTGAATGGAGCTTCTCGGAAGGCATCGCCGCCAGCTTCTGCAGGGCCAGAATACCGATTTTCAGGTGCTGGCTCACCTGGGTTCGGTAAAAGGCGCTCGCCATGCCGGGCAGCTTCAGTTCGCCGTGCAACGGCTTGTCGGACACGCAGAGCAACGTCCCGTAGGGAACGCGGAAGCGGAACCCGTTGGCGGCGATGGTAGCCGATTCCATGTCGAGCGCGATGGCTCGGGCCTGCGAGAGTCGTTTGACCGGCCCGCGCTGGTCGCGCAGTTCCCAGTTGCGGTTGTCGATCGTCGCGACCGTACCCGTGCGCATGATCTGTTTGAGGTCGTAGCCCTTGTAGCCCGTCACTTCGGCGACGGCGTCCTGCAGGGCAACCTGCACCTCGGCCAGTGCGGGTAAGGGAATCCAGACCGGCAGATCGTCATCGAGCACGTGATCCTCGCGCATATAGGCATGCGCCAGCACGTAATCGCCGAGCCGCTGGCTGTTGCGCAGGCCCGCGCAATGGCCGAGCATCAGCCAGACATGCGGCCTCAACACGGCGATATGGTCGGTGATCGTCTTGGCATTGGATGGGCCGACCCCGATATTGACGAGAGTGATGCCGCCGTGCCCCTTCTTCTTCAGATGATAGGCGGGCATCTGCGGCAGGCGGGCGAGCGAATAATCGGCATCCGGCCGGTCGGCACCCGCGGGGGTGGTGATGTTGCCGGGTTCGATGAAGGCGGTGTAACCGTTGCCGCCCTCCGCCATCTGCTGGCGCGCCCAGGCGCAGAACTCGTCGACATAGAACTGATAGTTCGTGAAAAGCACGAAGTTCTGGAAGTGCCTGGCGCTGGTCGCGGTATAGTGGCTGAGGCGCGCGAGCGAATAGTCGATGCGCTGCGCCGTGAAGGGCGCGAGCGGCGACGGCTCTCCCGGACCTGGCTCGTAGGAGCCGTTGGCGATCTCGTCGTCGGTGGTCGTAAGATCCGGCGCGTCGAAAAGGTCGCGCAGCGGAATGTCGATGCTGTCGGCCGCAGACGCTTCGACATGCGCCCCTTCGCCAAAGGCGAAATGGAGGGGGATCGGTGTCGAGGATTCCGACACCGTGACGCCGACGCCGTGGTTGCGCATGAGATGGCCGAGCTGTTCTTTCAAATAGTGCCGGAACAGTTTGGGCCGGGTGATGGTCGTCGTGTAGACGCCGGGCGCGCTGACATAGCCGAAGGAAAGCCTCGAATCGACATGTCCGAAGCTGCTCGTCTCGATGCTGACCTGCGGATAGCAGGCGCGGAAACGAGTGAGGGGCCTGCCGCTTTTCCCGAGACCTTCGAAGGCTTCGCAGAGGAAGCGGGTGTTGCGTTCGTAGAGCGCTTCCAGACAATCGACGGCCTCGGTCGCATCGTCGAAGAGCTGCGGCTCGAAGGGTTCAGGGGTGGCGACGGAGAGGACGGAGTGTGAAGAGATTCGCTTGTTCATGTCGCATTATATGCAGCACCTTCCGACAAGCAAACGACAAGAGTGCTGTTTTTTGTTCTACAGCGCCGCACTTTGTACTTCAGCGAGGCCCCGCGAGAATGATCGCGCTGCCGGCGAGCGCCACGGCGGCGCCCGTCATGTCCCAGTGATCCGGCCGGACGCCTTCGGCAAGCCAGAGCCAAGAGAGCGACGCGACGATGTAGACGCCGCCATAGGCGGCATAGGTACGGCCCGCCGCTGCCGCGTCCACCATCGTCAGCAGCCAGGCGAAAAGCGCAAGCGAAGCCATGCCGGGAATGAGCCACAGGGTGGATTTGCCAAGTCTCAGCCAGGACCAGAAGGCAAAGCATCCGGCGATTTCGGCAAGAGCTGCAGCAAAATAGATAGCGTATGCGGGCATGGTTTGCAGGTCCTCCCGATCAGGAGAGGAGCGCACTTTCAACCGATATGCAAGGACCGAAGGCGGCGTCTCGAAATCAGCTCATTGCCTGGCGCTGGAGGGTGACGAAAAGAACGAAGCCGGCACCGTTCTTGCCGATGCCGTAGCCGGCGGCTTTGCTGTAAGCGACCGCTCCGATGGGAGCGATCAGCAGGCCCGCGAGTATCAGGAGCCTGAGCGAGAGAATGGCAGAGGAGACGAGCGCGGCCATTCCACAGTTTCCTTCAGAGTTTGGCTTGGCAGTATTGCGCCGTGTGAGCGGTGCAATCCGTGAGCGAACCGATATAGGTGTTCTGGCGGCGGCGTTCCGTGTCGGCGCCGACTGCGGCGGCAAGCGTCATCGCGAAGACGACCATGAGCAGGCTGATAATGGTGAGGCGGCGAGCGAGAATGTCCATGGTTCCGTCCGTTGAAGCGAGACACGTTCAAATCGATTGATCGTCTTTTCGCACAACCAAACTGAACTCTGGCTGAGACGTCCGTTCATCTGGCGTTCATCTAAGCAGCGCCGAAGATGTGCAGCGGTTTAGGGAGAACGATCATGCACTTAAACAAATGCGCGCCGGACTGCGGCCTTGCCGTTGAGCCGTCGTGTTCCTAAGTCTGTCCTTCCGACAAATCAGGAGAGACGCGATGACCGCTCCGATCGAGCTTTATTATTGGCCCACGCCGAACGGCTGGAAGATCACCATAATGCTGGAGGAGCTCGGCGTTCCCTACGTCGTCAAGTATATAAATATCGGCCGGGGCGATCAGTTCCAGCCGGACTTCCTGAAGATCTCGCCGAACAACCGGATGCCGGCGATCGTCGATCCGGACGGTCCGGGCGGCGAGCCCATCTCCGTATTCGAATCAGGAGCGATCCTGCAGTATCTCGGCCGCAAATACGGCAAGTTCTATCCGTCCGACGAGCGCGCCCGCGTCGAGGTAGAGGAGTGGCTTTTCTGGCAGGTGGGCGGCCTCGGCCCGATGGCGGGGCAGGCACATCATTTCCGCCAATATGCCCCGGAAAGAATCGCCTACGGCATCGACCGCTATACCAATGAAGTGAACCGCCTCTACGGCGTGATGAACAAGAGGCTCGCCGACCGGCCGTTCCTCGCCGGCGACTACTCGATCGCAGACATGGCCGCGATCGGCTGGGTGATTCCGCACGAGAACCAGGGCCAGGACCTCAACGAATTCCCTAACCTGAAGCGCTGGTTCGACGCCGTGCTTGCGCGCCCGGCGGTGAAGAAGGCCATCGAAGTGGGCAAGGAAGAGCGGGCTCGCCAGAAAAGCCTCGCCGAGGACGAAGAGGCGCAGAAGGTTCTGTTCGGCCAACGCGCCCGCTAAGACGGGGCGGGGGAGGGGCGAACAATGCCCCTCCATAGGCGTATCTGGTGCAGCGCCGCCCGTGTTCTTGCTGCGGAGGCTTAAAGACGCGTCCAGGTTTGCGACTTGCAAAGCACCTTCAGCACGCAGCCCCGCATCTTCAGCAGATTGCCGTCCACCGACCCCGTTCCGCTATAGGTTTTGTCGCTTTCGGGATCGGTGACCACGCCGCTATAGCTGCCGCCGGTTCCGGACAGCGAACCGACACGCTTGCCCGCGTGCTTGCCCGTCTTCAGCGTGACGCAGAAAGCTGTGCCGCAAGCGGCGATTTCCGCGGTGGAGCCGCTCGCCGTCTTCCACTTGCCGAGGATCGGTTCGGCAGCGTGGACCGGGGCGGCTGCGGCAAAGCCAAGCGCTGCTGCGACGAGCAATGTGCGAATCATGCAATTTCCTCCGAAGTCGGCAGGCTCTTCGGTCCTGCCGCGTGCTTGTTCCCTGTGGAGCGCGATCGCCTGCTGCGACGGACGGGTCAGGCGGATGAAGATCACTCCGGCACAGACAGTATATTACGCGTACGTAAAGGTAAATATTCGGGCGTTGCCTTTCAGGGGCATGCTGCGTGCCTTGCAGGGGGCATGCTGCGCGCGGCGCCCCCCGTCCTTGAAAGAGCAGTTGTTCTCATGGTTAGCGTTCAGTTGAAATCCGAACGTGAAATTTTCGTAAAATTCGAGGCGAATGCGTGCCTTTGCAGGGCCTGCGATGCTTAACGAAAACCCAAGTTTACCAAGCATTTGGACTTTGTTTGCGTCAAATTAAGCATGGATTTTAAGCGGCCATTGAAGGCCGTCGGGCATATTCACATCCATAAGACGAGCGGCGAAACAAGCCGCCGACCAACCGGAAAGCGACGCTGCAGAAGACGGCGCGATTTCCCGGAAAGCCCGCCAAGAGGCTCGATGAAACAGGGACCAGGAATACCAGCTGAAGCCGGGCTCGCCCCTACGGGCGGGCCGCTTCGCTCAAACGAAGAAAAGACAGGGACAAGAAAAATGGCACTCTTTAACATTGAGATCGTTTCGGATGACGCCATCGGCGGCGGCAACCGCCCCGACGTTCTGTGCGAGATGGGCCTCGCCTATGCGACGGGCCGCGGCAGGCCCGTGGATCTGGTAGCCGCGCACAAGTGGCTGAACATCGCCGCGATCAGGGGCTCGGACCGTGCGGCCGACCTGCGAGCCGACCTCGCGGCGACGATGAGCAAGGCGGATCTCGCCGCTGCGCTGCGCGCAGCACGCGAATGGATGACGATGCACTGATGCGTGGCGGTTGCCGCCGGTTCAGGTGGCAGCCAAACTCCTGATCACCTCCGGAAGCGCGGCCGCAAGGAGATCGAGTTCGGTTTCGGGCGCAGTGCTGATGCGGATGCAGCGGTTGAGTGGCGCGACCCCGGGCATGCGGATGAAAATGCCATGATTGCTCATCAGCCGATCGACGATCGCCCGCGCATAGGCCGCATCCTTTCCACAGTCGACAGCCACGAAATTCGTGGCTGAGGGAAGAGGGACGAGGCCATTGTCGGTAGCGATCCGGCCGATCCTCTCCCGTGACTTCGCGATCTTGCGCGTGACTTCCTTCAAGTATTCCTTGTCGGCCAGTGCGGCAATTGCTGCCGACACGCTGATTCGGCTCATTCCGAAATGATTGCGGATCTTGTCGAAGGCCTGAGCCGTCCCGGGCGTCGACAGCGCGTAACCGACGCGGGCCCCGGCCAGTCCGTAGGCCTTCGAAAAGGTTCGCGTGCGTATGACGTTAGGCCTGTCGATCAGGCTCTCGATCGAAGGAATTGCCTCCCGCGGCGCCGTTTCACAATAGGCTTCGTCCAGCACGAGGAGTGTCGTTTCCGGCAGAGCGTCCGCAAAGGCGATCACGCGTTCGGCGGGCCACCAGCTGCCCATCGGATTATCGGGATTGGCGAGATAGACGAGCGCCGCATTCTCGCGCTTCGCGGCGGCGAGCAATCCATCGATATCTTCCCGATCGCCGGCATAGGGGACCGTGACCAGCCGTCCGCCATGTCCTGCGACATGATAGTTGAAGGTTGGATAGCCTCCGAGTGAGGTCACGACCGGCATGCCCGGTTCCACGACGAGGCGCACGATCTGCCCGAGCAGGCCGTCGACTCCCTCTCCGATCGCGATATTGGCGGCCGGGACACGAAGATGGCCGGCGAGCGCCTGCTTCAGATCGTGATTCTCGGGATCGGAATATTTCCAGGTCTCATCGGCCGCCTGACGAATGGCCAGCAACACGGATGGTGCCGGGCCGAACCCGCTCTCATTGGCGCCGATGCGCGCCGCGACCTCGCGGCCGTGCTGACGCTCGAGCGCCTCAGGGCCAACGAAGGGGACGGTAGCCGGCAGGGATTGGACGAGTGGCGTGAAGCGTGAGAATGCGGACATGTTGGTAAAACGTACTCCGTTCGGAAATGCCGGCGGAACTTATCGCATAAGAAGGCGAAGCGGAATCGATGCGATGAAGAATCGGCAGAAGAACAGCCGCCGCGAAGGGGCTTCTCCCAACGCTTAGTCCCAGGCAACACGATTTCACTATATTCCGATCGGGTGTAACCGCGCCGAAGCGGATGAAAATGGGATGATTTCCCGAAATTCGACAAAAAAATCTTGCATTGGAAACGCGGTGACACTAGTCAGGCGCTAACGGAGAGGTGGCCGAGTGGTCGAAGGCGCTCCCCTGCTAAGGGAGTATACCGGAAACGGTATCGAGGGTTCGAATCCCTTCTTCTCCGCCATACACCGCCGATTGCCCGCTATAGCGCGACATTGCCGCCGATCACCACACACCCGCCAATTGGCACGCAAGACCGCCGCTTCTACGCTACAACTCGATATACTTTGAAGCCGTGACGACAGCTTCCGTCTGCCGGTCGCAGCAATCGGCTCGGAACTTGTGCAAGCATCGGGACCGGGAACGTTCCCGCTCATGCCGGTATCTTCAGGAAATCCAGCGCGGAGACAGTGCGCTTCGGGTCGATCTCGTAGGTTTCAGCAGTCACGATCCCCTCAATGACGAAGGGGTCAGCGGCAATACGCGCATCGTGATCGGCCCGGCTTTCCCCATTGGCGAGGATCGCGCCCCCGGCGGCGGGCCGGATCGAGCCGACGCAGAGGAACGCGCCATCGGCAAAACCCTGCGCGATCCATTCGTTATGCGCTACCATGAAGGTGGGCGCGGCGGCGCGGTTCTCAGCAAACTTGAGGAAGGTGATAAACATCGGTGCTCCTTGGTCAATTGGCTCGGGATATGTCCGGCAATGTCGCCAGCCAGTGTTCGATGCTGGCAACCTCGCTGCGGATGAACGTTTCGTCGCGGAACGCCGTCGCCATCACCGCCACCCCTTGCGACCATGACAGGAGATGCAGCGCCAGCGGCTCATCGCGGTCGCCTGCGCCAAGCTCCCGGAACTGCCCGGCGAGCCAATCGCGGAACAGCCCTAAGATTTCGGCCGCACGGCCTTGGGCGACATGATCGAGCTTGGCGAGTTCGGAACAAAGCGTGCCGACCGGGCAGCCGAAGGCCATGATCTTCGCCTGGTTGCCAATCAGCATTTGAATGAAGGACAGGATGCGCTCGCGCGGGCCGTCGCCTTCCGCCTGCCAGCCGTCGAGCATCGCGCTGGTCCGTTCCATGCGGCGCGCGATCACGGCATCCAGAATGTCATCCTTGGTTTTGAAGTGGTGGTAGAAATTGCCGCGCGAGATGCCGACGGCCGCCGCGATCTCGGCAAAGGACGTGGCCTCATATCCCCCTTCGTAAAAGAGGATATCAGCCTTTTCGACAATCAGTTCACGAGTGGATGATACCGGCATGTTTGGTCATTTGTCCTAGTATTGGGAAATCACTAGGACATATGACCTAATCTGTCAAAACCATACTCTCTCTGCGCCCCGGCGTCGGGGATGCGACATGCAGCGCTCGGCGGGCACTCACCGTCATGGCCAATCAGCTCATTTTTAAACACCGGGTAAAGAGTGGAGCCGGCGCAGCCATTCCGACTGCGCTCGTGAGTGCTTCTCGATTCGCGAATCCCCGTGCGCTGATTCTTCCGTGAATCGGCCGGGAGGCGACCCGATTTCGATGCGCGGGACCGGGATCGACGCGTCAATGGCTCCGGAAAGGATAGGACTTGGGCAGGGCGTTTGCCCGGTTTCGACCCCCTTTCCGGCTATTTTTTGCCCCTTTCCGACACAGATCACAGTCCGACATCCTGCGCTAACCCCTCGTCGCTAAAGGATTTTCTTAACGCTCTGTTAATTTCCTCGGGCCGTCTGGGGCGATTTTGTGTCGTTTCAGCAACAGGGATCAGGGAAGGGCAGGGCAAAGGAGTCGATCTGGTAAGTTGGTCGTTGCGCGCCCCACCCGGTTTTGTATTTTCAACTCCGGAAGCAAGGGCGGTTGATCGTCCGACTTCTTGAACATTGGGGATGGGGCAGGGAACGCTGTCCTTCAGCAAAAAACCCAGACCCGTTTTAAACTTTTGACTGGAGGTCAGAAATGAACATCAAGAGCCTTCTTCTCGGCTCCGCTGCTGCTCTCGCAGCAGTCTCCGGCGCCCAGGCTGCCGACGCGATCGTCGCTGCCGAGCCGGAGCCCATGGAATACGTTCGCGTCTGCGACGCTTTCGGCACCGGCTACTTCTACATCCCCGGCACGGAAACCTGCCTCAAGATCAGCGGCTTCATCCGCGTTCAGGGCGAATTCGGTCGTGACGAAGTCAACGATCGTCAGGGTTGGGGCGATGCAGGTACGTCGGACTGGGATATGTTCTCCCGCGCTTACATCGCGTTCGACGCGAAGAGCGACACCGAATACGGCACGCTCACCGGCTTCTTCGCCGCTGAATTCAACGCCGACAACGACACCGACGACGGCGACAGCCTGATCGACGTCGACGAAGCCTACATCCAGCTCGGCGGCTTCAAGGCCGGCTTCTTCTACAGCTGGTGGGATAAGGGTCTGAACGGCGAAACCGACTCGCTCGGCAACTTCACCGAGTTCAACTCGCTCGCCTACATCTATGACGGCGGCACCTTCCAGGCCGGTATCTCGGTCGACGAACTCGAAGGCGCGAGCACCAAGCCGAACGGCGTTGGTATCACCGGTATCGTCTCCGCTACGCTCGGCGGCGTTGCTTTCGACTTGCTCGGCAGCTACGACACCGAATGGGAAGAAGGCGCTGTCCGCGGCTTGCTCTCGGCAGACCTCGGTCCGGGCACTTTCCAGATCGCCGGCATCTGGGCGTCCAACCCGAACGCTTACTGGGAAGACTCCGAGTGGACCGTTGCTGCGTCTTACCGCTTCAACGCTACCGACAAGTTCGCGATCACCCCGGCTGCTCAGTACTGGGGTAGCCTGCAAGACTCGAACACCAGCTTCGGCAACGACGATCAGTGGCGCGTTGGTATCACGACCGACTACGACATCACGGAAGGTCTCGCTACCCGCTTCACGATCAACTACACCGATGCGGACAACGACGAGGACTACGTCAGCGGCTTCCTCCGCCTGCAGCGTGACTTCTAATCTGACCTGACCTCGGTCAGTGGAAGGAAAGCCCGGCTCAAAGCCGGGCTTTCTCTTTTAAGGAATAGTATTGTGAGTGCCGCGCTACTGCGGCGCGTCCCGCGATTTACTTGAGGTGCCGTTCCAGGACGGGCACGCACATATCGAGGTCGTGGGAGGCGAGATGGGCGTAGCGCATCGTCATCTCGAGCGTCTGGTGGCCAAGCCACATCTGAACCCGTCTAAGGTCGATCCCGCCTCTGACCAAGCGTGAGGCGCAGGTATGCCGCAGGATGTGCGGAACGACGTCTTCTTCGTCGCCGAGGCGCGCATCCACCTTTGCAGCGTTCCAGACGGCGCGATACTTTTGCTGATCAATTCTCGAAAAGGGCCCCGGAGCCCTGTCGGCGCATTTCTTCAGGGCGTCCTTTGCCCTCAAGGTGAGCGGGACCGTGCGGCTGCGGCCCGATTTGGTGACCCAGAATGTCGCCCGGCCCTCGTGGATGTCGTTCCATTTGAGAGCAATGGCCTCGCCCAGGCGCGCACCCGTATCCACCAGGAATATCGAGAGATAAAGGTACAGTTCAGACCGGCTCGCAATCTCCCGGAAGAGCAGTTCCTCCTCGTCGGCTTCCAGAAAGCGTAGGCGCCCCGCCTTCTCCTTCTGGCGCTTGAACTCCGGTAGATTGTGTACATCCCCCATCTTGTACGCTTTCCGCAGCAGCTTTCGCAGCGCCGCCATCTTCCGGTTGATGGTCGCGTTGCTGTTGCCGCGCTTGCGCAGCGCACCGATGAGGCCGTCGAGCATCTCCTGCGAGAAGACGGAGAAACGCTTGCCGAGCAGAATCTCGTCCAGCTCTCCGACGAAAGCCTTCACATTGTATTTGTGCTTGCCTTCGTCCCACAGGATGTCGGCATAGCGCTGAAGCAATTCGGCGAGCGTGGCTTCCTTCACCACTCCCATGGGACCTTGCCGGCCGAAGCTATAATTGACCTCGTATCCGGACCCCATTCCAGGGAATCCGAGGTCACTCGCTCGTTTTTCAGCGTCCGACGTCACGTTTGCCGTTTCCTCCCCATTCTCCGTGAACGAGCCAAGAAACCACTGACCATCAAGTCAGTGCTTATAGTCAAACAATCTCAACGCCTTGGCGGCGCACATTCGTTGCAGAACAGCAACAGCCCGCAACTCAATGTTGGGTTGCGGGCTTTTTTGAACCTGACTAGGTCAGATTAGAAGTCCCGCTGCAGGCGGAGGAAGCCGCTGACAGCGTCGGGCTTGTTGCTTGCATCCGTGTAGTTGATGGCAAAGCGCGAGGCGAGACCATCGGTGATCTGATAGTCGGCAGTGACACCGACGCGCCACTGTTCTTCGCTCGAGTCGAAGCCACCGGCACCGTTGTTCAGAGCGTCCCAATATTGCGCGCCGGGGGTGATTGCGAGCTTTTCGGAAGCGTTGAAGCGGTACGACGCAGCAACGGTCCACTCGGAAGCTTTCCAATAGGCATTCGGGTCGGATGCCCATACGCCCGCGAGCTGGAAGGTGCCCGGACCAGCATCTGCGGACAGCAATGCGCGAACCGCGCCCTCTTCAGCCTCGGTGTCGAAGCCGCCGAGCAGATCGAAGCTTACGCCGCCGAGCGAAGCCGAAACGATACCTTCAACACCGATGCCGTTGGCCTTGGTGGTCGTTGCCTCGAGTTCATCGACTGCAATGCCAGCCTGGAAGGTGCCGCCGTCATACATGTAGGCGAGCGAGTTGAATTCCGTGTTCTCGCCGATCGAGTCGGTTTCGCCGTTCAGGCCCTTATCCCACCAGCTGTAGAAGAAGCCGGCCTTCAAGCCGCCGAGCTGGATGTAGGCTTCATCGACGTCGATCAGGCTGTCGCCGTCGTCGGAGTCGTTGTCGGCGTTGAATTCAGCGGCGAAGAAGCCGGTGAGCGTGCCGTATTCCGTGTCGCTCTTTGCGTCAAAGGAGATGTAGGCGCGGGAGAACATGTCCCAATCCGACGTGGACTGTTTCGGGTTCTTCCAGCGGTCGTTGGCTTCGTCACGGCCGAATTCACCCTGAACGCGGATGAAGCCGCCGATCTTGAGGCAGGTTTCCGTGCCGGGAATGTAGAAGTAGCCGGTGCCGAAAGCGTCGCAGACGCGAACGTATTCCATGGGCTCCGGCTCGGCAGCGACGATCGCGTCGGCAGCCTGGGCGCCGGAGACTGCTGCGAGAGCAGCAGCGGAGCCGAGAAGAAGGCTCTTGATGTTCATTTCTGACCTCCAGTCAGTCGTGGGAAAGAAATCCTATCGCTGGGCGGTCGGCGAGGCTTCGTACAGGCCGCCGAAGATCGTTTCGAACGCGTGGGAGCGGTCGCCAGGGCGCATGGGCTAGACCGCGGCGCTGACGAGTAGGAGGGAAGCGCCAGCACTGCCTTCCCTCAAATAGGGAGAAGGTGAGGGGAGGCGCGTCGCGTTCAAATAGAACTTCATGCCACGCGCTTTCGGGCCTGTTGAGATTTCGCCCTGTGCTCATTACAGGGATGAGAGCAGCGCCGCGTCTGCGGCGCGGAAGAGCCTTCCAGCCCAAGGACTTGGTTTGGCTGTATTCCTGTGACAAGCACAGGAATGAGGGACCGAGATGAAAGGTTACGCCTACATTCTCGCGTCGAAGCGAAGCGGGATGCTGTATACGGGCGTGAACCGCGACCTTCCGCCTCGCTTCACGGTTTATCAAACGCGCCGGGGCGTCACACCCTCTCTACCTTCATCCCTGTGACGAGCACAGGAATGAGGCGATCAAACAAGCCGCAGCGAGCGGCCCGAATCACAACAGGCCTTAATTTGTCCGCGCAGTGACGTCACCTATAGGGTGAATAGCACTGGCGCCGCGGACCGTTATAGGGCTGGAATGTATTATCCCAGGCTCTATACGAGCGATAGCGCGAGTAGCACCATTCCACATGTGCATTGCCGCCGCCGTAATACCTCGGAGCCGCATATCTCGGCTGGCTCAACACGCCACCGACGATCGCGCCGGCGGCCAGGCCGCCAAAGAAAGCTCCGAGATCATCATCGTCGTCGCGGTAGTAGCGGCGATGATGGTAGCGGTTGCTGTAATGGCGGTTTCCGCGATAACCGCGCCAGTTGCCCATCCGCCGGCAGTCCCGGTCGCGGCAGCGGCCCTTGCGCGCTTCCCCGCGCTCGTACGGAAACTGCGCCAACTGCACGTCGGCAGCCTGCGGCTTCGGTGCCGGAACGATCGGAAATGCCTCTGCGGGCGGAACGCTGCTGATGGCCGTGGCCAGCGACAGGGCAACAATTGCTAAGGTCTTCATTGGCCTCACCATTTCCTCTCAGGAGAAAGTAATCCCTTCAAAGGGAAAATGGCCGAAATCGTATTTTGTGCCGGACGCCGCCAAAGGATCACGATGATGTGATCCTCTCTCGGCAGAGCTGCCGCGGGACCGTTGCAGTCGGGCGCGACCGTCCGGTTCGCCCCCGCAGCTCCGGCTCAAGGCAAACGGCGTCCCAACCTCAAATCCGCAACGATGTCCGTATCCTGTCCCAGCCGCGACTTATAAACCTGGTAGTTCTCCATCACCCGCTGGACATAGTTGCGCGTCTCCTCGAAGGGGATGCGCTCGATCCAGTCCACGACCTCGTCGATGGGCTTTCCGCGTGGATCGCCATAGCGGGCGAGCCACTCAGGAACACGACGCGGGCCGGCATTATAGGCGATGAAGGTGAGGATGTAGGAACCGCCGAAGCTGTCGATCTGTTCGCCGAGGTAATGGGCCCCAAGCGTCGCATTATAGCCGGCGTCGCTCGTCAGGCGGTCCTTCGAATAGGCGAGGCCATAGCGGCTGGCGACTGCCTTGGCCGTGCCGGGAAGGAGTTGCAGGAGCCCCCGGGCATTCGCCACAGAAACAGCGGCCGGGTTGAAAGCGCTTTCCTGCCGGGCGATGGCATAGGCGAGCGCCTTGCCGGCCCCGTCGATATCGGCGCTCGGCGGAATGACTCCGATAGGAAAGGCAAGGGCAGCCACCTCGATGCCGCGGCCGAAGGCGATTTTGCCGATCTGTAACGAGAGTTGGTGATTGCCCGACTTCTCGGCCCGCTCCGCCAGGATCGCAAGTTCGCCGGGGCTGGTCAGTTCCTCGGCAAGCGCCCGATAAAGACTGTCGGCGCGCCAGCCGTGGCCGGCTGCTTCGAGCCGGCCGATCGCCGTAACGGCTTCGCGCCCCTCCAGCCGGATGCGGTCTTGCTCCGTCGGCGAGGGATAGCTCATATCGAGTTTCGCCTGGCCGAGGCGTGCGGCGGCGAGTTGCCCGTAGAAGGTGGCCGGGTAGCGCGCGGCATTGGTGAAATACGCGCGCGCGTCGCCGGGGGCGCCCGCTTCGGCGGCGCGGCCCAGCCAATACCAGGCGCGCGAGGCGGAGATCGGCCGGCTCGATGCCTCGAGGATCCTGCGAAAGTGACGCGCCGCCGTCTCGGGTTCCTCGAGGCCGCGAAGCGCATACCAGCCCGCATGGAATTCCGCGTCGACGCGGTCCGTGGCGCGCCTTGCCGCATGGTTGGCGGCGATGCGATAGGCGCCGCGGAAGTCGCCGGCGTCGAGCAAGCCGCGGCTGACGATACGTTGCTCGACCCACCATTCTCCGGGATTGACGAGGGCGCCGTCGTCCTTCGGCATCTGGTCGAGAAGCCGGGCCGCCTCGGCGTATTTCTGCTGCTTGCGTAAATGCTCGATGCGGATGAAGAGGTAGGAAGGCCTGCTGCGCCAGGAAGCGTCCACCGCTTCGATGAGCGAGGCAGCGTTGCTGCCGCCGCGGGTCACTGCGGCCCAGGCGCGGAACAGCGATTGCGCCTTGCCGAGATCGCTGAACCGCTCGGCCTGGTCTATGCGGGCGCGGTAGAGAAGCATTTCCATCCGCTGCCTGTGGTCTTCCGTCGTCAACAGACCGGAAAACTCGGAAAGGATCTTCGTTTCAGTGTCCTTGTCCAGGGCTTCGCTGAGCCAGAATGCGCGCAGGTGCGTGGCGGCCGCCGAGCTCTGCCCTTGCGCTGCAAGTGCGCGTGCAAGGATGATCGCCCCTTCAGCGGTCTCGGGCCGGGTGGTGCCGAAGGCGGCGACCACATCGGCGGCGGGAGCGTTCTCGCGGTAAAGCGCCCGTTCCGAATGCGAGCGCAGCGACTTCAGGCCCGGCCAGCCCTGGAGTTCCCGCTGCGCCTCGGCAATGTCATAGGAGGGAATGCCCCTCTGTCCGGACACCGCGATCGCCCAGGCCAGGATATGGCGGTCGAGCGTTCCTGCCGGCATGCGGTCGCGAACGGCGATCGCCTTTTCCGGCTGCCGATCGGAGAGGGCATCGAGACCGCTTTTCAGATTGGCGCCGAGGATAGTCGAGAGTTCGCCGGTTGCGCGGCTGCCGATCTTGCCGGCAGCATCCGGCTTGCTCGTCGGTACCGGGATCCGGCCCTCGGCTGCCTCGGCCGAAAAAGCCAGCATCCCCGCACCGATCATGGCGGCGGCCGGCAGAAAAATTGTTCGCCGCATCACGAGCCCCGTGGTCCCCCATCCCTCGACTTCATTGCCGCTCCATTACAGCCGATCGGTCGGCGAAAACCCAGCCACATCTGTCGGACTGCTGACCGGCCGGCGCATGCGTGTTCCCCGAAACCCGGCGCCCCATTGCGGTCCCGCCTACGGGCGGCGTTTGCGCGGAAACGAAAGCGAAATGCATCCTCTCAGCGCTTGCCGCAGACACGTCACATGATTATGGTGCGGCAGTTTTTTAACCGTCGATTGCGGCCAAAGCGTGAGCGTATTCTGCGCCCTCGGTCGTCAGGAGTTGTGCATGTTCAAGGGTTCCATTCCCGCACTCGTAACGCCGTTCACCGCCGCCGGCTCGGTTGATGCGGATAGTTTCGTCGCGCATGTGGAGTGGCAGATAAAAGAGGGCAGCCACGGCCTCGTGCCGGTGGGCACCACGGGTGAATCTCCGACGCTTTCCCACGACGAGCATAAGAAGGTCGTGGAACTGTGCGTAGAGGCGTCGGCGCGGCGGGTACCGGTCATCGCCGGTGCTGGGTCCAACAACACGATCGAAGCGATCGAGCTTGCGCAGCATGCGGAAAAGGCCGGCGCGGACGCGATCCTCGTTGTCACGCCCTATTACAACAAGCCGACGCAGAAGGGCCTTTTCGCCCACTACGCGGCGATCGCCGAAAGCGTGAAGCTGCCGATCGTGATTTATAACATTCCCGGCCGTTCCGTCGTGGACATGAGCGTCGAGACCATGGCGGCGCTGGCGAAGGCCCATCCCACGATCATCGGCGTGAAGGATGCGACTGGAAAGATCGAGAGGGTTTCCGAGCAGCGCATAGGCTGCGGCAAGGCTTTCGTGCAGCTTTCGGGAGAGGATGCGACCGCCCTCGGCTTCAATGCGCATGGCGGCGTCGGCTGCATCTCCGTCACCGCCAATGTCGCTCCGCGCCTGTGCGCCGAATTCCAGGAGGCAACCCTTGCCGGCAACTATGCCAAGGCCTTGGAACTTCAAGACAAATTGATGCCGCTGCACAAGGCCATCTTCCTTGAGCCGGGCGTCTGCGGCGCCAAATACGCGTTGAACCGTCTCGGGCGGATGAGCTTTACTGTCCGCTCGCCGCTGCTGTCGGCGCTTGAGCCGGCCACGGCGTCGGCCATCGACGCGGCGCTCAGGCATGCAGGGCTGATGAACTGATGGCACCGAAAGGCAGCGAACGCACGGTCAAGAAGGTTGTCGCGGAAAATCGCAAGGCCCGCTTCAACTACGAGATCGTCGACACCTACGAGGCCGGTCTGGTTCTGACCGGCACGGAGGTCAAGTCGTTGCGCGAGGGAAAGGCCAATATCGCGGAATCATACGCGACCGACGAAGGCGGCGAGATCTGGCTCATCAACTCCTACCTGCCCGAATATCTGCAGGCCAACCGCTTCAATCACGAGACGCGCCGCCGCCGCAAATTGCTCCTGTCGAAGAGGGAAGTGAACCGTCTGCAGGGTGCGGTCAACCGCGAGGGGATGTCGCTGATACCGCTCCGAATATACTTCAATGAGCGAGGCAGGGCGAAGCTGGAACTGGCGCTCGGCAAGGGCAAGAAGCTGCACGACAAGCGAGAGACCTCCAAGGAACGCGACTGGAACCGGCAGAAGAACAGGCTCCTCAAGGAGCGGGGCTGAGTCCCGTCGATCTCTGGGGTATTGTTTTTCATCGGCAGACGAGATCACAATGATCTCAGGTCGGGTCGACCTGAACCACGAAGGCGATCGATTCCAATGCGTTGGAGCGGGATGCGGGCGGAAACCGCGTCTGCGGCGCGGAAAAGCCATTTTCAGCCAAGGCTTGGTCTGGCCTCCGTCCCTGTGACAAGCACAGGGACGAGGAAAAATCCCGACAGGCTTTAAAGCTCGACGTCGTCGGCGACCGGCTCGACAGGGCGCTGAACGCGTTCGGACGGTTCGCGGCCGATCTCTCCTCTGAGCGTCGCGAGATCGATGAAGTGGTCGGCCTGACGGCGCAGGTCGTCGGCAATCATCGGCGGCTGCGTCGACATGGTCGAAACCACGGAAACCTTTCGGCCCTTGCGCTGTAACGCTTCGACCAGGGTCGTGAAATCACCGTCTCCGGAGAAGATCACCAGGTGGTCGACCGATTCGGACTGCTCCATGGCGTCTATCGCCAGCTCGATGTCCATATTCCCTTTGATCTTGCGGCGTCCAAGGGAATCGGTGAATTCTTTGGCGGGCTTCGTCACGACCTTATAGCCGTTATAGTCCAGCCAATCGATCAGCGGACGGATCGACGAATATTCCTGGTCCTCGATGAGTGCGGTGTAGTAGTAGGCCCTGAGCAGGTAGCCGCGCTTCTGGAAGGCCTTGAGCAGCTTGCGGTAATCGATGTCGAAGCCGAGGCTCTTCGACGCGGCGTAGAGGTTGGCGCCATCGATGAAAAGAGCGATTTTCTCGCGAGGATCGAACATCGTTACTTCCTTTTTCCGTACCCTGCACAGTGACCGGACCAACCCCGCGGAGCGTCACGCTTACAATTGGCGGATTAAATTAAAGCTCACTTATCTGCAAATAATGTGGTCATGCCAACGCATTATTCCAACTAGGGCGCGGCGCCTATAGCTAGTTTTAGCAGTTGCTGCAGTTCGTCCACATTTTCAATCTATAATTGTTGCTGGATACGTACTCGAAATTATCACGAAATACAGGCAATGTCTGTGACCCTCTGGAGCGTTCCGCAGACGCGGCATTTTATCATGCTCCGGGCCATGACGTGAGCCGGATGCAGGAAAAACTTGAACTTATGCCGTTTTGATTGTATCGGACGCCTAATTCCAGAAATCGGAGCTGATGGAGCCGCATGTCAGCGGACGTTCCGGTTTCGCGTCGTTAAACCTGCCGCGGCAATGCCGCCGCATCTCTTGAGTCGTAAAGGACAGGCTATGGCCCGCGTCACCGTCGAAGACTGCATCGACAAGGTCGAAAACCGTTTCGAACTCGTCCTTCTTGCCAGCCACCGCGCACGCCTGGTTTCCCAGGGTGCTCCGATTACGGTCGACCGCGACAACGACAAGAATCCGGTCGTTGCACTGCGCGAGATCGCCGATGAAACCCTGTCGCCCGGCGACCTGAAGGAGGACTTGATCCACTCGCTGCAGAAGCATGTGGAAGTGGACGAGCCGGAACCCGATCCGGCATCGCTCGCCCAGACGGAAGCAGCGCCTGCCTTCGCTGAGGCAGCCGAAGAGGAAGACCAGCCGGAAGCGCTGACCTTCGACCGCATGTCCGAAGAGGAACTGCTGGCCGGCATCGAAGGCCTCGTTCCTCCGGAAAAGAGCGACGACTACTGAGATTCGTTCCGGAACAACGTTCCGACGTGTTATCGAAGCAGTGCGCCACTCATATGATTGGCGCACTTTTTTATTTGCCTGATTTCACGGAGCCGCTAGCGGATGATGCGCCAATACGAGCTCGTTGAGCGCGTGCAAAAATACAAGCCCGACGTCAACGAGGCGCTGCTGAACAAGGCCTATGTCTACGCCATGCAGAAGCACGGGCAGCAGAAGCGGGCAAGCGGCGATCCTTACATCTCCCATCCCCTGGAAGTGGCGGCGATCCTGACCGAGATGCATCTGGACGAATCCACGATCGCCGTCGCGCTGCTGCACGACACGATCGAGGATACGACCGCGACGCGGCAGGAGATCGACGATCTCTTCGGCGAGGATATCGGCGCCTTGGTCGAAGGCCTCACCAAGATCAAGAAGCTCGACCTCGTGACCAAGAAGGCCAAGCAGGCGGAAAATCTTCGGAAGCTGCTGCTCGCCATTTCGGACGACGTTCGCGTGCTCCTGGTCAAGCTTGCCGATCGCCTCCACAATATGCGCACCCTCGACCACATGTCGGCCGAAAAGCGCGCGCGCATCTCCGAGGAGACGATGGACATCTATGCGCCCCTGGCAGGGCGCATGGGCATGCAGGACATGCGCGAGGAGCTCGAGAACCTGTCCTTCCGCCACATCAATCCGGAGGCTTACGAGACCGTTACCAGGCGCCTCCAGGAGCTCTCCGAGCGCAATGAGGGGCTGATCAAGAAGATCGAGGAGGAACTGAGCGAGCTCCTTCAGGCCGAGGGGCTTACGGAATCACAGGTCAGGGGACGCCAGAAGAAGCCCTATTCGGTTTTCCGCAAGATGCAGTCGAAATCGCTTTCCTTCGAGCAGCTCTCGGATGTCTGGGGCTTCCGCATCATCGTCAACGACATTCCGTCCTGCTATCGCGCGCTCGGTATCGTGCACACCCGCTGGCGTGTCGTGCCGGGACGCTTCAAGGACTACATCTCGACCCCGAAACAGAACGACTATCAATCGATTCACACGACGATCATCGGCCCGTCGCGCCAGCGCATCGAACTGCAGATCCGCACGAAGCGCATGCATGAGATTGCCGAATACGGTATCGCGGCCCACGCACTCTACAAGGATCGCGACACCGTTTCCGGCGACCTGACGCGCACTCCGACATCGAATGCCTATTCCTGGCTGCGCCGCACGATCGAATCGCTCGCCGAGGGCGACAATCCGGAGGAGTTTCTCGAGCACACCAAGCTCGAACTCTTCCAGGATCAGGTCTTCTGCTTCACACCGAAGGGGCAATTGATAGCGCTGCCGCGCGGCGCTACCCCGATCGACTTTGCCTATGCCGTGCATACGAATATCGGCGACACCTGCGTCGGGGCCAAGATCAACGGTCGCATCATGCCGCTGGTGACGCGGCTCAACAACGGTGACGAGGTGGAGATCATCCGCTCGGGTATTCAGGTGCCGCCGCCGGCCTGGGAAGAGATCGTCGTCACGGGCAAGGCGCGGGCCGCCATCCGCCGCGCGACCCGCGCCGCCATCCGCAAGCAATATGCCGGCCTCGGTTATCGCATCCTCGAGCGCACCTTCGAACGGGCGGGCAAGACCTTCTCGCGCGAGGCTTTGAAGCCGGTGCTGCATCGGCTCGGGCAGAAGGACGTCGAGGACGCCATCGCAGCGGTCGGGCGCGGCGAACTCTCCTCGCTCGACGTGCTGCGCGCGGTGTTTCCCGATCATCAGGACGAGCGCGTGACCGTGAAGCCCAGCGCCGACGACGGCTGGTTCAACATGCGCAGCGCCGCGGGCATGATCTTCAAGCTGCCGGAGCGGTCGAAGGAAATGGCCGCCGCCGAGCAGGCGGAGGGGCCGGAAGCCCTGCCGATCCGTGGCCTCTCCGGCAATGCCGAGGTCCATTTCAGTCCTGCCGGCGCCGTTCCCGGCGATCGCATCGTCGGCATCATGGACAAGGACAAAGGCATCACCATCTATCCGATCCAGTCGCCGATCCTGCAGAAGTTCGATGAAGAGCCCGAGCGCTGGATCGACGTTCGTTGGGATCTCGACGAGGCGAACAACAGCCGTTTCATGGCGAGGATCGCGGTCAGCGCCCTGAACGAGCCCGGCACGCTGGCAGAGGTCGCACAGGCCATCGCGACCACCGACGTCAATATCCGTTCGCTTTCCATGGGGCGCGTCGCCGCGGACTTCAGCGAATTGCAGTTCGATCTCGAGGTCTGGGATTTGCGTCAGCTCAACCATCTGATGGCGCAGCTTAAGGAGCTGCCGAGCATATCCATGGTCAAGCGCCTCTTCGAGTAGCCGGTTTCCGTGCAATCTGCCTCAGAAATAAGCATCTCGTAACAATGATGAGCCGCGCCATGCATTCATTGCATGGCTGCCGACGCTTCGCGGGACTGGTGATGGTTCGGCTGGTGAACTATCTTTCGCATCGGGAGGTGAACGAAAGGGGTTTGCCATGTTCAAGCAGTTGAAGAAAATCACCCGTGCCCTGCACATTCCGAGCATCGAAGAGCGTGAGACCGCCTATCTGAATGGCTCCGTCGACCGGATCGACCTGGAATACCGTCAGCGTCAGATCGACCGCGGCCTTTTCCGGAAGGGCTTCTGATCGCGAATGCGGCGCGCCCGAAAGGCGCGCCACGGCTGCTGCGCCCGGCGGTAGCCTGAGCTATGCGTTTTACGAATGGCTCTCTTGCCTTATCTGTCAGTCTGACGCCTTACGACGCTGCGTGTCCTGCGGCTGTAACGCTTTGATCTGCCGCACGCCTCGGTCTTCAAGGATTGAAGGAAACAGGCAGCAGCTTGCACATGGCGTGTGCGGCGCCTATCTTGCGCCCATCGTAAGGCGGGCGGTCCGTCTTGCGCCGGCGGCGGTTTCGAATGCGATCATGACGGCATAATGTTATTCAGGCGCAGAAAACCGGTCACACTATCCGAGAGGCTTCGCGCTTTCTTCTGGCCGCGCAAGGGGCTGACGCGCGCTCCGCGCTACATTGCCCTTCGAATTCTCCGGCTTAACTCGTCTCCGCACTCGATCGCCGTCGGGGTGGCGGTGGGTGTCGCGTCGTCCTTGACGCCGTTCTTCGGCCTGCATATCGTTCTCGCCGTCCTTCTGGCGTCGGCGTTTTCCGGAAATCTCATCGCGGCCGCGATCACGACGCTGCTCGCCAATCCCATCACGATACCCGTCATCCTGACGGCTTCCTACGAGGTCGGCACGATGCTCACGCAGCCGCAAGCCGCTCAGGTGATCGGCGGCCAAGAGATCATGCGGATGATCGAACATCTCGATTTTGCAAGCCTGTGGGGCCCGGTCTTCAAGCCGATGCTCATTGGCTCGCTCCCTCTTTCAGCGGCGGGCGCCTTGATATTCTACCCGTTTGCCTTTCAGACGGCCCGCCTCTTTCAGAAGCGGCGCCGGCAGGCCCGCGCGCACAAATTCGGACATCCGACATGATCATCGGCATCGGCAGCGATCTCATCGATATCAGGCGCATCGAAAACTCGCTCCAACGCTTCGGCGAGCGTTTCGTCAACCGGTGCTTCACCGATATCGAGATCGCCAAATCCGAAGGCCGCAAAAACCGTGCGGCCTCCTATGCCAAGCGATTCGCCGCAAAGGAGGCCTGTTCCAAGGCACTGGGCACCGGCCTGGCTCAAGGCGTGTTCTGGAAAGATATGGGCGTCGTGAACCTGCCCGGCGGGAAGCCGACGATGCAGCTGACCGGCGGCGCGGCCGCGCGCCTTCAGGAATTGCTGCCGGTCGGCCACCGCGCCGCAATCCATCTGACCATCACCGACGACTTCCCGCTTGCTCAAGCTTTCGTGATTATCGAAGCGCTCCCGGTTGCCCCCGCCGAGGGAACGGTTTAGAGCACTTGCCGAAGACCGGCCCGCGGTCGCTTGAAGCACGGCATTCCCGCGACATATAGCATCGAGTTGCGGGGCGGCGTGCGCTTGAGTTCGGGCGCAGACGAACGTTGAAGCGTTAGGCCCGGTGCCCCGGGCAGGATGACAAGGAAGACTGAGCGTGGCAGAAAAGACAGAAGCGAAGCAGAGCGGTCTCTGGGAGAACGTCAAGGTCATCATCCAGGCGCTGCTCCTCGCCGTGGTCATCCGCACCGTCTTCTTTCAGCCCTTTACGATCCCTTCCGGCTCGATGATGCCGACGCTCCTTGTCGGCGACTATATCTTCGTCAACAAGTTCGCCTACGGCTATTCGAAATACTCGCTGCCCTTTTCGCCGGATCTGTTCAGCGGCAGGATCTTTGCGAGCGAACCGAACCGGGGCGACATCGTGGTCTTCCGGTTCCCGCCCAATCCCGACATCGACTATATCAAGCGCCTCGTCGGCCTGCCGGGCGACCGCATCCAAGTCAGGAACAGCATTCTCTACGTCAACGACAAGCCGGTCGAAAGGGTGCCGGACGGCACGTTCCGCGCTGACGATCAGTACGACACGGGCGGCGATGTTCCTGTCTATCGCGAGACGATGGACAACGGCATGACCTACGACACGCTCGACCAGTTCCCCGATTCGCGCGGCGACAACACCCGTGAATTCATCGTCCCGGCAGGTCATTATTTCATGATGGGCGACAACCGGGATAACTCCGCCGACAGCCGTTTCGACGTCGGCTTCGTGCCGGCCGAAAACCTTGTCGGCCGGGCCAGCCTGATCTTCTTCTCGCTCGGCAACGACACCTCGTTCCGGCAGATCTGGAAATGGCCGGCGAACCTGCGTTACGATCGTTTATTCAAGGTCGTCCACTGATGAAGGGCCGCTCGTTGAACGGGGAGGACCGGGCGCGGCTCGAGGCCGCGATCGGTTACCGGTTCGCCGAGAAGGAACGTCTCGACCGGGCGCTGACGCATTCGAGCGCTCGCAGCGGCCGCGCGATCAACTATCAGCGGCTCGAATTCCTGGGTGACCGGGTGCTTGGGCTCTGCGTCGCGGAACTCCTGTTCCAGACCTTCACCGATGCCAACGAAGGCGAGCTCTCGGTGCGTCTGAACCAGCTCGTCAGCGCGGAGAGCTGCGCGAAGGTGGCGGATGAGCTCTCGCTGCACGAATTCATCCGGACCGGCTCGGATGTGAAGAAAATCACGGGCAAGCACATGATGAATGTGCGCGCCGATGTGGTAGAGTCGCTGATCGCCGCGATTTATCTCGATGGCGGCCTCGACGCGGCGCGACGTTTCGTGCTCGAGCATTGGACGCATAGGGCCGCAAGCGCAGACGGCGCCAGGCGGGACGCCAAGACGGAACTGCAGGAATGGGCGCATGCCAGATTCGGTGTCGCGCCGAAATACAGGACGGATGACCGTTCCGGGCCTGATCACGATCCGCGCTTTACCGTGACGGTGGAGGTCGACGGGATCGCGCCGGAGACGGGGGTCGATCGTTCCAAGCGCGGGGCCGAGCAGGTCGCCGCGATGAAATTGCTGGAACGCGAAGGTGTGTGGCAGAAGCGCTCTGCCGGAAATTGACGGATATCATGACGGATACTCAAAAGGATACGGCCGCCGGCGCAGTGCCGACGCGCTCGGGCTTCGTGGCGCTGATCGGGGCGACGAATGCCGGCAAGTCGACATTGGTCAATCGCCTGGTCGGCGCGAAAGTGTCGATCGTCAGCCACAAGGTGCAGACGACGCGGGCCATCATCCGCGGCATTGCGATCCACGGCAGCGCGCAGATCGTCTTCATGGACACGCCCGGCATCTTCAAGCCGCGGCGTCGGCTCGACCGCGCCATGGTGACCACGGCCTGGGGCGGAGCCAAGGACGCCGATCTGATCATGCTGCTGATCGACAGCGAGCGCGGGATCAAGGGTGACGCGGAGGCGATCCTCGAGGGCCTGAAGGAGGTACATCAGCCGAAGGTCCTCGTCCTCAACAAGGTCGATCAGGTTCGCCGCGAGGATTTGCTGAAGCTTGCGGCCGCTGCGAACGAAGTGGTCGCATTCGAGCGCACCTTCATGATCTCCGCGCTGACGGGTTCCGGCTGCGAAGACGTGATGGATTATCTCGCCGAGACGCTGCCGGAAGGTCCGTGGTACTATCCCGAGGATCAGATCTCCGATCTGCCGATGCGCCAGCTGGCCGCCGAGATCACCCGCGAGAAGCTCTTCCTTCGTCTGCATCAGGAGCTTCCCTATGCATCTCACGTGGAAACGGAGAAATGGGAGGAGCGCAAGGACGGTTCCGTGCGCATCGAACAGGTGATCTACGTGGAGCGGGACAGCCAGAAGAAGATCGCCCTCGGCAAGGGCGGCGAGGCGATCAAAGCGATCTCGACCGCCGCACGCAAGGAAATCTCCGAAATTCTCGAGCAGCCGGTGCACCTCTTCCTGTTCGTCAAGGTGCGCGAGAACTGGGGCGACGATCCGGAACGCTTCCGCGAAATGGGGCTCGACTTTCCGAAATAGCGGGAAGGACCGTCAGACGCTCTTCAACCTCATGCGGCGTTCGAGCTCCGCAGCCGGTTCACCAGCCTTCCTGGAACGCCTTGGCGACGGATGACTGACGCGGAACCGTGATCATGCGCCGCGAATGTAGCGAGAGCAGCAAAGGCGGCGGCCGCGAGAATCCATATGTCGACATAGTTTGACCCTTTGCACGAGGAAGGTTGCGCGGTTCGGCTACTGTCGATTGGCCTGGTCGGTCGCTGCGCCGGGGCGCTTTCCGAGAAGGGGAGCGATCGTTTCCGCCCTGTTGGTCCAGACGTAGCCGGAGAAGCGCTCGGGAACGAAAGCGAGATCATCGGTGCTGTCGATGCCGGAGGTGAAATCTCCTCCGCTGTAAGGGCCAAGCAGGATGATTTCGCTGCCGGCGGCCTGCATGCGGGCCGCGAACCGGTGGGGCCAGCCCCACAAAAAAGGTGCATAATTACTCGGCACGATGATCAGCGTATCGCGACAGGCATCCGGTACGATGCCGGTCCAGCCATAGGCGGCATAGCGGCCAAGGCAGGCGATCGTGGATTGTCGATCATAGCCTCTGAGCCCCGGAACCAGCCGGAGCGTTTCCTGCGTCGGAGCGGTGCCGCCATAGACGCCGAACACCTGTTTGCGCCACTCCGGGTGGAACCGGAGGAGGACCGCGAGGGTCGCTCCTTCCTCCCGCCGCTCGCTCTTGAAATTGATAAGGAAGCGGCCCTCGGGCAGGGCCTTGAAAACTTCCGTCAGCGTCGGCATCTGGCCGGCCCCCTGGCCGCGGAAGGGGAAGGACTTGCCGCCGTCGGCCGTATAGCCGTAGCCGATGTCCAGTGTCTTCAGCTCGGACATCGGAGTGTCCTGGGTGACGCCGCTCCCATCCGTCCGACAATCGAGCGTCCAGTCGTGAAACACGGCAAACTGGCGATCCGGTGTCAGGTGGACGTCGAGTTCGACGACGTCGGCGCCGCTCTCCATCGCCGCGCGCATCGAGGCAATCGTGTTTTCGAGATAGCTGTGGCGCGGCGTTTCGATGCGCTCGGCGGTGCAGGTGTCGTTGTCGAGACCTTCCGAGGAAAAAACCTGGTGGATGCCGCGATGAGCGAGGATCTTTGCATTGCCGGAGGGGGGCGGCGCCAGAAGCGACGTGTTGAGAAGCCAGACGATGGCGACGACGACGAGCGCAACCGCGGCGATCTTCTTCATCGTGTATCCTCCTCTCGCGACGGGCTTGCCGCGACAATGTGGCGTGACGATGTTACCGGTTGGTATACGCGTGTTACAAGGACCGGCACCACTCTGTTACCGGGTCCATGACGGGTCGGCCACCACTAAGCGCAGGTAGGCGCTCGGAAGCGGCCCCGCAACATCCGAGGAGAGCCCGTTTCCAGTGCTTTCGAATTTGCTAAGCAAACAAATCTTTGAGGGGCCACAAAAAAGCCCCATTGAATAACCGCCGAACACAGCTAAGTTAATGGAAGTTCTGATGGATAGGAGCCCGATGGGCTGGCCTGACGAATTCCCGCAGCTGGTCCTTGCCTTGCTTCGCGAGGACTCGCCGGAAACCGTGAGGTCGCGCTCGAGCCGGTTTCTCGCCGCTTCCGGATGTGGCCGCCCGCTTCCAAGCTGCCGCATGTCTGCCCTGAAGCCGACCAGCCGCTCACCCGCTCCCCCTGTGAAGGAACCGATGGTCCGTTTAGGTCTGAGCTGAGGTAGGATATGAATGCGGGATTGTTGAATCTACTTCGCCGGCTTGTCGAGAAAGGCAAGCTGACGGTCGTTTTCTCGTCGGGTGAAAAGGTGGTTCTGGGCGATGGTACGGGCAAGCCGGCGGCCATCCGTTTCGCTGATGCCGGAGCGGAAAAAGCCGTTCTTCACGATCCAGGGCTGAAATTCGGCGAAATGTACATGGACGGTCGCGTTCTCGTGGAGGAGGGCGATATTTTCGACGTGCTGGCCATCGTCAAGAGCAATGATCTCGACAAGGCGGCAACCTTCACCAATTCGATCGTCGCGCTGGGACACATCTTTCGCCAGCAGATGAAGAGCCGGCTGCCGGTAAACCGCAACCGCTACAACGTCGCCCACCATTACGATCTGGACGGCAAGCTCTTCAACCTCTTCCTCGACGAGGACTGGCAATATTCCTGTGCCTATTTCCATCCGCCGGGCATCTCGCTCGACGAGGCGCAACGCGCCAAGAAGCGGCACATAGCGGCAAAGCTGCTGCTAGAGCCTGGCCAGAAGGTACTGGAAGTGGGTTCCGGCTGGGGCGGCATGGCGATGTACCTCGCCGAGTCGTCGGGGGTCGAAGTCACGGGCATCACGCTCAGCGAAGAGCAGTTGAAGGTCTCGCGCGAGCGCGCCGCAAGGCGCGGGCTTTCGGACCGGGTGCGCTTCGAACTGCAGGACTATCGCACCATGCAGGGAAGGCAATTCGACCGCATCGTCTCCGTCGGCATGTTCGAACATGTGGGCATCGGAAATTACGGCAATTTCTTCCGCAAGATGAAAGAACTGCTGAAGCCGGACGGCGTGATGCTGCTGCATTCGATCGGTCAGATCTACAAACCCTGGGCGACCAACCCGTGGATCGAGAAGTATATCTTCCCCGGCGGCTACATTCCCGCCCTGTCGGAGGTATTGCCACGGGTCGAAAGCAACCGCCTGCTCGTCAAAGACATCGAGATTCTGCCGCTGCATTACGCCTGGACGCTCAGGGCCTGGCGCGAGCGTTTCCTGGCGCAGCGGGAGGAGGCGGTCAGGCTCTATGACGAGCGCTTTTTCCGGATGTGGGAGTTCTATCTCGCCGCCTCGGAAACGGCCTTCCTCTACGACAAGCATTTCGTCTTCCAGCTCCAGCTCTCGCCGTCACTCGCGACGGTGCCGGTGTCGCGCGACTACATCGCCATCAAGGAGCGCGAATTGCTGGAATTCGAGAAGACCCGCGAACGGCTGGAACTCGTCGCGGTCTGAGGGGGCGGGCGAATGCCCCCTCATCCGCCCACGCGACGGCACCGTCTCCTGATCTTCTGTGGAGTTCGCCCGGGCGGCCATCGGCCTTCACTTGGCCTTGATGGTCTGCGCCGGTATGGTCCGGCCGAAACAGGAAACGGAACGAGAGAATGGTCACGACCGCAAAGCCCATCGCCGCCATCATCGCCAGCGAAATCAAGGCGACCGCCGCCCAGGTCACAGCGGCAGTCGAATTGCTGGACGGCGGAGCGACGGTGCCTTTCATCGCCCGCTATCGCAAGGAGGTCACCGGCGGTCTCGACGACACGCAACTGCGCGTCCTGTCGGAGCGGCTTACCTATCTGCGCGAGCTTGAAGCGCGGCGGGCGTCGATTGTCGATTCGATCCGCGGCCAGGGCAAGATGACCGACGAGCTCGAAGGCAAAATCGCCGGCGCGGTTACCAAGGCGGAACTCGAAGACATTTACCTGCCCTATAAGCCGAAGCGCCGCACCAAGGCGGAAATCGCGCGCGAACGTGGGCTGGGCGCACTGGCCGAAGCAATTCTTTCCGACCGCTCGATCGCGCCGGCCGAACGCGCGGCCGCCTTCCTCACCGCCGATGTGCCGGACGTCAAGACCGCACTCGACGGCGCCCGCGATATCATCGCCGAGGCCATGACCGAGAACGCCGACCTTCTCGGGCGGTTGCGGAACTATATGCGGGAGGCAGCCTTCCTGCGCGCTCGGGTCGTGGACGGCAAGCAGGAGTCCGGCGCCAAATTCTCGGACTATTTCGACCACTCCGAGCGCTGGGCGACGGTGGCCGGGCACCGCGCATTGGCGATGTTGCGCGGCTGGAACGAAGAGGTTCTCTCGGTCGATATCGTGGTCGATCAGGAGGCCGCGCCTTCGCACAGGCCGACCGAGCGGATGATCGCGGCGGCCTACGGTGTCGGCGATCGGTTGCCCGGCGACAGATGGCTGCTGGAGGTCATCGGCTGGACATGGCGCGTCAAGCTTTCGCTTTCGCTGTCGCTGGACCTGATGCGCGAGCTGCGCGAGCGGGCCGAAGAAGAGGCAATCCGCGTCTTCGCACGCAATCTCAAGGACCTGCTGCTCGCGGCACCCGCGGGCTCGCGCGCGACCATGGGCCTCGATCCCGGGATCCGCACCGGCGTCAAGGTCGCGGTGGTCGACGGCACAGGCAAGCTGCTCGACACCGCCACGGTCTATCCCTTTCCGCCGAAGAACGACATTCGCGGCGCCCAGGCAGAGCTTGCGGCGCTCGTGCGCAAGCATAAGGTGGAACTGATTGCGATCGGCAACGGCACCGGTAGCCGTGAAACGGAGAAACTCGTCGCAGACATGCTCGCTGCCACGCCGGCGCCGAAGCCTACCAAGGTGATCGTGTCCGAAGCGGGTGCATCGGTCTATTCCGCTTCGGAGACGGCGGCTGCCGAGTTTCCGGGCCTCGACGTTTCCCTGCGGGGCGCCGTCTCGATCGCCCGCAGGCTGCAGGATCCGCTGGCCGAGCTCGTCAAGATCGAACCGAAATCGATCGGCGTCGGCCAGTACCAGCACGACGTCGATCAGTCGAAGCTGAGCCGCTCGCTCGACGCCGTCGTCGAGGATGCGGTAAACGCCGTCGGGGTCGATCTCAACACCGCCTCGGCGCCGCTCCTGGCGCGTGTCTCCGGACTGGGCAAGTCCTCGGCCGAGGCAATCGTCGCGCACCGCGATGCGATGGGGGCCTTCGCCAGCCGCCAGGAGCTTTTGAAAGTGCCGCGTCTCGGCGCCCGCACCTTCGAGCAGTGCGCCGGCTTTCTGCGGATACCGAACGGTTCCGAGCCGCTCGACGCGTCTGCGGTGCATCCGGAGGCCTATGGCGTTGCCAAGAAGATCGTTGCAGCCTGCGGGCGGGACGTGCGCTCGCTGATGGCAGACAGCGCCGAGCTGAAAAAACTCGATCCGCGCATTTTCGTCGACGAGCGCTTCGGCCTGCCGACGGTCAAGGACATCCTGGCCGAACTCGAGAAACCGGGTCGCGATCCGCGCCCGAGCTTCAAGACGGCCACCTTCGCGGAAGGCGTGGACGACATCAAGGATCTGAAAGTCGGGATGCGGCTCGAGGGCACAGTGACCAATGTCGCAGCGTTCGGCGCCTTCGTCGATATCGGCGTGCACCAGGATGGCCTCGTCCACGTGTCGCAATTGGCCGACCGCTTCGTCAAGGATCCGCATGAGGTCGTCAAGGCGGGTGACGTCGTGCAGGTCCGCGTCACGGAGGTCGACGTCGCCCGCAAGCGCATCGGGCTCTCCATGCGCAAGGAAGGTAGCGCCGACACGCCCCGTGAGTCGAGGGGGGCGACACCGAAGGGCGCGAACCGGGGCGGGTCGGCTCGGTCGCAAACACCGCAGGAGCCGGCGCAGGGCGCGTTCGGCGCGGCGCTGATGGCGGCGATGAAGAAAAAATGAGAGCGTTTGATGGAACGGCACGCATGGAAGGATCGTTACCCGGGCATCGATGCTCGTGTGATGGCTCAGGTTGCGCTCTATAATTCAGCCAACTGAGATGTAACCCGCCTCAGTCACACTTTTCGGATGGCGACATCGCTCCGTCTCGTGAATGTGTCGACCATCGAATGCCGGTATACGGCGGAACAGGTCAGCGGAAATCCTCTTCCGCCGGGACTTCCCGGCTAAAGGAGGTGCGTCATGGTACGCAATGTGGTCCGCGGCTTCTCTCTTGCCGTCCTTCTGACGGCCGCAGTGACGGCCTACCCCAATTCGGCAGATTCACAGGCCGTTGTGAATTGCGCCGAGCGTTCGCAGGTTGTCGAGCTGCTTGCTCGACAATATCAAGAAAAGCAGGCCGCGTTCGGGCAGATCAATCCGCAAGCGGTCATGGAACTCTATGCGGCCGACGGCGGCAGTTGGACTTTGATCGTAACCGATGTTTCCGGCCGAAGCTGCGTCTTCCTTGCCGGAAAAAGCTGGGAACAGGTCATCCAGGTCGGCCCGAGGGCCTGACCTTCAGCCCTTCTGCGCGAGGCGCGCAGAGGGAAGCCCGTGCAGCTTCCCTCCGCTTACCATTGAATGCGACGGTGCGTTGCCGGTCAGTCCGGCCTGCCGATGCTCGCATAGCGGAAGCCGTGCCTTGCGACCTCGTCCTTGCGATAGATGTTGCGCAAGTCGACGAGCAGGGGCGTCTTCATGGCGGATTTCAAACGGTCGAAATCCAGCGCCCGGAATTCGTTCCATTCCGTTATGATCACCAGAGCATCCGCCTCGGCCGCCGCTTCATAGGGGTCGCTCGCGCAGTCCAGGCCCTCTATCAGCTTGCGCGCGTTTTCCATTCCTTCGGGGTCGTAACCGGTAACGCGGGCGCCTGCGTCCTGCAACGCCTGAACCACCGCGATTGCAGGGCTGTCGCGCATGTCGTCGGTGTTCGGCTTGAAGGTCAGGCCGAGGACTGCGATCTTGGAGCCGCGGATATCGCCGCCGGCCGCCGCAATCACCTTGCGTCCCATTGCCCGCTTGCGGTTGTCGTTGACGGCGACCGTGGTTTCGACGAGCCGCACGGGGGTGTCGTGGTCCTGGGCGGTTTTAACCAGCGCCAATGTGTCCTTGGGGAAGCAGGAGCCGCCATATCCCGGCCCGGCATGCAGGAACTTCGACCCGATGCGGCCGTCCAGCCCGATGCCGCGGGCGACGTCCTGCACATTGGCACCGACTTTCTCGCAGAGATCGGCAATCTCGTTGATGAAGGTAATCTTCATCGCCAGGAAGGCGTTGCCGGCATATTTGATCAGTTCCGACGTGCGGCGTGTCGTGAATACCAGCGGCGACTGGTTGAGATAGAGCGGCCGATAGACCTCCGTCATCACCTCTCGCGCGCGACCGTCACTGCCGTCGACCCCGATGACGATCCTGTCGGGCCGTTTGAAATCCTCGATCGCGGCGCCTTCCCGCAGGAATTCCGGGTTGGAGACGACGGTGACGTCAGCCGCAGGGTTGGTTTCGCGGATGATGCGCTCGACCTCGTCTCCGGTGCCGACCGGAACCGTGGACTTGGTCACCACGACGGTAAAGCCCTGAAGGTTGGCAGCGATTTCGCGTGCAGCTGCGTAAACATAGGAAAGATCCGCATGTCCGTCACCGCGCCGCGACGGCGTTCCGACGGCAATGAAAACGACGTCGCTGGCGGCCACGGCGGTCTTGAGATCATCGGTGAAATTCAGGCGCCCGGACGCGACGTTGCTGGCGACGAGATGGTCCAGCCCGGGTTCGAAGATGGGAATCTGCCCCTTCTTCAGCGCCGAGATCTTGCCTTCGTCCTTGTCGACGCAGACGACGTCATGGCCGAAATCCGCAAAGCAAACACCCGAAACAAGGCCGACATAGCCGGCACCGATCATCGTGATTTTCATCCGCTTTTCCTTTGATTGTTCTTGAGAACGCTGATCAATTAAGTTTTATCTAATAAAAGGATGTCATCGATAAAAAAGTAAAGAAAAACCAAATTGCAACTGCGTGCGGAAGCACGCGCTTCGCACAAATATCGCTTGTTTTACCATCAGACGGTCGTGGGTGCACGGCGATAATTCTGTTCATACCACTCGACGAAGCGCGCAACGCCTTCCTCGACCGAAACGGACGGCTTGAATCCGGTCAGGGCTTCGAGCAGGTCCGGCGAAGCGAAGGTGCGCGGTACGTCGCCCTGCTGCATCGGCAGCATGTTGCGGATCGCCGGACGCCCCATCGCCTTCTCGACCGTTTCGACGAAGGTCATCAATTCTACCGGCTGGCCACCGCCGGTATTGACGACGCGGAACGGCGCATGGCGCGAAAGCGTATCCGTGGCCTTTTCCGGTGCCACCCGGTTCTCCTCGGAGGGCGCAATATGCGACAGCCGCACGATGCTTTCGACGAGATCGTCGATATAGGTGAAGTCCCGGCTCATCCGACCCTCGCCATAAATGTCGATCGGGCGGCCGTTGTCTATGGCGTCGACGAATTTGAAGAGCGCCATGTCCGGCCGCCCCCAGGGGCCGTAAACGGTGAAGAAGCGGAAGGCGGTGGTCGGCACCTTGTAGAGATGCGCATAGCTGTGCGCCATCAACTCCATCGACTTCTTCGTCGCGGCATAGAGCGTCATGGGTTCGTCGGCCCGGTCCGCTTCGGCGAACGGGATCTTCTCGTTGGCGCCGTAGATCGAGGAGGTGGAGGCGAGCATCAGGTGCTTCGGTGCGATCGCCTTGGCGAGCTCGAGCATGTTCCACGACCCGACGAGATTTGCGTCCACATAGGCTTTCGGGTTTTCGAGGCTGTAGCGGACGCCTGCCTGGGCGGCGAGGTGGATAATGACTTCCGGCTCGGCAAGCTCCGCCGCCCGGTCCAGCGCGGCCTTGTCCTCGAGCATGGCCGTCACCGCCTTGAAGCCGTTGGAGCGCTGAAGGATCGCGTGTCGGCGCTCTTTCAGCGTCACGTCGTAATAGGGCGTCATGCCGTCGAATCCGACGACGAAATGCCCCTCGTCGATCAGTCGTTTTGCAACATGAAAACCGATGAACCCTGCAGTGCCGGTGATGAGGTAACGCATGACGATTTCCCCCAGTTTGCCCCACTCCACAGTTCATACGCAGAAAGGCGGCCGATGAAAAGTCAATTCCGTCACTCGCGGGGCTCGTCGAGCTCACGTTGGAGGGCTGTCAGAACGGACATTGCGTGGCCGGCATACTGACTGATCCAACGATCGTGGATGGCACGGATGGGCAAGGCGTTCAGGTGGTTCCACCGCTCCCGGCCCTCGCGCCTGGCGAGAACGAGATCGGCCTCCTCAAGAACCTTCAGGTGCTGCATCACCGTGCAGCGATCCAGGTTCGGGAAGAGCTCGCAGAGCATGCCCGTCGTTTGCGGTTTCTCCTTCAGCGCGTCGAGCATCCGTCGCCGCAGGCCGTTCGCCAGCGCTTTGAAAACCGCATCGTCTTTCGAATCGTTTGACATGTTATGTTTTTATAACATATTATCCACCGATACAATCGTGAGGAGGACGTCATGGCATTCGAATTTCGTGTGAATGGACGTATTGCCCGTCCCGTCGAGCAGGTCTTCGACGCGGTGGTAAACCCGGATCAGCTCAGCCGCTATTTCGTAACGCTCGGCGGCATCAGCGGACCGCTGGTTGCCGGCACCACCGTGACGTGGTGGGGCGAAGTTCCCATCAAGGTCGAGGCCGTGGAGCCCAACGAGCGGATCGTCTTTTGCTGGGATGCCATGACCGGTGAGGGCGAGTCCCCCTACCAGACGCGGGTTGAGATGCGCTTTCAGTCGCTCGACGACGGCGCCACCATGGTGACGATCGCCGAGAGCGGCTGGCGGGAAAACGAACAGGGGCAGAAGAGCTCCTATCTCAATTGCGAGGGCTGGTCGCAGATGCTCGCCTGCATGAAGGCCTGGGTCGAATACGGCATCAATTTGCGGGAGGGCTATTATGTGAGCGAACTCTCCGGCAAGCCGGCGCTCGAACCGCAACTGTAGGAGGGGGCGATGTCCACCGAAATCAAGGGCGGTATCAACATCGCCATGAAAGTTCCGAGCCATCAATACGAAGCGGTGATCGCCTTCTACCGCGACGTCGTCGGTCTCGCGCCTTTCGACGAAAAGGCACCGGCGAAAGGCTTCATTCTCGGCCCCAATCGTTTGTGGATAGACGAAGCGCCGCATTACAGCCAGGCGGAAATATGGCTGGAACTCTTTACCGAAGATCACGAGGCAGCCCTCGATCGTCTCGCAGCGCACCAGGTCGTGCGCTGCGATCAGATCGAGAAACTGGGCGAGGGCTTCCGCGGCGGATGGATCATGAACCCCGCCAATATCGTGCACCTCGTGCGCGAGCCGGATGCCTGGTAAGGGAGCGAGAGCATTTCAAGGTTTCATAGAAACACTGAAATGCTCTAACCATTTAATCCAACGCAATTCCGGGCGGAAAACCGTTTACACACTTTCCCTGGATGTACTCTAGAACGAAAGCGTTCCGCTGCCATCGGCGGCGGTCGACATCGGTGCATCCATCGGCTGGCTCATCGGCGGTTCCGCCTGGAGCACGACAACGCGCGAGCCTTCCGGCACGCGGCTGTAAAGGTCGATGATATCCGGGTTGAACAGGCGGATGCAGCCGCTCGAGACCGCCTTGCCGATCGACCAGGCCTCCGTGGTGCCGTGGATGCGGAACAGCGTGTCGCGGTTTCCCTGGTAGAGATAGAGCGCGCGCGGTCCGAGGGGATTGCGCAGGCCGGGGTCCATGCCTCCCGCGAGCGGTCCGTAGCGCTCGGGTTCGCGCGCGACCATGTCGGATGTCGGCGTCCAGCGCGGCCATTCCGCCTTGCGGCCGACGCGCGCCTCGCCCTCGAATTCCAGCCCGGCCTTGCCGACGCCGATGCCGTAACGAAGCGCCATGCCTCCGCCCTGCACGAGATAGAGAAAGCGGTTTTCCGTGTCGATCACGACAGTACCCGGCGGCTCATGCGTGACGTAAGGCACCTGTTGCCGCAGAAAACGCGGTTCGACCTTGCTGATGTCGGTGGCCGGAAGCGGAAACTTCTCATCCGGCTTCGCCCCATACATTGCTACGAAATAGGGATCCGGCCCCTTCGGCCGGACCGGCTGGTTGCTGCTCACGCAACCCGCCAGCGCGGCGGAGAGGGCCAAAGCGGCGCAAAGCTGCATCAGACGGCTGGCGCGATTCCCGGACACACACATAGTCGAATTGTTCCTGCTGACTGTCATTCTTGAGGAGGCACGTCTAAGGCCTCGCAACCCGCATTGAAAGGCGTCGCAATGCGGCAAAAACGACAATAGATTTGCGGCGCACGGCAAGTGTAGCGGAAAGGCTACAGTTTGTTTCCGCCGCACCGGACAAGGCTCGAAACCGGGCGCGTTTCTTCGCTTGCTCCGGTTTCGGCGGCGGGTGTATGCCTTTTTCATGCAATGGAGCGATGAAGCCATAATTCTCGGCATCCGGCGGCATGGCGAGAGCTCTGTCATCGCGGAGGTGATGACGCCCGGGCACGGGCGGCATCTCGGGCTCGTGCGCTCGGGCCGCTCGCGTGCGATGCAGCCGGTGCTGCAGCCGGGCAATTCCGTGGAGGTGAACTGGCGGGCGAGGCTGGACGAGCATCTCGGCGAATTCCGCGTCGAGCCGCTGCAATTGCGCGCCGCGAGGCTGATCGAGACGGCGACTTCCGTCTACGGAATTCAGGCGATCGGCGCACTCTTGCGGCTCCTGCCGGAGCGCGACCCGCATCCCCATCTCTACGAGGCGCTCGCCGTCATAGTCGATCACCTCCAGGACCCGGCAGACGCCGGCGAATTGTTCGTGCGCTTCGAACTCGCGGTGCTGAACGATCTCGGCTTCGGTCTGGATCTTTCCCGATGTGGTGCGACGGGTGCGCGCAGCGACCTTGTCTTCGTATCGCCGAAATCGGGCCGCGCGATCTGCCGCGAAGCGGGTGCCCCTTACGCCGATCGCATGCTCGCCCTCCCGGACTTCCTATCGGGAGGAACCAGAGCTGCCGATCACGAAAGCCTTGCCGCCGCCTTCCGCCTTACCGCCTATTTCCTCAACCGCCATGTTTACGAGCCGCGGGGCGTCGACGCCGCGTCGGCGCGGGACGGGTTCGTCCATGCGACGCTGAAGGCGCTGAAGGCCGCATCGTCGGAGGCTTAAGCGTTTCTGAGAAGGCGACCGCGGTGGCGACGGGTGGCGGATGGCTTTTCTCCCACCCCTGTGACGGACACAGGGATGGGAGGTCGCAGAGGGTGTGGCGCTCCGAAACGCTTCAGCCGATCTTGCCGCCACCCTGCTTGGTGACGGCGACGACGGCCGGGCGCACCGGCATGTCGTCGCGGAAATCCGGCCAGCGCGTCGCCGGCTTCTCGTAGGTTGCGAGACCGGCATCGCCCGGGTGCTGAACCGCGAGGAAGAAGGTGTCGCTCGTCGGGTTGAAGCTCGGCCCGCACATTTCGGCACCGACCGGCACCCGGAAGAACAGCTTCGAGGTGCCGCGGCCTTCGCCTTCCGTCTCCACGGCCCAGACACCGTCCGTGCGCCCCGTGTCCTTTTCGTTGTTGCCATCGGTCGACACCCAAAGACGGCCATCGGCGTCGATGGCGCAATTGTCCGGCATGCCGAACCAGCCGTTCCTGGTCGTCGCGGTGGAGAAGGAGGCACCGACCTCGGCGACGCTCGGATCGCCGCACTTCAGGAGGACGTCCCAGCGGGATTTCGTCGAGGCGAAATCGCCGTCGGTTTCCGAAATTTCGACGATGTGGCCGAAGGCATTCTTGGCGCGCGGATTGGCGGCGTCGATCTCGTCCTCCTTGCGCTTCGTGTTGTTGGTCAGCATCACATAGACCTTGCCGGTCTTCGGATTGGGCTGAACGTCTTCCGGCCGGTCCATCTTGGTCGCGCCGAGCGCATCGGCGGCAAAACGGGTGTCGATCAGCACGTCGGCCTGGGAGGCGAAGCCGTTCTCGGCCGTCAGCGGCCCTTCGCCGTGGACGAGAGGCATCCAGGTGACCGTGCCGTCCTCGTCGAACTTCGCCACGTAGAGCGTGCCTTCGTCGAAGAGATCCATATTCGCCGCCCGGTCGTCCGGGTTGTAAGTGCCTTTCGTCACGAACTTGTAGACATAATCGTAGCGTTCGTCGTCGCCGCTATAGAGGACGACGCGGCCATCCCTGTTGACGATCGACTCGCAGCCCTCGTGCTTGAAGCGTCCGATCGCGGTGCGCTTCTTCGGGACGGAGGTGGGGTCCAGCGGGTCGACCTCGACCACCCAGCCGAAGCGGTTGGCTTCGTTCGGCTCCTTGGATACGTCGAAGCGGTCGTAGAATTTCGACCATTCATACTGCCCGCCCGGCGCGCCGACACGCTTCATCTGCTTGAATTCCGGATGATCCTCGGCGAGTTCGCCGCCGAAATAGCCGTTGAAGTTTTCTTCGGCCATCATGTAGGTGCCCCAGGCGGTGACGCCGCCGGCACAATTGTTGAGGGTACCGAAGACCTTCCTGCCGGTCGGATCCGACGGGGTCTTGACCCGCTCGTGGCCGGCAACAGGGCCGGAAAGCTGCATCTCGGTCGTGGCCGTGATGCGGCGGTTGTACTTGCCGTCGAGGACCGGCTGCCATTTCCCGTCGATCTTGCGGATTTCGATGACGGTGCCGCCATGGGCGGCCATTTCGATATCGACGAGGTCCTTGGTGTACTCGCCGAGCACGACCTTGTCCTCCTCCTTGCCGTCCTCCGTCACCTTTTCGACGCGGGCGAAGTTCGGGAACATGATCTCCGCATTAGTGTATTCGTGGTTGACGACCAGCAGGCCGTGGTCCGGATTGCCTTCGAGCGGAATGAAGCCGACATAGTCGTTGTTGTAGCCGAACTGCCGGCTCTGGGCCTCGGCTGTCTGGTTCAGCGGGTCGAATTCCGGGCTATCGGCAAAGACCTTGTCGCCCCAGCGCAGCAGGATGTCGGCGTCGTAACCCTCGGCTACATGATGGGTCTCGTCGACACCGGCTTCGATCTCCTTGAAGGCGAATCGCGACGCTTCGCCGTTTGCCCGTGCTTCGTCAGCCGTCAGCAGGGCGAGGGGGCTGACCGTCGTGGATATGGCAGCCACGGCCAGAGAACCGCCGATGAACGACCGGCGCGAGAAGCGGCGATTGATGATGTCGCCCATGGTCGGGTTGGTGGAACAGTTATGGCCGACGTCTTCCAGTTCTTCCCTGCGCTCCGTCAGCGTCTTGAATTCGGTTTCTTCGGTAAGGCCGAGATACTTGTCCATGGCAATTCTCCCCATTGAGACGGTAGACGCGCCCGATCTCCCGGGCGTCCCGGTCTCGCTTTACCAGTGAGTTCATGACAGTCCTGCGACAATTGGATGAAGAGATTACTGCAGAGGGTCGCGATGCCGCGATGCTCCTCACGGCTCCACAAATCCGCGGATATCTGCCGCAGGATATTTTCGGCGCCCGTTTCGCGCTAACGTTGTCCGAATCGATCCTGATCGTGGTGATGCCGGGGGAACTGATGCTCGAGGCCATAGCTCTTCTAGCCTTCGTGATGGCGCTCGTTGCTTTCCTCGGCGGCCGGAGGACGGCCGAGCGCCTCGACCGTGAAATCGAGAGCCTGAAGGCGGAGATCGCGCGGCTCGGGAGAGAGTCGACGGAACAGCGCTCCCCGGATATCGAAGCTGCGAGGACGGAGGCTGACGTTGCGAAGGCTGCCGAGCCCGAGGCGATGGCCGACGGTCCATGGGCGCGGGCGCGGCAGGACGCTCACGCCGTTGCTGACGAAACCAGGGGTGCTGCCGAAAGCCTCGACGAGGAGGCCGCGCCACCGGCGATACCCTCGGCTGCGGCAGCGCGGACCGAGAGCCTGGAGAGCCGGATCGGCGGGAGGTGGCCGGTCTGGGTCGGGGGGCTCGCCTTGGCGCTCGGCGGCTATTTCCTCGTGCAGTATTCGATCGATGCCGGCTTGCTGAGCCCCCCGGTCCGCTTGACCCTCGCCGCCCTCTTCGGGCTCGCGCTCGGAGCAGCCGGCGAGGTGATCCGCCGGCGCGCCGTGCCTGCTGTCGCGGACCGCTTCCGCAACGCGATGATACCGGGCGTTCTGACCGCTGCCGGTGCCGTCACCCTGTTTGGCGTCGTCTATGCCGCCTATGGCATCTACGGCTTCATCGGCACTGCAGCCGCTTTCATTCTGCTGGCGGTGATTTCGCTTGCGACGGTGGGGCTGTCACTGCTGCACGGTCAGGCGTTTGCCGGCCTCGGTCTTCTCGCATCGCTTCTGACGCCCCTGTTCGTCTCCAGCGGAGAGCCGCGCCCCTGGGTGTTGTTCGGCTTCCTTGCGGCCGCATGGCTCGCCACGCTTGCCGCGTCGCGTCTGCGCCGCTGGTCGGTCGTTCCGACGCTTGCCAATGCCGGCCTCGGGCTCTGGGGCCTTGCCTATGTAGCGCTCGCGACGCCTTTCGAGGCGCCTCCGGTGACCTTCGCGCTCCTGGTGATGATCGCCGGTGTCGCACTGATCTGGCCGGGCCTCGGCGAGCGGGACGCGGAGCCGAGCGGAGCGCCGGCGGCGGGCGCCTGGGAGCGGCTCTTCAAGCCGCCCCGACTTGCCATCTCCATCTCGGCGGCGATCGTCGCAGCCGTTCTCGCGCTGCTGTTCATCAGCCCGACCGTCGACGCCCAGCGTTTCCCGGTGACCGAATTCGTGGTCGTCGTCGCGGCGCTTGCCGCTGCAGGCTCCTTGCGTCCAAATGCGGTCTATGGGGCACTGCTCGCCGCCTTCGGTGCCATCGCAGGTACCTGGAGCTTGACTGCGCTCAGTGGTGTTCTGTCCTATCTCGATCCGTCTTTGGCCGATTTGCCGCCCGAGATCGTCGTCCCTGGCCGCACGGCCATGCTGAGCGCCATGATACTTTCGGCGCTCTTCGTCCTCTTCGGCGCCCTCGTGCTTGCCCGGCGCCCGGCGGGGAATCGGCCATTCGTCGTTCTTTGGGCAGGTCTCGCCGCCGCAGTGCCAAATGCGCTTCTGGCCATGTCGTTCCTGATGACGGGCAATTTCACCTTCGACCTGCCGCATGGCCTCGTCGCCTTGGCCGGCGGGCTGTTCCTTCTCGGGCTAGTCGAATGGCTCTATCGCCGGGGCACAGAGGCGGGGGAAGTCGACGTTCCCGGCGGTCTGCTGGCGCTCGGCTCCTTCGGTCTTCTCGTCATCGGGCTTCACGCCTGGACCGACGGCCTGGTGACGACACTGGCGATCGCTTTCCTCGGGGCCGCATACAGCTTCGCGACGCGTCTTCGCTCCTGGCCGGTTCTTCCCTGGGTGACGGTCGCCGGCGCGGTCGTCGTTCTCGCGCGGATTGCCTGGGAGCCGACGATCGTCGGGCCGGGCAGCCTCGGAACGGTGCCGGTCTTCAATGCGCTGCTCCCGGGCTACGGCATCCCGGCGTTGTTGCTCGTCGCCTCCGCCTATTTCCTGAGGACCTTGCCGGATGTGCGGGTGCGCAACCTGCTGCAGGCGCTGGCGAGCCTTTTCGTGCTTCTGACGGTCGCGATCCTCGTTCGCCACGCGATGAACCGCGGCGTGCTCGACAGTTCCGTCCCGACACTCGGTGAGCAGGCGATCTACACGCTTCTCGCGATCGGCGCCTCCGGGATATTCATGACACTAGACGGGAGGTCGCCGAGTCCGGTGTTCCGGTATGGCGGCATGGCGCTCGGGGTCCTGTCGATGCTTTCCGTGCTTGCCGCCCACCTCGTCGGTTTGAACCCGTATTTCAGCGGCGAACTGCTCGGAAGGGTTCCCTTCTTCGACCTGCTCCTCATCGGGTATCTGCTCCCCGCCATCGGCTATGCGGGGCTTGCCCGGTATGCGCGGGGCCGTCGCCCGCTGCCCTATGTGGCGGCGCTCGCCGTCAGTGGCGCCGTTCTCGCCTTCGCCTGGGCGAGCCTCAGCGTGCGCCGTTTCTGGCAAGGGCAGAACGTCGCCGATTGGAAGGGCTTCCTGCAGGGTGAGACCTACACCTATTCGGTGGTCTGGCTGGTTCTCGGCGTGCTGCTTCTCGTGGTCGGCTCGCGCATGAATGCCAAGAGCATCCGTATCGCCTCGGCGGTGCTGGTCTTCATCGCCGTGCTCAAGGTATTCCTGGTCGACATGTCCAATCTCGAAGGCTTTCTGCGGGCGCTGTCCTTCATCGGCCTGGGGGCGGTACTGATCGGTATCGGGCTCTTCTACCAGAAGATATTGTCGGGCAGCGCTGGCAACGGGGCTCACCGCGCATGAGCCGACTTCCTGCACTCGCGGCCGCCTTCGCACCCCATGACCGGCTCGCCGGCGAACTCCTCCCGCATGCCTTCGCCGCGGACGATGGTTCCCATGACGCCTCGCATCTCATCCGAGTCTGGAAAAACGCTCTCCGCATCCAGTCGGAGGAGGGTGGCAACACCCGCCTGCTGGCCGCCGCCGTGCTGCTGCACGACTGCGTGTCGGTCGAGAAAAATTCCCCACAGCGTGCAGCGGCTTCTCGGCTGGCGGCCGAAAAGGCGTCCGAAATCCTCGAGAGGCTCGGCTGGAGTGCGGCCGATATCACATCCGTCGCCCACGCCGTTCTGACACACAGCTTTTCGGCCAATCTGCCGCCGGAAACGCTGGAGGCGCAGATTCTGCAGGATGCCGATCGGCTCGATGCCATCGGCATGGTCGGCGCTGCCCGCTGCTTTTACATCGCCGGGCGCATGAACAGCGCGCTTTATGATCCCCTCGATCCCCTGGCCGAAGCCCGCCCGCTCGACGACAAGGCTTTCGCGATCGACCATTTCGAGGCGAAGCTCTTCCGCCTGGCGAAGGATTTCCAGACCGCGGCGGGGCGGCGGCTGGCTGTCGAGCGGCAGGAGCGGCTTCGCGGCGTGCTTGCCATGATGCTGGATGAAATCTAAAAGCTTCAATGGGTTGGCACGTCCCGGTGAATCAGATTGGCAACGGCCTGACTCGATTTCTGAATTCGGAAAATTGACATGCAAGTGACCGGCCTGAACATCCATCCCCTGAAGAGCGGCCGCGCGGTGCCGCAAACGGCCGTCACCGTCAATCTCGATGGGCTCGCCGGCGACCGGCGCTTCATGCTGGTCGCGCCCGACGGACATTTCATCACGCAGCGCGAGCTGCAGGCGCTTGCGCAGGTGGAGGCGGAGCATGTCGCCGGCGGTGTGCGTCTGCGGATGAACGGCAAGGAGCTTTCCGTTCGCTTCGACCCGAATGACCGCCTCGATGTCCGGGTCTGGTCGAGCGACGTCAATGCGGCGGTCGCCGGGGGTGCTGCAAACGACACGCTGTCCGGCTGGTTCGGCCGCCCCGTCAAGCTCGTCCGCATGGACGATGAGGCCGAGCGCTTCGTCGGCGCCGAATGGGCGGGAGCGGCGGCGCCCGTCGCATTCGCCGACGGCTTCCCGGTTCTGGTTACGACAACGGGCTCGCTCGCCGACCTCAACCGCACCCTGATGGAAAAGGGGCAGGAGCCGGTCGGCATGGAGCGCTTCCGCACCAATATCGTCATCGATTGCGACGAGGCCTGGGCCGAGGACTTCTGGGAGAGCCTGGAGATTGCCGGGATTACCTTCGATCTCGTAAAGCCCTGCGCCCGGTGCATCATGACGACGCAGGATCAGACGACCGGCGAACGCGTCGGCGGTAACCCGATCCAGGGTCTTTCGGTAAAGCGCATGTCTGCGGACCGGCGCGTGCCCGGCGTGCTCTTCGGCTGGAACGCCGTGCCGCGGGGGGAGGGCATTGTCAGGCTCGGCGACGCGGTCGAGGTCCTCCGCCGTCGCGAGGAGCGCTGGCCGATGAAGGTGCGCTGAGGCGGCTTAAAACGCGGCCGTGCGAAAAGGTGCGAGCGGCCGGCGCATCAATTCCTGTGATGCCACGCTCAATATTATTGGTTTCCCCCGGGCTCGCCGCCACCATAGAATGGCCCCTCATCATCAGGAGCTTGCCCATGTCTGCCATTTCTCCCGCAGTCACCCGTCCGGCGGACCGCAGCGGTCTGCCCTGGCTCATCATCTTCGCCGGCTCCATCATCGCGATGCTGACCTTCGGTCCGCGCTCCGCCATGGGGTTCTTCCAGCTGCCGATGCTTGCCGAGAAGGGTTGGGACCGGACGACCTTCGGCCTGGCAATGGCGTTTCAAAATCTCTGTTGGGGTCTTGGCCAACCGTTCTTCGGCGCGATCGCCGACAAGTTCGGCACCTGGCGCGTGCTCGCCCTCTCCGGCCTCGTCTATGCCGCGGGACTGATCCTGATGGCCTTCGCGGATGCGCCGATCTGGCTGCATATCGGCGGCGGCGTACTGGTCGGGCTGGGCGTTGCGTCGGGTTCCTTCGGCATCGTGCTTTCCGCCTTTGCCCGCAACGTCGCGCCCGAGCAGCGCTCGCTCGCCTTCGGCATAGGCACCGCCGCCGGCTCGGCCGGCATGTTCCTCTTCGCGCCGCTGAGCCAAGGCCTCATCTCCGCCTATGGCTGGTCCGACAGCCTCGTCTATCTCGGCCTCATGATGCTGCTCGTTCCGCTCTTTGCGGTTCCGCTGCGCGGCAATGCCTCTTCCGGGCGCCAGTCCGAGGCATTGTTCAAGCAGACAGTCGGGGAAGCGCTCAAGGAAGCGCTCGGGCACAAGAGCTATCTTCTGCTCGTCTCGGGTTTCTTCGTCTGCGGCTATCAGGTCGCTTTCATCACCGCGCATTTTCCGGCCTATATCGGCGATATCGGAATCGACGCCCGCTATGCGGTAATCGCGCTGGCGTTGATCGGCTTCTTCAACATCATCGGCTCTTTCTCGGCGGGCATCATCGGCCAGCGTTATTCGAAGCCCTATTTCCTGGCGCTGATCTATCTGGCCCGTTCAGTCGTCGTCTCGGCCTTCCTGTTGCTGCCGCAAACGCCGACATCGGTCATCGTCTTCGCGGTCGCCATGGGCCTCCTGTGGCTCTCGACGGTGCCGCCGACCAACGGGCTGGTGGCGATCATGTTCGGCACGCGGCATCTCGGCCTGCTCGGCGGCATCGTGTTCCTGTCGCACCAGATCGGTTCATTTCTCGGCGTATGGATGGGCGGCTATCTCTACGACCAATTCGGATCCTACGATCCGGTCTGGTGGGTGGGCGTCGCGCTCGGAGTGTTCGCGGCCATCGTGCACTGGCCGATCGAGGAGCGTGCCGTCGCCCGCCCGGCAATGGCCTGATCACCAAAATGTCGCGATGCGCCCGTGCGATATGCGGGCGTGTCGTTTCCACCCTGCGCGCTTGAAATCTGTCACAAAACTTTCTAAATCAGTTCCGGCGGCTCAGCCGCTTTTGTTTTGATCTAATTATGCTCATTTTGAGCATAATTAGAAATTGCCGGAAACGGCGAGAGAGGAGAGCCCGATGACCACTCTTGACCTTCGCAAGGAAGCGGCGCCCGCTCCGGCCTTTGCAAGCGCTGCGGCACGCTTCGGTGTCATCGAAAAGCCGGATCTCGCCTTCACCCCGGCTGTCGCGCGCGAGACCGAGCACCTTTACGAAAAGGTCAAGGACTTCATTCCTGCGTTCGAGTGGGCGGCATATGCGCCTTACGTTCATGCGATCAACCGGTTGAAGAAGGAACGCAACGCGGTCATCCTGGCCCACAATTACCAGACGCCGGACATTTTTCACTGCGTGGCGGACATCGTCGGCGATTCGCTCCAGCTTGCGCGCGACGCTACCAAGGTCGACGCGGAGATCATCATCCAGTGCGGCGTGCACTTCATGGCCGAGACGTCGAAGCTGCTCAATCCGGAAAAAACGGTGCTCATTCCCGATGCGAGAGCAGGTTGCTCGCTTTCGGACTCGATCACCGGAGCGGATGTGCGGCTCCTCAGGGAACGCTATCCGGGCGTGCCGGTCGTCACCTATGTCAACACCTCGGCCGACGTGAAGGCGGAGACCGACATCTGCTGCACCTCCTCCAACGTGCTGGCAGTAGTCGAAAGCCTGGAGTCCGACACCGTGCTCTGCATCCCGGACGAGTATCTGGCGATGAACGTGGCGCGCCAGACGAATAAGAAGATCCTGACCTGGAAAGGTCATTGCGAGGTGCACGAGCGCTTCACGGCAGCCGAACTCCTGGCTTACAAGGAAGCCAATCCCGGCATCGAGATCGTCGGCCATCCGGAATGCCACCCCGATGTCATCGCCGTCTGCGATTTCTCCGGTTCCACATCGGGCATGATCAATTACGTCAAGGACAGGCGGCCGCAACGGGTGCTGCTGGTGACGGAATGCTCGATGGCCTCGAATATCCAGTCGGAAGTCAAGGGCGTCGATTTCGTCAAGCCGTGCAACCTGTGTCCGCACATGAAGCGCATCACGCTGCCGAAGATCCTCGACAGCCTGCTCGACATGACGGAAGAGGTTCTGGTCGATCCGGCGATCGCCGACCGCGCGCGGCTGGCGGTCGAGCGCATGGTGAACCTCAAGCAGTGATCAATGCCGGGGCAAACCCGGCGCAGGCCCGTGGAGGAGTTATCGAGCCATGCTGACCGACCATTTCCGCCCGCAGTCCTTCAACGGGATCGATGACATCGTCATCGTCGGCGGCGGCCTTGCCGGGCTTTTCTGCGCGCTGAAACTGGCGCCGCGTCCCGTTACGATCCTTGCCGCCGCACCGATCGGCTACGGCGCTTCCTCGGCCTGGGCGCAAGGCGGCATAGCCGCCGCGATGAGCAGGGGCGATACATTCGAGAAGCATGTCGCCGACACGGTTGCGGCCGGTGCCGGTATCGTCGACGAGAAGATGACGCGCATGATGGTCGCAGAGGGCCCGGCCCGCATCCACGATCTGCTCGAATTCGGGGTGCCCTTCGACCGCGACCTGGAGGGAAAGCTCCTGCTTTCGCGGGAAGCCGCGCATTCCGAGCGGCGCATCGTCCGCGTCAAGGGCGACATGGCCGGCAAGTCGATCATGGAGGCGCTCATTGCCGCGGTGCGCAATACCCCGTCGATCCGGGTGATCGAGGGCTACGTGGTCGAGGAACTGGTGCGCGAGGGCCGGTTCATCTCCGGCGTGATCGCGCGGCCGGATGCCGGCCAGTCGAAGAGCCGCGTTTCCTTCCCGGCGCGCGCCGTCGTTCTTTGCTCGGGCGGTGTCGGCCATCTCTATGCGGTCACCACCAATCCATGGGAAGCATGCGGCCAGGGCGTCGGCATGGCGGCGCGGGCGGGCGCCATCATTGCCGATCCCGAGTTCGTCCAGTTTCATCCGACCGCGATAGACATCGGCAAGGACCCGGCGCCGCTTGCCACCGAGGCGTTGCGCGGAGATGGCGCCACCCTGGTGAACTCGCAAGGCCGCCGTTTCATGCTCGACATCCATCCCGATGGAGAGCTCGCGCCGCGCGATATCGTCTCGCGTGGGGTCTTTGCGGAAGTCCAGGCCGGACGCGGCGCCTTCCTCGATTGCACAAAGGCCGTCGGCAGGCATTTTCCTGAGATGTTCCCGACCGTCTACGCCTCATGCATGGCAGCGGGCATCGATCCGGTCAGGCAACCGATCCCCGTCACGCCTGCCGTGCACTACCACATGGGCGGCGTGCTGACGGACGGGGAGGGGCGTACCTCCATCGACGGCCTCTGGGCGGCGGGCGAAGTGACATCGACCGGCGTTCACGGCGCGAACCGTCTTGCCTCGAATTCGCTGCTGGAGGCGGTCGTCTTCGCGGCGCGGATCGCGGAGAATATCAAGGGCAGCCTGCCGGCCCCGAAGCTGACTGCCTGGGGCGACAATGCCGGCGAGAACGACGATCCGGTGACGGTCGAGGACAGCCCGCCTTTCAAGGTGCTGCGGCAATTGATGAGCGATTGCGTCGGGGTCGTGCGTACGCGCGAAAGCCTGACCCGGGCGATCCGGGGGATTGCGGAACTCGAGAGGACGAACAAGCGCCTGCGCTTCGCCAATATCGTTACCACGGCCAAGCTCATCGCGATCGCCGCCCTGCAGCGGACGGAAAGCCGCGGCGGTCATTTTCGGGCCGATTGCCCGGACGAGCGACCGGAATGGCGGCGCCGGACCTATCTGACGCTTGCCCAGGCGGAGCGTCTGGCCGCGGACGTGGCCGAGAGCGAGCCGGCATGACGGCGGCAAACGCGAAATTAGAAGCTACTCCAATCGCAGGAACGACATAATGATCGCCCTTCGCCCGGAACTGCCCGCTCTCATGGTCGAGGAGCAGGTGAAAGCGGCCCTTTTGGAAGATCTCGGCCGGGCCGGTGACATCACCACCCTTTCGACGATCGGGCCGGAGCGGACAGCCGCCGCGAATATGAGCGTGCGCGAAGCGGGCGTGATTGCGGGGCTGGAACTGGCGCGAACCGCCTTCCGCCTGATCGACCCGTCGATCCGCTTCGAGGCGCTCGCTGCGGACGGCGACCGGGTGGCGCCAGGTACGACGATTGCGCGAATTTCCGGCCGTGCCCGAGGACTCCTTTCGGCCGAGCGGGTGGCGCTCAACTTTCTCATGCATCTCTCGGGGGTCGCGACCTACACGGCGACGTTCGCCGACGAGATCGCCCATACGGGCGCCAAGGTCTGCTGCACGCGCAAGACGATCCCCGGCCTTCGCGCTCTCGAAAAATACGCCGTTCGCCTCGGCGGCGGCTCCAATCATCGTTACGGCCTCGACGACGCGGTGCTGATCAAGGATAACCACATCGCCGTTTCCGGCGGTGTTGCCGGCGCCGTCCGCGCCGCGCGGGCCTATTGCGGCCATCTTGTCAAGGTCGAGGTCGAAGTCGACGGCCTCGCCCAGTTGCGCGAGGCACTGACCGCCTCGCCGGACGTGGTCCTGCTCGACAATATGGGGCCGGAACTGCTGCGCGAGGCCGTCGCAATCAACGCGGCACATTGGGGACTGTCCGCCGCTTCCTATCCCGGTGACCTGCGCCGCACCAGGCTGGAGGCGTCGGGAAACGTTAAGATCGAAACCATTCGGGCAATCGCCGAAACGGGCGTCGACTACATCTCGACTTCGAAGATCACGATGGCCGCACCGACGCTCGACATCGGTCTGGACGTGTCGATTTAGCTCAATTCGCCGGATGACTGCAACTCAGCCGCGTTTTTGCGGAACGACCTCGGCAGCCGCGCGTTGTCTTCTATCGACCCGCGAGTGAGAGGGAGAACTCCGATGATGAGAACGATGATCGCGATCGCCTGTGCGGCAGGCTTGGCGGGTGCCGCTTCGGCACAACAATCCTCGCAAACGGCAACGGCCGAGTTCGTGGGCAAGGACGGTACCGACATCGGGCGGGCCACTTTGACGGCAGGTGGCAAGGGCGTGCTGATCGAGATGGAGATAAGCGGCCTGCCGAAGGATACCTGGGTCGCTTTTCATGCTCACGAAATGGGGCGCTGCGATCCCAAGGACGGGTTCGAGTCGGCGGGAAAGCATTTTGCCGGCGAGGATGAAAATTCCGAGCACGGCTTCCTCGCTTCCAATGGCCCGCATGCCGGCGACATGCCCAACCAGTATGTCGGCGCCGATGGCATCCTGCGCGCCCAGGTCTTCAACAGCTTCGTGTCTCTCGACGACAAGGCCACCGCCCTTCGCGGCCGGGCCCTGGTGATCCATATGCATTCGGACGACAACCGCAGCCAGCCCTCCGGCGATGCCGGCGACCGGCTGGCCTGCGCGGTGGTGAAATAGTGCATCTCGCCCGGTGCGCAGCGGTTTTGGCAAAACGCGGCGCGCTTTAAGGTTCAGCGGCCGCCGACCTTGAGGCCGGGCGCTGGCCGCTCGTCCAGGATTTGGCGGCGGAAGCGGAAGAGTGCGGCCGGACGGCCACCGGTGGATGCCAGGGTCTCTCCCGTCGGCTCGACGAGCTCCGCTCCTTCGACCAGCCGGCGGAAGTTCTGCTTGTGGAGATGGCGGCCTGAAATCGCCTCGACGGTGGCCTGCAGATCGGTAAGGGTGAATGCCGGCGGCATCAGCTCGAAGACCACCGGCCGGTATTTGAGCTTGCCGCGCAGTCTCGCGACAGCGGTCGCGACGATCCGGCGATGGTCGTGGCGCATCGCCAGTCCTGCCGCGGGATTTTCCGGATCGCGGCAATGGCCGTCGATCACGGCCTCGCGCACCAAACCCGCCTCATAGAGCAATTCGTAGCGCTCCAGCACGCGCTCTTCGTCCCAGGGAAAATCGTCAAGGCCGAAGGCGAGGCGTACTCGTGAACGACGCTGCGCCGAGGCCGGCTTTTCGTCGCCGGACTCCCAGCGAACAAGCGCCGGCAGGATGGTCTGGTCGAGTATCGCGGGACGTCCGAGACGCCAGTCTTCCCAGGGCAGATAGCCGTACCAGTCGCGCCAATGGGCGCCCGCCTCGGCCAGCCTCTCGTTGTTCTCGGCGTCAGTGCGCGTCAGCGCCAGGTAGCCGACGGACACCATGTGCTTGCCTTCCTCGCCGGGCAGACGCTGGCGCCCGCGGTCGCCGAAGGTGTAGAGCTGCTCGATATAGCCGAGCTTGAGCGCCGTACGCTTTTCGACGCGGGCCCGCAGGCTGGCCTCGAAAGTGCGGTGGCGGGCCGGATCGAAGGGGCCGAAGGGCAGGCTGTCGCGAGCGTCCCCGTCCGCCTCGCTGACCGCGAGGATGCGCGGGCTGCGACTGACGACCGCGACGATCACGGCATTGAGCCCGATCTCGACCGTGACCGGCTGCGCTTCACCCGGCATGCTGCACGTCTTGCAGGGGCAGGATGAACGGAGCATTGCCGTCGGCATCCGCGCCGCGGCCGATGGCTCGCACTGCGGCGACGAGCGCACCCTTGCGGGACAACGCCCGGTCGCCGATTTCCACGAGCCGCGCATTCGGCGTCGCATAGGGCGAGGCAAGCCGGAGGCGCTTCGCGAGCGCGTGGTCGTCCTGGTCCGGTTCGACGGCGAGTGCGGCGATCAGCGCGGCCGCAGGCGAGCGGGAGACGCCCATCCAGCAATGTATGAGCATCGGCCGCGTCCGGTCCCATTGGCGGGCGAAATCGATGATTCGCTGAACGTGTTCTTCCTGGGGCGCAATCAGGTCGCCCGTTCCGGCGAAGCTGATGTCGTTGACGCCGATCGTCAGATGCTTCGCATGATCGATGACGGCTGGGCGATGAAAGTTCTGATCCTTCGCAAGCAGGCTCAGCATTTCGCGGCAGCCGTGCCGGACGGCCATTTCCGCGATACGCTGAAGCGGCGAGACGACGATTGCCGTCATGGTCACGCCTCCTGTCTCGCCCTGGCGCGTTCGGACTCCAGCGCATTGAAGCGCGTGGCGAAGAGCCGCTGCGCCTCGACCGCGGGCAGAGGGTCGATCAGCAACGCCTCGCGGGTGATGCCGCGCGGCTGACCGAAGAACTTTCGGGCCTCCTCTGCGGAAAAGCCGGCAAGTTCCGTCGCTTCGAAATAGGCCGCGATACGGTCGGCCTTCTTGATCCGCTCCTTGAGCTCCCTGGGCGTATGTGCCGGAAGCCCGAAGCGCAGGTGGACCGCATTCTCCAGGCGCTTCTCCACGGTCTTGTAACCGCCGCCGACGACGGCCTTGAACGGCGAGATCATGTCGCCGATGACGTATTCCGGCGCGTCGTGAAGCAGGGCCATCAGGCAATCCTGGGCATCGCAGCGATTGGTGCGGCGGAAAATCTCCTCGACAACGAGGCTGTGCTGGGCAACGGAGAAGGCGTGGTCGCCGGAAGTCTGCCCGTTCCAACGCGCTACGCGGGCAAGTCCGTGGGCGATGTCGGAAAGCTCGACGTCGAGCGGTGAGGGGTCGAGAAGATCGAGCCGCCGCCCGGAAAGCATACGCTGCCACGCACGCGCACTCATCATGCGCTCGCCTCGCCTGTCTCGTTCGGAAAGACGAGTCCCGTCCAGGCGGGCAGCGTGAGGGTAAGGCGCACGTCGCCTGCAAGAATGGCCTCACCCTTGGCGATCGCTTCGCCTGCCTTGTCGATCCTGACGATAGCCAGGCCGTCCCGATCCAGTACGGTGCCGAGAGAACCGATCGGCCGTCCGTTGACGGAAATGTTGGTCCCGCTCGGCGGCAGCGTCGCCTCGCCGGCGACGATGACAAGGCGGCGTCGCGCAGTGCCGCGGTGCTGCATGCGCGAAACGACTTCCTGCCCGACATAGCAGCCCTTGCGGAAGGAAAGGCCGCCGTTCATGTCCATGAGCACGTCATGCGGAAAGGCATCTTGCAGGTCGTAATCGCGCCCGGCAACGGCGATGCCCGCCGCGATTCTGAGCCGGTCCAGATCGGCGACGCCCGCTTCCGCTGCAGGCATGTCGCGATAGAGGCGGAAAGCGGACATGCCCGCCTTCTCGAACCGATGATCGCGATAGCTCTCGGCAGGCGCATCTTCTCCGAACACGACCGTCACCGGCGCCGGCGAATTGAGCGACAGCTCCACTGCCGATCGCAACTTGTACATCGTCAGGCGCTTGACGAGCGCTTCGGCTTGATCCTCCGTCGTCTCCAGACGCAACGCTTCGCCGTCGCGGGAGATCAGGAAATCGAAAAGGATCTTGCCCTGCGGCGTCAGCAGCGCGCCGGGCCTGACCTCGTCCGGGGTCAATGAGGCGATATCCGTTGTGATAAGCGTCTGAAGAAGGGTCTCCGCGTCCTTTCCGGAGACACGAATGATTGCGCGGCCGTCGAGGCAAACCATTGGCATATGTCGAGTCCTATTCTCTATTCCGAAGAGGTAGGATGTCTGCCGGGGAAGGGCAAGCATGCCGAGCGGGAACCGCCAGCATTTCCGTCTCTCCGGCACGAGACGCGCTCAATCGCCCGCGACGAAGAACTTCCACTTTCCATCCGGCGTGATGCCGACGCGGTAGAAATTGTAGGTGCCGAACTCTTCCATCCCGGCGAAATCGCCGGCGGTCACCAGTCGGAAGAGGTCGACCTTTTCCGGGGCGGTCAGCGACGAGAGCGGCTTCTCGGCGAAATAGGGCCAGACATAGGCCTCCTCGGGAGTACCCTTGTCCGCAAGCACGAAGCCCGTCGACATGACGTCGAGGAGGATGGCCAGAATTTCGATGCCGTCCTGGTCGCCGGAAAGACTTTTGAGTGCGGCAATCGGGTCGTCTTCCCCGGCGGTGGCGGTAACCTGGGTCTGGGTGGGGCCCTTGCCGAGCAGCGGGCGCAACCGCTCGATGTCACCCGAAGCCGCGGCCTCGACGATCAGTTCGCGCATGCGTGCGACCGGCACCGGGATCTTCGAAACATCCGTCAGCACCTCGACAGGCTCCACAACGTCAGGCGCGGCGATCTCATCGTCCTTCGACTCGACGGCCGTCCTGTCGACGAGAGGGTCTGGCATCGGAATTTCGAGGGGGGCCCGTTCTTCCGGCGTGGACTCTTCGGCCTCGTCGCCTGGGGCTGCGTTCTGTTCGCCGGCAGGGGCAGGGGCGCCCTGAAACTCACTGAGCGCGAACGCGGGCGCAGGGGGCATGGTCGCGCTCGCCAGCAGCAACACGACAAGACCAACCGGGAGGGCCCGGTTTGCAGGGTTCCGGTTCATCGGGCAGTCCTGATGTTACTGAATCGTCCGCTCTGGCGAGAATTCTCCGGCGAGCATGCGCTCGCGAAGCGAATTAAGCATTGCCTCGGCACCTTCTTCGCCATGAAGCCGGACGGTTTCGCGCATGGCCAGCGCAATCGCCGCATCGGCGATGATTTCGGGCTCGATGCCGTCGGCCATGCCATCCGCCCAAGCCTCGTTCTGGTGCTCGAGCGCCGCCTGCATCTTCTCGTGGACGATCATGTCGTCGATGTCTGTCAGGCTTGGTTCCATCATTCGTTCCATGCGGCTTCCATTACGTGCACTGGCTAACCTAACGCCTATCCGCTGAACCGCAACTGAACGGGCAGACAGGCCGGCTACTTCTTATCACTCTCTTAACAAACTTAGCAGCCTTTTCCCGAAACGACACGGGGTCAGGGAAAAAGAGGTTAATATCTTCCTAATTTCCAAAGCGGGCGACGATTTCCGAAACGAGTGTTGCACCTTCGGCACGGTAGCGTTCTTCCGCGAGCGTCGCGGGCTCCGTACACCTGGTATAGACCGAGGCGAAGGTCCGATAGCCCCGGTTGAAAGCGGCGGTTATGCGCTCGCGCCGTTTCGGCTCTCCGGCCGCCTCCTTGTCGATCAGTTCCTGGGTGGAGCGGCGCCAGCCGTCCTCGGATTGGTCGAGACAGAGATTGCGCAGATAATGCACCGAGCCGAGAATTTCGGCGAGGCGGATCAACCGCCGGTCGTAGGGGGTCGGCTTTTCCTCCTGCGCCGGGGAAGGAGCGGCCGTCTGCTGGGCAGGCTGCTTTTCCTGAGCCGCCACGCCCGCGGCGGTCGCAAGGAGAATGCCTGTCAGCAGCAACAGTCTGAACGGGAGCCGTTTATCGGTCATGCGCCCCTCAAATCCGAACTGACGCCGGTCGTCGCCTCAGGAATACGCCTTGGCCCGCCGGCAGCCAGCTTTTCCACGCAGTCGCGCACGCTTTCCGGAATGGGCAAGGTGAAAATCTCCTCCGGTGTGAACCAGCCAACGCCGGCGGCATCATCGCAGGCGATCGCGACCAAATCAGGATCGGCTTGGACGGTGAAGACCGAAAGCAGGAAGTGACGCTCCTGCGGGCCTATACCGGGCAGGTCATAGATTTCGAAGAGCACGGGATCGCGGGCGCTGATGCCCGTTTCCTCGGCGAGTTCGCGCAATGCCGTCTGCGCAGGCGTCTCCCCGGGCTCCGCCCTGCCGCCGGGAAACGCGTACATGTCGGCTGACGGCGGATTGGCCCGCCGGACAAGAAGATAGCGGCCGTTCCGTTCGAGAATGGCGGAGGAGGCGCGCTCGGGTTGCTTCGTTATCATGGAATCGAAAATCACCTTGGTCGTTGACCCATACTACGTGAAGTGCCACATCGATGTCATGTGCGGACGTTTTGCGCTTACGGCCACGCCGGAGGAATTGCTGGAACTGTTTGGCCTGCTTGAAGCGGAGGGCTTTCCTGCGCGCTTCAACATCGCGCCGACGCAGCCGATAGTCGTTATCGTGGCCTCCGATCGGCCGGAACCGGGCAGCAACCTGCCGGAACGCAAGGCTGTCCTCGTCCGTTGGGGTTTCACGCCAGGCTGGGTAAAGGACCCGCGCAAGTTTCCGCTGCTCATCAACGCTCGGGCCGAAACCGCGATCGGCAAGGCCGCCTTCCGCGCCGCAATGCGCCATCGCCGCGTGCTGGTGCCGGCGTCCGGTTTCTACGAATGGCGCCGCCCCGTCAAGGGCAGCCGGGAGGCGTCGCAAGCCTTTTGGGTCCGGCCGAAAAAGGGCGGTATCGTGGCCTTTGCCGGGCTCATGGAGACCTGGTCTTCCGCCGACGGTTCGGAGGTCGACACCGCGGCGATCCTCACCACCGATGCGAACGGCGCCGTCAGTCACATCCATGACCGCATGCCGGTCGTGATCCAGCCCGAAGACTTTTCCCGTTGGCTCGATTGCAAGAGCCAGGAACCTCGCGAGGTGGCCGACCTCATGGTGCCGGCGGCGGAGGATTATTTCGAAGCAATTCCCGTGTCGGACAAGGTCAACAAGGTCGCCAACACCGGCCCTGAGCTTCAGGACGAGGTCACGCCCATAGCGCCGATCCCGAAGAGGGGGCGCTCTGACGATCGGGATGATGGCGGGCAGATGTCGCTGTTTTGAGCCAAGGACCGCCCCTCATCCGGCCTGCCGGCCACCTTCTCCCCGGCAAGCGGGGCGAAGGGGACGCGCGGCGCTGCTCCCAGATCGGAACTAAGCCGAACGCTTCGCGATCTTCTTGTCAGCCGGTTTAGCCCTGACTTGCAGCGCGGCTGCGAGGACGGCCCTCAGGCCAAGTGGGCGGTATTTCGTCAGCAGATCGGATGGCGGCGGGTTGCGTTCGGCAATTTTGGCGGCCTTCATTGCATGTCTTCCTTGGTGTTTTCCCTATCGGGAGCATTAGCCCTCGTGAATTTTCAACGAAAACCATGTCCCTGTTGTTCCTCGGGAAACAGGACCTGAAGCAGTGCCGGGCCGCATTGGCGAATCTCCTCCCCCTCTGACGATTTCCAGATAAGCCAAATCGTAACGAATCCATGGCTGTCATTTGCGGAATGACGACTTTCGCTTGCACGTGGCTCGCCTCTTGACCGGCGCCGGGTGACGCGCGATAAGGGTCGCCATGAAAACGGTTATCTGCATTATTTGCCGGAAGATTATTCGCTAGCGAACCGCTGGCCTGGCCGTTTTCGTCTCCAGAAATCCAAGATGACAAACGCGCGGGGCCACCCGGCGATTATATTGCGACGGCTGCATGCAGACTTGGAGATCTGGGATGGGCGGAATGCCGATTTTGAAACTGTACAACACGCTGACGCGGGAAAAAGCCGAATTCCGGCCGATCGATCCTCAGAACGTCCGCATGTATGTCTGCGGCCCGACGGTCTACGACTATGCCCATATCGGCAATGCACGGCCGATCATCGTATTCGACGTCCTGTTCCGGCTGCTTCGTCACGTCTATGGCGCGGATCACGTCATTTATGCTCGCAACATCACCGATGTGGACGACAAGATCAACGCGCGGGCATTGCGCGACTATCCCGGGCTGCCGCTGAACGAGGCGATCCGGCATGTGACCGAGAAGACCGAGACGCAGTTCCTCGAAGATGCGGCGGTGCTCGGCTGCCTCGAGCCCACCGTGCAACCGCGCGCTACCGAAAACATCGCCGGGATGATCGAAATCATCGAAAAGCTGATCGCCAAGGGCCATGCCTACGAGGCCGAGGGAGAGGTGCTCTTCGATACACGGTCGATGGACGATTACGGCCAGCTTTCCAAGCGCAATCTCGACGAGCAGCAGGCCGGTGCCCGTGTCGCCGTCGAGGCGCACAAGAAAAACCCGGGCGATTTCGTGCTCTGGAAGCTTTCCGCCGAGCACGAGCCGGGCTGGGACAGCCCCTGGGGCCGCGGGCGGCCGGGCTGGCACATCGAATGCTCGGCGATGAGCGGGCGCTATCTCGGCGACGTGTTCGACATCCACGGCGGCGGCATCGACCTGATCTTCCCGCATCACGAAAACGAGCTCGCCCAGTCGCGTTGTGCCCACGGCACCGAGATGATGGCGAATGTCTGGATGCACAACGGCTTCCTGCAGGTCGAAGGCCGCAAGATGTCGAAGTCCGAGGGCAATTTCATCACTATCTACGAGCTTCTTCACACGGAAAAATTCGGCGGCCGCAAATGGCCAGGCGAGGTACTTCGGCTGGCAATGCTGATGACCCATTACCGCGAACCGATCGACTTCTCGATCAAGCGGCTGGAGGAGGCCGAGCATCTGCTGTCGAAATGGCCGGTCTACGGCGACGCTGCAGGCGAGGCGGACCCGGCCGTCGTCACCGCCCTGGCCGACGACCTCAACACCGTGGCGGCCATTCAGGCGCTGCATGCATTGGCGCAAAAGGCTTCCGCCGATACGCGCCATCTCGGGGCCTTCGCCGCGAGCGCGGCGCTTCTCGGGGTGGTGCCGAAGGAGGTCGAACTCGACGAGGCGGTCGTTCACGAGATCGATGGCCGTGTACGTGAGCGTCTGGAGCTTCTGAAGGCCAAGAACTACGCGCAGGCCGACGGCATCCGCGCCGATCTCCTGGCGAGAGGCATCCAGCTCAAGGACGGCAAGGATCCCGAGACCGGCGAAAGAGTGACCACCTGGGAGGTGAAGCGGTCTCAGGTCTAGTTTCAGGATGTTGGCGCTGCCGGCACGCCGGAGGAAAGAGGAGGGCGAGATGGCTGACGAGATCCATATGGGCGGATGCCAGTGTGGCGCGGTCCGCTTCCGCGTCGAGGGAAAACTCGGCGATGCTTCCGTCTGCCATTGCCGCATGTGCCAGAAGGCGAGCGGCAATTTCTACCTCCCGCTCGTTTCCGTACGCGGCGCGAAGCTCGTATGGACCCGCGGCGAGCGCAAGCGCTTCCGGTCTTCGAATGTGGTTTGGCGCGGCTTCTGCGGCGACTGCGGAACACCGCTGACCTACGAGGCGCCGGACGGCATGGCGCTCGCGATCGCTGCATTCGACAGACCGGAAGGCATCGTGCCGACCATCCAATGGGGCGTCGAAGGAAAACTGCCCTATGTCGATCATGTATCCGAGCTGCCCGGCGAAGAGACCATGGCCGACGCCGAGGCTGTCGCCTTTCTTGCCGATCTCGTTTCTTATCAGCACCCCGACCACGACACCGAAACCTGGCCACCGGAGGAAAAAGGATGAGCAATACCGTCAGGACTGGAGGCTGCCAGTGCGGGGCCGTTCGCTTCCGCATCCACGGAGAGCTCGGGCGCCCCTCGATCTGCCATTGCCGCATGTGCCAGAAACAGTTCGGCTCGTTCTTCTCCGCCTTGGTGACCGCGCCGAAGGACGGGGTCGAGTGGATCCGTGACGAGCCGAGCTACTTCCAGTCATCGGTCAATATCGATCGCGGCTTCTGCCGGAAATGCGGTACGCCGATGACCTATCGGCATCCCGGCGGCCTCGAAATCGCCATAGGCGCATTCGACGACCGCTCCGATCTCGCGCCGAAAATTCAGGTCAATTACCAGTCCCGGCTTCCCTGGGTCGAATCGATCTTCGAGCAGCCGGTTCACGACGATGCCGATTATTATGGGCGGCAGGAGCAGATCATCTCGTTTCAGCATCCGGACCATGAGACGGAGCAGTGGCCTCCCGGCGGAGTCTGGGCACGATGATCCGACGCATCTTCACCGGCGGCTGCCAGTGCGGCGCGGTGCGCTACCGCGCCGAGGGCACGCTGGACGATCCGCATATCTGTCATTGCCGCATGTGCCAGAAGGCGGCGGGCAACTACTTTCTGCCGCTCGCCAATATCGCGCGCGAAGATTTCCGCATCGTGCGCGGCCAGCCCGCCTGGTATCGTTCGTCCGATCTCGTGCGCCGCGGCTTTTGCCGCGATTGCGGGACGCCGCTCTTCTATGACATGCCGCATGCGAGCTTTCTGAACATCGCGCTTGGTTCGCTCGACGATCCGGATGACGTCCAGCCGGTCTACCAGTCCGGCGTCGAGTCGCGGATGTTCTGGTTTTCGCATCTGCCGCAGCTTCCCGAAACAGAGACCGACGACGGCAGCGAAGCGGCCGCCGAGCGCCATCTCATAGTCCTGGAATCCAACCGCCAGCACCCCGATTACGACACGGTGCACTGGCCGCCCGAGGAAGATCTATCGTGAGTTCTCCATTGCGTACCCTCTATCCCGAAATCGAACCCTATGCATCCGGGCACCTCGATGTGGGCGACCGCCATTCGATCTATTGGGAACGGGCGGGCACGCCCGGCGCCAAGCCGGCGGTCTTCCTACACGGCGGCCCGGGCGGTACGATTTCGCCGAACCACCGCCGGCTCTTCGACCCGTCGCTCTACGATGTGATGCTGTTCGACCAGCGCGGCTGCGGCAGGTCGACGCCGCATGCAGAGATCGAGGCCAACACGACCTGGCACCTCGTGGCCGATATCGAACGGCTGCGGGAATTTTGCGGGGTTGGCAAGTGGCTCGTCTTTGGCGGCTCCTGGGGCTCGACGCTGGCCTTGGCCTATGCCGAGACCTATCCTGAGCGGGTAAGCGAGCTCGTCGTCAGGGGCATTTACACCCTGACCAAGGCCGAGCTCGACTGGTACTATCAGTTCGGCGTCTCGGAAATGTTCCCCGACAAGTGGGAACGCTTCATCGCGCCGATCCCGCCGGAAGAACGCCACGAGATGATGCGGGCCTATCACCGCCGCCTGACAAGCGAGGACCGCGCGACGCGGCTTGCCGCGGCCAAGGCCTGGAGCATCTGGGAGGGGGAGACCATTACGCTTCTGCCGGAGCCGGACACCAGCACGCCCTTCGAGGAGGACGAATACGCTCATGCGTTCGCCCGCATCGAAAACCATTTCTTCGTCAATGCCGGCTGGCTGGAAGACGGGCAATTGCTGCGCGATGCCTATAAGCTCCACGGAATTCCGGGCGTGATCGTGCATGGCCGCTACGACATGCCTTGCCCGGCAAAATATGCCTGGCAGCTGCACAAGGCCTGGCCGCAAGCCGAATTCCACCTCATCGAGGGGGCGGGACATGCCTATTCGGAGCCGGGCATTCTCGACCGGCTCATCCGGGCGACCGATAAATTTGCCGGCAAGACCGAATAGAGCGGGTGCGAAGAACCCGCAATCGATCAGTGATTTGTACGTTGGAATCGAGACATGACCAGGGAACGCATCTATCTCTTCGACACGACGCTTCGGGACGGGCAGCAGACGCCGGGCATCGACTTTTCCGTCGAGGATAAGATCGCGATTGCGGCGCTGCTCGATCAATTCGGCATGGACTATGTCGAGGGCGGATATCCCGGCGCCAACCCCACGGACACGGAGTTCTTCAAGTGCCGGCGTACCGACAAGGCCTCCTTCGTCGCCTTCGGCATGACCAAGCGCGCCGGCGTCTCCGCGTCCAACGACCCGGGACTGAGCGCGCTGCTGAGCGCCAAGAGCGATGCGATCTGTCTTGTCGCCAAGAGCTGGGATTATCATGTCGAGGTGGCGCTCGGCTGCACGAACGAGGAAAATCTCGACAATATCCGCGCATCCGTGAAGGCGGTCGTCGAGTCCGGGCGCGGGGCGATGGTCGATTGCGAGCATTTCTTCGACGGCTACAAAGCGAATCCCGCCTATGCGCTCGCCTGCACGAAAACGGCTTTCGAGGCGGGCGCGCGCTGGGTCGTGCTTTGCGACACCAATGGCGGCACGCAGCCGGGCGAGATCCGCGAGATCGTCTCGGCCGTGATTGCGGCGGGAGTGCCCGGTGCAAATCTCGGCATCCATGCGCATAACGATACGGGGCAGGCGGTGGCCAACTCGCTGGCTGCGGTCGAAGCCGGCGTTCGTCAGATCCAGGGCACGCTCAACGGCATCGGGGAACGCTGCGGCAACGCCAATCTCGTGACGCTGATTGCGACGCTTGCCCTGAAGGAAACCTATTCGAACCGCTTCGAGACGGGAATCGATGCCGAGAGGCTCCAGGAGCTGACCAAGCTCGCCCATGCCTTCGACGAGTTGCTCAACCGCTCTCCCGATCCCCAGGCCCCCTATGTCGGCGCTTCGGCTTTTGCCACCAAGGCCGGCATTCACGCCTCCGCCTTGCTCAAGGACCCGAGGACCTACGAGCATGTCGCACCGGAAAGCGTCGGCAACCTGCGCAAGGTCATGGTCTCCGATCAGGGAGGCAAGGCCAATTTCATCAATGCCCTCAAGCGGCGCGGCATCACGGTCTCCAAGGACGATCCGCGGCTCGACAAGCTGATCTCGATCGTCAAGGAACGCGAGGCGACGGGCTATGCCTATGAAGGTGCGGATGCGAGCTTCACGCTGCTCGCGAGCCGTATTCTCGGCACCGTGCCCGACTTCTTCCGGGTGGAGAGCTTCCGCGTCATGGTCGAGCGCCGCTTCGACGCGAACGGCAAGCTGAAGACGGTATCGGAGGCCGTGGTCAGGGTGATCGTCGACGGCGAAACGATGATGTCGGTCGCCGAGGGGCATGGCCCGGTCAACGCGCTCGACCTCGCGCTTCGCAAGGATCTCGGCAAGTATCAGTCCGAGATCGCCGATCTGGAACTTGCCGATTACAAGGTGCGCATCCTCAACGGCGGCACCGAGGCCGTCACCCGCGTTCTGATCGAATCGACGGATCGCTCAGGGGCGCGCTGGTGGACGGTCGGCGTGTCCGACAACATCATCGACGCCTCATTTCAGGCATTGATGGACAGTATCGTCTACAAGCTGCTCAAAAACCGCGATCAGGTCGGATCGATCGCGGCCGAGTAGTTGGATCACGATGATTTCGGCTTGCGCGGGATATCCGCTTCCGTCGTATCAACGCCGTTCATCCATCGGTTCACGGAAATGAATTGGTGCATCACCGTCGGTTGGAGTAGGACGCAGGAGGACTGACGGCAATTGCTCCCGAGAGGGTTGGCCGTCGATTGCGACCGGAGCGCTTCCCGCTCGGCTCCGGTGGAATTTCAGGATCAAAATCATGGCCGAGCCGAACGCGAATTTGCCCGCAGAGAATGTCGATTCCCCGAAAGGTTTCGCCTTCGCGCTGGCAGCCTACCTGTTGTGGGGTTTCCTGCCTTTCTTCATGAAGGCGGTGTCGCATATCCCTGCGGCGGAAGTGGTGGCGCATCGTATCGTCTGGTCGGTACCGCTCGCAGGCCTCGTGCTCGTCTGGCTCGGCCGCACGCAGGACGTGAAGGTAGCGCTGCGCTCTCCACGCGTGCTGATGATGGCCACGATCACGGCGGCTCTCATCACGGTCAACTGGGGCATCTATGTCTGGGCGATCGGGGTGGGGCGGGCCATCGAGACGGCGCTCGGCTACTATATCAACCCTCTGTTCTCCATCTTCCTCGGTGCGCTGCTGCTGAAGGAGAGGCCGAATCCGGCGCAGATGGTGGCGATCGGCCTCGCCGCGCTCGCCGTGGGCGTGCTTGCCTTCGACGCGGGCGGTCTTCCCTGGGTTTCGATCGGGCTGTGCTTTTCCTGGGGTTTCTATGCGTTCTTCCGGAAGACGCTGCCGGTCGGGCCGAACCAGGGCTTCTTCCTCGAAGTCTTGCTGCTCAGCATCCCGGCCGCAGGCTACGTCATCTGGCTCGAGGCGACGGGGCAGGGCCACTTCCTCGGCGACGCCAACATGACGGATGTCCTGCTGCTCCTCGCCTGCGGGATCGTCACCGCCGTGCCGCTGATGATCTATGCCAATGGCGCGAAGCTGCTCCGGCTTTCGACGATTGGGATCATGCAATACATCGCTCCGACGATGATCTTCCTGATCGCGGTCTTCGTTTTCCACGAACCCTTTGGAACGGCAAAGCTCGTCGCCTTCGCCCTGATCTGGGCCGCGCTCTTCATCTATTCGGGAGCGATGCTTGCGGAGAGCAGGGCGCGGCGGGCGGCTCAACCGACGCCGGCCGAATAATCGGCAGAGTCAGATCACGATGACTTCAGGTCGGATCCACCTGAAGCCATGAACGTGATCGATTCTAAGAAGTTAGAGCGGGGATGCGGGCGGAAAACCGCACACACTTCTCCTCGTCCCGCTCTGGATCAGAGCCTGGCGATGATCTCGGCTTCGCCTTCGCGCCCGTTGGCGCGGACCGAGGCAAGGATGCCGGGGATGATGTCTTCCGCACGGTCGATCACCAGCGGCTGCACGAGATGCGCGGTGTGAACGAATCCCTGGCCGCGCATGTGGTCGATCAGCTGCAGCATCGGATCCCAGAAGCCATTGACATTGCCGAAGACCATCGGCTTCCTGTGGCGGCCGAGCTGCGCCCAGGTCATGATTTCGACGATCTCCTCGAGCGTGCCGATCCCGCCCGGAAGGGCGACGAAGGCGTCGGCGCGCTCGAACATCTTGTGCTTGCGCTCATGCATGTCGGCGGTAACGATCAATTCGTTCAGCTGGCCTAGCGAGTGACGCGTCGCTTCCTTGTCCATCAGGAATTCGGGAATGATGCCGGTCACGTGTCCGCCGGATGAGAGCACGCCGCTCGCCACGGCGCCCATGATCCCGCGCGTGCCGCCGCCATAGACGAGGCGCAGGCCATGATCGGCGATCGATCTGCCGAGGGTGCGGCCGGCCTGCATGTGGGCTTCGTCACGCCCGGGCTGAGAACCGCAATAAACGCAAACGGATAGAATCGGCGTGGTTTCCTCGTTCATGGTCCCACCAGAAATTGCAGTGCAGCACGGGTCGAGGAAAATGGACGAAAAATCTCCGGCTGTCGAGCGCCGGAATCATAGTGAGCGCTTGTATAGAACTATAAGAAACGTTAGCAATTTCAGTAATACATTGAAGAATTCGGACAGTGTGCTGCGGTTGCGCTATAATGCACCGGGCGTCGCAGCGCCGGCCGATGGGGCATGCGGGGAGCATCAAGGCGCTCCGCCCTGTGGAGAGTGGCATGATTAAGAATAAGGCCAGCTGGGTGGCGCTTGGCGTCCTGGCAATCGCGACCGCATTGATGATCTTTGTGGTTCAGCCGAATCTGCGTGACAGCGACAAGGGGGCGGTGGCCCAATCGGGCGCAGGCGAGCAGCCCGGCCAAACGGCGGCGGCGACGAAGACCGATCCGTCCGCCCCGCAAGGCAACGCAGCACAACAAGCGACAGCGGCCTCCGGCAGCAATGCGGCCGCATCCGACCCGGTGGCGAACTGGACGGTTCCGGGATTTGACGTCCTGCGCGTCGAACCGGACGGCTCGACGGTCGTCGCGGGCAGAGCCCAGCCCGGCACGAAGCTCGAGATCCTGAGCGGCGACACGGTCGTCGGTACCGCCAATGTCGGCGCGGGCGGCGATTTTGCCGCCGTCTTCGACAAGCCGCTCTCGGCAGGCGACCACCAGCTGACGCTCAGAAGCGTCGGCTCAGGCGGACACAGCAAGACGTCGGAGGAGGTTGCAACTGTTTCGGTACCGAAGGATTCGAGTGGGCAGCTGCTGGCGATGGTATCCAAGGCGGGCAAGGCGAGCCGGCTGATCACGACGCCGGAAGCCGAGCCGAAGCCGATGCAGGCAGCCGCCGATCCGGGCACGGTACCGGCCGGCGAGCCCGGCGGCGCTTCCGCTTCTCCCGCCGCACCGGCAACCATTCCCGGGCTGCAGGTAACTGCGGTCGAGATCGAAGGCGGCATGATGTATGTCGCAGGCAACGCCAAGCCCGGTGCCCTTGTCCGCATTTACGCGGACGACGAGCTGCTGGGTGAGGTGAAAGCCGATGACAAGGGACATTTCGTCGTCGACGGTTCGATCGAGCTCTCGGTCGGCAGCCATATCATCCGCGCCGACATGATGAACGAAGATGCAAGCAAGGTGGCGATGCGCGCCTCCGTTCCCTTCGACAGGCCGGCGGGCGCTCAGGTTGCCGCCATCGCCGGTTCGACGCTTGCGGCACCCACGACGGGTCTCGACCGTTTGAAGGCGGAAGCGGGCAAGGCGCTTACCCTCTTGAAAGCGCTTTTTGCCGACGGGAAGCAGCCCTCCGTGGAGCAGCTCGCCGCGGCCCGCTCGGCAACCGAATTCGCCCTCCAGTCGCTGGCCGAATTCAAGCCGGCCGACGGCTCCGATGCCGATTTGGCGGCAGCCGCCGCTGAAGCGTCCAAGGCGGCGACAACGGCGCTGGACGCGCTCAAGGCTGCGCCGCAGGACCCGTCAAGCGTCGCAGCGGCGGTGGAGAAGGTCGATGGCGCTCTTGGGAACGCATTGACGCGCCAGAATGTCGGCACCTCGGTGGCATCCGCCGAACCCTTGGCGGTGCAGGCGAGCGATGCCTCGAAGCAGCCGGAGCCTTCGGCAGCGGGCGAGACAAATGCAACCGTGGCCGAACAGGCGGCGGCGCCGGCTTCGGATGCGGCGAAAGAACAGCCGGCCACCATCGAGCAGGCACCTCTCAAGGAAAGCAAGACGTCGGTGATCATCCGCCGCGGCGATACGCTGTGGCAGATCTCGCGCCGCGTCTACGGTGCCGGTCTGCGCTACACCACCATCTATCTCGCCAACCGCGAACAGATCGAAAATCCGGATCTGATCCGACCGGGCCAGGTTTTCGGGGTTCCGGACGAGATGCTGTCGGAGGAAGAATCGCGGGAAATCCACCGCAAGCATATGCGACACTAGATCACGATGCTTTTGAGGTCGGTTCGACCTCAAAGCATTGACGTGATCGTTCCCAAGAGCGGGATGCGGGCGGAAAACCGCACATAGTTTTCCTCATCCCGCTCTAAGTTTGTCTTTTGCCGGCACTTCCATTGCGTTGGCGGGGAGGTGGACCTATCTGTCAGGAAAAGCGGCGTCCTCCAAAAAGGCGCCGCTTTTCATTGAAGCTGGTGCGGGATGAAGGCGCGCGACGTAGCGGTTCGCCCGCATGTCTTCGTCAATCAAATCATGAAGCGGACTGAGACGTGCCCCAGAAGAAGACGGTTTCCGCCGACAGCGCCAATCCCATCGAAACCATAGCGAATCTGTGGCCATACATGTGGCCGGCGGACCGGATCGATCTGAAGCTGAGGGTCGTCTGGGCGACGGTGATCCTGGTGATCGCCAAGATGGTGCTCATCCTTGTCCCCTATTTCTTCAAATGGGCGACAGATGCGCTCAACAACAAGCCCGACGCGCTCGGTTTCCTGCCGCAGTTCCTGACCGGCGCCGTCATGCTGGTACTCGCCTATAATCTCGCGCGTTTGCTGCAGGCGGGCCTGAACCAGCTGCGCGACGCGCTTTTCGCCAGTGTCGGCCAGCATGCCGTCAGGCAGCTTGCCTACAAGACCTTCGTTCACATGCACCAGCTCTCGCTGCGCTTCCATCTCGAGCGGCGCACGGGCGGGCTTTCGCGCATCATCGAGCGCGGCACCAAGGGCATCGAGACGATCGTCCGCTTCACGATCCTCAACAGCGTGCCGACACTCATAGAGTTTCTGCTGACGGCGGTGATCTTCTGGTGGGGCTACGGCTTCACCTATCTCCTGGTGACCGCTGTCACGGTATGGCTCTACATCTGGTTTACGGTGCGTGCGAGCGACTGGCGCATCGCCATTCGACGCTCGATGAACGACAGCGACACCGATGCGAACACCAAGGCGATCGATTCGCTCCTGAATTTCGAGACCGTGAAATATTTCGGCAACGAGGAGATGGAGGCGAAGCGCTTCGACAAGTCTATGGAGCGTTACGAGCGGGCCGCCACGCAGGTCTGGACGTCGCTCGGCTGGCTGAACTTCGGCCAGGCGCTGATTTTCGGTGCCGGCACGGCGGTGATGATGACGATATCGGCGCTCGCCGTGCAGCGCGGCGAACAGACCATCGGCGACTTCGTCTTCATCAACGCGATGCTGATTCAGCTCGCGATCCCGCTGAATTTCATCGGTTTCGTCTATCGCGAAATCCGCCAGGGCCTGACCGATATCGAGCACATGTTCGATCTGCTCGACGTTCGGGCGGAGGTCGTGGACCGGCCGAACGCGAAGGAGCTCGAGATCGAAAAAGGCGCAATTTCCTTCAGGAACGTCCAATTCGCCTATGATCCGGCACGGCCGATCCTGAAAGGGATCAGCTTCGATGTGCCCGCCGGAAAGACGGTCGCAGTCGTCGGCCCCTCAGGAGCCGGCAAGTCGACATTGTCGCGGCTGCTCTACCGCTTTTACGATGTCCAGGAAGGCTCGATCACCATCGACGGTCAGGACGTGCGTGACGTCACCCAGAAGAGCCTGCGCTCCGTGATCGGCATGGTGCCGCAGGACACTGTGCTTTTCAACGATACGATCGCCTACAATATCCGTTACGGCCGGGTGACGGCGAGCGATACGGAGGTCGAGGCAGCCGCCGAGGCGGCGCAGATCGCCGATTTCATCCGTGACCTGCCGGAAGGCTTCCGCGCCATGGTGGGCGAGCGCGGCCTGAAACTTTCGGGCGGCGAAAAGCAGCGCGTCGCGATCGCGCGAACCATCCTGAAGGCGCCGCCGATTCTGATCCTCGACGAGGCGACTTCGGCTCTGGACACGAAGACGGAACAGGAAATCCAGGCTGCGCTCGATATCGTGTCGCGCAATCGCACCACGCTCGTCATCGCCCATCGCCTATCCACGGTCATCAACGCCGACGAGATCATCGTCCTCAAGGACGGCGTGATTGCCGAACGCGGCACCCATGGCGAACTGATCGACCGCGGCGGTCTTTATGCTTCCATGTGGAGCCGCCAGCGCGAGGCAACGCAGGCCGAAGAACAATTGAAACGCGTGCGTGAGAGCGACGATCTCGGCATCGTCGACCGGGGAATGCCGGCGCTCTGACCGCACTGAGGTTACCGCGAGTCCTCTATCTCTCGGCCTCGACATTGCCGGGCTGTCTGATTCGCGCTAGTTCACGTCGCAAAGCAAATATGGAGAGTAGAGTTCATGAGTTTGATCGACACAGTGCGCAACACGCTCGTACCGGTCCACAGGGAAGGCTACCGCTTCATTGCGATTTTCTTTGTCGTTTCGCTGGCGCTCGGCTTCCTCTGGGAGCCGCTGATGTGGATCGGCTTCGTTCTGACCGCCTGGTGCGCCTATTTCTTCCGCGATCCGGAGCGCATGACGCCGATCGACGACGATCTCGTCATCAGCCCGGCGGACGGCACCGTATCGTCGGTCGCCACCGTGACGCCGCCTGAGGAACTGGGCCTCGGATCGGAGCCGATGCTGCGCATTTCGGTCTTCATGAACGTCTTCAACTGCCACGTGAACCGTGCGCCGATGAGCGGCACGGTACGCCGGATCGCCTACCGTGCCGGGAAGTTCGTGAACGCCGAGCTGGACAAGGCAAGTCAGGAAAACGAGCGCAACGGCCTCGTCATCGAAACGAAACACGGCCAGATCGGCGTGGTCCAGATTGCCGGTCTCGTGGCCCGCCGCATCCTCTGCTGGACGCGGGAGAGCGCGTCGCTCGAGGCGGGCGAGCGTTTCGGCCTCATCCGCTTCGGCTCGCGCCTCGACGTGTTCCTGCCTGCCGGTGCGGAACCGCGCGTAACGGTCGGTCAGACGGCCACCGGCGGCGAGACGGTGCTCGCCGAATTCGGATCGGCGAAGGGCCCGGTCATCAGCCGGCGCGCGTGAGGACAGGTCATGGAAGAACCCCGCCACGAACAATCCGCAGGAAGCCCGGAACAGCCCGCCGCTGAGCACGTGGACGCCACCGGCACCCACGACAAGGCCCGCGGGCCCCGGTTGCGGGAGATTCCGCTACGGCTGATGGTCCCGAACATGATCACGGTCCTGGCGATCTGCGCCGGCCTCTCGGGCGTCCGGCTGGCATTCGAGAATCGGTTCGAGCTCGCGGTTGCGATGGTTCTCCTTGCCGCTTTCCTCGACGGCATCGACGGGCGCATCGCGCGTCTTCTAAAGGCGACCTCGAGTTTCGGGGTCCAGATGGACTCGCTTGCCGACATCATCAATTTCGGGGTCGCGCCCGCCCTCGTCCTCTACGTCTTTCTGCTCGATCAGGCGCGTTCCCTCGGCTGGATTGCGGCCCTGATCTACGCCATTGCCGTCGGTCTGAGGCTGGCGCGCTTCAACGTGATGGCGGAGCGCCAGGTCAAGGCGTCCTGGCAGTCGGAATATTTCGTCGGCGTTCCCGCGCCGGCCGGTGCGATGCTGGTTTTGCTGCCCGTCTATCTTGGCCTGCTCGGCCTTGCGCCGGAAAGGACGTTTGCGCTGATCGCGTCGCTCTATACCGTCCTGATCGCCTTCCTTATGGTCAGCCGTCTTCCTGTCTGGTCCGGCAAGTCGGAGAACCGCGTCCGCCGGGATCTGGTCCTTCCCGTCATTCTGGTCGTCGTCTTCTACGTGGCGACGCTGATGACCTATACCTGGGAGACGATGGTGGTGACTGCGGTGGCCTATCTGGTGAGCCTGCCCTTCGGTGCCCGATCCTGGCAGCGCAAATACGGCGACTGGCCGGGCGGCCACGGGAACGACGGTTTGCCGGGGGATAGCGAATAGCTGAAAGGTTACCGCGAGCGGATGCCCGCCGGGGGCGGAGCACCAGTCGCCAATCACCTTCGCCCCGCTTGCGGGGAGAAGGTGGCCGGCAGGCCGGATGCGGGGAAGCGCCGCCGGCCTATTCCGGCATGCGGTAGTCGACGATCTTCTTTTCCCGAACGATGAAGAGCTTTCCCGTCTCGGTCTGCTCGGGGCCGAGCAGCGGCAACAGCGCCTGAGCCACCTCGGAGGGATGCGGAAGGGTCTCGGGATCTTCGCCGGGCACGGCCTGCGCCCGCATGGCGGTGCGCGTGGCGCCCGGATCGACGCTGAGGATGCGCAGCGGCAGGCGCTGCGTCTCGTAGGCCCAGGTGCGTGCCAGCGCCTCGACCGCAGCCTTGGAGGCGGAGTAGGGCCCCCAGAAGGGCTTGCACTTGTGCGCCGCGCTCGAGGAGAGGATGAGGGCGCGGCCGGCATCCGAACGGACGAGCAACGGTTCGAGCGAGCGGATCAGGCGCCAGGTCGCGGTGACATTGATCGCCATCACCTTTTCGAAGACCTTGGCTTCCACATGCCCGATCGGCGAGATCGTGCCGAGGACGCCCGCATTGGCGACCATGATGTCGAGCTTGCCCCAGCGCTCGTTTATGGCACCGCCGAGCTTGTCGATGGCGGCCATGTCCGACAGATCGAAGGGGACGAGCGTTGCCGACCCGCCGAAAGCCTTGATCGCGTCGTCCAGTTCTTCGAGGCCGCCGAGGGTGCGGGCGCAGGCGACGACGTGGGCGCCGGCCTTGGCGAGTTCAAGAGCAGTGAAATAGCCGATCCCGCGCGATGCGCCGGTGACGACGGCGATCCGGTCTTTCAGATTGGGCGTCATGTTGTTGTTCGTTATCCGTTGCTTGCGAGAACCGAGAGTTTGCGAACGTTGCTCGCTGCCCCCTGGTCGAGAAGGCGGGTCGGGTAGTCTCCGGTGAAATAGTGATCGGTGAACTGCGGCGCCTGGGGGTTGCGCGTCTCGCCGCCGACGGCACGATAAAGCCCGTCGATGGAGAGGAATTCGAGCGAATCGGCGCCGATGAAGCGACACATGGAGGCGAGGTCGGCATGCTGGTTGGCGAGCAGCTTGTCACGGTCCGGCGTATCGATGCCGTAGAAATCCGGGTGGAAGATCATCGGGCTTGCGACGCGCACATGCACCTCGCGCGCGCCTGCGTCACGCATCATCTGGACGATCTTGACCGAAGTGGTGCCACGGACGATGGAATCGTCGACGAGCACGACGCGCTTGCCGGCGATCATCGCCCGGTTCGCAGAATGCTTGAGCTTGACGCCGAAGGCGCGGATCTGCTGCGTCGGCTCGATGAAGGTCCGCCCGACATAGTGATTGCGGATGATCCCGAGTTCGAAGGGGATACCGCTTTCCTGCGCGTAGCCGATTGCAGCCGGAGTACCGCCATCCGGAACGGGCACCACGACATCCGCCTCGACGGGGGCTTCGATGGCGAGGTTCTTGCCCATGTTCTTGCGGGCGACATAGACGTTACGGCCGCCGACGACGGAATCCGGCCGGGCGAAATAGACGTATTCGAAAAGGCAAAGGCGTTCCGGCAGCGGATTCTGCGGCTTGCGGGCATCGATGGTGATCGACCCGTCCGCCTGAATCTCGCAGATGACGATTTCGCCGTTCTCGATATCGCGAACGAACTTGGCGCCGATGATATCCAGCGCGCAGGTCTCCGAGCAGAAGATCGGCTTGCCGTCGAGTTCGCCCATGACGAGCGGGCGAATGCCGTTCGGGTCGCGGGCGGCGATGAGCTTGGTGCGCGTCAGAGCCAGCATCGAATAGCCGCCTTCGACCTGGGCGATCGCGTCGGCGAAGCGGTCGCTGGAGGAGACGTGTTTCGACCGCGCGATCAGGTGCAGCACCACTTCGGTGTCGGATGTCGACTGACAGATGGCACCGTCTGCAATGATCTGGCGCCGGAGCGTCAGCCCGTTCGTAAAGTTGCCGTTGTGCGCAATTGCGATTCCGCCTTCCTGCAGCTCGGCAAACAGCGGCTGGACGTTGCGCAGGACCGTCTCACCGGTGGTGGAGTAGCGTACATGGCCGATCGACATCGAACCGGGCAGCTTCGCGAGCGTCGTCGGATCGGTATAGTGGTCGCCGACGAGACCCATCCGGCGCTCCGAATAGAACTGCCGCCCGTCGAAGGTGACGATGCCGGCGGCTTCCTGCCCTCGATGCTGGAGAGCATGCAGGCCGAGCGCCGTCAGCGCGGCGGCGTCCGGATGCCCGAGAATGCCGAAAACGCCGCACTCCTCATGGAGGGTGTCGCCGTCGAGTTCGTCATGAATTTCGCTGGATCTGAGATCGGTCATCGCAATTCGCCTTTGCTACGTGCCGGTGCGCATATCGTGATCGGGCCGCCAGTCTTCAAGCGATCTTACCCGAAAACACTGACAAGCGTCATTCCAAATGGATAAAGCCCGCACAGCGGGCTTTGTCGCAAACTTTCCTGTCGATCTCAGCCGTTCGTCGCCGGTGCTTCCTCGCCGGGCGCCTGTTCCGTCTGAGCCGGCGGCGTCTCGCCTTCGCCTTCGCCGGTCGTATCCTTTCCGCGCAAGCGGTCGAGAATGGTGGCGTCGGCCTCTTCCGGCAGCAGCGCCACCAACTGATTGCCGAGATTGTCGAGCAGCGGCTTCGACTTCGCGTGGGTCACCCAGACGGGCTGCTGCTGCGGCGCCACCAGCCAGTTGAAGAACAGCATGGCGACGACGACGAGCAGAATGCCGCGAGCGGCTCCGAACAGGAAGCCGAGCGTGCGGTCGAGCGCGCCGATGCGGCTGTCGATGATGAAGTCGGCCACCCGCATCGTGATGAAGGAGATGATGATCAGTGCGATCAGGAAGATCACGGCCGCCGAGCCGATCATCGCGACCGTTCCGCTGGTCGTGTACTGGCTGGCGTAGGGCAGAAGATGCGGATAGAGGAAATAGGCCGCGGCGGCTGCGCCGACCCAGCTCGCCACCGACAGAACCTCGCGCGAGAAGCCGCGAACCATCGCGAGGATGGCCGAAAACAGCGCGACGCCGAGAACGATACCGTCGAGAATTGTGATGGGCATGTTGTCCTTACTCCGACTTCACCGCCAATCGCCAGGCGGCACATCCTGTTGATGCTCCAGGGCGCGGCTATTCCGTCAGTCCTCGTCATTCGTCTGCTGCAGGGCACGCCGCGATCCCGCGATACGCGCCACCAGATCCGGCAGGCTTTCCATCTCGCTCCAGCGGCCGTTGCCGTTCTTCGGCAGCTCGGTCGATGCAGATGGCAGGACGGCCTGGGAGAAACCGAGCTTCTCGGCTTCCTTGAGACGTTGGGCGGTATGCGCAACCGGCCGGACTGCACCCGACAAGCTGACTTCGCCGAAATAGACGCAATCGGCCGGCAGGGCAAGCCCGGCAAGCGACGAAACCAGTGCGGAAGCCACAGCGAGATCGGCCGCCGGTTCGGAAATGCGATAGCCACCCGCGACATTGAGATAGACGTCGTGCTGACCGAGGCGAATGCCGCAATGGGCTTCCAGCACGGCGAGGATCATCGAAAGGCGGGCCGAATCCCAGCCGACCACCGCGCGGCGGGGCGTTCCGAGCGATGTCGGCGCGACCAGCGCCTGTACCTCGACAAGCACGGGCCGCGTGCCCTCCATGCCGGCGAAGACCGCGGCACCCGGGGATTTCGCGTTGCGTTCGCCGAGAAACAGCTCCGACGGGTTGGCGACCTCGCGCAGGCCCTTGTCCGACATTTCGAAAACGCCGATCTCGTCGGTCGGTCCGAAGCGGTTCTTCACCGTCCTGAGGATGCGGTAATGATGGCCGCGGTCGCCCTCGAAATAAAGGACGGCATCGACCATGTGCTCGACGACGCGCGGGCCGGCGATCTGGCCCTCCTTCGTCACGTGGCCGACCAGCACGACCGCCGTGCCCGTCTGCTTGGCGAAGCGGATCATCGCCTGCACGCCGGTGCGGACCTGCGTCACCGTGCCCGGTGCGGAGTCGACGATGTCGCTCCAAAGCGTCTGGATCGAATCGATGATGACGAGGTCCGGGCGCTTGCCCTCGGAAAGCGTCGCGAGGATATCTTCGACATTCGTCTCGGCCGCAAGAAGCACGTCGCTGTCGGCGGCGCCAAGCCGCTGAGCACGCAGGCGGACCTGGGCGATCGCTTCTTCGCCCGAGACATAGATTACCCGATGCTTCCGGCGGGCAAGTGCCGCGGCCGCCTGCATCAGTACGGTCGACTTGCCGATGCCGGGATCTCCGCCGACGAGCAGTGCGGATCCGCGAACGAAGCCGCCGCCGGTCACGCGATCGAGTTCCGAAATGCCGGTGTGGATGCGCGGCGCGTCTTCGATCTCTCCGGACAGCGTGGTAAGTGCGACGGGACGCCCCTTCTTCGGCGTGCGCATGGGACCGCCGCCGATCCCTCCCGTCGGGTCATCCTCGATGATCGTGTTCCACTCGCCGCAACCGTCGCACTTGCCCACCCAGCGGGAATGGACAGTGCCGCAATTCTGGCAGACGAACTGGGTGCGGGCTTTCGCCATGGATGTCGGCTTTCGGATGTTTGCGGGCAGATGGCGGAATTGCCGCCGCCCGAGAATCACTCTTGGCGGTCACATAATGCCGCGAATTCCCGATTGAAAGGACGATATTCCTTTGCGCCTTGTTCAAGCGCCTCCGACATAGGTCCGATGATACCGGCGGCCGAGACTCGTCAGCAGCTCGTAGCCGATGGTGCCGCCGGCGCGCGCGACGTCGTCGATGGCGACATTGCGTCCGAAGACCTCGATGTAATCGCCGGCACGCACGGCCGTTTCCGGCAGGTCCGTGACGTCGAACAGGCTCAGATCCATAGTCACCCGCCCGACATGCGGCACCTTCATACCATGCAGGAAACCGAAGGCGCCCGAGGGCATCGCCTGTCTGAGGGTGACGCCGCCGCCCGAAACCGAACGGTGGTAGCCGTCGGCATAACCGATCGCGACCGTCGCAATGCGGCTGTCGCGGCCGAAGCGGACCGAGGCGCCGTAGCTTGCGGTTTCGCCGGAGGGAACCGTCCTGACCTGCACGATGCGCGCTTCGGCGGTGACGACCGCTTTCATCGGATTGACGGCGCCATCTACCGCTTCGCCGCCATAGACCGCGATACCGGGCCGGGTGAGATCGAAGTGGTAGTCCGCGCCGAGGAACACGCCGCCGGAATTTGCGAGGCTTGCCGGCACGCCCTCGAAGGCGGCCGTAACCTCGCGGAAACGCTGAAGCTGATAGCGGTTCATCGGGTGTCCAGGATCGTCGGCGCAGGCCAGATGGCTCATGACGAGGACCGGCGAGAAACTCGCAGGCCGCGCAGGGTCGTGGGCGAGGGCAACGGCCTCCTCAGGCGACAGGCCGAGCCGGTTCATGCCCGTGTCGACGTGGAGAACGCAGGGGTGGTCGCCCCGTTCGGAAAGCGCTGCCATGAAGACCGCCAGCTGCTCCTCCGAGTTGATGATCGGCACGAGATCGTTCTCGAAGAACAGTTCCTCGTTGCCGGGCCACATTCCCGCGAGAATGTAGATTCGTCCATCCGGAACAAGCGGGCGAAGCTCGGCCCCTTCTTCGACACTGGCCACGAAGAAATCTCGCGCGCCGGCGGCATAGAGAGCCGGTGCGGCATGCACGACGCCGAGGCCGTAGGCATCGGCCTTCAGAACGGCGGCGGTGCGGGCGTTTCCGGACCGCTCGTTCATCGCCCGCCAATTGTCGGCAAGCGCGGTGAGGTCGACGGTGAGCCTGCTGGAGGCGGAAAGAAACTCGGGGCTTTGCATACTGGAACTCTGCGTGGGTGATACCCGCAGCAATACATCCAAGTGCTCCGTGCCGCAAACCGCCGACGCAATGCTCCGGCCGAAAGCACTTTTATGCAAGACGAGCCTTTCCTCGCCCGATAAGATCGGCCGATGGAAACGATCTCACAGGAAAAGGCCATCGAGGCCATGCCGCTCGAGGGAGCCGAGCGGACTCGTTTCTGGCGCGACCCCCGCTTCAAGGGCATGGAGTGCCTCAGCGCGACCTTCATCACACACGAATTCGCCCCCCACGCGCACGACACCTTCAGCATAGGTGCGATCGAAGCGGGTTCCCAGATCAGCACGATCAAGGGGGAACGATCGCAGACGGGCCCGGGAGATCTCTATCTCATCAACCCGGATGAAATCCACGACGGGCATCCGGGTCATGAAGGCTACCGCTACCGGATGATCTATCCATCCACGGACCTGCTGGTGGAGATTCTCGAGGATGTGACCGGCCGCTCCTTCAAGGGAACGCCGTCCTTCTCGCGGCTGCTTCTCACCGATAGAGAGCTTGCGATCGGCTTTCATCGTGCGCACCGCGCATTGGAAGGCAAGGTCGGTACGCTCGAAGCGGACGAAAGCATGTTCGGGTTCCTGGCCAGGCTCTTCGAGCGCCACGGCAACGCTATCATCGTCCCTCTGCAGACGCGCGAGAGTTCAGCCGTGCACCGGGCACGCGACTATCTTGTTGAAAACTACACGCACGATATCGGGCTGGAGGAACTTGCGAAGCTGGCGGGGCTCAGCCGCGCCCATCTGATCCGCGCCTTCCGAAAGGAATTTCACATCACCCCGCATGCTTTTCTCACCGACAAGCGGGTGCGGGAAGCCAAGGCCCTTCTGCGCAAGGGCTGGTCTGCGGCGGACACCGCCTATCACTGCGGTTTTGCCGATCAGGCGCATTTCAGCCGCCATTTCAAGGCTCGGACCGGCGTGACGCCGGGCACCTATCGCTCAGGCTGATCACTTTCGTTCAAGACGGCCGTCCTCTGCCGGGCTACCTGCTGGCGCACTTCCAGGAAAAGCGCGTAACGGTTTTTCCGTCCCGGAAGTGCGCAATTTCAGAAGATTGGTGTTGCAGGTACGGGAGACCCCTGGCGTGAAAAAGGTGCGGGCAGTCGAGGAATTCTGGGGCGGTTTCAGGGCGATGGCACCGCTTATCGTGGCGGTGATGCCGATCGGGCTCGTCTTCGGGGCCGTCGCCGCAACCAAGGGCCTGTCGACCCTCGAAGTCGTGATGATGAGCGCTCTGGTCTTCGCCGGCGGTTCGCAATTCGTCGCGCTCGACATCTGGACTCATCCGGCCTCCTGGGCGGTCCTCGGATTTTCGGCTCTGCTCGTCAATATCCGCCATCTTCTGATGAGCGCGTCGATCGGCACGAAGATGCCGGCCTTCTCGGGGCCGGCGAGATATGCCGCGATGCTTCTCCTTGCCGACGAGATATGGGCCATGGCCGAGGTCCGGGCCGGTGAGTCGCGGCTCATGCCTGCCTGGTATGCGGGCCTCGCGGTGCCGTTCTATTTGGTCTGGGTGCTTGCCGGCCTTGCCGGCTCGCTCGCCGGCGCGTTCCTCGGAGACCCGAAAGCGCTCGGTCTCGATTTTGCGTTTCCCGCGGTCTTCATCGTCCTGGTCATGGGTTTCTGGAAGGGACGAGAGACCGGCGCGGTTCTCGCTGCGAGCGCTGCGGCCGCGGTCCTCGCGCACCAACTCCTCCCCGGAGTCTGGTACATCGCAGCCGGCGCGGGGGCGGGCGTCATTGCGGCGCTCTTTACCGGGGAACGTCAGGAGGCCCGCGCATGACGCTCGATCCGCACACGCTTCTTGCGATCCTCGCGATGGCCGTTGCGACGGTGCTGACCCGGATCGGCGGTCTCGTCCTCATCCGTTTCGTAACGATAGGTCCTAAGCAGAAGCGGGCGCTGGAGGCGATTCCGCCGGCGGTATTGATGGCCGTCATCGCGCCGACGGCGCTGGTCACCGGGCCGGCCGAAACGCTCGCAACCCTCGCGACAGCGCTTGTCGCCACGAGGCTTCCGCTGCTGGCCGCCGTGGCGGCCGGCGTGATCGTCGTGGCGGTTGCGAGGGTGTTCGTGGGGTAGAGTGCGCCCCTCAGTGCTCGTACTGCGTAAACGACGGATCGGCGAGATCCGAGAAGCGCGTGAATTCCGACTGGAAGGCGAGCTTCACGGTACCGGTCGGTCCGTGGCGCTGCTTGGCGATGATCACGTCGGCCGTGCCCTTCACTTTCTCCATCTGCATCTTCCACTCTTCGTATTTCGGATCGAACTCGTCGCGCGGTTCCATGTTCTTCACGTAATATTCCTCGCGGAACACGAAGAGAACCACGTCGGCGTCCTGTTCGATCGAGCCCGATTCACGCAGGTCGGAGAGCTGCGGCCGCTTGTCCTCGCGGCTTTCCACCGCGCGCGAAAGCTGCGACAGCGCGATGATCGGCACGTTGAGTTCCTTGCCGAGCGCCTTGAGGCCGGTGGTGATCTCGGTGATTTCCTGTACGCGATTTTCGCCCGACTTCTTCGAACCGGTCATGAGCTGGATGTAGTCGACCACGAGCACGTCCAGGCCGCGCTGCCGCTTCAACCGGCGCGCGCGTGCGGCAAGCTGGGCGATCGAGATACCGCCGGTCTGGTCGATATAAAGCGGCACTTTCTGCATCATCTGCGAGCAGGCGACGAGCTTCTCGAAATCCGCTTCCGAAATGTCACCGCGGCGGATCTTCGAGGAGGAGACTTCGGTCTGCTCGGAGATGATACGGGTAGCGAGCTGTTCGGACGACATTTCGAGCGAATAGAAGCCGACCACGCCGCCGTTCTTGGCCTTGAAGGAGCCGTCGGGCTGTACTTCCGGCTCGTAGGCGGCGGCGATGTTGTATGCGATGTTCGTCGCGAGGGAGGTCTTGCCCATGCCCGGACGGCCGGCGAGGATGATCAGGTCCGAACGCTGCAGTCCGCCCATCTTCCCGTCGAGGGAATGGATGCCGGTGGAAATGCCGGAGAGGTGACCGTCCCGCTCGAACGCCTGTCCGGCCATGTCGATCGCGAGCGCGACCGCGTCGTTGAACGATTGGAAGCCGCCATCGTAGCGCCCAGTCTCGGCGAGTTCGAACAGGCGCCGTTCGGCATCCTCGATCTGGCTCTGCGGCGGCATGTCGAGCGGTGCGTCATAGGCGATGTTCACCATGTCTTCACCGATGGTGATCAGCGACCGGCGGAGCGCCAGGTCGTAGATCGCGCGGCCGTAGTCCTCCGCATTGATGATGGACACGGCTTCGGCGGCGAGGCGCGCGAGATATTGCGCAACGGTCAGGTCGCCGACCTTCTCGTCGGCCTTGAGAAAGGTCTTGACCGTCACCGGGTTGGCAGTCTTGCCCATGCGGATGATTTCGCCGGCGATCTCGAAGATCCTGCGATGCAACGGCTCATACAGGTGTACGGGTTTGAGGAAGTCCGACACCCGGTAGAAGGCGTCGTTATTGACGAGAATGGCGCCGAGCAGGGCCTGTTCCGCTTCCAGATTGTTCGGCGCCTCGCGATAATGCTGTTCCGCCTGATCCTTGGCCAAAGGGGCGAGCTTTCGCGCTGCGTCGTTCATCGTTTTCCGTTTCCGCTTATGATCCCGTGAGGCACCGGTTTGCTGACTGTTGCCCGCCGCGTCTAGTGCAGGCACGCAACAGTGGCGTGCCATACAACCCCGCCTGTCGCCTTTGCCCGTTGTTCGACTGATCCACAGGGAGGCAAGGGAGAAGTTGTAAAAAAATACATTCTCACGCGATGCTGGTTGACGCAGCGGCCATGGGTAAAAACTACCTGATTCGCGTCCCCGCGTCCTCGATGGGCATCTTGAAAAATGCCCATGGCCGGATTAAATAGTGTCAGATAGTTAGCATGCTAGTAATATGGAAAAGACACTAAATGCCGAATCCAAGCGACAATCGTGAACTGTTCGACGCACTTGCGACCGTCAATCGCAAACTGCGGTCGGTGTTCGACGCGCGGGTGAAGGAGCGCGGCCTGACGCTGCCGCGTGCGCGGATGCTGTTCGCGCTCGCCAGGAAAGAAGGTCTGAACCAGCGCGAGTTGGCCGAAGAGCTCGATATCGAGACGCCGACGATCGTTCGCCTTCTCGACGGCATGGAAAAGCAGGGGTTCATCGAGCGCCGGGTCGAGATTTCCGATCGTCGTGCGAAGCAGATCCATATGACGGACATTGGCCGCTCCGTGGCGGATGAGATTCAGAAGCTCGCGAGCGACATCCGCGAGGAGGTCCTGGGCGGGCTGCAGCCACAGGAAATCGCCGTGGCGCTGAAGGTCGTCTGCAAGATCGCGACGAACATCCAGTCGATCGGGCGGAGTGGCGACCGATGAATGCCGTTGCCGCTCCCGACTCGATGCGCATCGGTAGATCGGCTCTCTATATCGCCGGCTCCGCTCTCCTCTTTCTGACGCAGGGCCTCGGCATGAATCTCGCCTCGGCCAATCTTGCGCAGGTCCAGGGGTCGCTTTCGGCCACGTCGGTGGAGGCTGCCTGGCTTGCCGCTGCCTACATGGCGCCCAATGTCAGCCTTTCGGCCGCTCTCGTGAAGATCCGCGCCCAATACGGTCTTCGCCGCTTCGCTGAGATCGGCATAGTCGGCTTCGTCATCGCTTCACTGATGAACGTCTTCGTCTCGGACCTTCATTCGGCGGTCGTCGTCCGCTTCATCAGCGGCATTGCGGCCGCGCCGATGTCGAGCCTCGGCTTTCTCTATATGCTGGAAGCCTTTCCACCGGCGCGCAAGCTGACGGTGGGCCTCGCACTCGCACTGACATGCACGACCTTGGCCGCTCCGATCACGCGGCTGATTTCGCCGCGGCTCATCGAGATCGGACAATGGCACGGGCTGTACACGCTCGAGATGGCGCTCGCGCTGATCGCGCTGCCGATCATCTATCTGCTGCCGCTGACGCCGGTGCCTCATGCCAAAGTCATCCAGCGTACCGACATCCTCAGCTACCTGCTGCTCGCCGTCGGCTTCGGCTGCGTTGCCGTCGTCCTCGTAATGGGGAGGCTCTATTGGTGGTTCGAGGCACCCTGGCTCGGCATGCTGCTCGCCTTGGCGGTCGTTACCCTCACGGCCGTCGTACTGATCGAGCTCAATCGCGAGCAGCCCTTGATCGACATACGCTGGTTGGCCTCGCGCGAGATCGTGCATTTTGCTGCCGTACTGTTGATCTTCCGCCTCGTCGCCTCGGAGCAGTCGGCGATCGCCACCAACTTCTACCAATTGCTCGGCCTGCAGTATGACCAGCTCGCGACACTTTACTGGATCATTCTGGCCGCATCGCTCGGGGGCGGTCTGCTCTGTGCGGCGCTGATGAAGCCGGGGCACGCGGACGTCATCCACGTGTTCGCCCTCGGCATGCTCGCTGGCGGCGCCTTTATGGACAGCCATGCGACGAGCCTCACGCGTCCGGAACAAATGTATGTGAGCCAGGCGCTGGTCGCCGCCGGCACGGCCCTTTTTCTGCCGCCGGCCATGGCCCGCGGTTTCACGGCGGCACTCGCGAAAGGCCCGAGCTACATCCTGAGCTTCATCGTCGTCTTTCTGTTCACGCAGAGCATCGGCGGCCTGATGGGCTCTGCCGCCTTCGGAACCTTCGTGACACTGCGGGAGAAGTTCCACGCCAACATTCTGGCCGAGCAGATCGTTCTGACCAATCCTCTGGTCGCGCAGCGCATCGGGCAGTTGTCGGGCGCCTACGCCAAGGCAATCGGCGACAGGGCGTTGCTGAACGGGGAGGGCGTTGCCCTGCTCGGACAGACGATCACCCGCGAGGCCAACATCCTCGCCTACAACGATGCCTTCCTGCTGGCGGCGATCATAGCGCTTTTCGCGCTCGCGGTGCTGCTCATCCAAATTGCTGTCAAACGGCTTGCCGGGCGCGATCCCGACACCATGCAGGCGGCCATATCTTGAACAATGAAGTCGTTATCATGCTGAAAAACTTCCGCTCTCCTACCACGCTCATCGTGCTTCTTGCCGGCCTCGCCGGTCTTTCACTCGTCCTCTACGCCTGGCGTTTGCCGCCCTTCGCGAGCTCCGTCGAAACCACGGAGAACGCCTATGTCCGCGGCTATGTCACGACCATCAGCCCGCAACTTTCCGGCTACGTCGCGGAGGTGCCGGTGCGCGACTACGAGGAGGTGAAGGCTGGTCAGCTCCTCGTCAGGATCGATGACCGGATTTACGTCCAGAAGCTTGCGCAGGCAAAAGCGACGCTTGCGACACAACGGTCGGCACTGGCCAACTCGTTCGAACAGGAGCTATCGGCAAAGGCCGGAATCGCCGCGAGCAAGGCCCAGCTCGACGGGGCCAAAGCGGCTCTGGCAACGGCGAGAGCAACCTGGGACCGCATTCGCCCGCTCGCCGACAAAGGTGTCGCGACGCGGAGCGACGCCGACCAGGCCCGGGCTGCGTTCGAGCAGGCGGACGCGGGCGTCAAACAGGCGATCGCAAATCTCGAGGTTTCGCGCCAGTCGCTTGCGACGACGCTCGGCGCCCGCGCCGGCCTCGAGGGTGCGGTAGCCGGCGCCGAGGCGGCCGTGGAACTCGCCGAGATCGACCTCGACAACACCAGGATTGTTGCGCCGCGTGCCGGCAGGCTGGGCGAGATCGGTGCCCGTGTCGGGCAATATGTCACCGCCGGCACACAGCTGCTCTCGGTGGTGCCGCACGACGTCTGGATCGTCGCCAACTTCAAGGAGACGCAGCTTGACGGAATGCGGGTTGGTCAGCCCGTCACCATTTCGGTAGACGCCCTGAACCGGCAGGTGCTGAGAGGCCACATCGAGCGCTTCTCTCCCGCTGCCGGATCGGAATTCAGCATCATACGGCCCGATAACGCCACCGGCAATTTTACCAAGGTGGCGCAACGTCTCGGCGTGCGCATCGCCGTCGATCCCGAACAGCCAATGGCCGACCGCCTTGCTCCCGGGCTTTCGGTGGTGGTGAGGGTCGACAAGGCGGCCGAACCTCAGGCGGCGATCGCGTCCGCCGGGTAGGGCAATTCCAGGTTCCGCGAGGAATCGCCCGCAAACAAAAAGCCCGGATCCGATCAGATCCGGGCTTTTTTCCTTGAGGTCCGCTCGGGACTTATTCCTCTTCGGACTCGATCTCGGCTTCCGGGTTGAAGAAGTCTTCCGGCTTCAGGGCGTCTTCGTCCACGCCGTAGATGGCATCGGCCGAGGTCAGGCTTTCGCCCTTGGCCTGGCGCTCGGCTTCTTCGGCCGAACGGGCGACGTTGATTTCGATCGCCACGTCGACTTCCCCGTGCAGGTGCAGCGTGACCTTGTGCAGGCCGATAGCCTTGATCGGCTGGTTGAGGTCGACCTGGTTCCGGTTGATGTTGAAGCCTTCGGCAGCCAGTGTCTCGACGATGTCGCGGGCGGCAACCGAGCCGTAAAGCTGCCCGGTCTCGCCAGCGGAACGGACGATGATGAAGGACTTGCCGTCAAGCGAATCGGCAACCTTCTGGGCTTCCGACTTACGCTCGAGGTTACGGGCTTCGAGCGTCGAGCGCTCGGATTCGAAACGGGCCTTGTTGGCGGCATTGGCGCGGAGCGCCTTGCCGAGCGGCAGCAGGTAGTTGCGCGCGAAGCCGTCGCGAACCTTCACGGTTTCGCCCATCTGGCCGAGCTTGGCGATGCGTTCGAGGAGAATGACTTCCATTTTGATTTCCTTTCAGTTTTGTTCGTTTCGTTGGTCAGTTTTTTCCCGTGGGCGTGAGTGCGATGGCGCGGCGCGTATCGATCAAGCCGGACAGGAGGAAGAAGAAAGCCGGAATCGTAAAGACGAACACCGACAGGTATGCGATCCACAGCACGGGAAGCCGCCAGGACTTGCCGCGCGTGCGAAAATGAAAAGAGGCGAAGCCCGACAGCAGGAAGCCGGCGCCGAAGGTACCGCAGACGAGCGCACCGATCACAGCCGGCGCCCCGCCGAAGAAGGTGAGGGCCAGGCCGCCGAGAAAAACGAAGATGGCGTTGCGGTGCATCCTGAGCGACGAGGGAACGTCCTCCCGCGGCCGAAGCGCCTTTCCGGACAGCTGTACGATGCGGGTCGCGAGATAGTAGGCGGCGAACAGCATCAATACCCAGATGGCACCCTGCACCAGCGGCAGCGCCAGCGTGAATATCGACTTGAGCTGAGCGATCGCCGCGGCATCCGGATTGTAGAGCGGTTCCTGCGCCTTTACCGCCTCGACCACCATGTCGACCATGATGTCGGAGACGCTCGAGTCGTATCCGACGATATAGCCGACGATGATCATGCCGACCGTCACCAGTCCGGCAAGATGCACGAGGATGTCGGAGAGCGGATACCAGGCGAGTGAACCCTCGGGACCGCCGAGTTCGGAAGCCGGGCGCGCAAGATTGGAGAGGTGGCTGAGCCAGCCGGCCGGGACGAGCGTCACGACGACGATCAGCAGTGCGAAATAGGGTGACACGAGTGCCACTGCTGCCCCGCCCGCGACCACGATGGCAGCGATGGCGGCGGCGTTTCCCCAACCGAGACCCGCAATCAGGATCGGCAGCGCGGAGGCGGCGTAGAGAACGATCGCAAGAGACGACTGCGTATTCGCGCCCATCGACAAGAGGGCGGCGGTAATGCCGGCGAGAACGCCGGTCAGCAGCGATGTCCTGTTCCAGTTCTTCACGTTCGCTGTCCTGCTTGAGAGGCAGTTAGGGGCGGCCATCCGGCCATTGCCCCAACATGGGATTTGCGCGCCGTTCCGGCGCGTTTCCGATCCGCGCCCACCGCGGAAGGGAGGGATCGAGGCACACTTGAGAGCGCGCCTCGATCGGAACTGGTTTCCGTTGAGTCAACCGATCAACGGAGCGCCGGCCGCCTTACGATACGATGTAGGGCAGCAGGCCGAGGAAGCGGGCGCGCTTGATCGCCTGGGCGAGTTCACGCTGCTTCTTCTGGGAAACGGCCGTGATGCGCGACGGCACGATCTTGCCGCGCTCGGAAATGTAGCGCTGCAGGAGACGGACGTCCTTGTAGTCGATCCGAGGAGCGTTTGCGCCCGAGAAGGGGCAGGTCTTGCGGCGACGGTGGAACGGACGGCGTACCGGAGCGGAAGAAACTTCAGCCATTGTCTTTATCTCCTAAAGCTTCTTGTTAAGCGCGGTCTTCGCGCGGGCGGCGCGGACGGTCATCGCGGTCGCCACGGTCCGGACGCGGACCACGGTCGCCAAACCCGCCACGGTCCGGGCGGTCGCCGTCGCGGCGCGGGCGATCGTCGCGGTCGCGCTTCTGCATCATCGCGGACGGGCCTTCCTCGTGCTTGCTGACGGCGATCGTCATGTAGCGCAGGATGTCTTCGTTGATGCGCATCTGACGCTCGACTTCGTGCACGGCCGGTGCCGGGGCATCGATGTCCATGAGGACGTAGTGAGCCTTGCGGTTCTTCTTGATGCGGTAGGTGAGGGACTTCAGGCCCCAGTTCTCGACCCGACCGACCTTGCCGCCGTTCGATTCGATGACACCCTTGTACTGCTCGACCAGAGCGTCGACCTGCTGCGGCGTGATGTCCTGCCGAGCGAGGAATACGTGTTCATAAAGAGCCATTGTGGCTTGCCTTTCTTGCGTTAATCAGCCCGGACCTCGGCGGCTAAGCCTCAACGACTGTTCTTAAAGGCTATGAGAGCCGGCAAGAAAGTGTTGTATCGAGACGGTCGAGAGCGGAGACACGGGAGGCCGGAATGCCTTACATTCCTCGCGGTTTCCGAATGGAAACCGGCCCTCCGTTCAGCCACCAGCCAGAAGACCGGGCGTTTCGAACAGCGCGCTTATACGGGTTTTCACCCGAAATGCAAGCGCTCTCGTCGGATTGGCCTCCCGGCTGCGCTCATCCGGAACAAAAGCGCCCTTGCGCTGTTGAGTGGGCTTCCACCCCATCCGGGAGAAGAAAATGGCCCCCTTCGATCCGAAGATGCAGGAATGCATCGAGAATTGTCTTGCCTGCTATCGCGTCTGCCTTTCTACGGCGATGACGCATTGCCTCGAGACCGGCGGCGAGCATACCAAGCCGCCGCACTTCCGGCTGATGATGGCCTGCGCGGAAATTTGCAGGGACGCGGCGCATTTCATGCTGCTGGGTACGCCGCACCACAAGCACCTGTGCGGCGAATGTGCCGAGATCTGCGCGGAGTGCGCGGACGACTGCGAGCGCATCGGCGACATGGGCGATTGCGTCGACGCCTGCAGGCGCTGTGCCGAGAGCTGCCGCCAGATGGCGGCATGAAGCCGCCGCTCCGGCGGGAGAGTGTTTCAGATCGGCGCCGGATAGAGCCGGTGCAGCCGCCGGATGCCGTTCATCACGTCCTGGGAGAGAGTGACGTCGGCGGCGCCGAGGTCATTCTTCAGTTGCTCCATGGACGTGGCGCCGATGATGGCCGAGGCCATGAAGGGGCGCGTGAGACAGAACGCGATCGCCATTTGAGCGGGGTCAAGACCGTGTTCGCGGGCGAGTGCGGCATAGGCGGCGACGGCGGGCTCCTGATGCGGCGTGTAGCGGCCGCCGAGGTCGCCGTTGATCGACAGGCGCGACCCGGCCGGCCTGGCCCCGTCCAGATATTTTCCGCTCAACAGCCCGGCCGCCAGCGGCGAATAGGCGACCAGGCCGATATCTTCGTGGTGCGACACTTCCGCCAGGTCGAGATCGTAGCTGCGGTAGAGCAGACTGTATTCGTTCTGGATCGTTGCGACGCGCGGGAAGCCGTATCGGTTGGCGAGGTCGATCATCTTCATCGCGCCCCAGGCCGTATCGTTCGAAAGACCGACCGCGCGGATCTTGCCCGCTTTGACGAGTTCGCCGAGCTTGTCCAGAATGGCCTTGAGATCAGCCGCAACCTCCTCCCTGTTCTGGTGGGAAGGATCATAGGACCAGGCGTTTCGGAAGTGGTAATGGCCGCGGTTGGGCCAGTGCAACTGATAAAGGTCGATATAGTCGGTTCTGAGCCGCGCGAGGCTCGCATCGACCGCCTCGCCGATCCCTTGCGGGGTGACCGGGCCGCCATTGCGGATGTAGGCACGGCCGGAGCCGGCGACCTTGGTTGCAACCACCACGTCGTCACGGCGGCCGCGCGCGGCCAGCCAATCGCCGATGATGCGCTCGGTGTTGCCGTAGGTCTCGGCTGAAAGCGGCGTGGTCGGATAGAGTTCGGCCGTATCGATGAAGTTGACGCCATGATCGAAGGCATAGTCGAGCTGTTCATGGGCCTCGGCCGGCGTGTTCTGCGAGCCCCACGTCATCGTTCCGAGACAGATGGACGAAACCTTGATGCCGGTGCGGCCGAGTTTGTTGTAGCGCATGACGTTCCTTGTGGGGCGGGTTCGCGCCCAGGGAGGAAGGCGCTCCGCCTTGGAAATGACGGTTGGCCGCAGCCCGGGAAGTTCCGGAACGGCGCGGCGGCAAAGCGGGGCAAACTTAAGCCTTGATTGGCGAAGATCAAGGGCAAAAGACCGTAACCAACCGGCGAAGCGCGGCTTCCGCGCTTGACTTGCGGTTCAGGAATGTGAATGGAGAGGAAAATGCGGGGCGGCGCCAACGGTCCGGGCGGTTCATCTGCACCCGCCCGCGCAACTGAAACGGTCACGGTTATTGGCTTGCTCCGAATCAGCCGCGACCCATGAAAGGGGCACTCTTGATGAGCACCGCATTCACGTTCCCCGGTCAGGGCAGCCAGGCCGTCGGCATGGGCAAGGATCTGGCCGAGGCCTTTCCGGAGGCTGCCGCCGTCTTCGCCGAAGTCGACGAGGCGCTCGGCGAAAAGCTTTCCGACATCATGTGGAACGGCCCTGAGGACACGCTGACGCTGACGGCGAATGCGCAACCGGCGCTGATGGCGGTGTCCATGGCGGTCATCCGCGTGCTCGAGGCCAAGGGCGTCGATCTAAAGGGCAAGGTTTCCTTCGTTGCGGGCCACTCGCTCGGGGAGTATTCGGCGCTCTGTGCGGCCGGTACCTTCTCGCTCGCCGACACGGCGCGTCTTCTGCGCATTCGCGGCGATGCCATGCAGGCGGCCGTGCCCGTCGGCAAGGGCGCGATGGCGGCGATCATCGGTCTGGAGCATGACGATGTCGAAGCGATCTGCCGCGACGCCGCATCGCTCGGCTCGTGCCAGATCGCCAACGACAACGGCGGCGGCCAGCTGGTGATCTCGGGCGAGAAGCCGGCTGTGGAGAAGGCCGCGGCTCTTGCATCGCAGAAGGGTGCCAAACGCGCGCTGATGCTGCCCGTGTCCGCCCCCTTCCATTCCGCGTTGATGACACCGGCGGCAGAAGCCATGCGCCAGGCGCTCGCAACGGTCGAGAAGCGCGATCCCGTGGTCCCGGTCGTCGCGAACGTGCTTGCCACGCCGGTAAGCGATGCGGGCGACATCGCACGCCTGCTTGTAGAGCAGGTGACCGGGCAGGTGCGCTGGCGCGAGACGGTCGAGTGGTTTGCGTCCCATGACGTAACGACGCTTTACGAGATCGGCTCGGGCAAGGTCCTGACGGGACTTGCCCGGAGGATCGACAAGACCGTCACCGGCATCGCCGTCAATTCGCCCGCCGATATCGATGCGGCGCTTGCCGTCCTCTTGGCCTGAGCGCCCTACTATAAGGAGAAATCCATGTTCGATCTTTCAGGCCGCAAGGCTCTCGTTACCGGCGCTTCCGGTGGTATCGGCGAGGAAATCGCCCGCATGCTGCATGCTCAGGGCGCCGTCGTCGGACTGCATGGTACCCGCGTCGAGAAGCTCGAAGCTCTTGCCAACACCCTCGGCGAACGGGTTCAGATATTCCCGGCAAATCTCTCCGACCGGGCGGAAGTCAAGGCGCTCGGTGAAAAGGCGGAAGCCGATCTCGGCGGCGTCGACATCCTCGTCAACAATGCCGGCATTACCAAGGACGGGCTCTTCGTCCGCATGAGCGACGAAGACTGGGACAACGTCATCGAAGTCAATCTCACGGCCGTCTTCCGGCTGACGCGCGAGCTCACGCATCCGATGATGCGCCGTCGCTTCGGCCGCATCGTGAACATAACCTCGGTGGTCGGCGTCACCGGCAATCCGGGGCAGGCGAATTACTGTGCCTCGAAGGCCGGCATGATCGGCTTCTCCAAGTCGCTTGCACAGGAAATCGCCACCCGCAACGTCACGGTCAACTGCGTCGCGCCGGGCTTCATCGAAAGCGCGATGACCGGCAAGCTGAACGACAAGCAAAAGGAAGGGATCATGTCTGCGATCCCGATGCGGCGGATGGGAAGCGGAGCCGAGGTCGCCTCCGCCGTCGCCTATCTCGCTTCGAACGAAGCGGGATACGTCACCGGTCAGACGATCCACGTCAACGGCGGCATGGCGATGATCTGACGAGGCGATGGAGTGTGCGGTACCTTGGTCTTCGGCCTGTGCCGCGAGCTCCGATCTGCCTCTTCGTTTGTTTGTGCCAAATGCCTGAAAATCAATGTTGACCAAGGGAATATCGGGCATTTTCGCACTTTGCGGCAGGCATAAACCGTGTTAATCGGGCCATGACTGCGCGCAGTCGACCGTTCCGGCCAGGTGTCCGGCAGCTCTTGTTGCCCTAGGTTTCCGCGGTTTCGGTTGGATGGATTGCCCGTTGGACCAACTTGGTCTATCAGGCGTGATAGAGTGCCGGTGCCGGTAACAGCGCCGTAGAGAAACATAAGGTCGAGGAACTCCGACATGAGCGATATCGCAGAACGCGTGAAGAAAATTGTTATTGATCATCTTGGCGTCGACGCCGAAAAGGTCAGCGAAGGCGCAAGCTTTATCGATGACCTCGGCGCGGACTCGCTCGACACCGTCGAACTGGTCATGGCATTCGAAGAAGAATTCGGTGTCGAAATCCCGGACGACGCTGCAGATTCGATCCTCACCGTCGGCGACGCCGTCAAGTTCATCGAGAAGGCCCAGGCCTGACCTTCTGGCTTGAGTCATTGGCGGGCCGCACTCGCGGCCCGTTCAGCCCTGGGGCAGTGGGCTGGCCTGCATTCACTGCGGGTTGCGATCGGTAAAGCGTCCCGCCTTTCCCTCTGGTCGTCACTACTGCATGTCTCCTGATTGGAGTCCGTCCAGGGACAAGAACATGCAAGGAACCATAAGGTCACAGCGACCTTTGCGCGTCTTCACGACGCTGTAACGAGATTTGCAATGCATGCGCGGGTCGCGATCGTCGCGTGGTCCGGTCCGGCGGTTGAATTGAACAGTCAGGGTGGGTCACGGGTATGAGACGTGTCGTTATCACCGGTACCGGCATGGTATCTCCTCTGGGTTGCGGAACCGAAGTCAGCTGGGCGCGTCTTCTGGCCGGCGACAACGCAGCCCGCAAGGTCACCGAGTTCGAGGTCGAGGACCTTCCCGCCAAGATTGCCTGCCGCATTCCCTTCGGCGATGGCAGCAACGGCACGTTCAATGCCGACGACTGGATGGAGCCCAAGGAACAGCGCAAGGTCGATCCCTTCATCGTCTATGCGATGGCCGCTGCCGATATGGCGCTGGCGGATGCCGGCTGGAAACCCGAAAGCGACGAAGACCAGATTTCGACCGGCGTCCTGATCGGCTCCGGCATCGGCGGACTGGAAGGTATCGTCGATGCGGGTTACACCCTGCGCGACAGGGGTCCGCGGCGTATTTCCCCGTTCTTCATTCCCGGCCGGCTGATCAATCTCGCAGCCGGTCAGGTTTCCATCCGCCACAAGCTGCGCGGTCCCAACCATTCCGTCGTGACGGCCTGCTCGACCGGCGCGCATGCGATCGGCGACGCCAGCCGGCTGATCGCGCTCGGGGATGCGGACGTGATGGTTGCCGGTGGTACGGAATCTCCGATCTGTCGGATATCGCTCGCAGGCTTCGCCGCCTGCAAGGCGCTTTCGACCCAGCACAACGACAATCCTGAGAAGGCCTCGCGGCCCTATGACGCCGATCGTGACGGCTTCGTCATGGGCGAGGGTGCGGGCGTCGTCGTTCTGGAAGAACTGGAGCACGCAAAGGCGCGCGGTGCCAAGATCTACGCCGAAGTGATCGGATACGGCCTGTCCGGCGACGCCTTCCACATCACCGCTCCGTCCGAAGACGGCGAAGGCGCTTACCGCTGCATGCAGATGGCGTTGAAGCGCGCGGGCGTCACGGCTGCGGACATCGACTATATCAACGCCCACGGAACATCGACGATGGCCGACACGATCGAGCTCGGCGCGGTCGAACGGCTGGTCGGAGACAGTGCTTCGAGGATCTCCATGTCCTCGACGAAATCGGCCATCGGGCATCTGCTCGGAGCGGCCGGCGCGGTCGAGGCCATCTTCTCGGCGCTCGCAATTCGCGACAATGTCGCCCCGCCGACGCTCAACCTCGACAATCCTTCCGTCGAGACGAAGATCGATCTGGTGCCGCATGTCGCGCGCAAGCGCGAGATCAATGTGGCCCTGTCGAACTCGTTCGGTTTCGGCGGCACCAACGCGTCGCTGATTCTGCGCCGTTACACCGGCCATTGATCCCTCGAGCGGGCGTGTTGCGAAACGGGTTGCCAGGGTAAGCGGAATTCGGGCAGATCTTCCGATCTGCATCGACCCGCGATCCCGCTTTTTGCCGCAATGCTCGCTACAAGCTGTCGCTGGAGTGGCGACGACTCGGGGCCGCCGCCAAGGGCTATGTTCGCGCAAGCCACATCTGGTAATTGTAGGATATTCATCGCAGGGCAGGCCGCTCTTTCACCAGAGCCGCAGAGGCCGCCGTAACATTCACTGGTCGCCGGTCTAATCCGAAATTCGCACCGGCGGCGGTTTGAAAAGGTTGCGAATTTCGGAATCGGGACAATCGTGAGCGACTCAAACGATAACAGCGCGGTGCAATTCGGCCGCAATGAAACCGGGAGCAACGGGCCGATCATTCCGAAGTCGGCCAACGAAGCGCTGCGTCCCGAAAGAGTTCCCCACCCGCCGAAGCGTTCACGCAAGGCGCGCAGCCAAGTCGTCATCTTTCTCAACTTCGTCATGACCGTGGTCGTCTTCGTGGCACTCGCGGCCGCCGGGGCCGTCTATTATGCCATGCACGAATATGAGAAGCCGGGTCCCTTGGAGGCGAACAAGAACTTCATCGTTCGCAGCGGCGCGGGCATCAGCGAGATTGCCAGCAACCTGGAGCGCAACGAGATCATTACCGACAGCCGCGTATTCCGGTTCGTTTCGGAAGCCTATCTGAGCAATGACACGCTCAAGGCCGGCGAGTATGAAATCAAGGCGCATGCATCGATGCAGGAGATCATGGAGCTTCTGAAATCCGGCAAGTCGATCCTCTACTCCGTCTCGCTGCCCGAGGGTTTGACCGTGAAGCAGATGTTCCACAGGCTTGCCGACGATCCGGTTCTTGTCGGCGATCTGCCGGCGGAGCTGCCGCCTGAAGGCTCCCTGAAGCCGGACACCTACAAGTTCACCCGCGGAACCGACCGTAACGAGATCATCAAGCAGATGACCGCTGCCCAGAAGGCGCTGGTGCAGCAGATCTGGGAGAAGCGGGATCCGGATCTTCCCGTGTCGACCATAGAGGAATTCGTAACTCTTGCGTCGATCGTGGAGAAGGAGACCGGCCGCGCGGACGAGCGACCGCGGGTCGCTTCCGTGTTCATCAATCGCCTGGAAAAGGGCATGAGGCTGCAGTCGGATCCGACGATCATCTACGGCATCTTCGGGGGCGAAGGCAAACCCGCCGACCGGGCGATCCTGAGGTCCGACCTCGACAAGCAGACGCCGTACAACACCTATCTCATCAAAGGTCTGCCGCCGACGCCGATCGCAAATCCGGGCCGGGCGGCGCTCGAAGCCGTCGCCAATCCGTCGCGCACGCCCGAACTCTACTTCGTCGCCGACGGCACCGGTGGACACGTCTTTGCGGAGACGCTCGACGAGCACAATGCCAATGTGCGGCGCTGGCGCAAGATCGAGGCGGAGAGGGCAGCGGAGGCGGCGAAGGCCACCGAGGCGGCACAGGATGCCGTCACGCAGACCGGGACCCAGCAATAATACACGTCGCCAAAGCCGCGCAGCGGTTTGGGATAACGACATGCACGAAAGCAAAACCTGAGGCGCGCCGCATGAAATAAATGCGGCGCGCCTCAGCCTCATGTGGACGGGCTCGCCGCCGCGCGGATATTTCTTGCGGAGTTCGGCGCTGTCGCCATAGTGCTTCCCTCAACGACAATGTCGTGCCTCCCTCGGAGGTACAGAAATCGTTGTCACTAACGAATCACTGCCAACGGAGGAAACGATGCCGCTCCAATCGATGACCGGCTTTGCCAGGAGAGAAGGGAGCACCGGACGGTATCGCTGGGCCTGGGAACTCCGTTCGGTCAACGGCAAAGGTCTCGTCGACATGCGGCTTCGCCTGCCGCCGGGACTGGAACGTATCGAACCCGACTGCCGACGTCTCGCCTCGCAATATTTCTCGCGAGGGAACCTGCAGGTCGGCCTTTCGCTGAGCGGTACTGAAGTTTCGGCGGAGGCAGTTCTCAACGAGGAAGCGCTCGCCGCTGTCCTGAAGCTTCGCGAACGATTGGGCGATGTCGTCGATCCGGCGCCGCTCAAACTCGATACGCTGCTTTCCATTCGCGGCATCGTCGACTTCCGCGAGCCGGAGGAGAGCGAGAACGAGCGCGCGGAACGCGACGCGGAGATACTCGCCGGCCTGGAAGGCGCGCTCGCCGATCTGCGGACGATGCGGGAAGACGAGGGCAAGGCGCTCGGGCAGGTGCTGCTCGCCCAGGTGGAGCGCATCGAGAAGCTGACCGCGGTAGTCGAAAACGATCCGTCCCGCAGCCTGCAGGCGATCGCCGACAGGCTGGCGCAGCAGGTTTCGGTGATCATGGCCAACGCGTCCGGCATCGACCGCGAAAGGCTGCATGCGGAGGTCGCGCTGCTTGCGACGAAGGCCGATCTTCGGGAGGAACTCGATCGGCTGAGTTCCCATATCGGCGCTGCCCGCGACCTCCTGACAAAGGGCGGGCCGGTCGGACGCAAGCTCGATTTCCTTGCACAGGAATTTAACCGAGAATCGAATACCATCTGTTCGAAATCGAATGCCGCTGCCGTGTCTGCCGCCGGTATCGAATTGAAGGTCGTGATCGACCAGTTCCGCGAACAGGTTCAGAATCTGGAGTAGGATATGAAACCGGCGACCGTTTCGCCCATCAAGATCGCTCGCCGCGGGCTGATGCTCGTGATTTCATCGCCCTCAGGTGCGGGGAAGTCTACGATCGCGCGCAATCTGCTCGAAGCCGATCCGGACTTGAGCATTTCAGTTAGCGTGACGACGCGTTCGCGGCGGCCGAGCGAGATCGAGGGGCGGCACTATTTTTTCAAGTCGATCCGAGAGTTCGAGGCACTGAGGGCAACGGACTCGCTGCTCGAATGGGCCGAAGTGCACGGCAACTACTACGGCACGCCGCGTGACGCCGTCGAGAAGGCGATGGGCGAAGGGCGAGACATGCTCTTCGACATCGACTGGCAGGGCGCCCAGCAGCTGCAGGAAAAAATGGCGGGCGACGTGGTATCGATCTTCATCCTGCCGCCGTCCATGGCGGAGCTGCAGTCGCGGCTCCATCGGCGCGCCGAGGATAGTGAAGAGGTCATCGCGACGCGGCTGGCCAATTCGCGCGCCGAAATCGAGCACTGGCGCGAATACGACTACATCGTGGTCAACGACGATCTCGACCGGGCCTTCTCCGCCGTCAGGGCGATCGTCGAAGCCGAGCGCCTTCGCCGCGACCGGCGCCCCGGCCTCTTCGAATTCGTCAACGGACTGCTGACGGAAAATCCACTCTGAGCGCGCCGCTTGTCCCTTCGCCCGCCTCGCGGGAAGAGGGGGCCGGCAGGCGTATGAGGGGGAAGACAACCGGCGGCTGCGGGCTCGTTCCTGCGCTGTCGCAAGCGCCCGACTCTACAGACAATTGGCCAGTCGGCAAAATTCTTCCACAGTCAGGGTTTCCGCGCGACGTTGCGGATCGATGCCCGCCTTTGCAAGCAGCGCCTCGCCACCGAGGGGTTTCAGGCTCTGGCGGAGCATCTTGCGCCGTTGGCCGAAGGCTGCCTGGGTGACCTTCTCCAGGACCGCGGGCGAGCAGGGGATCGGAGCTTCGACAGGCTCGAGATGGACGACCGTCGACGTCACTTTGGGCGGCGGTGTGAAGGCCTGCGGCGGCACGTCGAATGCCAGACGCGCCTTTGTGCGCCAGCCGCAGAGGACGCCGAGCCTGCCGTAGTGATCGTCATCGGCGCCGGCGACGATCCTCAGGCCGACCTCGCGCTGGAACATCAGTGTCAGGGATTGCCAGAAGGGCGGCCAGTGCCCTGGCAGCAGCCAATTGACGAGAAGCTGTGTGCCGACGTTGTAGGGTAGATTGGCGATGATGCGCACCGGGCCGTCGGCAAGCGATTCGAAGTCCACCTTCAATGCGTCGCCCTCGATGATGTCGAGCCGCCCCGGATAATGGGCGCCGATCTCGGCGAGTGCCGGCAGGCAGCGCGAATCGCGCTCGATCGCAACGACCTTCTTGGCCCCCAGAGCGAGGATCGCCCGTGTAAGGCCGCCGGGACCCGGACCGACTTCGATCACCGTCGCGTCCTCAAGCGGACCGGCGGTGCGCGCGATCTTCTGGGTAAGGTTGAGATCGAGGAGGAAATTCTGACCGAGCGCCTTCTTCGCGTCGAGACCGTGGCGCTGGATGACGTCGCGTAGCGGCGGCAGACCGTCGAGAGCCGCCATCAGCGCTTCGTCCTGCCGGCGTTGCGGGCAAGTTCTTCTGCAAGCCGCAGTGCCGCAAGAAGGCTTTCCTCGCGCGCGATCCCTTTCCCCGCGAGACTGAAGGCGGTTCCGTGATCCGGAGAGGTTCTGATGAAGGGCAGGCCCAGCGTGACATTGACGCTGTCGTCGAAACCGAGCGCCTTGGCCGGGATCAATGCCTGATCGTGATACATGCAGATGGCGACGTCGTAGCTTTCTCTCGCGCGATCGTGAAACATGGTGTCTGCCGGCAGGGGGCCGACGACGTCCAGCCCCTCGGCGCGCAGCCGATCGATGACGGGGCGGATGACGGCATCGTCCTCGCGGCCGAGCGCGCCGCCTTCGCCCGCATGCGGATTGAGACCGGCAATCGCCAGGCGCGGCGCCGGCAGACCGAAACGGCTCCTGAGGTCGGCCGCGGTGATCGTGCAGGTCTCGTAAATCAAGTCCGGCGTCAGCGCGGCTGGAACGTCCTTGAGCGGAATATGGATCGTGACCGGGACCGCGCGCAGCTTTGGCCCGGCGAGCATCATCACCGGCAGGGCGGCAACGCCCGTTGCACGCGCGGCGAGATCCGCGAGATATTCGGTGTGGCCCGGGAAGCGGAACCCCGCCTCGTAGAGCACTGCCTTGGCAATCGGATTGGTGGCGATGGCGGACGCCTCTCCCGCCAGCACGAGCCGGACGGCGGTGTCGATCGCATCGGTTACGGCGGAAGCATTCGCCGCATCGGGATTACCGGGAACGACGGGGGCAGGGGAGCGGACCGGCCAAACGGGGAGCGCCTGCCGGAAAGCGGCGACGGCCCCGTGACAATCGGTCTCGCATATCGGCACGGTCAGACCCAGGAGCTTGGCACGGGCGGCGAGTACCGCCGGATCGCCCACATAAAGAAACGGCGGTGTCGCCCGATCGGCCCGCTTCGCCCATACGGAGAGGCTGATGTCCGGGCCGATCCCGGCCGGATCGCCCATGGTCAGGGCGACCGGCCCGATGCTCGTCTCGCTCATACCGGCTCGTTACTTGTTGGCGATCTGCGCCTTCGAGCGCAGTTCTTCAAGATATTTGGCGCTGTTCGGGTCTTCCCCCTCGGCCCTCTTCTTACCGAGATCCTCGGCGCGGAAGACGATCTCGGCGGCGGCGTCGTCGTTGACCTGACGCTTCTTGCAGATTGCCAGATATTCGACGCCTTTTTCGGTAACGCGCGTACCCGTCGTCATGCCGTCGCCGGCCTTTTCGACGAGCGGCTTCCAATCTTCGGGCAGCTGCTGTGCCAGAATCCGGCCGAGGCTGCGGATCGAAACGTCGCGATAGTTCGCCGCGAAGGCCTTTGAGGTGTCGCAACCTGGAAACTGCGAGCGCGAGGCATTGGCTTCAGCCTGCCGCTTCGCCGTAATGGCGCCGCGCTTCGATTCGGGAATGACGAAGATGACCTGCTGCAGGAAATATTCCGTCGTGACCGGCTTGTTGCCGCCGCCCTGCATCATGCGCTTGACGAGGTCGCCGCCGGAAAGGCGGCTGGCACTGCCGTAGCGGAAGTTGACGACACGCGGCCAGCTCATCTGGACTGCGATATACTGCTTGAAATGGTCGATGCCGACGCCGGCCTGGTCAAGGATCTTGCCGAGCTGCTCCGGCGAAAGCTTGTTCCCGGCGGCGAAACGCGCGAAGGCGGCATCGACCTCCTCCGTGCTGACGGACTGCTGAACGCGCGCGATCTCGGCGCGCTTCAGTACCTCGTCGACGAGCTGCTGCTTGGCTTCGGCCGCGCCGCCGCTTTGCCGCTGAAGCCGAAGGAAAGCGACCCGCTTGGCTACGTCGCCTGAGGTGATCACGGTGCCGTTGACGACCACCTCGACGGTACTCGCCGCCATTACCGTGGTAGCCGTACCCGCTGCGACACTCAGCGCACCCGCCAGTGCAACCGCCGAAAGCAACCTCACGATCGCGTTTTTCCCGCCCATCATCATTCCCCTGTTCGTTCTGCCTCCCGTTGCCGGCGGCTTCAGTTGCCACACTGCCGACCTTGCTACGGCGAGCTCTGCGCGCTCCGCAAGTCGCGGGGCGTCATAGGTGTCAATGCGAGGGAAATGCATAATACATGCGGCCAAACAATGACAAGACCGCATGATCGATTCACGCCGGAGCGCCGTGCGTCCGAGCGGACGCCGGAAGGACGCTTCAACTTATGGAACCGACGCATCGTCCTTTGCGAAAGTCGATTCCGATCGGGCCGATGCGGCAAGGGCGGAACATGGCCACTTCAGAGCACTTCCAGGAAAAACGTGGAACGGTTTCCATCCGGAAGTGCGCCGTTTCAAACGCTCTAGAAGTAGTCCAGCTCGTCGAACTTGGTGTCGCCGACATAGACGTCACCGAGCGTGCGGAAGCTGATGCGGGCGCCGATCGACCAATCGTTCGCAAGCGAACTGTCGGTGTCCCGCTCCTGCTTGTAGACGATCGAGAACAGCGTGTCCTGGTCGTCATAGGTGATGCCGAGGCCGTTGCGGGAGACGACGCCCGCGTCGATATCGTAGGTCACCGCGCCGAAAACGGACCAATATTCGTGGAACCGGTAGGCGGCAGCGGTCTGGATTTCGTCCTGATCGAACGGTGAGCCATAGGTCGGCTGCGCTTCGATCCGCGTATAGGTGAGAGCGGCCTGCCAGTTCAGCCCGAGATAGCCGACCGTTGCATCGGCCCGGCGCAGCGAGAAGTCGCTTTCGTCCAGCCGTCCGGAGAGGCTCGCCATCAGACCCGACGGGGCATCGATACCCAACATGGCGACATAGTCGGAACTGTCGGTTTCCAGGCCCGAATCCGCCCCGGCTTTGACGAGATCGTCCGTCGCGAAGGAATTCAGGCCACCAAGGTGAAACGACTGGCCGGCTATGGCGCGCAGGCCGAAGCCGCTGTCGAAGCTTCCAGTATAGCGCAGACCGATATTCGCGCGCGTGCCGCCCTCGATGCGATCGTAACCGGAGAATTTGTCGCGATCGAAGAGGTTGGTCGCATCGAAGACGAAACTCTGCGCGTCTTCGTTCGGCAGTCCGCCCGCATATTGCTCGTCCGGACGCGCATATAGCTGCCCGATCGGCTCGAGAACGTGGGTGCTCGTCTCTCCAGCGAAGAGGATCGGATAGCGCGCCTCGAGACCGGCGGTCAACATTCTACGGGTCTCGGCATCGCTGCTGCTGAAGTTGCCGGTATAACCGACCGGGTCATCCACATTCATGCCGAGGGCATCGCCGCGTGCCGCGAGCAGCGGTGTCAGCACAAGTCCGCCGGGCGCAATGAAGGTCCGCTTCCATTCGAGTTCGCCGGTGAGCCTGTGCGAGGTACCCTCGAGGCCGCGGAAGCGCTCGACCCCCAACACGTTTATCCTGTCGAGCCGGTTGCGCTTGATGTTGGTAAGGTTGAAATCGGCGTTGAGTTCGCCGCCCAGGATCGGCTCCGGTGCAGTGTAGGAATAGTCGAGGACCTGCGCGATAGGCTGCTTGTTTTCGTCGAGGCTGTTTGGGTCGGCATCCTGGATGTCGAAATAGAAGGCCCGCAGGTCGAAATAATTGCGTTTTCCAAGGCCCGTGAGATAGGCCTGGTTCACATAGGTCGTGCCGTCGAAGGTCGACAGATCGTAGGTCTTGGCGAAGTTGTTGTCCGACTGGACGAGGACGTTCCAGCCGAAGCTCCAGCGCGGATTGATCTCGAACTTGCCCCGCGAAGCGATCATGCCGCGATTGGTTTCCAGCGCGTCCACGGTTCCCGGTGTGAATTGCTCCCTGTCCAGCTGGCTGATGCCGGCGACGTTCAGCGTATGCAGGCCGTTGTGGAACTGCTGCCGGAACTCACCTTCAAGGAGAAAACCCTGGCGGGTCAGCCCGGTGCCGGTGATCGTCGCGTCCATGTAGGGCGAGATCGCCCAGTAGTAGGGCACTCCTACGCCGGCGCCGAGCTTTTGCGTGTAGCGGAACTGCGGGAACAGGAAGCCACTCTTGCGCTTGACCGTATGGTCCGGGATTTCCATCACCGGAATGTAGGCGATCGGCTTGCCGAAGAGCTCGAAATAGGCGTGCTCGAGCCGAATGGTACGGGTGCGTCCGTTCTGAATGATTCGCTGGGCCTTGATGTGCCACAGAGAGCGATGTTCCGGCTTGGTGTTGCACGGCGTGCATGCGGTGTAGACAGCCTTGTTGAGGATGAATTCCTCGCCATTGCGTCTCTCGCCGGTTTCCGCCGCCAGGCGCGTCAGATCCGTCGTTTCGATCCTGAGGGCCTGGACGAAGCCGTTGCCGAAGTCGTCGGTGACGTCCATTCTGTCGGCATAAACGATGTTGCCGCCCGGCTCGATGAGCTGGATGTCGCCGGTCGCGAGGATGCGGCCGGATTTCTGGTCGTAATCGACCTGCCGGGCCACCATCTTGTAGCCGCCGTATTCGATCTGCACATTGCCGCGTACGGTCACCTTTTCCGTGTCGCGATTGTAGACGAGCTCATTGGCGGTCAGCAGCAGCTTGGCGTCGGCAGGAATATTCGGCTGCAGTTCGTCGATTCGCGTCCCTGCGTCCTGCGCCTTGGCTGGCGCATTCATTCCGATGGCAAGCATATGCAGCGCCACGCCTGCAAGCAGGGCAGCGTTGGTAAGCTTCATGCGTTTGCGGTTGCCTGCCGCCACTAGCCATCCTCCTGATGCAGTAGAATCGTCGAGCCCAGCGCCATTGCTACAACAACCGGCAGCCAGGCTGCAACGAACGGAGGCACAATGCCGCTGCTCCCGAATGCTTTGACAAGCACGGTGACGACATAAAGCACGAAGCCCGACAGGATTCCACCGAGAATCACCGATCGAGATTGGTTGAACCGGCTAAATTTTAACGAGACGCAGGCGGCGATCAGCGTCATGGCGACGAGCAGCAGCGGCAGCGACATGAGAGAGTGAAATTGCGTTTCCAGGCCGTTGGTGGAAAAGCCGAAGGACCGCGCCACTTCGATTTTCCGCGGAAGGTCAAAAAACTGAATGGAATCAGCCTTCGCCAGACGTTCCTGGACGAAATCCGGCTTCAGATTGGTGCGGAGCTGTGCCGTTTCCATACGACGCGGCAGGCGCCCGACCTCCGTCTCGACGACGCCGTTAAGAAGCCAGTAACCATCTTCGAGTTTCGCCGACTTCGCATCCTGCCGGAGCGTGATTGCGCCCTGTGGATCGAAGTGGATAACGGTCACGTTGATCAGCTCGGTGCCGCCGTTCTGGACGGAGCGTGCGCCGATGATCGTGTCGGTGCCGTCGTAGATCTGCCGGAGCCAGGGAATCGAGTTCGCGGCGGCCGAACGGGTGGAGCCCCACTCCGCCTCCAGCGCTTCCGCCTTCTTGGTTCCCCAGGCGGCAAGCGGGTTGATCACGACCACTGCAAGCACGCCGAAGAGCAGGGCGCCGACGACGAACGGACGCAGGAATTGCCAGACCGAAATGCCCGCCGCCCGGGTTACGACGAGTTCATAGCGCCGGTTAAGGGAGATCAACGCAGCCATCGCCGCGAAAAGCGCGACGAAGGGCACCGTTTGCTGCAGAATCGTCGGAATGCGGAACGCAGTCATCAGCAGCGCGCCCGATACCGTGTAATGTGGCAGGTTCGACATGCGGCTGGTCAGTTCGCTGAAGTCGATGATGAAGATCAGCGCGAAAATGCCGACGAGGAACCAAAACGTGGTGCGTGCATAACGTTTGAAGAAATAGCGTCCGAGCGTGTTGAAAATCATGAGGGCTGCTCCCCGTCGGCGCCCGCCGGCCGCACGAGCCGTAGCCTGACCATGAGGTCCGTGAGCTTTTCCTGCCAGGTCATGGGGATGTCGAGGCGCCGGTTGCTGGCAAGCTGCTGTATGGCAAGCGCTCCCGTCACCAGCGGGATCAGATACATGAGCGGCACGAACCATACCGAATCTTCGGCGCTGTTGGCCGCGTAGAACGTCATCCACCGGATGACCAGAGCCGCTCCAAGGGCGCTGACCATCGGGTGCACGCGTGCTTCGCGATGCGACCGGGCATCGCTGCTGACGACCAGTGCAATGAGGCCGAAGAGCAGCGGAAAGGTCCATTCGGTGAAGCGCCGGTGCAGCTCCGCCGCAAAGGCGCGCGGAGCTCTCTTGTAGGCTTCGTCGTCGGGATCGGGGTCAAGCAGATAGAAGAGATCGCGGTCCTTGGCGCGGATATTGGCCTCTCCCGCCATCCTGGTCAGGTCGGTCAGATCGAAGGCGTAGGAGTCGAACTTGATGATGGAAACGTCGCCGTCCGGCAGTTTGCGGTGGACCTCTCCGTCCTTCATCACCAGCGCGGAGCGTTCCTCGTCGACGGCTCCTTCGCGCGCATAGTAGACGAGTTCGAAATTCGGATCGCGCGCATCGGCGACGAAGATGCCCTGCAGCACGCCGCCGCTGCGGCGGGCGCCGACCTGAACGTAAAGCCCGTCGGCAATCTTGCGGAATGCGTTCTCCTGGACGACGGAGGCAAGCAGATCCGCATGGGCCGTCGCGATCATCTTGCGTACCGCAACGCGCGAATAAGGCTCGACGAAATTGTCGATGGCGAAGGAGAGGACGCTCAGTCCTGCCGCGAGAAACATCACCGGCCGGATGATGGACATGCGCGAACTGCCGGCGGCACTGAGCACCGTAAGCTCTGAATCGGTGTTCATCGCGCTCAGCGTCTGCGTCACGCCGATCACCAAGGCAAAGGGCAGGATGATCGGCACGACCGACGGCAGAATCAGCGTCGCGAGCTTCAGGAAAGCGATGATCGACTGACCGCTGTCGGTAACGAGGTTGACATTGGTGAGCGCCTGCGTGGTCCACACGATGCCCATCAACGGCAGGAGCGTCGCCAGGAACATGATCGTGGCGCGCCGGAATATGTAGCGTTCGATGAGCTTCATAGCCGTATCCGGTCCAAGGTCCTGCTCAATTTCGTATGCCGTTCGGTTGCGGACGAGCGCGCAATTTCTTGCCGGCCGAGGTGGCCGTCTTCGTCCCCGTGCCGCGAATCGGAATATGCGACAACAGGGAAAATATAAGCCGAAGAATTTCGGTTAACCGCATGTAAACATGTGCGAGCATCTTGCCAAGCGCCTGAAAAGCGAGAAGGGTGCGGCCCACAGCTTCGATCACCGCCGACGTCGCGAATGTCGGTCACTGTAGCCGTCCGGTAACAGGCCGGGCGCCACCGTCAGAAAGTGCCTGGAGTCCTGCATGCCGATGAAATTCGAGTTTTCTTTCAGCAAATCCCACCGCCCGGCCGGCGGCGTCGCGATACTCCTGCAGGTTGCGGGAGCCAAGGAAGCGGCCGGGGCGGCTGTCGTCGATCCGGAGGGCGTCCTGCCGAAGGCGGCGAAGATCGGGAAGTTCACGGGCAAGGCGCTCTCGACTCTCGACGTCATTGCGCCGCACGGCTCGCCGGCCGATCGGATTGTCCTGCTCGGCCTCGGGGACGCGGGCGGCGTCGGCGATCACGACTGGCTGAAGGCCGGTGGCGCCGCGGCTGCGAAATCGCGGTCTGCCGAAAAGATCACGGTTTTCCTCGATGCGCCGGGGCTCGAAGTCACCGGCAAGGCAGCTGCGGATTTCGCCCTTGGCATGGAAATGAATGCCTACGGCTTCGAGAGCTACAAGACCCGGAAATCGGATGACGAGCCGAAGGCGGCGCAGAAACCGGTCAAGGTCACCATCGTCACCGGCACGGTGATCGCAGCGAAAAAGGCCTTTATGACGGCGCAGGCGGTCGGTGAAGGCGTGTTTCTGGCGCGCGATCTCGTCAACGAGCCCGCCAACGTGCTGGGCCCCGTCGAGTTCGCGGCGCGCGCGAAGGAACTGGAAAAACTCGGCGTGGATGTCGAGATCCTGACCGAGCGGGAGATGAAGAAGCTCGGCATGGGCGCACTCCTCGGCGTGGCGCAAGGCTCGTCCCGTCCGCCGCGGCTGGTGGTCATGCAGTGGAAGGGCGGAAAGGCCAAGGAAAGGCCGGTCGCCTTCATCGGCAAGGGGGTCGTCTTCGACACCGGCGGCATTTCGATCAAGCCCGCTTCCGGCATGGAGGAAATGAAGGGCGATATGGGCGGAGCGGCGGCAGTGACCGGCCTCATGCATGTCCTTGCCGCGCGCAAGGCAGCCGTCAATGCCATAGGTATCATCGGGCTCGTGGAGAACATGCCGGACGGAAGTGCCCAGCGGCCGGGCGACATCGTGACGTCCATGTCCGGGCAGACGATCGAGGTGATCAACACCGACGCCGAAGGCAGGCTCGTCCTCGGCGATGCCCTCTGGTACTGCAATGATCGCTTCAAGCCGCAGCTGATGATCGATCTGGCAACGCTGACCGGCGCGATCATGGTAGCGCTCAGCAATCATTACGCGGGGCTGTTTTCGAACGACGACCGGCTGGCAGAGCAGTTGCTCGCCGCCGGTTTGGCGACGCAGGAACGACTGTGGCGGATGCCGCTCGGCAAGGAATACGACAAGATGATCGACAGCAAGTTCGCCGATATGAAGAACACCGGCGGCCGGCACGGCGGCTCTGTCACCGCGGCGCAGTTCCTGAAACGCTTCGTCAAGGACACCCCCTGGGCGCATCTCGACATCGCCGGCACCGCCATGGGCTCGCCGACCGACGAGATCAATCAGTCATGGGGCTCGGGCTTCGGCGTTCGTCTCCTCGACCAGTTGGTGCGCGCGAACTACGAATCGTGACCGTTGGCCCGAGATCGGAATGACCGAGATCCTTTTTTACCACCTGACGGAATCGAAGCTCGAAGACGCCCTGCCTCCGCTGCTCGACAAGAGCATCGAGCGCGGCTGGCGGGTGGTCGTGCAGACGATCGGCGCCGAAAGGCGTGATGCGCTGGATACGCATCTATGGGTCTATCGGGACGACAGCTTCCTGCCGCACGGGACGGACGCCGGCGATTTCGCGGCGGAGCAACCGATTCTCGTCGTCGCCGATGAAGGCAACCGGAATGCCGCGACTGTGCGCTTTGTCGTCGACGGCGCCGAGCCGCCGCCGGTTTCGGAATATGAGCGGGTTGTTTTCATGTTCGACGGCTACGACCAGCAGCAGCTCGAGGCGGCGCGCGATCAGTGGAAGCGGCTAAAGGGCGAGGGGCACAATCTCACCTACTGGCAGCAGAACCGTGACGGAAGATGGGAAAAGAAGGCGTGATCGACGCGAATCAGGCCGGAACCGGTTGCCCCGCATCCGGCCTGCCTTCCACCTTCTCCCCGCAGGCGGTGCGAAAGAGACTCGCGGCAGCGTCGTACTCGTCCCCTCGGGTTTAACCGGGGAGAGGGGCATCAGCGGCGGCGACAGCAGCATGTCCGCACACGCCACACTTAGTCGTGGAATGCCTCGACGAATTTGCGGCGGCCGAGCATGAAGGCGTCGGCCACGTGCCGGAGCGGCGCCAGGTCGACATCCGATCTGCCGGCTTTGATGATCTCGGCGAAACGCCGATAGAGCATGGGGTACTCCTGCTCGGGCTCCTCGTGGACGATCTTGCCGTCGATCGCGAGTTTGGCGCCGCCCTCGGAGAGGACCATTTCGCCCGCATCGGATTCAGCGACGATGTCCCAGCTCTGCTTGCCTGTCTGGCGCCAATCGAACTCGGCAGCGACATCGAGCTTTTCGGCATCGCTGAAGGCGATCGTGGCGGCGATCGGCGCGTCGCGGTTTTCGGGAAATTCGAGCGTCGCGGAGGTGATGAAGACCGGCCGGGGCAGGATGTGGGTCATGATCGAGAGCGCATTGATGCCGGGGTCGAAGACGCCCAGACCGCCGGCTGCCCAGATCCACTCCTGATTCGGATGCCAGTGGCGAACATCTTCCTTCCAGATGATCCGGACGTTGCGGATCGCGGTCGACGCCAGAAACGTCTTTGCCGCCTCCACCGCCGGCGCATAGCGCGAGTGCCAGCTCGCGAAAAGCGAAACGCCTTTCTCGTCCGCCAGCGCCTCCAGGTCCGCGACCTCGCTCAAAGTCGCGCCCGGCGGCTTTTCGAGGAAGACATGCTTGCCGGCGGCAAGTGCGGTACGCGCCGCCTCGTAGCGGTATTGCGGCGGCATGCAAAGCGAAACCGCCTCGACCCCCGGCACGGCCTCGAGCATGGCCTCGATCGACTTGAAATTGTCGATGCCGTCCACCGTTCCATGGCGGCTCGCGGCTGCGATCAGGCGGTAGTCCGCGTTCTTCGCAAGCGCCGGCAGATGTTGATCGCGCACGATCTTGCCGACGCCAACGATGGCAATGTTGATTGGGGACATGGTGTTTTCCGCCCTGATTAGTATGATTTATTCCGCACCCTTTTAGCAGATTGGGAAATGCCGACAAGCCGGCATCCAGTTGCAAAAATTAGCCTAGCCGCTTGGGTGGACAAGATGGAACCCAAATCTATCTTGTCCGTCTTCTTGCCTCTCGAGGGGGTCTCCGAAGTCAGGATTTCAGATGCCACATATTCGTCTTGCGACACGGGCCGAGCTCGACACGATCATCGACTGGGCCGCCAGGGAGGGATGGAATCCCGGTACTGACGACGGCAATGCTTTCTGGGCCGCCGATCCAGAAGGCTACTGGGTCGCGGTCGAGGAAGAGCGGCTTGCCGCTGCCATTTCGCTCGTGCGCTATGGCAGCGGTTACGCGTTTCTCGGCTTTTTCATCGCCGACGAGGCGTATCGGGGCAGGGGCATCGGCCTCGATCTCTGGAAGTGGGCGATTGCAAGGGCCGAGGGGCGGACCATCGGCCTCGACGGGGTCGTGGGCCAGCAGGGAAACTATCGGAAATCGGGTTTCGGCTGGGCGCACGCGAACATACGCTACGGCGGCGTGGTGAACGTGACCGAGCCGCCCGGCACCGAGCTTGTCGACGTGGCGCCGGTGCATTCGGCGACGCTGATCGATTATGACATGAGGTTCAATCCAACGCGGCGCGAGGCGTTTCTGCGCGAATGGACCAAGCAGTTGCAGACGCGCAGAAGCGTGGTCCTGCTGCGAGACGGCGCAATCACCGGGTACGGAACGATCCGCAAGTGCCGCGAAGGCTACAAGATCGGTCCGCTGCTCGCCGACAGCGAGACCGGTGCGGATCTCCTGTTTCGCAAGCTCGCAACCGGCACCGGCGGGGAACGGATCTATTTGGACGTTCCCGAGCCGAATGCGTCCGCCCGAGCACTTTGCACGCGCTACAACATGAAGCCGGTTTTCGAGACCGCCCGCATGTATCGCGGACCGGCACCGGATCTGCCGCTTGCACGGATTTACGGGATCACGACCTTCGAGCTCGGTTAGAGCGGGATGAGGAAAACTGTGCCATTTCCGCCGATATCTTTAGGTCGACCCGACCTAAAAACATCGTGATCGAGAGCAGCCGGGCTGATTATCCCGCCATCGCTTCCTCGTATTCCGCCGACAGCTCCAGCCATTGCTCTTCCGCAGCAGCAAGTTTCTCGACGGCATCGGCGCGCTCCTTGGCGCGCTGAGCCGCTTTTGCCGGGGCCTTCTCGTAAAGCGCGGGATCTGCAAGCTCCGTATCAAGGGCCTGAATCACTTTCTCCAGTTTGGCCGTCAAGGACTCGATCTCATTGATCTTTTTCCTGAGCGGTGCCAGTGAGGCTCGCCTGTCCGCATTGGCCTTTCGCTGGTCTGCCTTGGAGAGCGCCTCATCCGATCCGTTCACCCTGGGCTTGTCGTCCCTGGGCTTCGGCCCGCCGACGATCAGCCCGCGATAGTCCTCGAGGTCGCCGTCGTAGTTCGTGACGGTTCCTTCGCGCACCAGCCACAGCCGGTCGGCCGTCGCTTCGATCAGGTGACGATCATGCGAAATGAGGATGACCGCGCCGGAGAAGTCGTTGAGGGCGGCGATCAGTGCATTGCGGCTGTCGATGTCGAGATGGTTGGTGGGCTCGTCAAGGATAAGCAGACTTGGCGCCTCGAAGGCGGCAAGGCCCATAAGAAGCCGCGCCTTTTCGCCACCGGAGAGATCCTTGGCCGCGGTGTCCATCTTCTCGGTTGCAAGTCCCATCTGCGCCACGCGGGAGCGCACCTTCGCTTCCGGCGCTTCCGGCATGCGGCGGCGGACGTGCTCCACGGCACTCTGCGTCGGCACGAGGTCGTCGAGCTGGTGCTGGGCGAAGAAGCCCACCTTCAGCCCCGGGGCGATCCGCACCTCGCCGCTTTGCGCCGGGAGGCGCCCGGCGATGAACTTCGCAAAAGTGGACTTGCCGTTGCCGTTGGACCCGAGAAGCGCGATCCGGTCGTCCGCATCGATGCGCAGATTGAGCCTCTTCAGGATAGGCTTGCCCGGTTCGTAGCCGACCGCGCCGCCCTGGATGGCGACGATGGGCGAGGCCACCTGCTTCTCCGGGTCCGGAAAGGTGAAGCCCTGGACATGGTCTTCGATCACGGCTGCAACGGTGCCCATCCGCTCCAATGCCTTGATGCGGCTCTGGGCCTGACGGGCCTTGGAAGCCTTGGCCTTGAAGCGATCGATGAAGCTCTGCAGATGCTTGCGGGCCGCCTCGTTCTTGGCTTTCGCCTTCATCTGCAGTTCGTCCGCTTCCGCCTTCTGCCGCTCGAACTGATCGTAGGAGCCGCGGTAGAAGGTGAGCTTCTTCTGATCGAGGTGAACGATCGCGTTCACCGCGGTGTTCAGGAGGTCGCGATCGTGGCTGATGATGATCACCGTGTGCGGATAACGGCGAATATAGTCCTCGAGCCACAGCGTTCCTTCGAGGTCGAGATAGTTGGTCGGCTCGTCGAGGAGCAGCAGATCGGGCTCCGAAAAAAGGACCGCGGCAAGCGCCACGCGCATGCGCCAGCCACCGGAAAAGGAGGAGGCGGGGCGTTTCTGCGCCTCGTGGTCGAAGCCGAGACCGGCGAGAATGCTTGCCGCGCGCGCTTCCGCCGAATGGGCGCCGATGTCGGCGAGCCGCGTCTGGATCTCGGCGATCCTGTGCGGGTCGATCGCCGTCTCCGACTCCGCGATGAGCGCGGTGCGTTCCCTGTCGGCGTTGAGCACGATTTCGATCAGAGGCTCTTCCGTCCCCGGCGCTTCCTGTGCGACCTGCCCGATCCGCGCGTTCTTCGGCAAGAAAACACCGCCGGCTTCCGCCGCAAGCTCGCCGGTGATGACCCGAAACAGTGTGGACTTGCCGGCGCCGTTGCGCCCGACGAGCCCGGCCTTCGTGCCCGCCGGGAGCGTCACGGAAGCGTTGTCGATAAGCAGACGGCCCGCAATGCGGGCGGAGAGGCCGGATATCTGGATCATCCGGGCCTTTTGCCCGGACTTTTTCGGGAAGGCAAGAGGCTCGCGCCACTGCTCTCGCGATCGCTCGAATAAGGATGCCGAAGGCATTTTCAAGTAAGGATTGTTATGGATTCATGGACAACGTGTTCCGATAATCAATACTTCCCATCCTCATCATGAGGCCCCACATCTTCGGACGGAGAGCACGAGAATGCTCTTCTGACCCTTTGATCGGACCGGGCGCCATCGGCGAGGCCACCGCGTCCGGAATGGTGCCGATCAAGGCGGTCGCGACGAAACCTTCGTTCAAGCGAACGACCGATCAGGAGTGATGATCATGAGGAACGCAATCCATACTGCTCTCGCCGCCACCCTCGTTGCCACAGCCGTTCTCGGCGGTGCATCCGCAGCCTTTGCCGGCGGCAGCTATTATCAGGGTGTCAGCGACAAGCCGCTCTACACCGAACGCGCAGCGCGAGCCGGTGACCAGACGGCCGTTCGCCGTGCCGACGGCTCCCTCGACCGTACGTCCACCGGTTCGGTCGGCTATGCTCCGCAGCCGAAGGTCGTTTCCGGCGGTGAAGGCGAATATTACCAGGGCCTCAGCCGCTAAGGCCACAGCCGACGAGTCATGGAGCGGGCGCGGCCTCCCACGCGCCTCTGGCTCCGCCCGAACGAAAGGCCCGGTTCCCCCGAACCGGGTCTTTCGTGCTCCGGGGTGGCCTTTTCAAACGGCGCACTCCGCGCGCAAAACCGTTTCGCACAACGTCCTCTCTCCGCTTCGCCCTTTATACTTGACGATGGGAGTCAGCAATAATATGCCGCCGTGCTAAAATGGAGGTGGTTTTGGGCGGCTCAGGCGAAGTTTCGGTGTCCCCGTTCGGTGTTGCAAGTCTTGCTGCGCGGGGCGACCGGCCGGCGCTGCTTTTGCGCGGCGGGCGGATCGTGAGTTACAGCGAACTTGCCGAGCGCATCGACCGGCTCGCTTCTCGGTGGCGCGGCGATCGCGGCCTGGTCATAATCGAGGCCGATCTTTCCGAACACGCTATCGTCGCTTATCTCGCAGCACTCGAGGCGGGCCACGCGGTCGCCCTGTGCGGCACCGCTTCCATGGCCGAGGATCGCGACGTCTTCAAGCCGGAATATTGCTACCGCCGCTTCGGCGGTCGCTGGCGCATGGAGCGGCTGGCGGGAGATGCGATCACACCGCATCCCGAACTTGCCGTCCTGCTCTCGACGTCCGGCAGCACCGGGCAAGGAAAATGGGTGCGGCTGTCGCACATGAATATCCAGTCCAATGCGCGGTCAATCGCGGAATATCTCGGTTTGACGGCAGCGGACCGAGGCTGCCTCATCCTGCCGCTTCACTATTCCTACGGGCTTTCCGTCCTTAACGCCCACCTCGCCGTGGGCGCGAGCGTCTACATGCCGGGCTGTTCCATCCTCGACGAGGGCTTCCTCGATGAACTTGCGCAGAGCGGCAGCTCCAATTTTGCCGGAGTCCCCTATTCCTACGACCTCCTGGAAATGGCGGGATTCCGGGAGCGGGACTTTCCGGCGCTGCGCTTCATGACTGTGGCCGGCGGACGTTTGGCGCCGGAACTCGTTCGCCGCTACAATGAGCATCTCTCCGCGCGCAACGCGTGCCTTTTCGTGATGTACGGCCAGACAGAGGCAACCGCTCGCATGGCCTATATGCCGCCGGACCGTCTCCGGGGCAGGGAAGACCGGATCGGCATCGCCATCCCGGGCGGCAGCCTGACGCTAGAGGACGACGGTGGAAGGATAATCTCCAGCGCCGATCAGCCCGGCGAGCTTGTCTATCGCGGGCCGAATGTGATGATGGGCTACGCTTCGTCACGCGCCGATCTCGCGCGAGGGGCCGAGTTGTCGGAATTGCGGACCGGCGATCTGGCCGTAAGAGATGCGGACGGGCTCTTCCGGATCGTCGGACGAACAAAGCGGATATCGAAGATTGCCGGCCTCCGAATAGGTCACGACGGTCTGGAGGCGGCCCTGGAGCGGCACGGAGTCGCCGCGGCCGTGGTCGGCAGCGACACCGAAATCCATGCCTATTATGTGGGAAACCGCGATCCGGATGAAGTTCGCCGCCTGCTCGTCGAGGCGAGCGGCTTGACCTTGATGCATGTAGGGGCTTCCCGCCTCGACAAGTTGCCGAGATTGACATCCGGCAAGATCGATTACCCGGCCCTTCGCAAGCGGCCGGCCGCGGCAACGTGCGGCAGTTCGGAAGAGGGGGACGTCGAGGCGCTTTTTGCCCAGCTCTTCTATCCGAAGAAGGTTCGACGGGAGGACAGCTTTCTGTCGCTCGGTGGCGATTCGCTCCGTTTCGTCCAGCTTTCGATCGGCCTCGAGAGGAGGCTCGGAGAACTGCCGGAGGCCTGGGAAAAGCTCTCGATCGGCGAACTCGCCGCCCTCGGCAGCCGCGAGCGAAAGAGCCGCCGGATCGGCGCGGATCTCCTGATCCGGGCGCTGGCGATCCTGCTGGTCGTGGTCCACCACGAGACGCTTTGGCCGATTCCGGGAGGATCGGCTGCCATGGTCATTCTCGCCGGCTTCGGTCTAGCGCGCTTCCAGAGCGGCGCACTGCTCTCCGGCGCGATAGACAAGCTGCTGCGGCCGCTCGTCCAGATTCTCGTCCCCTATTATCTGATCGTGGCGGGCTACACGCTCGCCTGGGGCCAGATACCCTGGGCGTCGGTCTTTCTCGTCGGGAATTTCGGCTTTGCCGACCCCGGGCGCCACGGCATGGTGCCCTATCTCTACTGGTTCATCGAAGCCTATTGTCAGATGCTGCTGGTGTTTGGCGCTCTGTTTGCCGTTCCGGTCGTCCGGCGCGCCGCGGCCAGAAGACCTCTTGCCGTGGGCATGGCGTTGTTTGCCGCGGCCTTCGCTGCGCGGATGGCGTTTCCGCTTCTCGTCGATATCGGCAACCGCCAGATATTCACCCTTCCATGGATCTTCTACATGGCGGTGCTCGGCTGGTGTGCGGCAGTTGCCGAAACGTGGAAAGAACGCTCGATGGTAATGCTGGCAGGAACAGGCGTTTTCCTGTTCCTCGGACTTTATGAGGGCGTCTGGATCGGGACGAAAGTCAAATATCTGCTGCAGATCGCCGTCCTGGCGGCGCTGCTCTTCCTGCCGCGCATTCGCATGCCGCAATGGGGTACGCGGCTGATCCTGCCGCTTTCCGCAGCGGGCTTTCATATCTACATCCTGCACCGCTTCGTGCCGGAGTTGCTGTTGCTGCCGATCCGGCCGTTGCTGTCGCCGCTGGCGTTTGCCTTCTGCTCAATCCTGGGGGGCATCGCGCTCGGCATTGCCGCCTGGCTGGGGCAGGGTCGACTTATCGCGTGGCTCGCCGGTGCCCGAGACAGGCGCATCTCGCTTGCAACGGAGGGCGGCTCCGGCCTCGCTTCAATCGGCCCACTTCTTGCCCTCGGTCCGCAGGAAGAAAACCAGGTCCAGCGTCAGTGAGGGCTGCCTAAGCGCGGTCAAGGTCGCATGCGCCTGGCCGCGATGATGGGTCTGATGGTTGAAGAAGTGAGCGAGCGTCCGTGCGAGCCGTTCCGTGACCTCGACCGGATTGGTGAGCGGAGAGTAGGTGAAGTGCCCGGCAAGGCGCGCCTCGTCGAGGCTGTCGACCCAGGCAATGATGCGGTCGTCCTCGGCCGCCCGCGCCGCCGCCAGTCCGGTGAAATCTTCGTGTAGAATGGCGTCGAGTTGCGACGGCGCCTCGCCCTCTTTCGTAAACCGCTTCATCCAGATCCGGTCCGCCGCGAGGATATGGTTCAGCGTCCCGTGCAGCGAGCCGAAGAAGGCTCCCTTGTCCTCCCGGTATTCCGAATCCGATAGTTCCGAGACGGCAGCGTAGACACGCCGGTTCGCCCAGCGATTGTAGTCGGCAAACATCCGGTAGTGGTCGAGCATCGGCAATCTCCTCGTGTGGTCGGCTCCTCGTGTGGTCGGCAACCTATCGCGAATCCGTATCAGGGTGTCGAATGCTACTGATGAAATTAAGTGATTTGATCCGCAAGCGGTGCTCCCCTTATGTGCCTCAGTAGCGAAATACAGGAGCCTGAATGACACGCAAACTCTATGCACTCTCCGGAACCGACAGGAGCCGCCCCTTTTCGCCGCATGTGTGGAAGACGAAGCTATCGCTCGCGCACAAGGGCCTAGCCTTCGACATCGCGCCCGTCGGCTTCACCGAGATTCCGAGGCTGGAGCAGGGGGCGACGAAGATCGTTCCCCTGCTGCGCGACGGGGAGAAACTCGTCAGCGACAGCTTCGATATCGCTCTCTATCTCGAAGAGGCCTATCCCGATCGTCCCCCGCTGTTTTCCGGCGAAGGCGGAAAGGCCATGGCTCGCTTCGTCGAGGGCTGGTCGCAAACGGTTTTGCATCCCGCGATCGGACGTATCGCGATCATGGACATTCATGACAGCCTCGACCCGATCAACCGGGCTTATTTCCGGGCGAGCCGCGAGGAGCGCTTCGGAAGGCCGCTGGAGGCGGTTGCCGAGGCCGGGCGTGGAGACCTCGAAAGCTTCTCGGCGAAGCTCGAACCGCTCCGCCACATGCTGAAGTTTCAGCCGTTCCTCGGCGGCGACGGGCCGCTATTTGCCGATTATATCGTCTTTGGCGCGCTGCAATGGGCGCGTATCGCTTCGCCACGCCGCCTGCTTGCCGCAGGCGACGTCGTCACCGACTGGTTCGAGCGCTGCCTCGACCTTCACGACGGCTTGGGCCGCAGCGTGACAGCGGCGTGAAACTACAGCGCGAGGGGGCGAATCATCGCCGCGCCCCCTTGTTTTGCGCGGAATTGGCGGCTAATGAACCGCCACTTCTCAAGAGCAAGGGAAATTGAGCCAATGGCGATTGAACGTACCTTTTCGATGATCAAGCCGGATGCGACGAAGCGCAACCTGACCGGCGCCATCACCAAGATGCTGGAGGATGCCGGCCTTCGCGTCGTCGCCTCGAAGCGCGTCTGGATGAGCCGCCGCGAAGCCGAAGGCTTCTATGCCGTCCACAAGGAGCGCCCGTTCTTCGGCGAGCTCGTCGAATTCATGTCCTCCGGCCCGACCGTGGTCCAGGTTCTCGAAGGCGAGAACGCCATTGCCAAGAACCGTGAAGTCATGGGCGCTACCAACCCGGCTAACGCCGCCGAGGGCACGATCCGCAAGGTCCACGCTCTTTCGATCGGCGAAAACTCGGTTCACGGTTCCGATGCCCCGGAGACGGCTGCCGAGGAAATCGCCTACTGGTTCTCCGGCACCGAGATCGTCGGCTGAGCGATAAAGCAGAGACGTGATTTTCGAGCCGGGGCGGCGACGCTCCGGCTTTTTACGTCGGGCAACTGGCGGTCTCGAAGCGCGCCGGCGCCTTGCCGTCCTTGAAGACCTCCGGGTTCTTGTCGTAGGCCGGACCTTCGACAAGGGGTTTCGCCGGCATCACGTCCTGATCGATGTCCGAAATGACAGTCGTCTCCAATCTCTGAAGCGATGTCCCGTCCGGCCCTTTGACCTCGATGGTCACGGCATAGGGTCTCTGCTTCTTCACGCAGGTGATGTCCGGACTTTCCAGCACCACCTTGTTCAGCTTCGGGAAAAGCCGCCGTTCAAGGGTCAGCGGATTGCCGCCGGCAGGGTTTTCGAAGGTTGCGACGACAGTGCTCCCATCCGGAACCGGCTCCGTCTTGTTGAGGGTGACCATATAGGTCGCATAGGCCAGCCGATAGTTGAACACGAACATCTTGCCGGTCAGTTCGAGCGGATCCCTGCCGCTTTCGCGTTGACAGCCGGCAGCGACCGCTGCGGCGAGCAGAGCGGATATCATGGCTCTCTTCATGGCTTCGGTTCCTCCCTGCTGCGGCGATAATGACGCCTGGCCTTCGTGCGGTTGCCGCAAACCGCCATGTCGCACCACGTCCGGCTTCGGTTGCGGCTGCGGTCGAGAAACAGCCACGCGCAGTTGGGGCAGATTTTGAGGCGTTCCCTCTCCGGTCCGGCAATGAGACCAAGTGCCGAATGCGCCGTGGCCACATCGAGCGGCGTGCCTTTGCCCGTGTCCGCGGGTTGACGCAGGACGGTGGCGATCGCCTCGAGCAGATCGGCCAGGAGGTCCGGCCGATCCTCAGTCCGCACCAGCGCGCGGAAATGGCGGTCGGTCGCCTCGCGCAGTCCAATGAATGCGTTTCGGCGCACTGATTTTGCCGGGACGAGCGTGCCGAAACGGCTCCGTTCGGCGCCGTAGAGATTTGCGGCCTCGGCGAAGCTGTCGATCGCCGCCGGATCGTCGAAGCGATCGATCCGGCGCTCCGCGTCGAAGCGCAGGACCACGGAATTGGCGACGTCCAGTGCGAGCGCGCCGCCGGAGAATCGATGTGCGGTCCAGGTGAAGCTCATGCGAAAAGTCCTAACTGGTAAAAGCTATTTTACCAGTTATAGTACGCTTGTCATCACGCGGATGTGCCATGGCCTATTTCCTGCAGCAGATCGCCAATGCCGTGCCCGTGGCCGCGCTTTATGCGGCGCTCGCCTTCGGATACGCCATCGCCTTTGCCGTCACACGCCGGGCGGATCTGACCTATGGCGCACTCTTCGCCTTTGCAGGGCAAATCTTCGTGCTCTTCGCCGATGTCGGCTGGAGCCGGCTGTGGCTGGTACTGCCGGCGGCGCTCGCGCTGGGGGCGGCAGCGGCGCTCGCATTCGGGCTCGGCGCCGGCCTTGTTGCCGGCCGCTACGTCATGAGGCCCCTGGCTTTTTCCTCCGCCAACGCGGTGGTCGTCGCCTCGCTCGGAAGCCTGCTGGTGTTGATGGAAACAGCCCGGCTCGCCTCCGACACCAGAAGCCTCTGGCTGCCGCCCTTCCTGAACGACGTGGTGGTGTTCTGGCCCAATCCCGCCTTTCCGGTCGCGCTGACGGTCGTACAACTCGTCAATACCGCGCTCATGGTGGCCCTTGTCGGCGGCGGCCATTGGCTGTTGACCCGTTCCTACGCCGGCCGCTACTGGCGTGCCGTTTCCGAGGATCGCAAGGCCGCCGCGCTTTGCGGTATCGATCCCGGCGTGGTCTATGTCGCCGCCTACGGCGTGGCGTCGCTGATCGCTGCGTTCTGCGGGATTCTCGCTGCTTCCTATTACGGCAACATGGATTTCGGCACCGGCCTGACCTTCGGGGTCAAGGTCCTGTTCATCGCGGCCATCGGCGGGCAGGCTTCGCCGCTATTCGCGGCACTGGGCGCAGCCGGCATCGGCCTCATGGAGACCTTGTGGAGCGCCTATGGACCCATCCTCTGGCGGGACTTCGCCATATTCGGCTTTCTGGTGATCGTGCTCGTGATCACGCGCCGGGAAAAGATCATTCCATGAACCGCAGGCGGTGTGAGATCAGCGACGCGTCCAGCGATCGCGCGCCGCGTCGTCCGCATCCTTCGCGCTGACCCAATCGCCTGCGCTGCCGTCGGTGCGATGTTCCTTCTTCCAGAAGGGGGCCGAGGTCTTCAGGAAATCCATGATGAAATTCGCGCCATCGAATGCCGCCTGCCGGTGCGGCGAGGCGGTTACCACCAGGACGATGTTCGCTCCCGGCTCCATGCGGCCGAAGCGATGGATGGCGGTTGCGGCCTGCAGGCCGAAGCGCTCGACCGCTTCCTGGCATATCCGTTCGATCTCCGCCTCCGCCATGCCGGGATAGTGCTCGAGCTCGAGGGCGCCGAGGGCTCCGGCCTCGTCCCGGCACAGCCCCGAAAACGTGACCACCGCACCGATGTCAGTCCGCCCACGGCAAAGCGCCGAGACTTCGGCGGCGATGTCGAAGTCGTCGCGCTGGACGCGCACGGTGACCGGGGCAGCCATGATCTCAGCCGCCCGTCATCGGTGGGAAGAGGGCGATCTCGCGGGCGCCGGCGATCGGCTCGCCGTGCTCCACATGTTCCTGGTTGATCGCCGCGCGGATGACGTTCGCGTGCTCGAACACCGCGGCATACTCCTCGCCGCGGGTCCTCAGATGGCCAAGCAGATCGGCGATCGTGACGACATCCTCCGGCAGGTCCAGTGTTTCTTCAGGCCTGCCGATGCGTTCGCGAACCCAGGAGAAATAGACGAGGTTTACCGTGCTCATTCGTTGACAACATGTTTCAGGCCGGCGCGGAAATAGTCGTAGCCGGTATAGAGTGTGATGGCCGCGGCGATCCACAGAAGCAGGATACCGGCTTCCGTCACATAGGGCACGATCTTGTCGCCGGCCGGACCGGCGAGCAGGAACGCGATCGCCACCATCTGGATCGTCGTCTTCCATTTGGCAACCCGCGTCACCGGAACGCTGACCTTGAGAGCTGCAAGATATTCGCGCAGACCGGAAACCAGTATCTCGCGGCAGAGGATGATGATGGCAGCCCAGATCGACCAGCCGGCGATCGTCCCGTCGGCGGCCACGAGCAGCAGGATCGAGGCGACCAGCAGCTTGTCCGCGATCGGGTCGAGCATGCGGCCGATATTGGAGGTCTGCTTCCATATGCGGGCGAGATAGCCGTCGAAAAAGTCGGTGATCGAAGCCGCGACAAAGAGAATAAGCGCGGTCCAGCGCGCGAAGTCCGAGCTGTGAAGCCGGCCCTCGATGAAGAAGCAGAAGACGATCAGCGGCACGATCAGGATGCGGAAATAGGTCAGCAGATTCGGGATGCTATAGGCTATGGGCGTTGGCATGGATTCGGTTTCTCTGGACACGACAGTCCTCATTTCCCGCCATCTGGGGTCTCGGCGCGATCGATTCTAGTGGTCGAAGCGGGATGCGGGCGGAAACGCCGAATGCCTTTCCTCATCCCCTCCGGGTTCAGCTGTACAGAATGACTTTGCGACCATAAGGTCAACAGATCATTGCGTGACGCCTGTCATAATTGGCGGATTTCGCCTGAATGCAGGCTGAACCGCGCCGCGCCGTCATTTGGCGGCGTCTTCGTGGAAATGCTCGTAGACGATACGGGCGACCGTTTCGGAAATGCCGTTTACCGACATCAGGTCGTTGATGCCGGCGCGGGAGACTGCCTTGGCGGTTCCGAAATGGGTGAGGAGCGCGCGTTTGCGTGTCGGGCCGATTCCGGCGATCTCGTCGAGCGGATTCTTGACCATTTCCTTTTTCCGGCGAGCCCGATGCGAGCCGATCGCGAAGCGGTGCGCTTCGTCGCGCAGGCGCTGGATGAAATAGAGGACCGGGTCGCGCGGCGGCAGAGTAAAGCTTTCCCGGCCTTCGGCGAAGAAACGTTCGCGGCCGGCGTCGCGGTCGACGCCCTTGGCCACGCCGATCGCCGTCACGCTATCCTCTATGCCGAGTTCCTTGAGAATCGCACGAACCGCCGTCATCTGCCCTTGGCCGCCATCGATCAGGATGACGTCGGGCCACGCGGGGAAACCGGCATCCTCACCCGGCTCTGCGGACCGATCCGGCTTGCCCTCCTCTTTCAGGAGTCGGGAGAAGCGCCGCGTCATGACCTCGCGCATCATGCCGAAATCGTCGCCCGGCGTGATGTCGGTCGATTTGATGTTGAACTTTCGGTACTGGCCTTTGACGAAGCCCTCCGGGCCGGCGACCACCATGCCGCCCACCGCATTGGTGCCCATGATATGCGAGTTGTCGTAGATCTCGATGCGGCGCGGCACGTAAGGGAGTTGGAAGGTTGCGGCAAAACCTTCGAGCAGGCGCCCCTGCGAAGCGGTTTCGGCGAGCTTGCGGCCATGCGCCTCGCGGGCGTTTGCGAGCGCATGCTCGACGAGATCCTTCTTCTCTCCGCGCTGCGGCACGAGGATCGAGACCTTGTAGCCGGATTTCTCGCTGAGCGCCTGTGCAAGCAGTTCCTGTTCCTCCACGGGGGCGCAGAGCAGGACCTGCCGCGGACAGGGCTTGTCGTCATAGAACTGTGCAAGAAACGCGCTGAGCACCTCGGCGGGGGGAATCGAAGGGTCGGCTTTCGGAAAATAGGCGCGATTGCCCCAGTTCTGCCCCGTCCGGAAGAAGAACACCTGGATGCAGGAGATGCCGCCTTCGTGATGAATGGCGAAGACGTCCGCTTCCTCGACGCCGGCCGGATTGATGCCCTGGTGGCTCTGGACGTGGCTCAGCGCGGCCAGCCGGTCGCGGTAAAGCGCGGCACGTTCGAAATCCAGGTTTTCCGAAGCCTCGGCCATGGCGGAGGCAATGGTCGCCTTCACCGCCTGGCTCTTGCCGGAGAGAAAGTCCTTGGCTTCGCTGACCAGTTCCGCGTAGTCCGCATCGCTGATCTCGTTCGTGCACGGCGCGGAACAACGCTTGATCTGGTAAAGCAGACAGGGGCGCGTGCGTGTTTCGAAGACACTGTCCGTGCAGGTTCTGAGAAGAAAGGCGCGTTGCAGCGAATTGATCGTGCGTCCGACTGCTCCGGCCGAGGCGAAGGGGCCGAAATAGTCGCCTTTGCGGCTGCGCGCGCCGCGATGCTTGTAGAGCGCCGGCGCACGCGTATCGCCGGTGACGACGATATAGGGGAAGGACTTGTCGTCGCGCAGAAGCACGTTGAAGCGCGGGCGCAGGCGCTTGATGAGGTTCGCTTCGAGCAGCAGCGCCTCGATCTCCGTCCGCGTCGTCACGAATTCCATATGTGCGGTCTCGCGAACCATGCGCGCGATGCGGTTGGAGTGGCCGCGCCCCTGCGCATAGTTGCTCACCCGCTTCTTCAGGCTGCGGGCCTTGCCGACATAGAGCACGTCGCCGGCCTCGTTGAGCATCCGGTAGACGCCGGGCCCGTTCGGCAGGCGCTTGACGAAGGCCTGGATGAGTTCGGCTCCCTTGAGGCCTGCCGCTTCCGGCAGGCTCTCCGCCCATCCTATTGCCGGCGCCAGCCGTTCGGGCTCGGTCACTTCGACCAGATCGTCTTCGTCGTCCGTCTCCGTGGCGTCGTAAAGGATGCCGCCATCGGTGGGCGTCTGCCCGTTCATTCCACTATCTCCCGAATATCCGGCGTCTCCCAGGCAAGGTGCTGGCCGCCGTCGAGTGCAATCATCTGTCCGGTAACCGACGGCGTGTCGAAAAGGAAGCGGATCGCACGTCCGAATTCATCGAGCGCCGGACCGCGCCTGAGAATCAGCGCCTCGACCTGCGCCTCGAAATCACGCGGATCCTGTCGCTCGTTCGGCAGCGTCGGCCCGGGTCCGATGCCGTTGACGCGAATGTCGGGGGCGAGCGCCTGGGCCATCGTCTGAGTTGCCGTCCACAGCGCCGACTTCGACAACATATAGGAATAAAAGCGCGGATTTGGAGACCAGACGCGCTGATCGATCACATTGACGATGAGACCGGAGACGTCGGCCGGCCGCTGCAGGGCAAAATCGCGGGCGAGCAGGGAGGGGGCTTTGACATGCAGCGCGAAGTGCCGCTCCCATACCGCTTCGTCGAACTCGGCGAGGCTGTCCTTGTTGAACACCGAGGCGTTGTTGACGAGGAGATCCAGCGGACCGAGCAGGGCCGTTGCCTCGGCGATGAGCCCGGAGGCGGCGCCGGCTTCGGTAAGATCGGCTCTGAGTGCGACCGCCCTCGCGCCGGTTTGTCCCAGCTTCCCGGCGAGCGCCTCCGCTTCTGCGAACGATCCGTTCGCGTGAATGGCGAGCGCGAAACCGTGCGCCGCCAGATCCTCGACTATTGCCCTGCCGATGCGTCGGGCGCCGCCGGTAACGAGCGCCGCCTTGAGTGTCCTTTTCAACGTTTCGTCCCGTTCTTCGAATCCTGATGCCGAGTGGCAGAAGATATAGACTGGAAACGCTCGCCGAAACTCTCGCCGGAGGATTCATTTCTGAAAAATTAACGTGGAAGCCGTAATTTGCATTAGTTTGTATTGCTGTAGTATATCTTTCGTTAATCTTGAATCATGGTTAATAAAACTCCTGTGTCTGCGCTGCAACATCGCTTTTCGGTCGCGTTGCCGCCACTAAAATTTCACATTTTGGCTCTTGAGATTCCTCATTTCCTGATCAATTTCGGGTCAACCGGGCGGGTTAATTGCAGATGTCCGGTGTTCCGCCGGGAAACACCTAAAACGGAACGCCGGTTCGAAAGGAGAATAGTATGCGTACGCTCACCACCACCCTCATGGCCTCGGCCATGGCCCTCGTTGCTTTCCAGGCCGCCCACGCCGCTGACGTGGTCGACGAAGTTCCGGCTGCTCCGGCTGCCGAATATACCGAACCGGCGGTGCGCAACTGGTCCGGCGCCTATGTCGGCGGCACCATCGACTGGCACCATGGCGAGGCCGATGCAACCGGCAACAATAAGTCGGTCGGTTTCGGCGGCGGTCTCTATGGCGGCTACAACGTTCAGGACGGTCAGATGGTTTATGGCGGTGAAGCCGACGTAAACTACACCGGCAACGACGCCCGCTCCAGCGGCCGCCGCGTCAAGCAGGGTGTCAACGGCTCGGTCCGCGGTCGCGTCGGTGTCGACCTGAACCCGGTTCTCGTATACGGCACGGCCGGTGTCGCACTCGGCAATGCCAAGCTTTCGACTCCGGCAGGCTCCGACGACAAGACTCTTGTCGGCTGGACCGCAGGCGTCGGCGCCGAAACCTTCGTCACCGACAACATCACCGCGCGTGCCGAATACCGCTACACGGATTACGGCTCCAAGGACTTCCGCGCCGGCGGTTCGACGATCTCGTCCGGCTACGACGAGCACAGCGTCAAACTCGGTATGGGCGTCAAGTTCTGATCCGTCCAACGCGATCGAAAAAGGCCGGGCTAACCCCGGCCTTTTTTGTTTTGAGCCGCATCCTGCGGCGCGCGCCACGAGTCACCTTCGACCCGCTTGCGGGGAGAAGGTGGCCGGCAGGCCGGATGAGGGGCGACGCAAGCAAGAGCAAGCTTCGCGATGCTCAAGCCTTGAACTTCGAATAATCCGGGAAGTGCTTCTCGAATTTGGCAGGCCAGTTCTTGAGCTTGGGCCGGCCCTTCTGCCATTCGCCGGCGAAGCGCAGTTCGATGTAGCGCAGCGTGGCGGCGAGTGCGAAATGACCGGCATTGAGCTTCCCTCCGGTCTTGGGCAGATTTGCTTCGAGGTAGTCGAGGCCCCGTTCCACCTTTTCCCACTGCCGGTCGATCCAGGGCTGGTGCACCTTTTCAGGCGGATGGAAGCGTTTCTCGTAGACGATCGCGAGCAGGCTGTCGCATATGCCGTCGCAAAGTGCCTCGAAGATCTCGATCCTCGTACGCTTCTCGTGATTCTTCGGATAGAGCTTGCCCCCGGTTTCGCGATCGATGAAATGCATGATCGCGCGGCTGTCGTAGATTGCCTGGCCGTCGTCGGTGATCAGCGTCGGAATCTTTCCGAGCGGATTGTTGTCGATCAGCTGCGGCGGATTGGCATTGGTTTCCGTGAGAACGCTTTCCGCCGCGATTCCGGCATGATGAGCCGCCATGCGGACCTTGTTCGAATAGGGGGAGGCGGGCGAGTAGAGTATCTTCATGCGATGTCTTTCCATCATGGTGCTGGAGGCAACGAGACGGTGTCTCGTCTGCAGGCCTGTCGGTCGACTTGAGGGCAAGCCCTGAATTTCAGTTCCTTGTCGAAGCAGATCCTGATTTCTTCGAGTAACCTTCCTTCGCAGGTAACAGCGATCGACTCGCTCGTCATCCCGGAATTCTTCTTCTTGAAGGCCGCTTCGATCGCCTGGACGGAGAGGTTCTCGGCGCCGTCCACAGCCGTTAATTCCGAAGGAATGGCGAGCCTCTCATGCGCGGCCCGCGTGACCGCGAAATAATCCCTCTGGCTGAGGCCGGAACAGGTGCCGTGCTTGCGCCACTGGTGGCCGATAAGGCCCATCGAGGGGATGAGGTCGAAATATTGCCGTCCGAGCGATTCGGGCACGCGATCCGAGTGCCGCGTCCGGCAATATTCCGGATAGCTGCCTTCGTTCTGCGGCCAGAGTCCGTGTACGATCAGGCCATGTCCGCGGCCGGTTTCGCACTGGTCGGACTTGCCTTTCGGATCGTTGGCGTCGCACCAGGTCGGCGACCAGGAGAGGGAAAGCACATAGAAGTCGAACCCAGTGCCGACGGGCACAGGCGCCATTGACGCACGTCTCGCCAAATCATTCGAGGCGTTCGGGGCAGTCTGGCTGCCTTCTTCACCGCTACAGCCGAGAAGCGTGCCAAGGACGACGATTGCCGGCAGCAGGCTGAAAGGCGTCGCATTCGATCGAGTTCGTGAGATGCGCTTCAGCTTTTCGTACCGATGCATGTCGTTGTCCCAAAACCGCTGCGCACTTTTGGGCGACATGCGTTAGGTGCTGCGATCACCGAAGCGAAGCGCAGTTGGCGCCGTAGACATACCATGGGTCGAGACCCCCGACGCAGAACTCGATATTGGACCCGACGCCGGCAAAGCCCCATGGCCGTTCGATCAGATACCACATCGGGCGCCGAACGCCGTCCGTCGTCACCGCGGTCGCGTAGCAATATTCGCGTTCCACCAGATGGGTGTAATCGCGCGGTTCGAAGCGGCTCTGACCCATTTCGCGAATCTCGGCGATGGCGATGTTGGCGCGCAGATAGTTCGCCGCCTTGTAGTCGAAGCGCCGGGTAATGAAACCCAGGACGGAGGGGTTGCCGCAAACGCCGACGTCGTAGGTATGCCGGGCAACGGGAACTTCCGCAAAGTCTGCGGCGGCCGCGCTGCTGGTCACGCCGGCAACGAGGGAAAGCGAGGTGAGAAGCATTGCGGCAAGCTTGCAAGTCATGGCTACCTCCCTGAGTCGTCGTAAGAGATTGAAGCCACAGAACCTTATCCGTCAAGGCCCTCGATCGAGCGGCGCCTCGCCGCGCAGCCAGAAGCAACGCCCCGAAGCGAAACGATCCTGGGCGAGTTGTGTCTTCAGATAGGGTAGGAGAATGTCGAGTTCGCCTTTCAACGTGAAGGGCGGGTTGACGATGATGAGGCCGGATCCCGCGAGTCCCGTGGTAACGCGATCGCTGCGCACCGACAGTTCGGCGCAAAGCATTTTCGGGATTTCCAAAGCCTTGAGCGACTCGTGAAAATCCCTGATCGGCGCGCCCTTCTTCAGCGGATACCAGAGACAGTAGATGCCGCCGGTGAAGCGGCGGTATGCCTTGGCCAGCCCGTCCACCAGCCGCTCATACTCGCCTTCGGCTTCGAAGGGAGGATCGACGAGAACGAGGCCGCGCTTTTCCTTCGGCGGCAGATGTGCGCCCAGCGCCAGCCAGCCGTCGAGCCGGGTGATGCGGCTCTGGAAATCACCTTCGAAGAGCCGGTGCAGCGCCTCGTGATCCTCCGGATGAAGTTCCATGGCCGACAGCCGGTCCTGCGGGCGAAACAACATGCGAGCGAGCTTCGGCGACCCCGGATAATGCATGAGGCCGCCCCCGGGGTTAAGGTCGCGAACGGCGGAAAGATACGGTTCGAGAATGGCGGCGACCGGGGCGGGAAGCTCTGCCTCGATCAGCCTTCCGATGCCCTCGCGCCATTCGCCGGTCTTCTGCGCTTCCTCGCTCGAAAGGTCGTAAACGCCGATCCCCGCATGGGTGTCCAGCACGCGGAAGGCCTTGTCCTTCTGCTTCAGATAGGTGACGAGCCGTGCCAGCACCGCGTGCTTCAGGACATCGGCGAAGTTGCCCGCGTGGTAGATGTGCCGGTAGTTCATAAGCGTTGCCGATGGCCGCGATCAATTGTTTCGATGAATGGCGAATGGGGCTTTGAGCGTCCCTGGCCATGCCATATAGAAAAGCCATGAACGTTGCGACCCCTATCAGACAAGAAAAAACCATCGGCCATTCGGTCTGTCCGCACGACTGTCCCTCGGCTTGCGCTCTGGAGGTCGACCTCACCGCCGACGGCCGGATCGGCCGCGTACGCGGAGCGGCGGAAAACACCTATACGGCGGGGGTGATCTGCGCCAAGGTCGCCCGCTATGCAGAGCGCATCTATCATCCCGGCCGGCTGATGGTGCCGCAACGCCGGGTCGGTGCGAAGGGCGACGGGCGTTGGCAGGAGATTTCCTGGGAGACGGCCCTGGACGAGATTGCCAACCAGTTCGTCAAAGCCGAGCAGAGACACGGCTCGGAGGCGGTTTGGCCCTATTTCTATGCCGGCACGATGGGGCAGGTGCAACGCGACTCCATCGAGCGGCTGCGCCACGCCAAGCGCTATTCCGGCTTCTTCGGGTCCATCTGCACCAACATGGCCTGGACCGGCTACACCATGGCGACCGGTACCCTGCGCGGGCCGGACCCAAGAGAGATGGCCAAGTCCGATTGCGTCGTGATCTGGGGCACCAATGCGGTTGCGACGCAGGTCAACGTGATGACCCACGCGGTCAAGGCGCGAAAGGAGCGCGGCGCCAAGATCGTCGTCATCGACGTCTACGACAACCCGACGATCAAGCAGGCCGATATGGGGCTGGTCCTGAAGCCGGGCACCGACGCGGCGCTCGCCTGCGCCGTCATGCACGTCGCCTTCCGCGACGGTCATGCGGACCGCGCCTATATGGCTGAATTCGCCGACGATCCCGCGGGGCTCGAAGCGCATCTGAAGACGCGCGGACCGGAATGGGCTTCCGCGATCACCGGGCTTTCGGTGGAGGAGATCGAAGCTTTCGCGAGACTCGTCGGGACGACGCCGCGGACCTATTTCCGTCTCGGCTACGGCTTCACCCGCCAGCGCAACGGTTCCGTCGCGATCCATGCCGCAGCCTCCGTTGCCACGGTGCTCGGCTCCTGGAAGCACGAGGGCGGCGGTGCCTTCCATTCGAACAACGACATTTTCCGGCTGGACAAGCGCGAGCTCGTCGGCAGCACCCTTCACGATCCGGATGTGCGCATGCTCGACCAGTCGCAGATCGGCCGCGTGCTGACCGGAGACGCCGAGGCGCTTCGCCATCGCGGTCCCGTGACGGCATTGCTCATCCAGAACACCAATCCGGTCAATGTCGCGCCGGAGCAGCGGCTGGTGAAGCGCGGCTTTCTGCGCGACGACGTCTTCGTCGCCGTGCACGAGCAATTCATGACGGACACCGCGCAACTCGCGGACATCGTCCTGCCGGCCACCATGTTCCTCGAGCACGACGACCTTTATCGCGGTGGCGGACACCAGCATGTTCTGCTCGGGCCGAAAGTCGTCGAGCCGCCGCCGACCGTGCGCACCAATCTTTTCGTCATCGAAGAGCTGGCAAAGCGTCTCGGCGTCGCAGACTGTCCCGGCTTCGGGATGACGGAACGCCAGCATATCGATCGATTGCTCGCCAATTACGGCATCGGCTACGACGAGATGAAGGAGCGGAAATGGCTCGATTGCCAGCCGGCATTCGAGGAGGCGCATTTCCTCAACGGTTTCGCGCATCCGGACGGCAGGTTCCGCTTCAAGTCGGATTGGACCGGTACGCCCGCGCCGAACCGGCCACCGAAGGCGATGGGGGTTCAGGGGCCGCACGGTGAACTTCCCGAGTTCCCAGATCATGTCGACCTCATCGAGGTAGCCGACGAGCGGCATCCGTTCCGGCTGGCGACGTCGCCGGCGCGGTCCTTCCTCAATTCCACCTTTGCCGAAACCCCGTCCTCGATCCAGAAGGAAGGCCGGCCGGAAGTCATGATCCATGCGGAGGATGCGGCCGAACTCGGTATCGCCGAGGGCGACGTCGTGAGGCTTGGCAACGGGCGTGGTGAAATTCGCCTGCACGCGAAGATCGGAGGGGGTGCCCGTCGCGGCGTCGTCATCGCCGAAGGGCTTTGGCCCAATGGCGCCCACCTGGACGGGGAGGGGATCAACGTCTTGACCGGTGCCGATGCCGTGGCACCCTATGGCGGCGCTGCATTCCACGACAACCGGGTCTGGATGCGGCGGACCTGACCGCCGCTCTCCAGATCACGATGACTTTATGCCCCCTCGTCTGCGGGGCGGGCAGAGTTAATTCAGCCCAAGGACTTGGTCCGGCTGGATCCCTGTGACGAGCACAGGGCGATCGAACAAGGATTTCTTATGATCAAAAACGCAGACCCGCGCTTCCGGATCATCGATCGCAAGACGGTCTGGGATGGCTTCATCAATCTCGAGCAAATCACGATCGAGCAGGAAATGTCCGACGGCAGCACCGCGCGCCTCGTGCGTGAAGTCCACGACCACGGTCGCGCCGCAACGATCCTCCTCTTCGACCCGGAGCGGCAGGTGGTGGTTCTCGTCCGCCAGCTGCGCCTGCCGGTTTTCCTGCAGGGGGAAAAGGGATATCTCCTCGAAGCGCCGGCGGGCCTCCTCGACGGCGAAGCGCCGGAGGTCGCCATTTGCCGCGAGGCGATGGAGGAAACCGGCTACCGCATCGAGACGGCTATGCATCTCTTCGATGCCTATATGAGCCCCGGCTCCATTACGGAGCGCACGAGCTTCTTCCTCGGTCTCATCGATATATCGAAGAAGGTGGCGGCGGGCGGCGGGCTTGCGCATGAAGGCGAGGACATCGAGGTGTTGGAAATTTCCTTCGACGAAGCCGTCGCGGGGATCGGCACCGGCGAGATCTGCGACGCGAAAACCATCATGCTTCTGCAGTGGGCTATGCTCAACCGTGCCTCTCTGGCCAAGTAATCGCCTGATACTCTGCAATATTCTACATTACCGATATTTCACTGTTTGATCGCGCTGCGCTGCGGTAAGTCCTTGTCGTCTCCTTCAACGACACGGGCGATCCAATGGCGTCCTCCTCTGAAGAGTTTGAAGAGAAAGACCAGCGGCCGCGGGGCGCATGGATGCTCTTTCTGAAGCGCAACCAGCGCTATCTCTCCGCGCTAGGCACACTCCTCGTGATCGCGTTCTTCGGGGCGGCGATCTTTCACCTGACGGCCGAGGTGCAATATGACGATGTCGTGTCGGCGCTGTCGGATACGAGCCGGCGATCGGTGGCAACGGCGATCCTGTTCACGGGCCTGAGCTTCCTCGCACTCACCTTCTATGACGTCAGCGCGCTCGACTACATCGAACGCAAGCTCCCTTATCCCGCCGTCGCGCTCACCGCCGCCTGCGCCTATGCGGTCGGCAACACGGCGGGCTTCGGTCCGCTGAGCGGCGGCGCAATCCGCTATCGGTCCTATTCGCGCCTTGGACTGGAACCGGAGGAGATCGCCCGTATCATCGCCTTCGTCACGCTCGCCTTCGGATTGGGGCTCGCGGCAGTCACATGCCTGAGCCTGCTTGCCGTTGGCGAATACGTGGCGCCGTTGACCGGGATCGATGCGGCATGGCTGCGGGCAATCGCCGCCTTCGTCCTTGCCGGCTTGCTGGCGGTGCTGGTCGCCGCCCGCAGCGGTCGCGAGGTCCGCATCGGCCGCCTCGTCCTGCGTCTGCCGGACTCACGGACATCTTCGCGCCAGTTCCTCGTGACGGCACTCGATCTCGCTGCGTCGGCGAGCGTCCTCTATGTCCTTTTGCCCGCCGGAACGGTGGGCTGGCCCGCCTTCCTGGCGATCTACGCCGTGGCGGTCGGCCTCGGCGTGCTCAGCCACGTGCCGGCGGGGCTCGGTGTTTTTGAAGCGGTGATCGTTGCGAGCCTGGGCCGCGCAGCCGGCGTCGACGCGGTGCTCGGTGCACTCGTCCTCTACCGCGTCATCTACCACCTATTGCCCTTGCTCATCGCCATCGTCGTGATGATAGGCATCGAACTCCGCCAGTTGGCGGGCCATCCTGCGGCCTCCAGCCTTCGCCGCGCCGGCGGCCGGATGACGCCGCTTCTGCTTGCCACGCTGGCGCTCGTCCTCGCCCTGATGCTGGTGCTCTCGGGCGTGACGCCGACGCCGGACGAGAATTTGGACTTTCTTGCGAATTACGTGCCCCTTCCGATCATTGAAGGGGCGCATTTCCTGGCGAGCCTGTTGGGGCTGGCGCTGTTCATCGTCGCGCGGGGGCTGGCGCTGCGTCTCGACGGCGCCTGGTGGGCATCGATCGCGATCGCGCTGGCCGCAATCCTGCTTTCCCTGGTGAAGGCGGTGGCGCTCGGGGAAGCCGGCATGCTCGCCTTCCTCCTTGTCGGGCTGCTCGCGAGTCGGCGGCTCTTCAACCGTCCCGCCTCGCTTTTCGGACAGGCGCTGACGCTGCCGTGGCTTACCGCGCTCGGCGTGATCTGTTTCGGCGCATTCGTCGTCCTGCTCTTCGTCTATCGCGACGTCGCATATAGCCATGAGCTCTGGTGGCAGTTCGAATTCTCCGCCGAGGCGCCGCGCGGGCTCCGCGCCCTTCTGGGAGTGACGATCGGCGCAAGTGCTGTAGCGACCTGGAGCCTGATGCGCCCGGCCGCTGCGGCGGTTGCCCCCGCCTGCAGGCAGGAGGTGGAACGGGCGATCGCCATCGTCGACGCGCAGGACATGTCCGATGCCAACCTCGTGCGCATGGGCGACAAGAGCATCATGTTCTCCGCCGACGGCCGGGCCTTCATCATGTATGGCCGCTGGGCGCGTTCCTGGATTGCGTTGTTCGATCCGGTCGGGCCCGTGGATGCCTGGCCGGACCTGATCTGGCAGTTCATCGAGGCGGCGCGCTCCAATGGTTGCCGGGCCGTCTTCTACCAGGTCTCGGCCCGCGGGCTTGCCTATTACGCGGATGCGGGCTTGAGAGCCTTCCGCCTCGGCGAACTTGCCGAGGTCGATCTCACGCGCTTCGAGATGAAGGGCGGCAAATGGGCAAACCTGCGTCAGCAGGTGAGCCGTGGCCTTCGCGACGGGCTGGAGTTCTCGGTCGTCGCGCCTGCGGAGGTATCGGCGATCCTTCCGGAGCTCGAGGCGGTTTCCGATGCTTGGCTCGCCCACCACAATGCGCGGGAAAAGGGCTTTTCCCTCGGCGCCTTCGATCCGCGATATCTGACGGCGCAGCCTGTTGCGATCCTCAAATGGCAGGGTCGCATCGTGGCCTTCTCCAATATTCTGATCACCGGCACGAAGGAGGAGGGCTCGGTCGACCTAATGCGTTTCTCGCCCGAGGCGCCGAAAGGGGCGATGGATTTCCTGTTCGCGCAACTGATGGAATATCTGAAGAACGAAGGCTATCGGCGTTTCAATCTCGGAATGGCGCCGCTGTCGGGAATGTCGGAGCGGCGGCTGGCGCCCGTATGGGACCGCGCCGGCCGGGCATTTTACGAGCACGGCGAGCGCTTCTACAACTTCAAGGGACTGCGTGCCTTCAAGTCCAAGTTTCACCCGCAGTGGCAACCGCGCTACCTAGTGGCGAGCGGCGGCTTCAACCCGATCCTGGCGCTGATGGATGCGACATTCCTGATCGGCGGCGGTCTGAAGGGAGTGATCGGGAAATGACCCCCATTAAAAGGATATTGAAACGTGCAGCCCTGGCGGTCCTGATTGCCGGCACTGCATCCCTTCCGTCCTTTGCCGAAGACTCGGCAAAGTTCGACACCGGCATGATCCCCGCACCGCACATCCTGTTCCCGAAAGAGGCGCCTTCCGGCGCCGTGGTGCTGCTTTCGGACGCCGGCGGCTGGACTGAGAGGGAGGATGCCGTGGCCCGAAAGCTTTCGAGCGAGAAAGCGCTCGTCATCGGCATCGACCTCAAGGCCTATCTGGCAGCCCTTGCAAGGGATGACGGGGACTGCGTCTACACCGTTTCGGACATCGAATCCTTGAGTCAGCAGGTGCAGCGCGCGGCCGGCAGCGGCGCCTATCGGCCGCCGATCGTCGCCGGCGTCGGCGCCGGCGGCGCCATGGCGCTGGCAATCGCCGCACAGTCGCCCGCAGCGACCATCGGCCGGACGCTCGCGGTCGATCCCGAAGAGGGTATCGCCCTGACGAAGCAGCTCTGCACTCCGGCCGAAAAAATTCGAAAAGGCGACCGCATGGTCTACGGCCTGACCGATGGCGCCTTACCCGACCCGGTAACCGTAATCTTTTCGCCGTCCGCGTCGCCCGCCGGGCGCGAGCACGTTGCCGCTCTCGCAGCCAAGCATCCGGACGTCGAAGTCCAGGCGAGCGACGAAGACGTCTATGCCGCACTCTCCGGCACGCTCGCCGGGTACATCCAGCAGGAGGACGACGGGAACAACCCGTTCGGGCTCCCCCTGACCGTTCTCGATGCGAAGCCAACGCGCGATACCATGGCGGTGATCTATTCCGGCGATGGTGGCTGGCGCGACATCGACAAGGAGGTCGGCAATGCCCTGCAGCAGCAGGGCGTGCCCGTCGTCGGGGTGGATTCGCTGCGCTATTTCTGGTCGGAGCGACAGCCGCAGGCGACGGCGGACGATCTCGCCCGTGTCATCACCTATTACGGCAAGCGGTGGAACGTCCGCAACGTAGTGCTGATCGGCTATTCCTTCGGCGCCGACATCCTGCCGCGCACATACAACCTGCTTGCGCCCGCGACCCGCGCACGCATACGGCAGGTCACGCTCATGGCACTGTCGCATCGCGCCGACTACAAGATCTCCGTCCTCGGCTGGCTCGGCGCCGACGGGGAGGGGAATGCCGGCGACCCGGTCGACGACATCAAGGCGATCGAGCCGCCACTCGTTCAGTGCATCTACGGCACCGACGAGGAGGACGACGCTTGCCCGGATCTGAAATCCTCCGGTATCGAGGTGGTTCCCATCGAGGGAGGCCATCATTTCGACGGCGATTATGCCGCTTTGACACGACGCGTGCTTGATGCGCTCGACCGGCGGCTGGCGATGGGAAGATGACCCGCTTGCGTCAGATGACGGGGGAAATGAGCGTACCCGTTGCCTCGTCGACGGCATGGCTTACCACCCGGCCGGCTTCCATCCGCACCTTGCCTTCAGCCACGAGCCGAAGCGCCATCGGATAGATCTTGTGCTCGACGGTAAGAACGCGGGCGGCGAGCGTATCCGCCGTGTCGCCGGAAACGACCGGTACGGCCGCCTGGGCGACGATCGGCCCGTCGTCCATACCCTCCGTCACGAAGTGCACGGTGCAGCCCGCGATCCTCATCCCGGCGTCGATCGCCCTGCGGTGCGTGTGAAGTCCTGGGAAGAGCGGCAGCAGTGACGGGTGGATGTTGAGGATCCGGCCCTCGTAGCGCTGGATGAAGGCCGCAGAAAGAAGGCGCATATAGCCCGCGAGACAGATCACGTCCGGCTGGAGGCGGTCGAGCTCGGCCAGGATTGCTCCCTCGTGCGCTTCTTTGCTGGCAAAATCCTTGCGAACGAAGGCGAAGGTCGGAATGCCGAGCCCGGCCGCCTTGTCGAGGCCACCTGCATCCGCCTTGTCGGCGATCACCGCAATGATCTCGGCCGGAAAATCCGGCGCGGCGGCAGCCTTCGCCAGCGCGATCATGTTGGAGCCGCCGCCGGAAATGAACACGACGACCTTCTTCTTGCCGGTCATCAAGCTCATATGGCGAGATTGCCCTTGTAGATCGTGCCGGGTGTGCCCTCGGCGCGTGCGACCATGCGGCCGAGCGTGAAGACCGTTTCGCCTTCGCCGGCAAGCACGGCCGCAACTTTTTCCGCTTCGCTCGCCGGAACCACGGCGATCATGCCGACGCCGCAATTGAAGGTGCGCAGCATCTCGTTGGCGGCAACGCCGCCGGTCTTTGCGAGCCACGAGAAGACAGCCGGCGGCTTGATGGCGCCGAGGTCGATCTCGGCGGCAAGGTGTTTCGGCAGCACCCGCGGAATATTCTCGGGGAAGCCGCCGCCGGTGATGTGGGCCAGCGCCTTGATCGCACCCGTCCCGCGGATCGCCTTCAAGAGCGGTTTCACATAGATGCGCGTCGGAGTCATCAGGAGGTCGGCGAGGGTGCCTTCGCCGAAAGGTGCCGGAGCATCCCAGGCAAGGCCCGAGAGCGAAACGATCTTGCGCACCAGCGAATAGCCGTTCGAGTGCACGCCCGAGGAGGCAAGCCCGAGGATGACGTCGCCTTCGGCGATGTCGCCGGCAGGCAGAAGCTGCCCGCGCTCGGCTGCGCCGACGGCAAAGCCGGCAAGATCGTAGTCGCCGCCGGAATACATGCCCGGCATCTCGGCCGTCTCGCCGCCGATCAACGCGCAGCCGGCCTCGCGGCAGCCGGCGGCAATTCCCGCGACAATCGCGGCGCCCTGGTCGGGATCGAGCTTGCCGGTCGCGAAGTAGTCGAGGAAGAACAGCGGTTCGGCGCCCTGCACCACGAGATCGTTCACGCACATGGCGACGAGGTCGATGCCGACCGTGTCGTGCTTGTCGGCGTCGATCGCGATCTTGAGCTTCGTGCCGACGCCGTCATTGGCGGCGACGAGGACCGGATCGCTGAAACCGGCGGCCTTCAGGTCGAAAAGGCCGCCGAACCCGCCGATCTCGCCATCGGCGCCGGGGCGCCGGGTCGAGCGGACATGCGGCTTGATCTTCTCGACCAGCAGGTTGCCGGCATCGATATCGACACCTGCGTCGCTGTAGGTGAGGCCGTTCTTTCCCGACTGGCTCATGCTCGCTCTCCAAGGCTCGTCGCTGATTGCGGATGCGATTGGCACGGAGAAGCGAGGAGTGCAAGCGCAGAGGCGCGCCCGATCCTGCTTTTTTCGTGAATCTGCCTGTGGTCAGCGCCTTCTGCCGGTCACAGGCCGTTTGTCCCGTGAGCGCCGCCGGACTTGACCTTGGCGCGCCCCAAGCCCTATCTCGTGCGAACGAACGACGCGGAAGGTGCGGTGTGCCGCGCGCAACGGGGGCCGTCATGGGCGATCGGGTCAGCAGTATGGGACTTCAGCGCCAGATCTTTTTCTGGCTGCTGGTGCTTGTCGGCTTCATCGCCTTCCTGCTGGTGTTCAGCTCCATCCTTCTGCCCTTTCTCGCCGGCATGGCGCTCGCCTATTTTCTCGATCCTGTAGCCGATCGCCTGGAGCGGCTCGGTCTGAGCCGGCTGATGGCGACGATCGCCATCCTGGTCGCCTTCGTCGTCGTGCTGGCGCTGTCGCTGATGATCATCGTTCCGCTGGTCGTCACGCAGGCTGCCGAATTCATTCAGAAAATGCCGGGTTACATCACCAGGCTTCAGGAGTTCCTGACCGACAGCCAGTCGACACTGTTGCCGGACTGGCTCGCCGGCCAGATGACGACCATCAAGCAGAACTCGGCCAAGCTCTTGGAGCAAGGCGCAAGCTTCCTCGGCACGCTGTTCCAGCAGATCTGGAACTCCGGCCTGGCACTTCTCAATATTCTGTCCCTATTCGTCATCACCCCTGTCGTCGCCTTCTATCTGCTGCTCGACTGGGACCGTATGGTCGACAGAGTCGACAGCTGGATACCGCGCGATTACGTCGAGGTCGTGCGGCAGATCGCTCGCGACATGAATACGACCATTGCCGGGTTCGTACGCGGCCAGGGCTCTCTCTGCGTGATCCTCGGTCTCTACTACGGGATCGGGCTGAGCATGGTCGGGCTAAATTTCGGCCTCCTGATCGGCCTCTTCGCCGGCATGATCAGTTTCATCCCCTATGTGGGATCGCTGGTCGGTCTCGTGCTTGCGCTCGGCGTCGCGCTCGTTCAGTTCTGGCCGGACTATGTCTGGATCCTTGTGGTTCTCGCCGTTTTCTTCAGCGGCCAGTTTCTCGAAGGCAATATTCTGCAGCCGAAACTGGTCGGCAAAAGCGTCGGGCTGCACCCGGTCTGGCTGATGTTCGCCCTGCTTGCGTTCGGCGCGCTCTTCGGCTTCGTCGGCCTGCTCGTGGCGGTGCCCGCGGCGGCCGCGATCGGTGTGCTTGTCCGCTTCGGCATCCAGCGGTACCTTGATAGCGATCTCTATCACGGGCATAGAACAGCCGTTCACAAGGAGCCGGAGAGCAACGGCTAGAGCACTTCCAGTGCATAGCGGTTTTCCGTGCGGACGTGCGTAGCTGCAAAAGGTGAATGCTCACGGGTAATGCATGAAGAGACATCTGTCCGAACAATTGCCTTTGGTCTTCGGCCATGCGCCCGCAACCGGTCGCGACGACCTGCTCGTCTCGGACCGGTTGAGCGCGGCCATTTCCATCGTCGATCACTGGCCCGTCTGGCCGTCGCCGGTGGTCATCATTTGCGGGCCGGTCGGTTCCGGCAAATCGCATCTTGCGGGCATCTGGCGCGAAAAGGCGAGGGCGGAGCCGATACATCCCTTTGCCGGCTCGAACGCCGCCGATATCGCCGCGGAAAAGCCGGTCCTGTTCGAGGATGCCGACCGCCAGGGCTTCGACGATACGGCTCTCTTCCATGTCATCAACAGCGTGCGACAGAACGGTACGGCGCTTTTGATGACGTCTCGGCTATGGCCGATGTCATGGCCGGTGCGGCTTCCTGACCTCAAGTCGCGCCTCAAGGCTGCCACCGTGGTCGAAATCGGGGAGCCCGACGACGAATTGCTCGCGCAGGTGCTCACCAAGCTTTTTGCCGACCGCCAGCTCCTCGTGGACGAGCGCCTGGTCGGCTACGTCGTCGCGCGCATGGAACGCTCGCTGGAGGCGGCGCAGACCATCGTCGAGCGGATAGACCATCTGGCGCTTGCGCGTGGAACGCGGCCGACCCGTGCGCTCGCCGCGGAAGTTCTGGAAGAGCTTGCAAATACAAGCCTCTCCGATTGACTGTCACAGTTCCGTCGTCAAACTGGGGTAGCTCGTCGTTCGGAGTAATGGGGCTTTACAGGCATGGACAGCGCAACGTCTGCAATCACGGAACACGAGGCATCTGCTGAGCAGAAGCGTGAGGCGCCGGCCGAAGCGCTGGACCTTCTCAAGAGCCCCGAGCGCTTCGTCAACCGCGAGTTCTCCTGGCTTCAGTTCAACCGCCGGGTCCTCGAGGAGACGCTGAACACGGCGCACCCCCTTCTGGAGCGCGTCCGTTTTCTGTCGATCTCCGCCGCCAATCTCGATGAATTCTTCATGGTTCGCGTCGCGGGTCTGGAGGGCCAGGTCCGTTCCGGGCTTTCGCTGCGTAGCCCGGACGGCCTGACGCCGGCGGAAACGCTCGAGAGCATTCTGACGGAAGTCGACAATCTGCAGATGGAGCAGCAGGCATCGCTTGCCGTCCTGCAGCAATATCTCGCCAAGGAAGATATCCTCATCGTCCGTCCGGCTTCGCTTTCCGCGCAGGATCGCAGCTGGCTCGCGAACGAATTCGACCAGGCGATCTTCCCCGTGTTGACGCCGCTCTCGATCGATCCGGCGCACCCGTTCCCGTTCATTCCGAATCTCGGCTTCTCCATCGGTCTGCAGCTCGTCAGCAAGACCGGGCGCGATCCGATGACGGCACTGCTGCGCCTGCCGGTGGCGCTCGATCGCTTCATTCGCCTGCCGGATGTCAAGAACGTCATCCGCTACATCACCCTCGAAGATGTCGTCAGCCAGTTCATCGACCGGCTTTTCCCGGGCTACGAGGTGAAGGGGTCGGGCACGTTCCGCATCATTCGAGACAGCGATATCGAAGTCGAGGAGGAAGCCGAAGACCTCGTGCGTCTTTTCGAGACGGCCCTCAAGCGCCGCCGTCGCGGATCGGTGATCCGGATCGAGACCGATTCGGAGATGCCGGCTTCGCTGCGCCAGTTCGTCGTGCAGGAGCTCGGTGTCCCGGAAAATCGCGTCGCGGTCCTGCCGGGCCTGTTGGCGCTGAACACGCTTTCGGAGATCACCAAGGCGCCGCGCGAGGATCTGCGCTTCGAGCCCTACAATCCGCGCTTCCCGGAGCGTGTGCGCGAACATGCGGGCGACTGTCTTGCCGCCATCCGTGAAAAGGACATGGTGGTCCACCACCCCTACGAATCCTTCGATGTCGTCGTGCAGTTCCTGCTGCAGGCTGCGCGCGATCCGGACGTGCTCGCGATCAAGCAGACGCTTTACCGAACCTCGAACGACAGCCCGATCGTGCGCGCGCTGATCGATGCCGCCGAGGCCGGCAAGTCGGTGACGGCGCTTGTCGAGCTCAAGGCGCGGTTCGACGAGGAGGCGAATATCCGCTGGGCGCGCGACCTCGAGCGCGCCGGCGTCCAGGTGGTTTTCGGCTTCATCGAGTTGAAGACCCACGCCAAGATGTCGATGGTCGTGCGCCGTGAGGAGGGCAAGCTCAGGACCTATTGCCATCTCGGCACCGGAAACTACCACCCGGTCACGGCGAAAATCTACACCGACCTGTCGTTTTTCACCTGCAACCCGGTGATCGCCCACGACATGGCGAACATCTTCAACTTCATCACCGGCTACGGCGAGCCGGAAGGGGGCATGAAACTCGCAGTGTCACCGCATACGCTGCGTCCGCGCATCCTCAAGCACATCGAGGAGGAGATCGTCCACGCGCAAGCCGGGCGGCCGGCGTCGATCTGGATGAAGATGAACTCCCTGGTGGACCCGGAAATCATCGATGCGCTCTACAAGGCAAGCTGCGCAGGCGTCGAGATCGATCTCGTCGTGCGCGGCATCTGCTGTCTGCGGCCGCAGGTGCCCGGGCTCTCCGACAATATCCGCGTCAAGTCCATCGTCGGTCGCTTCCTGGAGCATTCAAGAATTTTCTGCTTCGGCAACGGACATGGACTTCCATCGGAGAATGCGCTTGTCTATATCGGCTCGGCGGATATGATGCCGCGCAATCTGGATAGGCGGGTGGAGACGCTCGTTCCTCTCATCAACCGCACTGTGCACGAACAGGTTCTTTCGCAGATCATGCTGGGCAATCTCATCGACAACCAGCAGAGCTACGAGATTCTTCCGGACGGCACCTCGCGCCGCATGGAAGTCGGCAAGGACGCCGAGCCGTTCAACGCTCAGCATTATTTCATGACCAATCCGAGCCTTTCGGGCCGGGGTGAGGCTCTGAAATCCAGTGCACCGAAGCTGATCGCCGGCTGGAAGAGCGGCTGGCACAAGTAAACTGGAATTGCATGGTCGAATCTGAAGCGCAGGGACGTCTGCCCGGTATCCGCCCGGTCTCCGTTGTGGATATCGGCTCCAACTCCATTCGTCTCGTCGTCTATGAAGGGCTGAGCCGTTCGCCGGCAATGCTTTTCAACGAGAAGGTGATGTGCGGCCTCGGCAAGGGCATCGATGCCACCGGCCGCATGGAGGAGGAAAGCGTGGCCAGGGCGCTGAGGGCGCTGCACCGCTTTCGTGCGCTCTCCGACCAGGCGCGCGCGACCGAGATGTATGTGATCGCGACCGCTGCGGCGCGGGAGGCCACCAACGGAGCGGCCTTCATCGAAAGGGCGGAAGCCATCCTCGGGCAAAGGGTGAAGATCCTGAGCGGGGAGGAGGAGGCCCATTACTCGGCGATGGGCATCGTCAGCAGCTACTATGAGCCGGATGGCGTCGTCGGCGATCTCGGCGGCGGCTCGCTTGAGCTTGTTGATGTAGACGGCAAGCGGATCGGCAAGGGCATAACGCTGCCTCTGGGCGGCATCCGCCTCTTCGAGCATTCGAGCGGCTCGCTCAGCAAGGCGCGGACCTGGGTGCGCAAAGTCATGAAAGACGCCGAGGTTCTGAAGAAGGGGACCGGACGCACGTTCTACGCCGTGGGCGGAACCTGGCGAGCCATCGCCAAACTGCACATGGAGATGCACAATTACCCGCTGCACATGATGCAGGGTTACGAGATCTCCTATGACGAGGCGCTGGCGATCCTTGCCGAAGTGATGGAGCCGAAGAATATCAAGCCCTCCGCCTATGCGACGATTTCCAAGAGCCGCCGGAGCCTGTTGCCCTTCGGTGCGGTGACGATGCAAGAGGCAATCTCCATCATGAAGCCCGAGCGCATCTCGTTTTCCGCGCTCGGCGTGCGCGAAGGGTATCTCTTTTCGCTGCTTTCCAGTGAGGAACGCCAGCAGGACCCGCTGCTGACGGCTGCCAACGAACTCGCCATCCTTCGGGCCCGTTCGCCCGAGCATGCGCGAGAGCTCGCCGAATGGACCGGCCGCCTCGTGCCGTTCTTCGGCATCGAAGAAACGGAAGAGGAGAGGCGCTACCGTCAGGCCGCCTGTCTGCTGGCGGACATCAGCTGGCGGGCGCATCCGGACTATCGCGGTCTGCAGGCGCTGAACATCATTGCGCACTCGGCGTTCACCGGCATCACGCATGCGGGACGGGCCTATATCGCGCTCGCGAATTACTACCGCTTCGAGGGGCTTAACGACGACGGCGCCACGAGCCCGCTCGCAGGCATCACGACGCCGCGCCTGCTCGAGCTGGCGAAGCTCCTGGGCGGATTGTTGCGCGTCGCCTATCTCTTTTCGGCCTCCATGCCGGGTGTGGCGCGCCACCTCACGCTCCGGCGATCTTCGAAGCCCGACATCGATCTCGAATTCGTCGTCCCGGCAGCCTATGCCGACTTCGAGGGCGAACGCCTCGACGGCCGGCTCCAGCAACTCGGCAAGCTTACCGGCAAGAAGCTCGTCTTCTCCTTCGAGCGCTGAACCCTTTCCGGCTCGTTCCTGCCACAGCAGGGTGCCGCGCATCTGACGATGCGCGGCCCTGCGCCACTTATTCGGCCTCCAGGAATTCGCCGACTTCGAGCAGCACGAATTCATTGTCGTCCGCCCTGTCGAGCGAACGCCCGGCGGAGAATGGCAGGTTGTTGTCGTTGCCGACGATGATATGCGTTTCGTCCACGCGATCGACATTCTCGATGGTGACGAAGGGCATGTCGTAATAGCCCTCGCCGCCGCCCTGGCGCTTGCGGTTGTCCGGATCGGCGATTTTCAGCAGGTCGACATAGCCGATCTTGCGCACGGCCTTGCCGACGTTTTCGTCGCTCATGGCGATCTTGTAGACACGCTTCAGCTTCGATCCGACGGCGAAGCAATCCGGCTGCGGGTTCTTGGGATCCGCGCAGGCCTTGTCTACGGTGCCGGCGCCGTTGTCGCGCTCGATCACCAGCGCGGTCTTCTCGTCGAGCATGTTGAAATCGCCGATCGCTTCGCCGCCTTCGGCGAGTGGATACAGCCAGCTTCGCCCGGTCCAGGCCTTGCTGCCGGCGTCAAGCTCGACGATCCGCAGCGCCGGCCGGCCTTCCGCCTCTTCCACCGATTCGCTGTCCGCCCAGAGCGGGCCTTCGAGCAGTCCGTAGAGCTTCGCGCCGTCCTTCGAAAGTGCCAGCCCCTCGTAACCGCCGGAGCGCTTCAGGTTGAAGTCCGGTGCCTTCTTGGAGGGGTCTCCCTGCAGCGTCAGTGCCGGGTTGTCCGGCGAGAGTACGGGCTTGCCGTCGACGACGGTCGCAATGACATCGGTGAGCTTGCCGTCAAGGTCGAACTTCAGGATGTAGGGTCCGAATTCCTCACCGACCCAGAAGCCGTCGGCCACCGGCTGGATCGATTCGACGTCGAAATCGCCGCCCGTGAGATAGCGGGTGGCCGAGCCTTCCATGACGATGGGGAAGGGTGCCTTGCGCTCTGGGTCGGACAGGAACAGGGTCTTCAACGCCTCGACCTTGCCGGCGTCCCAGTCGATCCTGAGGTGGTGGAGCATCAGCATTGCGTCGGTCGAGTTGAGCTTGTTGCCGAAGCCGTTGTCCGAAAGGCTCCAGAAAGTGCCGTCCTCCATCGCCTTGATGCCGGAGAAGCCCTGCATCGGCTGGCCGTTGAAGGGAAGCGACAGACCGGTCGAGCGAACGCCATCCTTGCCCGCGACGCTGCCGAGTTCGGCGGCGCGCTTGCGGTCGGCGGTCGAGAACTTGCCCGAGGTCTTGAGGTACTCCGCGGCATCCGCCGGCGCGGCGATAATGGTGTTTGCGGGAAGGATCGCATGCGCCTCGAGCGTTGCGGGAAAGGCCTTTTCCTCGGCAAGCGCGGCGCTCGACGCCAGAAGGGTTAACGCCATGGCGGCAAGGATGGGTTTCGTCATAAGTTCACCTCGGGTTGGAGTGCAGGTGAACCCGATAGGCGGCTTCGATGACAGCTGTTTGAAGTTTGTCTTACAGCGAGGTGAATGCCCCGGCGGCCGGACTGCTAACGGGCTTCCCGTCTGGGTCCATGGCGCCCTCGCCGCTGAGCGAACCGGCCGTGAGCGACAGAACCGCGAGCTTCTGGCCCCGACCTTTGACCTCATGCTCGCCGAGATCCTCGGCGCGCACGAAGACCGGCGGGCGCAAGCGCCGCAGCAGATCGGCTGAGATCAAGACCTGACGGTCGAGCGTTCGGCACAGGCCCTCCAGGCGTGCCGTCGTGTTCACGGTGTCGCCAAAATAGGTGATCTTGTGTTTGTCGACGCCGATCTCCGCGGCAACGATCGTGCCGCCATGCAGAGCGGCACGCAGGCGCGGCACCTCGCCGTAGTCTTTTCGCCAGCGACGGGCGTCCGCTTCGATCTGTTCCAGAATGTCGAACACGCAGCGGATGCAGGCTGCATCCGCGACGGCGCGATCGTAAGGCCAGGTGATCACGGCAGCGTCGCCGACATAGTCGTCGATGGATCCGCCATAGCGCAGCACGGGATCAGCCATGGCTGCAAACAGCTTTCCCAAATATTCCTGCATGCGCAGGTCACCGAAGCGCTCGGCAAGCGATGTCGATCCGGCGAGATCGATGAAAAGGAACACGCGTTCCTCCTGCACCGGCTTGCGGTATCGTCCAGTCAGGAGGCTCAGGAAAATATCGCGGCCGAGCAATTCGCGTACCCTGAGCACGAAGATGATCGGACCGGAGGTCGCGAGTGCGTACACCAGCACATTGAGCGATGGCAGCATCGCGTCCGTCCTGCTTTCACGCATGACGCCGGCGACGTGCAAAAGCAGCCCGGCGGCTGCATATCCGACGTTGACGAATATGAAGTAGACGGCGAGGGACGAGAGAAGAAACGCCGGCGTCGGCGATCCGTGGATCCTCCGGTAAAGGCGCCGGAAGATGATGTGCCGTTCAAAGGCGAGAATCGGCATGCACATGAAGAGCGCATAGGTTGCGCCGATCAGACCGCCGCCGCCGTAGACGACCCACGCATAGGCCATGCCGCTGCCGGCGACGACGAGCAGCAACAGGATGATCTCGAGCGTGGAAAATCTCCAGCGCATGTGACAGCCTCGAAAACGAGAATAGACAGCGCCGCACGTGTTATCAGGCACGCAAAGGTCGCTGGAGCAAGTGGAATTGCTACATGTTTTGTCCTCAAAGGACACATGCAGTTGAAGCATGCGGGGCCGGGCGGTCCCGCTCGGCATGTAGAAACGGCTGATCGGCGCGTTTTGCCGCGATCAGCCGTCGCAACGTCTCGGCTAAGCTCAGATTCGGGCGGAAAATTGTCGTCGAGCGGCGGTTTTCAACCGCCGATTTCCATGGCCTCGACCTTTTTGTCGACAAAGCGCAATGCCACCTCGCCATTGATGAGTTTCAGCGCCGTCATGCCGAAGAGCTCACGCCGCCAGCCTTTTAGGGCGGCGACGTCGGCGCCTTCGCCCTCTGCCGCGATCCGGTCGAGATCGTCGCTGTTGGCGATGATCTTGGCCGCGACTCCCTCCTTTTCGGAGATGAGTTTCAGCAGCACCTTGAGCAGCTCGCTCGCTGCCGCAGCGCCCTCGGGTGCATGGTTCTGGCGCGGCAGGCGCGGCAGCTCGCCCCTCGGGATCGCCAAGGCTTCGCCGACGGCCTCGATGAGGGCCGTCCCCGCGCTCGAGCGTTCCCAGCCCTTGGGAATGGTCCTGAGGCGTCCGAGCGCCTCGGCATCCTTCGGCTGCTGCTGCGCGATTTCATAAATCGCATCATCCTTGATAATCCGCCCGCGCGGCACGTTGCGGGCCCGCGCCTCGCGTTCGCGCCACGCCGCCACCTTCTGCAGGACGGCGAGCTCGATGGGCTTCTTCACCCGCATCTTCAGCCGCTGCCAGGCATTGTCCGGGTGGAGGTCGTAGGTTTCCCGGCTTTCGAGGATCGCCATTTCCTCCGCAAGCCAGGAGGAGCGTCCCTCGCGATCCAGTTCCTTGGTGAGGTACTGGTAGATATCCCTCAGATGCGTCACGTCCGCCAGCGCATAGTCGAGCTGCTTGTCGGTGAGCGGTCTGCGACTCCAATCGGTGAAGCGAGACGACTTGTCGATCTGCTCGTTCTTGATGCGGTTGACGAGTTGATCATAGGAAACGCTGTCACCGAAGCCGCAAACCATCGCGGCCACCTGCGTATCGAAGATCGGATGAGGAATGAGGTTTCCGAGATGATGGATGATCTCGATGTCCTGCCTGGCGGCGTGGAACACCTTCACGACATCCGGGTTGCTCATGAGCGCGAAGAACGGGGCGAGGTCGATGCCGGGTGCCATCGGATCGACGATCACTGCCATATCCGGGCTTGCCATCTGGATGAGGCACAGCACCGGCCAGAACGTGGTTTCGCGCAGGAACTCCGTATCGATCGTAATATAGCTTGAACGGGCCAGCTCTTGGCAGGCGGCCTCAAGATCTGCTGTCGTTTGAATCATCGGGCTTTAATCACTGTGGCAAAAATGCGGCTTTGAGTTTCCCCGTGTACCGTTTCACGGCACCTGTCACAATGGAAATTGTCAGGCGACCCGGAAATAAGCCGACATCCCGGTCTTTTGATGTTCGATGATATGGCAATGGAACACCCAGTCGCCGGGATTGTCCGCGACCAGTGCGAGCTGCGCCTGCTCGTCCGGCAAGAGCAGGATCGTGTCGGTCGGCGGCGGCAACAGGCTCCGCTTGTTCGAGGCGAGAACGCGGAAGCTCAGCCCATGCAGATGGATCGGATGGGCATGCGGCGTGCGGTTGGCGATCTCCAGCACATAGCTTTTCCCGAATTTGAGTTCATCGATCGGGGCGACCGGATCGGGCGTGTCACCGGGCCAAGGTACCTTGTTGATCGCCCAGAAAGTATAACCGAGCGAGCCGCAGATCGAGGCGGCCGGCTCGTGCTCGGCCGTTGCAGTCAGTTCGATCGGGATGCGCCTGGCCGTGGAAATGTCGGCTTCGGCAATGGGGTTTGCGGGCAGGGGTGCGACATCCCGGAGGTCCCGCTTCAGCGAAGTGCCGACTGCCCGGAAGGCTGCGATCGTCCAGGGGTTGGAGCCGCGAAAATTGCCAAGCCTTGCCCGTTGGCCCTCGCTTTGCGGCATGCGAAGCGCAAGGTCGGCGCGCTGGCCGGGGCCGAGGTCGAGCCGGTCGAGCGCGAAGGGGATTTCGACCGGGTTGCCGTCCAGGGCGATCACCCTGGCCTCTGCGCCTTCGAGCCCGATCGTGTAGATGCGCGTGACGTCAGTTGCGGCGATCCTCACGCGGACGAGCCCGCCGGCGGGAGCGTCGTAGACCGGCTCGCGCTGCCAGTTTGCGGTTCTCACCGTTCCATAGGTCCCGCCGCGCGCCGCATCCCGCGGTTTGAAAGGGGCGATGAACGCGCCGCCGGCGCCGAGCCGCCAATCCCTGAGGTTGAGAACGATCTCGGAATCGAAGGTCGGGTCCTCCGGGTTCTCGACGACGATCACGCCGGTCAGGCCGCTCCCCATCTGCATCAGCGTGTTGCAGTGCGGGTGGTACCAGAAGGTGCCGGCGTCCGGCGGTGTGAAGAGATAGTCGAACCCGTCGCCGGGATAGACATAGGGCTGCGTCATTTCCGGCACTCCGTCCATCGCATTGGCGATCCTCAGACCATGCCAATGAACGGTCGTCGGTTCGTCGAGACGGTTGACCAGTCTCGCTGCGAAGGGTTCGCCCTTGCGCATCCTCAAGACGGGCGGCATGGCGGCGGTTGCCGGGTTGCCGGGATCATGCAGGATGACCCGGGGATCATGCGCGATATCATGCGCCGTGACCCGGGGATCATAGGTCATGACCCGGGGGGTGATGCCGCCGGCCGCTATCTGTGCCTCGGTGAAACGCGCCGTCAGGATCTGCGGATCGGGCGCTGCGCCCGCTCGCGCGGCAAGACCGGCGCCGAGCGCGAAGGCGCCGCCAAGTGCGGCTGAACCCTGGAGAAACATTCGGCGATCGAGCATCTGTATCTTGCTTGTCTGTTCCGGAAGAAGGGGCAAAGCCGATCGGCCCCCGAAAAATGATCCGGCCCGTTATTAAACCTGATTTTCAGTTTCAGCAATTCGGCAGCCCGCGCCTCGTTGCGGCCCTGTTGGGTCAAGGCTCTTTCCGCGTCTGGCCGCCCGCAAGCTTGTTGAAGAAGGACGATGTGCGCAGAAGGCTGCGAAACCGCATCGACCTTTCCTCGGTTGGAACGGGTTTGCGCGCAGTCATGCGCCGGATCGTATAGGCCATGAAGAGCGCCAGGATTGCTGCCGTATACATGAAGAGCACCGGCGGTTCGAAGATCTCGAGCAGGAAGGATGCGAGGAGCGGCCCGATGATGGCTCCGAGCGACCAGAAGAAGAGCATCCCGGCGGAAACCAGCGCATGCTGGCCTTCGGCCGCATGGTCGTTGGCATGCGCGGAGCAGAGCGAGAAGAGCGGCATCGCGAATGCGCCGAAGGCGAAGATGCCGGCGAAGTTCAACCACTCGTCGTTCCCGGCGATGAAGGCGAGGAAGAGCCCCGCGAGAAGGGAGCCGAAGGTGGCGATCAGGATGATCAGCCTGCGGTCGATCCGGTCGGAGTAATACCCCAGCGGATATTGAAGCACGACGCCGCCGATGATGCCGGCGCTCATGAAGGTCGCGATCGCCGTCACCGAAAGGCCGATCTCCTGCGCATAGATAGGGCCGAGCGAGCGGAACGCGGCATTGGTGAGGCCGACGACGATGCAGCCGATAGTGGCCAGCGGCGAGATGTTCCAGAGCGCCTTCACGTCGAAGCGTATCGCTTCCGGTGCAACCGGGCTCGACCGGTCGGCAAAGGAGATCGGCACGAGCGAAAGCGTCAGCGCCATCGAGATGATGGCGAAAAGCTCGAAGCCGCCGATTCCGATGCCGGGAATTGCATATTGTGCAGCCGTCACCGAGCCGAGATCGACGAGGCGATAGATCGAAAGGGTGCGCGCGCGGTTGCCGTTGGTGACGCTGGCATTCAACCAGCTCTCGACCGTAGCGAAGAGGCTCGCGAAGCAGATGCCGGCGACGAGCCGCATCAGGAACCAGAACCACGGATCGATGACCAGCACCATGGCGATCGCAGCGGCGGAAGCGATGGCCGCCATCGCCGAAAAGGTGCGGATATGGCCGATCGACCTCAGAATGCGGGTGACGTAGACGCAGCCGATTGCAAAGCCGACATTGTAGCCGGCGCCGATCACACCGATCAGCGAGGTCGAGAAGCCTTCTTCGAGCGCTCTCAAGGAAATGAACGTGCCCTGCAACCCGTTGCCGCCGATCAGAATGCCTGCGGTGACGAGCAGCGGGATGAGCGGGCGAATCTGGGACATGGAACAGAAGGCATCCGATTGCGGCCGCGACTCGCGCGATACGCGACCCTTGCCCCTGTTTAACCGTGGCTGACGCGCGGGAACAGTAGCAATTTGTGACCACTCGTGTCCAAATTTGCGCGGTACCCCTCGCGGCCGTGGTCGACGCGGGCAACTTGCAAGGCCGGGCCGGCGCTCCTGCCGCCGGCGCGCCGCGGCCTTGACAAAACCGGCGCATCATGCGCTTTTCCGCCCGACTTTGACCTGCCGCCCTGCGCCGTTCTGCGAGCTGCGCGGCCTTTAAGCAATTCCGGGACTATACGATGCACCGTTACCGCAGCCACACCTGTGCCGCCCTCCGCAAGTCGGATGTCGGCTCCACCGTTCGCCTTTCCGGCTGGGTTCACCGCGTCCGCGATCACGGCGGTGTGCTCTTCATCGACCTGCGCGACCATTATGGCATGACCCAGGTCGTCGCCGATCCGGATTCGCCGGCCTTCAAGACCGCCGAGACCGTGCGCGGCGAATGGGTCATTCGCGTCGACGGTGCCGTCAAGGCGCGCACCGACGATACGGTCAACAAGAACATGCCCACCGGCGAGGTCGAACTCTATGCCCGCGAGATCGAGGTTCTCTCGGCCGCCAAGGAACTGCCGCTGCCGGTTTTCGGCGAGCCGGACTATCCGGAAGACGTGCGCCTGAAATACCGTTTCCTGGATCTCCGCCGCGAGACGCTGCACAAGAACATCGTCAGGCGCACCGAGATCATCGCCGCCATGCGCCGGCGGATGGGCGACATCGGCTTCACCGAATATACGACGCCGATCCTGACGGCCTCTTCGCCGGAAGGTGCGCGTGACTTCCTGGTGCCGAGCCGCATCCACCCGGGCAACTTCTATGCGCTGCCGCAGGCGCCGCAGCAGTACAAGCAGCTTCTGATGGTCGCCGGCTTCGACCGTTACTTTCAGATCGCGCCCTGTTTCCGCGACGAGGATCCGCGCGCCGACCGGCTGCCCGGCGAGTTCTACCAGCTCGACCTCGAAATGAGCTTCGTCGAGCAGGAAGACGTCTGGGACGCCATGGAGCCGATGATCCGGGCGATCTTCTCGGACTTCGCCGGCGGCAAGCCGGTGACCGACAAGTTCCCGCGCATTCCCTACGACACGGCGATCCGCAAATACGGTTCCGACAAGCCGGATCTGCGCAACCCCATCGAGATGCAGGAAGTCACGCAGCATTTCGCCGGATCCGGCTTCAAGGTCTTCGCCAACATGATCGCCTCCAATCCGAAGGTGGAGATCTGGGCCATTCCCGCCAAGACCGGCGGCTCCCGCGCATTCTGCGATCGTATGAACGCCTGGGCCCAGAGCCAGGGTCAGCCGGGTCTCGGCTACATCTTCTGGCGCAAGGAGGGCGAGAAGCTCGAAGGCGCCGGTCCGCTGGCCAAGAATATCGGCGAGGAACGAACCGACGCGATCCGCACGCAGCTCGGCCTCGAAGATGGCGACGCCTGCTTCTTCGTGGCCGGCGAGCCCGCGAAGTTCTACAAATTCGCCGGCGAGGCTCGCACCAGGGCCGGCGAGGAACTGAACCTCGTCGACCGAGATCGCTACGAGCTGTGCTGGATCGTGGACTTCCCGTTCTATGAATGGAACGAGGAGGAAAAGCGTGTCGACTTCGCCCACAACCCCTTCTCGATGCCGCAGGGCGGTCTGACCGCGCTTTCGAGCGACGATCTCCTGTCGATCAAGGCGTTCCAGTACGACATGGTCTGCAACGGCTTCGAGATCGCCTCGGGCTCGATCCGTAACCAGTCGCCGGAACTGATGGTCAAGGCTTTCGAGAATGTGGGCCTGAGCCAGGCCGACGTCGAAGAGCGGTTCGGCGGTCTCTACCGTGCGTTCCAGTACGGTGCCCCGCCGCATGGCGGCATGGCCTTCGGCATCGACCGCATCGTCATGCTGCTCGTCGGCGCCAAGAACCTGCGCGAGATTTCGCTGTTCCCCATGAACCAGCAGGCCCAGGATCTGCTGATGGGCGCGCCTTCTCAGGCGACGCCTGCACAACTCAGGGAACTCTCGATCCGACCGATCCCTCAGAAGAAGGATTGATCTTCTTCGAGACCGAACGACCCGGCGATGATCTCGCCGGGTTTTTCTTTGGTCCGGTTCCTTGTTTCGAAGCGCGGGAGGAGAGTGTCCCCGAACGCGACCCGTGACGCTCGCCTTGACAGCGGATGTTTCGAGGCGTTTCCTTTCCGTGCAAACCATCGGTTGGAGGGGAACAATGATCAAGACCGTCAAGGATCTGCTCGCGGAAGCAAACGGTGCAGTCCCGAAATTGTCTCCCGCCGAGGCGGCCGAGAAGATGCGCGCCGGTGATGTGTTGATCGTGGACGTCCGTGATCCGACAGAAGTCCAGCAAACCGGCAGGATCAAGGGGGCGGTAAACGTCTCGCGGGGCATGCTGGAGTTTCGGGCAGACCCGGAAAGCCAGTACCACAATCCGGTCTTTCAGAAGGACAAGACCATCCTTCTGCATTGTGCCTCCGGCGGCCGTTCCGCTCTTGCGGGCAAGACCCTGCAGGACATGGGATATTCGGACGTCTACAACATCGGCGGCTTCAAGGATCTGGCCGAGGCGGGCATCGATACAGAACCGGCGTGAGCGCGCACATCGAGCCGAACTTCGCCCCTCGTAGGCCTCGCAAGTAGGCGAAGGCGCCTCGCGGGGCGCTCCGCCTTCGGCATCCGTTGCTGGCGCTCGCCGCCTGCGTCGCCGTGGACGCTTCTCAGAAGTCCATTCCGCCGCCAGGCGGCATCTGCGGCTGCGCGTCCTTCTGCGGTTTCTCGGCGATCATCGCTTCCGTCGTCACGAGGAGACCGGCGATGGAGGCAGCGTCCTGAAGCGCGGCGCGCACGACCTTCGCGGGATCGATCACGCCCATTTGGAAGAGATCGCCGAATTCCCCGGTCTGTGCGTTCCAGCCAAAGGCGAAATCCTGTTTCTCGCGGAGCTTCCCGACGATGATCGATCCCTCGGCGCCGGCGTTTTCGGCGATCTGACGCGCGGGTGCCTCGATCGCGCGCCGGACGATCTCGATGCCCACGCGCTGGTCGTCATTGGCGGTCGCAAGACCGTTGAGCGCACTCACGACCCGCAGCAGCGCTACTCCGCCGCCGGGCAGAATGCCTTCCTCGACCGCCGCGCGCGTTGCATGCAGCGCATCGTCGACCCGGTCCTTCTTCTCCTTGACCTCGACTTCGGTCGAGCCGCCGACGCGGATGACGGCGACGCCGCCCGCGAGCTTGGCAAGCCGCTCCTGCAGCTTCTCCCGATCATAGTCCGAGGTCGTGTCCTCGATCTGCGCCTTGATCTGGGCGACGCGGCCGCCGATGTCCTCCTTCGATCCGGCGCCGTCGACGATTGTCGTCGTCTCCTTTTCCACCATGATGCGTTTCGCACGGCCGAGGGTGTCCATCGTGGCGTTTTCGAGCTTGATCCCGAGCTCCTCGGAAATCACGGTGCCGCCGGTCAGGATCGCGATATCTTCCAGCATGGACTTGCGACGGTCGCCGAAGCCCGGGGCCTTGACCGCAGCGATCTTCAGTCCGCCGCGAAGCTTGTTGACGACCAGGGTGGCGAGCGCCTCTCCCTCGACATCTTCGGCAATGATCAGGAGCGGCTTGCCGGATTGGACGACGGATTCGAGAATCGGGATCATCGCCTGAAGGTTGGAGAGCTTCTTCTCGTGAAGCAGGATATAGGCGTCTTCCAGCTCCACCCTCATCTTTTCCTGATTGGTGATGAAATAGGGGGACAGATATCCCCGATCGAATTCCATTCCCTCGACGACTTCGAGTTCGATCTCGGCGGTCTTGGCCTCCTCGACGGTGATCACGCCCTCATTGCCGACCTTTTCCATTGCTTCGGCCAGGTAACGGCCGATCTCGGCATCGCCATTGGCCGAAATCGTCGCCACCTGGGCGATTTCGGCATTTTTGGAGACCTTGCGGGCATTGTTCCTGAGTTCCTTGACGATAGCCTCGACGGCAAGATCGATGCCGCGCTTCAGATCCATCGGGTTCATTCCCGATGCGACGGCCTTGGCGCCCTCCCTGACGATAGCCTGCGCGAGTACGGTGGCCGTGGTGGTGCCGTCACCGGCGATGTCGCTGGTGCGCGACGCCACTTCGCGCAGCATCTGCGCGCCCATGTTCTCGAACTTGTCCTCAAGCTCGATTTCCTTGGCGACCGAAACCCCGTCCTTGGTGATCCGCGGTGCGCCGAAGGACCTGTCGATGACGACGTTCCGTCCCTTCGGTCCCAGAGTCACGCGCACCGCGTTGGCCATGATGTCGACCCCGCGCAGCATCCGATCGCGGGCATCGCTGGTGAATTTGACTTCCTTGGCAGCCATTTATGCCTCCCTCCACACCGAATTCCCGAATGTCTTCGTGCCTCTTTCGCGTTCCGCCGGCACGCTCCTCCTGGAGCGCCGCGTGTCGGCGGGGAGCAGGGCATGCCGTGCTCCCCGCCGATTGCATTCACTCCTCGTCGTCGGCGGGCATCAGGATATCGATCAGCGCCGCAACGCGGCCGGCCGGAAGGTGGCGGCCTTCGCCGATCAGCGCCTCGTCGTTGTTGACCCATGCTATTGCTTCGGCAAGTTCACTCGCGGTCGCGCCCGTCGCGAGAAGTTCAGCCATCAGCGTTTCGTCGACAGGGCCGAGGATGGCGGTGATATCCGAATGCTTCAGTCCCATGGCGTCCTCCTTCCGCTTGGTCGGTCGGGAATGCGCAAACTGTCGGCACGCAAAAAATAGATAGGCGATCGCGTGCGAGCATCAAGCATGCATCATATCATCGATCGGGCGGATGAAAAAAACCCCGGCGACAAGGCCGCCGGGGTCAGCATGTGGCCGCGCCATAAGCGCGATCAGTCGTTCGCCGTCACCTTGACCCCGAGCACGGACGGGACGGTGTTTGGAGCCCCCATTGCAGCACCCATGATCATCGGGAACGGCACGGGCTTTTCCGGCTCAGCGCTGATCGTCAGGCTCTTCGGATTGTCGAGAAAGGCGCTGACGGCGCTGGAGACCTGGTTCTGCAGCTCCGGGATATTGAGCTGCGCCATCATGATCGGCACGAGCCCCTTCAGCGATTGCGCCAACTGTTCGCCGGTGACGCCCTGCTGGCTGCCGGCGTAGTCGAGCGCCTTTTTCGTGATCGATGCATCGTCGAAGCGGATCGAGGCGCTATTGAAGGTAAGCTGCTGCATCAGGCCGAGCATCGCCAGTGCCATCGCCTGATCGGCTTCCTTCTTGTTCGGGTTGGCCTCAGCCGCTTGGGCTGCCTCCTGCAACGACTTCATGAATTGCAGCGTATAGCCGGACAAGTCCATGGCGATATTCAGCCGGCCGACATTCTTGAAGTCCAGCGCGTATTCGTCGAGGGCAAGGTTGCCGGTTTCCAATTCCCAACTGCCCTTCATCGTGACTCCGCCATCGAGCGTCGTCAGCCCAAGCTTCTCGACCGCCTCCTTGGTCTTGGCATCCTCGATTTGCGACAGATCCGCCTTGATTCCGGCAAGCGTCGCGTCGAAGTCGAAGCCCGCGTCGTTTTCCTGCCGCGTCAGATTGGTTTCCGTGCTTTCGGCGGTGAAGACGTTCTTGCCTTTGACGTTTACGGTCATAGGGCCGGTGCCGGCTGTTTCGTAAAGCAGGATGTCATCGATCGTGGTACCGGCCGCGTTGCCCGGAATGGACAGGCCGCCGATAGAGATGTCCTTGACCGAGAAGCTTGAATCCTTGTCACTGACAGCGATATCCGGGAAGGAGACGGTTTCGGCATAGTAGCCGCCGTCCTTTTCCTCGACGCCTTCGAACGTCACTTCGCCTATGTCGATGGACGTGCCGGGCTTTGCCACCACCTGCAGCTTCATGCCGGTGACCGTCACCACGTCGCCGTCGGCCTCCGCCTTGTCGTAGGTCACCGAAGTGCCGTTGGGCGACGTCGCCGCATTGAGCTTTTGCATCATGTCCGCGCCGTCCAGGGCCATGGCCGGTCCGGCGAGGGTAAGGAGGGCGGCGCTGGCCAGCATCAGGCGGACTTTGCGCGTATGCATCATCGGAGTTCCTTGTGAGATTGTTCTGATTGCGTCGATCATGCCGGGACGATACGCAAGCGCCGTTCTGCCGCCAAGTGCAAACTCGTGCGGGGGCGGGGCAGGGATCACCCGCCGGTGACGTTCTCCACAGTGGCATAGCCCGGAATTCTTGCCGTCCCGCGCCTGTTGAGGTAGCAAGGACATATGGGACAAAGCCTTTTGCCGCCGTCTGGCGGGGACGACAACATTCAGCCGGTTGACCTGAAGGCGGCGCTGGAAGAGCGTTATCTCGCCTATGCGCTGTCGACCATCATGCACCGCGCGCTGCCGGACGTTCGCGACGGCCTGAAGCCGGTCCATCGCCGGATCATTCATGCCATGAGCGAGATGGGCCTGCGGCCCAATTCCTCGTTCAAGAAATGCGCCCGTATCGTCGGCGACGTCATCGGTAAGTTCCACCCGCATGGCGACCAGTCGGTCTATGATGCGCTGGTGCGCCTCGCGCAGGACTTCTCCCAGCGCTATCCGGTCGTCGACGGCCAGGGCAACTTCGGCAATATCGACGGCGATAACGCTGCCGCCTACCGTTACACCGAAGCGAAAATGACCGAGGTCGCAGCCCTCCTCCTGGAGGGGATCGACCAGGACGCGGTCGATTTCCGCCCGACCTACAACGAGGAGGACCAGGAGCCGACCGTGCTTCCCGGTGCCTTCCCGAATCTGCTCGCCAACGGCGCGTCCGGTATCGCCGTCGGCATGGCGACCTCCATCCCGCCGCACAATGCGCATGAACTCTGCGACGCGGCGCTCCATCTCATCAAGCATCCGGATGCGACGGTGGAGGATCTGCTGTTCGATCCGGCCAATCCGCAGCGCGGCGGCATCGAAGGGCCGGATTTCCCGACCGGGGGCGTGATCGTCGAGAGCCGCGCCAGCATGGCCGAGTCCTACCGGACCGGCCGCGGCGGTTTTCGGGTCCGGGCACGCTGGGCGGTAGAGGATCTTGGGCGCGGTGGCTTCCAGATCGTCGTCACCGAAATTCCCTATCAGGTCCAGAAGTCCCGCCTGATCGAAAAGATCGCCGAACTGCTCATAGCGCGCAAACTGCCGCTTCTCGAGGACATCCGGGACGAATCGGCCGAGGACGTCCGCGTCGTGCTGGTGCCGAAGAGCCGCTCGGTCGATGCCAATATCCTGATGGAATCGCTCTTCAAGCTTACCGAACTCGAGAGCCGCATTCCGCTGAACATGAATGTGCTGTCGATGGGCCGCGTACCGCGCGTCATGGCGCTCAACGAGGTGCTCAGCGAATGGCTGGGGCACCGCCGGGAGGTCCTGCAGCGGCGCTCGCGCCACCGGCTCGCCGCAATCGATCGGCGGCTCGAGATTCTCGGCGGCTATCTCATCGCTTATCTCAACATCGACGAGGTCATCCGCATCATCCGCGAGGAGGATGAGCCGAAGGCCGTGATGATCGAGCGCTTCGGGCTCACCGATGTCCAGGCCGAAGCGATCCTCAACATGCGGCTGCGATCGTTGCGCAAGCTCGAAGAATTCGAGATCCGCACCGAATTCGACGCGCTGTCGAAAGAGAAGGCGGAAATCGAGGCGTTGCTCGCCTCTGGTGACAAGCAGTGGCAGGCGGTCGCCTGGGAGATCGGCGAGGTCAAGAAGAAATTCGCCAAGGCGACCGAACTCGGCAAGCGCCGCAGCACCTTCGCCGACGCGCCCGACGCGGATGTCGAAGCCATTCAGCAGGCGATGATCGAAAAGGAGCCGATCACCGTCGTCATCTCGGAGAAAGGCTGGATCCGGGCCTTGAAGGGGCACATCGCCGATACGTCTTCGCTCCAGTTCAAGGATGGCGATGGCCTGAAGGTTTCGTTTCCCGCGCAGACGACGGACAAGATCCTCATCTTCACGACGGGCGGGAAGGCCTATACGCTTGGCGGCGACAAGCTGCCCGGCGGGCGGGGCCACGGAGAACCCTTGCGCATCATGGTCGATATGGAGAACGACCAGGACGTGCTGACGGCCTTCGTGCACGATCCGGCACGCAAGCTCATCGTCTCTTCCACGGCCGGCAATGGCTTCGTCGTTACCGAGAGCGATATCGTGGCCAATACGCGCAAGGGCAAGCAGGTGATGAACGTCACCATGCCCGACGAGGCCAAGCTCGTCGTTCCGGTCAAGGGCGATCATCTCGCCGTCGTCGGCGAGAACCGCAAGATGCTCGTCTTCCCGCTGGTCCAGGTTCCCGAAATGGCGCGCGGCAAGGGCGTGCGTCTCCAGCGCTACAAGGATGGCGGTGTTTCCGATATCCGTTCTTTCGCAATCGCCGAAGGGCTTAGCTGGGAAGACAGCGCCGGCCGTGTCTTCACCAAGACCAGGGACGAATTGATCGAATGGATGGGTGATCGCGCCGGCGCCGGCAGGGTCGTCCCGAAGGGCTTCCCACGGAGCGGCAAGTTCAGCGGCTAGATCGGTAACACCGGGCTTGCAAGGGCGGAGCGTTCGTGGATCAATGTTGGTGGATAGCGCGGGCCGGTGTCCTCGCTATCCCGAATGTCGCTGTAATTCCTTGATCTCCTGCATGTCCCTTAGATCGACTCCGATTCGAGCAACCATGCGGCGGCGAGATGAACGCGATGACCTCGGCTCTTGACGATACATTGCTGGCGCTGGCCGATCCGATGCGCCGCCGCATATTCGAAGTCCTGTTTGCCGGCGAGACGCCTGCGGCGAGTATCGCTGCGGCCATCGGCATCGGGCAGGACGTCCTTTCGGGGCATCTGGCCGTTCTGGAGACAGCCGGGTTGGTTGCCCGGCGGTGGAAGGGCGGGAAAGAATTCGTCAAGGCCGATCCTGCGCCGCTCGAGATTGCCGCGGAGTGGATCGACACCAATCGCGAGCTCTGGGCGATGCAGTCGCAGATGCAGGAATCCTCCAGAGATGAAGGGTCGCCCGAACAGCGATAGGAGCCCGGACAGCGACGTAAAGTCGTCGCTTCGCATCCTCGGTGCAAAGCGCCTCTCCTCCGGCAGGCGGATGAGGCGCTATCCTATCCCGCAATTTCCACGCAGGCGATGCGCGCCCTGGCCGCCTTGATCCGCATCTGCCAAAACGAATGGCCGAGCAAAGCGAGAATGAGGATCGTGCCGCCGAGGAGCGTTCGGTTCGTCGGCGTCTCGGCAAAGACGATCCATACCCAGATCGGCGCCAGAATGGTCTCCAGCAGGTAGAACATGCCGACTTCCGGCGCGGAAAGGTAGCGCGGCCCCGTCGCCAGACAGAAGAAGGCAAGCGGGATCATCACCAGTCCGTTGAAGAGGATGTAGGCGGGTTCGGCGATCGTGAGGCCGCCGGACGGCAAAAGCATGAAGCCGGCGATCGCCGGGAAGATCGCCGTCGTCAGCGGCACGAGCGACATGTCGCGGCCGCTGGCGCGGCTGATGGTGATCGCGCTTGCGAGCAGGAAGGCCGAGGATGCCGCCATCGCGTCGCCGAAGAGATGCCCGCTTTCGAGTCCGTCGCTGACGATTACACCGACGCCGACGAGCATGACCGCCATCGTCAGGAAGGTGGCGTTGGAGGGGCGCTCCCCAAGGAATATCCAGGAGAGGATCGCCGCGAACATTGAAGTGAACGCCAGGATGAAAACGACGTTCGCGGTCGACGTATTGAATACGGCGAGCAGGAAAGTGAAGGAGTTGATGCCGTAGAAGAGACCGGCGATCAGGCCGGCCTTTCCCGGGATCAGGGCGACACGGCGGCCGAGCAGGCGGTTGATCACCACCCATGTGGCGAGCGCGGCGAGGAAGGTCGAGAGGCTGCGCACGGCAAGGATCGACCAGACCTCGCCATCTGCCGACCGGATCAGCGGAATGTCGAAGGAGAGCGCAAGGCCGCCGAGGCCGGTGATGGCAAGGCCGCGCCGGTGCCGGGCGGCGTCAGTGGATGGGGTCAATTTTCAATCCGTGGCGGGTTTCGTGGAATCGTGCTCGCCAGAATAGCGCTCCCAGCCGCGGGCCATAAGGTGCTCTTGCGGCAAAAACTTTGTCTTATACCCCATTTTGCGCGATCCCTTGACCCAGTAGCCGAGATAGACATGCGGCAGACCGCGTTCCTTCGCCCGGCGGATATGATCCAGAATCATGTAGGTGCCGAGGGAGCGCTCGGAGAGAGCCGGATCGAAGAAGGAATAGACCATGGAGAGACCGTCGCTCATCCGGTCTGTGAGCGCCGTGGCGACCAGGGGGCCTCGCGCCTTGTCGTTGATGCCGTCGCCTTCGACCCGCAACCGATACTCGATGATCTTCGTGTGCACATGGGTATCCTCCACCATCATCGCATAGTCGAGCACCGACATGTCGGACATGCCGCCTTTCTGATGGCGACAGTCGAGATAGCGCCGGAAGAGATTGTACTGCTCGCTCGATGGCTCGGCCGGATATTCCGCGGATACGATGTCGCCATTGGTCGCAAGCACGCGCCGCATGGATCGCGTCGGCGCGAATTCGTTGGCGAGTATGCGCACGGAAATGCACGCCCGGCAGGTCTCGCAGGCGGGGCGGTAGGCGATGTTCTGCGAGCGGCGGAAGCCGCCCTGCGTCAGCAGGTCGTTGAGCTCCGGCGCCCGCTCTCCCACCATATGCGTGAATACCTTCCGTTCCATCTGGTTCGGCAGATAGGGACAGGCTGCCGGTGCGGTCAGGTAGAATTGAGGAGACGGTGCGGTCTGCGTGTTCATCGAGCGGGCGGATCACTCTTCGTGCGGTTGCTCATCGTAATAGCATGGCCGAAGAATGGAAAACGTCAACACACTCGTTCGGCGTAACGGTCCCGTCAGTACATGTCGCGCCGAACGGCCACGGTGCCGATCAGCAGGTCGTGCAACAGCCGGCCACGGTCGGTGAAGAGGCCGATCAGCAGGATGAGCGGCGTCAGCAGCGCATTGGCGATCCAGAATATCGCCAGATGGACGATTGCCGTCAGGAAATCCATTGGCCGACCGTCCGTCCGGGCGATCGCCACGCCCATGATCCTCATACCGGGTGATGCCTGCTCGCGGCCGCCGACGGTCAGTCCGAAATAGAGCATCGCCACCAAAGCGAAGAGGACCGGGTAGAGGAGAAAGCCGAGGCCGAGCGTCAGTATGCCGAGGAAAAAGACCACGACGGCCGCCGGTATCCACAGCAGCGCGACGATCAGGTAATCGATGATGAAAGCGAATATCCTGCGTGACAATACGCCCTGGTAGGCGCGCCAGTCCTCGCTCGGAAGCCTCAGTTCTTCATTATGCATGCTCATGCGCGTGCCCCAAAATTGCTATCCACCCAAGATATGGGGAGCGAATGCGGTAAAACAATGCACTGGCCGGTCTGCTGCCGGCGTCAGCGTTTCGCAAGGATGCGAGCCACGTCGACGGCAAAGTAGCTGAGGATACCGTCGCAACCGGCTCGCTTGAAGGCGAGCAGCGTCTCAAGCATCACCCGCTCCCCGTCGATCCAGCCATTGGCGGCGGCTGCCTTGATCTGCGCGTATTCGCCGGAAACCTGATAGGCGAAGACGGGCAGGCCGAAGGCTTCCTTCATCCGCCAACAGATATCGAGATAGGGCAGACCGGGCTTCACCATCAGCATGTCCGCGCCTTCCTCCACATCGAGTGCCGCATCGCGGATCGCCTCCGTGCCGTTCGACGGATCGATGTAATAGGTCTTCTTGTCGCCCTTGAGCAGACCGCCCGTGCCGATCGCCTCTCGATAAGGGCCATAGAAGGCGGAGGCGAATTTCGTCGCATAGGACATGATCCCGACATTCTGGTGGCCGGCGGCGTCGAGCGCCTCGCGGATCGCGCCGATCCGCCCGTCCATCATGTCCGAGGGCGCGATGATGTCGGAGCCGGCGTCGGCCTGAATGACCGCCGCCCTGGCGATCGCCTCCACCGTCTCGTCGTTGACGATCTCGCCGCCCCGCAGGATGCCGTCGTGCCCGTGGCTGGTGAACGGATCGAGCGCGACATCGGTGATGATCCCGATGTCGGGTACGGCCTTTTTGATCGCCCGCGTCGCCTGATTGATCAGATTGTCGGCATTGAGGCTGTCGGAACCGGTCTCGTCGCGAAGCGCCATGTCGATATTGGGGAAGGTGGCGATAGCCGGGATGCCGAGGCCGGCCGCCTCCTTGGCCGCTTCGACCGCCTTGTCGACGCTCATGCGGTTGACGCCCGGCATCGCCGCGATCGGCTCGGCGATGCCGCTGCCGGGCACGACGAAGATCGGCCAGATCAGGTCGTCCACCGTCAGGCTGCTCTCCCGGACCAGCCGGCGTGTCCAATCCGCCTTGCGGTTGCGGCGCATGCGGCGGTGTCCGGTGATCCTGTCCACAAGATTTGTCCTGTCGTTCATCGCGCCGCGTCCCTCTTTCCTGATCGTGCGTGAAGGCGGTTTATCACGCGCCTTCAGGGGTTGAAAACCCGCATCGCCCGCCATTGGCCTGCGGCATTTCTTCCGCCCGTCGAGTACATCGCGGCGCATTCCCGTCCTTCGCGCTGGTGGTTCGCAGGCGCCCGGCCTATCTTGCCGGGCATGCTTCATGATTCTGTTCACGTGCCCAAACCGTCGCTCACCGAGGTGCTCTTCGCCTGGTTCCTGCGCCTGGTCGGCGCGTCCTGCTTCTGGTTCGCATTGAGCTATTGGGCCATGCTGATCGGCTTTTCCCATAGCGGCGCGGGCCGTTTCGATCTTCTGTCGCCGGAGTGGCGCGCGGCCGCCACGGCCCTTGCAGTCGTCTACCCGGTCGCCGCCATCGGGCTCTGGCTTCTGGTCTCCTGGGGGCCGGTCGTCTGGGTGGTTGCCGCCGCGACGGAGATCGCCATGGACAAGTTCTATCCCGGCATCCTCGGCCACCGTCCGTTGCTGATCGTGCTCCACGGATCGGTCGCCGTCACCTTCGTGCTCTTCCGCGCGGCACTGCTCTATCAGCGGCTGCGCCAGGTGCGGAAGGTAAGGGTTGATTCACCCTGAGACAGGCTCGGTCGGCGGTAAGTTCATGTTAAGGCTGCGGTTTAAGTAGAATTTTATACGTATTCGATAGGGTCTCACTCAAGGCGGGAAGACAAAGAGACACCGCCAAACGAAACAGTGAGGCACGAAAATGAACACCAAGATGAAGCCGCAGGTTGTTGCGCCCAGAGACCCGCAGGAAGAAACCATCCGTGGTCTCTACATGGAATCCCTCCACCTCGTCGAGCGCCTGCATCGCCGCCTGCTCGACGTCATCAAGGACGAGTTCGACCGGCAGGGCCGCAGCGACGTCAATGCCGTCCAGGCTCTGCTGCTGTTCAACATCGGCAACTCCGAACTGACCGCCGGCGAACTTCGCTCCCGCGGTTACTATCTGGGCTCGAACGTTTCCTACAACGTCAAGAAACTCGTCGATCTCGGTCTGATCAACCACCAACGCTCGCGTGTCGACCGCCGTTCGGTTCGCATCAGCCTCACGGAAGACGGGCAGGAGATCGCCGAAACCGTCGCCAAGCTTTATGAGCGCCACATCGGTTCGATCCAGAAGGTCGGCGGGATCGGCAGCGACGAGTTCACCCAGATGAATAAGCTCCTGCAGCGTCTCGACCGCTTCTGGAACGATCAAATCCTCTATCGCCTTTAATCGGGCGTACCCCCTCCAGTCTCAAGGGTCGGGCGCAATCCCTGCGTGTCCGACCTTTGCTGCATTTCACGCCATGAAGTTGCAGCGCTACGCCCCGCCGACGGCGCGGAGACACGAATTGGCCATATTGCTGTGACAGCGACGCTTGGATGCGGCAGGTGCGCAAATGCGTCCATATGACGGAAGTCGGTTGCGCGGCTCGCCTGCCGGGGCGGCTCTTGTTCGCGGGAACGTGAAGCGATTTGAGGGCCGGGTGGCACGCGGGTTTACCTTTGTTAACCATAGCCGTGCTAATGCATGTCGCCCAGAAGCGCACATCGGTTTTGGGACGCGACTTGCATGAATGCAAAGACGTAAAGCGCATCGCGTAATGCGCTTTAGGGCTCGGGCAGCGCGCTTCTGGCGCATTGAGACGGTGGGACTATGTCGAAAAAGAACGGAATTGATGCTTTCTCGCGCCGCGCATTTCTGCGCTCGGCCGCAACCTTCGGTGCCGCCGCATGGGCAGGCGCCGCCGGCGCCCAGGATGCGCTGAACGAAATCATCAATTCGCCGCGCCGCGGCTCCTGGGACGACCAGTTCGATGCGAAGGCGTCGCGAACGGCTACTGCGGTCCTCTCCAACACGCCGGTTTTCGGCCCTGAAACGATCGCACATTTGCAGCAGGCGATCTTCGATTATCAGCAGATCGCATCCGCCGGAGGCTGGCCGATGGTCACGCCTGCGAGCACCCAAAGGCTCGAAATCGGCGTTACCGATCCTTCCGTCCGGCAGTTGCGTCAGCGCCTGATGATCTCCGGCGATCTGCCGCAGTCTGCCGGCATTTCCTCTTCCTTCGACTCCTACGTCGACGGCGCGGTCAAGCGCTTCCAGGCGCGCCACGGCCTTCCAGCCGACGGCGTGATCGGCGAATATTCCCTGAAGGCCATGAACGTCGACGCCTCGACCCGGCTCGCCCAGCTCGAAACAAACCTCGTACGGCTCCAGTCGATGTCCGGCGACCTCGGACGGCGTTACGTCATGGTCAACATCCCTGCGGCCTATATCGAAGCAGTGGAGAACGGCCGCGTCGCATTGCGCCATACGGCCATCGTCGGCAAGATCGACCGCCAGTCGCCGATCCTCAATTCAAAGATCTACGAGGTCATCCTCAACCCCTACTGGACGGCGCCGCGCTCGATCATCCAGAAGGACATCATGCCGCTGATGCGCAAGGATCCGACCTATCTCGAGCGCAACGCGATCCGCCTTCTCGACGGCAACGGCAACGAAGTGTCGCCGGAAACCATCGACTGGCAGGCCGAGAAGGCGCCGAATCTGATGTTCCGCCAGGACCCCGGCAAGATCAACGCTATGTCCTCGACGAAGATCAACTTCCACAACGAGCACGCCGTCTACATGCACGACACGCCGCAGCAGGGCCTGTTCAACAAGCTGATGCGCTTCGAATCGTCCGGCTGCGTACGCGTCCAGAACGTGCGCGACCTCTCCACCTGGCTGCTCAAGGAAACGCCCGGCTGGGCGCGTCAGCAGATCGAGGCGACGATCAAGTCCGGCGTCAACACGCCGATCAAGCTTGCCGAAGAGGTCCCGGTCTACTTCACCTATATAACCGCCTGGTCGGCAAAAGACCGTGTCGTCCAGTTCCGCGACGATATCTACCAGCGTGACGGTGCGGCCGAACTCGCGCTGCAAACGACGACGGGGATCGAGCAATCTGCCGGTCCCATCGACGCAGACGCCCTGCCGCAATAAGCAGAGAAGCCGCATTCCTCATCACAAGCCGCGCGTTCCACGAACGCGCGGCTTTTTCAATTGGAGACGGCTGTGCGAACCCGGCGCGGCGGATGGCGGAAATGACGCAATCCGCATAGCGGATATTGCTCTCCGCGTGCGAGGAAGCTAAAGAACAGCCACCCTTCAGAGGAGCCTCGAGCCGATGCTTTCACAGACCAACGACGCTTTCTTCACCCGCTCTCTCGCCGACAGCGATCCGGAGATCTTCGGTGCGATCGAGAAGGAGCTGGGTCGCCAGCGCCATGAGATCGAGCTGATCGCCTCCGAGAACATCGTTTCACGGGCCGTGCTCGAGGCGCAGGGCTCGATCATGACCAACAAATACGCCGAGGGTTACCCGGGCAAGCGCTATTACGGCGGCTGCCAGTATGTCGATATCGCCGAGGAACTCGCGATCGAGCGCGCCAAGAAGCTCTTCGGCGTCAACTTCGCCAACGTTCAGCCGAATTCGGGCTCGCAGATGAACCAGGCGGTCTTCCTGGCGCTGCTGCAGCCGGGCGACACCTTCATGGGCCTCGACCTCAATTCCGGCGGCCACCTGACGCATGGGTCCCCGGTGAACATGTCGGGCAAATGGTTCAACGTCGTTTCCTACGGCGTGCGTCAAGACGATCACCTTCTCGACATGGACGAGGTCGCCAAGAAGGCGCGCGAGCAAAAGCCGAAGCTGATCATCGCCGGCGGAACGGCCTATTCCCGCATCTGGGACTGGAAGCGCTTCCGGGAGATCGCCGACGAGGTGGGCGCGTGGCTGATGGTCGACATGGCGCACATTGCCGGTCTCGTGGCCGGTGGCCAGCATCCGTCGCCGTTCCCGCATTGCCACGTTGCGACGACCACCACGCACAAGTCCCTGCGCGGGCCCCGCGGCGGCATGATCCTTACCAATGACGAGGAAATCGCCAAGAAGATCAATTCCGCGGTCTTCCCCGGCCTCCAGGGTGGTCCGCTGATGCACGTGATTGCCGCCAAGGCAGTCGCGCTTGGCGAGGCGCTGCAGCCCTCCTTCAAGGATTATGCGGCCCAGGTCGTCAAGAACGCCCGCACCCTTGCCGAAACCTTGAAGGCCAACGGACTCGACATCGTCTCGGGCGGTACCGACAACCACCTGATGCTGGTCGACCTGCGCAAGAAGAACGCGACCGGCAAGCGTGCCGAAGCTGCTCTCGGCCGTGCCTACGTCACCTGCAACAAGAACGGCATTCCCTTCGACCCCGAAAAGCCCTTCGTCACCTCCGGCGTGCGCCTCGGTGCACCGGCCGGTACGACGCGCGGCTTCAAGGAGGCGGAGTTCAAGGAGATCGGCGAACTGATCGTCGAGGTGCTCGACGGTCTCAAGGTCGCCAATTCCGACGAGGGCAATGCCGCAGTCGAGGCTGGCGTGCGCGAGAAGGTGATCAAGCTCACCGACCGCTTCCCGATGTACGGCTATATGTGATCGGACGGCTGCATGCGCTGCCCCTATTGCGGTTCCGAAGACAGTCAGGTGAAGGATTCCCGTCCGGCAGAGGACGGGAACGCCATTCGCCGCCGCCGCATCTGCCCGGATTGCGGCGGCCGCTTCACGACCTTCGAGCGGGTGCAGCTGCGTGAGCTGATGATCATCAAGAAGACCGGTCGGAAGGTTCCTTTCGATCGGGATAAGCTGCTGCGCTCCTTCGAGATCGCGCTTCGCAAGCGCCCGGTGGATCGCGACCGGATCGAACGGGCGGTGTCGGGCATCGTCCGCCGGCTCGAAAGCTCGGGCGAAACCGAAATTCCCTCGGAGGAAATCGGCCTTCAGGTGCTCGAGGCGTTGAAGAGCCTCGACGACGTTGCCTTCGTGCGCTACGCGTCTGTCTATCGCGATTTCTCCCATGCGGAAGATTTCGAAAAGGTGATTGCCGAGATAAGCGCCAAGATTGCCCGCGACCCGGGCGAATAGGCCGGAGACCACGGGGTATGGGCGAGCCGACACGTGAAGACGAACGTTTCATGGCGGCGGCGCTGCGGCTTGCAAGGCGCAATCTCGGCCTGACTTCCACCAATCCCTCGGTCGGCTGCATCATTGTCAACGAAGGGACGATCGTCGGCCGCGCCGTGACCGCCCCGGGCGGGCGTCCGCATGCGGAAACACAGGCGCTTGCGGAGGCCGGCGAACAGGCGAGGGGAGCCACCGCCTATGTCACCCTCGAACCCTGTTCGCATCATGGCAAGACCCCGCCCTGCGCGGATGCGCTGATCGCTTCGGGGATCGCCCGTGTCGTCGTTTCCATCCTCGATCCCGACGAACGCGTTGCCGGCCGCGGGGTGGTGATGCTTCGCGATGCGGGGATCGCCGTCGACATCGGCACGCTCCATGAAGAGGGCGGGCGCGTGCTCGAGGCCTACCTTATGCGTCAGCGGAAGAAACGTCCGCATGTGACTCTGAAACTTGCGGTTTCCGCCGATGGCATGATCGGCCGGAGAGGCGAGGGGCAGGTGAGGATTTCCGGTGCCGTCGCTCGCGCGCAGGTGCAGATATTGCGAGCCGAGACGGACGCGATTCTTGTGGGTATCGGTACGGCCGTTGCCGACGATCCGCAACTCACGGTGCGGCTCCCGGGACTGGAGGAGCGCTCTCCGATCCGGATCGTGCTCGACCGCCGTCTCGATCTGCCGCTTGAGTCGAAATTGGTCCGCACGGCGCGCGACGTTCCGCTGATTGTGGTTGCGGGTGATGCAGGATTCCCTTCTCCCCGCATATGGGGAGAAGGTACCCGAAGGGCGGATGAGGGGCAGCCAGGCGGCGCGCAGATGCCTCTCTCTGCGCTCGCGGAGAGAGAGGTCGATTACGACGCCAGGCGAGCTGGCCTCGAAGCGGCAGGAGCCGAGCTGCTGAACGCCGATACCATCCCCGACCTCCTGGCCGCACTTGCGTCCCGGGGCATTTCCTCCCTGCTCGTGGAGGGTGGGGCCCGGGCGGCGCGTTCGTTTCTCGATGCGGATCTGGTGGACCGAATCCTGCTCTTCACCTGCCCGCCGGCGATTGGCGCAGGCGGCATTCCATCCCCATTTCAGAGGACGTCGGTGCCGGGGGGTTTCTCGCTTCGCCGCACGGCGCGCTACGGCGACGATCTGTTCGAGGACTATGAGAGAGAAAGCTGAATGTTCACAGGCATCATCACCGATATCGGCACGGTCGAGAAAGCTTCACCCCTAAAGGAAGGCATCAAGCTTCGTGTCGCCACCAATTACGACCCTCAGACCATCGATCTGGGCGCCTCCATCGCCCATGCCGGGATCTGCCTGACCGTCACGTCACTGCCGGAAGCGGGCAGCAACGAGCGCTGGTTCGAGGTCGAGGCATGGGAGGAAGCGCTGAGGCTGACGACGATCGCCGACTGGCGGGAGGGGACGCGCATCAATCTCGAGCGCTCGCTGAAGATCGGCGACGAACTGGGCGGCCACATCGTGTCCGGCCATGTCGACGGCAAAGCGGAGATCCTCGCAGTCGAAGCGGAGGGGGAAGCCGTGCGCTTCCGCCTCAGGGCACCCGAACATCTCGCGAAATTCGTCGCGCCCAAGGGCTCGGTGGCGCTCGACGGAACGTCGCTCACCGTGAACAAGGTGGATGGCGTCGAGTTCGACGTATTGCTGATCCGTCATTCGCTCGAAGTGACGACCTGGGGCGAACGCAAGTCCGGCGATCTCGTCAATTTCGAGGTGGACACGATGGCGCGCTACGCGGCGCGATTGGCGGAATTCCCGGCTCCCAAGGAGGAATAACGTCCGGCCGAAAGAAATCGCCCGTCAAAAGAGCCCGCCCCCGAAAATGGGGGCGGACGAGATTGTCGGCAGCCGGCCGAAAACGTCAGCGCAGATAGATCGTCAGTCCGCCATCGGCCGCCTGCGTCGCCGCGGCGACGTTGTCGATTTCGACATTGCGTGCCCTGAGCGAAGCGAGCAGCGGTCTGTTGGCTTCGACGGCGGCTCGCAATGCGGCCCGCTGCCCCGGTGTCGCCTCGTCGACCCGCATACGGGTCTGATTCAGACGGCTCAACGTGTCGACATCGACGACGCGGAAATTGTCGCCCTTGAAGGTGCGCACGGTCTGGTCGATCCGGTCCGGCCAGTTCATTTCGACGCTCGCCGCCTGGGAGATACCGGCGAAGGTAAGGGCGGAGAGGGTGGCGATGACGGAGATTTTCGCAATGCTGTTCATTGTCATGCTCCTTTGGTTTTGCGGCTGGCCCCGGTGACGATCGATCCGTAGATCTGCCACGGCCTTTTGCTTCTCTGAGGCGCAGCCTGCAGGCGAGCACGGGTCGTTTACGGGTGATGTCACCCGCAGCGAAGAAGCTGGACCGTTTCGACTGGTTGGTACTGCGCCTTGTTGCGTCCGACTGGGATCTCGCGCCGTGCCAACGGTCATGAAAGTGGACCGGAATGTGGCCGTTTCGGTGGCGTAAACGGCTGAAAATAATTAAGAATTGTTCATCTTTCCGTTTGGCCATCCGCGTGGCAGGAAGCTTTTCCTGCAAGTGCTTTAACGCCAGTTGAGATTCCGTCCACCCGCCGCCGCTTGTTTGATTACCTCATTCCTGTGCTTGTCACAGGAATCCAGCCAGACCAAGTCCCCGGGCTGAAAGAACTCTTCCCGCGCCGCGGACGCGGCGCTGCTCTCATCCCTGTGACGAGCACAGGATGAGGAAGAGGAGAGGTTGCAGTCCTCCGAAAAGCTTCCTTCAGCGGGCGGAAAACCCCGCACACTTTTTCCCGGTCTAAGCCTCCGATCCCCTCGGCCGCCTTTCGAACATGACCATCGGCCGGCCGTTATAGGTCGTGCGCCAGAATTCCTTGAAACCGTGTTTGAGGGCGACATTGATCGAAGCCTGGTTGCCCGGTTCGATGATGCAGGTCTTCCTCAGCACGGGAAACTGACGGTCGGCCCAGGCGAGGGCGGCGGTCACCGCTTCCGTCGCCAGTCCGCGGCCGTGGTTTTTCGGTGAAATCGCCCAGCCCGTCTCCATCGTTCCCTCCAGCGAGGGGGTGATCTGGCGATGCGCTTCGTGGAAGCCGGCCTCTCCGATAAAGGCGCCGCTTTGCTTGTCCTGGATCGCGAAGAAGCCGAAGCCGAAGTAGTGCCACATGCCGACCTGGCGCAGGAATCGCGTCCAGGACTGTTCGCGGGTGTACGGCACGCCGCCGGTATAGCGGGTCACTTCCTCGTCGCCGAAGAGTGCGCAATAGGAAGGAAAGTCGTCGCGCCGGTAGGGGCGCAGGAATAGCCGCTCGGTCTCGATCGTGGGGACGCTGTGCATTGTCGCTCCGCTTGTTCTGACAGGGGAAGGAGTAGAGTTCTCAGATGCCCGGTTCACCGTCCCAATAGTCGGCCGCCGAGGGCGCGCGGCCGATGAAGTCGAACGACGCCTGGCTTTCACCGGGACGCCGGGTCCGGGCAAGGAACTTGCCGGAGTCCGGATATTCGCAGATTTCGGTCGCTGCGATGGTGGAAATGGACAGGTATTTGAGCGGCACGGTGCCGGTATTGATGAGGTGATGCGCGGTCTCCTGGCCGCCAGCGGGGGCTCCGAGTACGTCGCCTGGCCCGACCGCATGGCGTTCGCTGCCGAAACGGTAGGTACCTTGCCCCTCGAGGATGATGAACAGCTCTTCTTCGACATGGTGATTATGGAACGGACACCCGGATTTGCCGGGCGGAACCTCGCCGTAGCCTATGCCGATATCCTTGAGGCCGAGAAGCGACCCGAAAGAGACGTCGCTGGATTCGAAGAACGAACCACGGCGCCAGTGGTCGAGCTTCAGGTTCTTCGGATTGACGATGGGCCTTTGCGCGTCCGTCATCGCAGTCGTCCTCCTGGTCGCTTCGCATGCCCGGCTCGACCTCGCGGAATCGGGCTGGGCGCGGTTAAGGATTAGAGACAGTTGGCGCCGTTACAAGCGGGTTTGCTGTTCGGCTCCACCAATATCGAAGATTGCGGTAGGGCAAATGCCCTTCGGTTAACGGAATTTACTTGCCATTCCGTGCCGGGCATGGTTTGACCGCCGCCTGCACCGGCCAAGTCCGGTCCGAATTTTTCAAGACAGGTGATCCATGGCGAAGATCAAGCCCGTCCACATCCTGATTGTGGAAGCGCGTTTCTATGACGATATGGCCGACGCGCTCCTCGATGGAGCGAAACATGCGCTGGATGCGGCCGGCGCCACTTATGATATTGTGACGGTTCCGGGGGCACTGGAAATTCCCGCGGCGATCGCCATGGCGCTCGACGGCGCCGACGAAGGCGGGGCGGAATATGACGGCTTCGTTGCGCTCGGCATGGTGATCCGCGGCGAGACCTACCATTTCGACATCGTCGCCAACGAGTCCGCGCGCGCGCTGATGGATCTCGCCGTCAGCGAGAGCCTGGCACTCGGCAACGGCATTCTGACGGTCGAAAACGACGATCAGGCCTGGGCACGGGCCCGTCGTACGGAAGGCGACAAGGGCGGATTCGCCGCGCGCGCCGCCCTGACCATGATTGAACTGAAGCAAAGATTGGGCGCAGAGAAGTGACGAACACCCCTTCGGATCAGCCGCTGAAACAGGTCAACCAGCGGGGCGCCGCGCGCCTTGCAGCCGTTCAGGCGCTTTATCAGATGGATGTCGGCGGGACCGGCGTCCTGGAGATCGTCGCCGAATACGAGGAACATCGCCTCGGCAAGGAACTGGACGGTGACACCTATCTCAGGGCAGACGCGTCCTGGTTTCGCTCGATCGTTGCGGGCGTCGTGCGCGACCAGCGCAAGCTCGATCCGTTGATCGGCTCGGCGCTACAGGACGATTGGGCGCTTTCCCGGCTCGATTCCACCGTTCGTGCAATCCTGCGCGCCGGCACCTTCGAGATACTGGAGCGAAAGGACGTGCCGGTTCCGGTGATCGTGACCGAATATGTCGAGATCGCCAAGGCCTTCTTCCAGGACGAAGAGCCGAAGCTCGTCAACGCCGTCCTCGACCGGATCGCCAAACAAGTTCGCGGCGACCAGAGAAAGTAAGCGGATGGCCACCGAGCCGGCAGAAATCGGAACGGTCCTCCGCGAGGCGCGTCGCAACGTGCAGTTGCTTACCGTGGCCCAGGCACTGCTCGGCGTTGTCGGGCCGATCAGTTTTGCCGTCGGTGGGGTTGCCGGCCACCAGTTGCTCGGCGAAGACAAATCGCTCGCGACGGCACCGCTCACCGCCTACAATCTCGGCATGGCGCTCGGCGTCGTGCTCGTTGCGGTGTTGTCGCGACTCGTTGGCCGGCGCCTCGCCTTCATCGCCGGTGCGTCGATCGCTGCGCTCGGCGGCGTGCTCGCCATGGCTGCACTGTTCCGGGAGAGTTTCTGGTTCTTCGCCTGCGGCCTCGCCGTGCTCGGCGCTTCCAACGGCTTTACGCAGAAGCTCCGCTTTGCCGCAGCCGACGCCTCGCCCTCCTTCTACAAGGCCAAGGCGATTTCCTGGATCCTGGGAGGCGGCATCGTCTCGGCGATCCTCGGACCGCAGATCGTCATCTTCGCGGGCGATTACTTTGCGCCCGTGTGGTTCGCGGGCGCCTTCGTCGCTCTCGTACCGGTCTGCATCGTCGCACTCTTCTTCTTCGTGCCGCTGCGGCTGCCGGACCACACATCGGCATCGGCCCATCATGAGCAGCCTCCCGCGCGTCCGCTGCGCGAGATTGCGGGCAGCCAGCGTTTCATGACGGGAATGATCTGCGGGATTTCCAGCTATGTCCTGATGACCTTCATGATGACGGGCGCGCCCGTCGCCATGGTTGTCGGCTGCGGCTTTTCGAGCGATCTCGCGACGCTCGGAATCCAATGGCACGTACTTGCGATGTTCGCTCGGAGTTTCGTGACGGGTTGGCTGATCAGCCGCTTCGGCGCCGAACGCATCGTCGCATGCGGTCTCCTCCTGCTGATGGCCTGCGCTGCCGTGGCTCACCTCGGTGTCGCACTCTGGAATTTCTGGGGGGCGTTGTCGCTGCTCGGCCTCGGCTGGAATTTCGGTTTCATCGGCTCCACGGCGATCGTCGCGCAGAGTTACCGGCCGCATGAGGCAGACAAGGTCCAGGGCTTTCACGACATCGTTCTCTTCTCAGCCGTCGCTTGTTCTTCCTTCGCGTCCGGCAAGGTGCTTTCCGCCTATGGTTGGGACATGCTGAGCGCGGTTGTCTGGCCAGTGGCCGGTTTTTGCCTTCTTCTCCTTCTCCCGCTCATGCGCGCGGGCAAGCAAGCCACCGCCTGAAAGCCGGTTTTATCCGAATGCCTCCCGGACCCTGAAAAGGCCGGCATGCGGGCAATTTCAGGGGCTTGACGATCCACATCGGCAACAGCACTCTGGCCGCGCCGCGAAAACGCGTCGCTTGAGGAGGCGGCGTGTGATTCGCGGAGAGGGGCCTGCGGCAGGGATGAGCCCGCAGGTTGTAACGGAGGAAAGTGCGAAATGACCATATTGTTGGGCGTTATCGCATGCGGGTTGCTTTCGGTGGTCTATGCCATCTGGGCGACAAGGTCGGTGCTTGCCGCCGACCAGGGGAATGCCCGCATGCAAGAAATCGCAGGTTTTATCAGAGAGGGGGCGCAGGCCTACCTCACGCGTCAGTACACAACCATCGCCATCGTCGGCGTCGTCGTTTTCATCGCCGCATGGGTCCTGTTGTCGGGTGCAGCCGCCATCGGCTTCCTTATCGGTGCGGTGCTCTCGGGGGCCGCGGGCTTCATCGGCATGCATGTTTCGGTCAGGGCCAACGTCCGTACGGCCCAGGCCGCCTCGGTCAGCCTCGCCTCCGGTCTCGACATCGCGTTCAAATCCGGTGCAATCACCGGCATGCTGGTGGCCGGCCTCGCCCTCCTGGGCGTCTCGGTCTACTATCTCATACTCACCGCAGGCCTGGGGCATGAGCCGGCCGCGCGCGAGGTCATCGATGCGCTTGTCGCGCTCGGCTTCGGGGCGTCGCTGATTTCGATCTTTGCCCGTCTCGGCGGCGGCATCTTCACGAAAGGCGCCGATGTCGGCGGCGACCTCGTCGGCAAGGTGGAAGCGGGTATCCCCGAGGACGATCCGCGCAACCCGGCGACGATCGCCGACAACGTCGGCGACAATGTCGGCGATTGCGCCGGCATGGCCGCCGACCTGTTCGAGACCTATGCGGTTTCCGTCGTTGCGACGATGGTGCTTGCATCGATCTTCTTCGCAGGGACCCCGATGCTCGCAACCGTCATGACTTATCCTCTGGCGATCTGCGCGGCCTGCATCATCACCTCGATCATCGGCACCTTCTTCGTCAAGCTCGGCGCCAACGCCTCGATCATGGGCGCGCTTTATCGCGGGCTGATCGTTACGGGCGCTCTGTCGATCCTCGGCCTTGGCGCGGCGACATCGCTGACGATCGGATGGGGTTCGATCGGAACGGTCGCGGGCATGGACATCACCGGCTGGAATCTGTTTCTCTGCGGCATCATCGGCCTTATCGTCACCGCGCTGATCGTCGTGATCACCGAATATTATACGGGGACGAACAAGCGGCCTGTGAACTCGATCGCGCAGGCCTCGGTCACCGGCCACGGCACCAACGTGATCCAGGGTCTCGCCGTGTCCCTCGAATCGACGGCCTTGCCGGCAATCGTCATCGTCGGCGGCATCATCGCGACCTACCAGTTCGCCGGCCTCTTCGGGACGGCCATCGCCGTGACCGCCATGCTCGGTCTTGCCGGCATGATCGTAGCGCTCGACGCCTTCGGTCCCGTGACCGACAATGCCGGCGGGATTGCCGAGATGTCGCATCTGCCGCCCGAGGTGCGCAAGTCGACCGACGCGTTGGACGCCGTCGGCAACACCACCAAGGCCGTGACCAAGGGTTATGCGATCGGTTCGGCGGGCCTTGGTGCCCTGGTACTCTTCGCGGCCTATTCCAACGATCTTGCCTATTTCGCCGCCAATGGCGACAAGCATCCCTATTTCGCCGACGTGGGGACGATCTCCTTCGATCTGTCCAATCCTTACGTCGTCGCCGGGCTGATCTTCGGCGGTCTCATCCCGTATCTCTTCGGCGGCATCGCAATGACCGCCGTCGGCCGTGCCGGGAGCGCCGTCGTCGAGGAGGTTCGTCGTCAGTTCAAGGAAAAGCCCGGCATCATGGAAGGCAAGGATCGGCCGGACTATGGCCGGGCCGTCGACATGCTGACGAAGGCGGCGATCCGCGAAATGATCATCCCGTCGCTGCTGCCGGTGCTGGCGCCGATCGTCGTTTATTTCGGCGTGCTGCTGATCTCCGGCTCGAAGGCGTCCGCCTTCGCGGCGCTCGGTGCCTCGCTCCTCGGCGTGATCGTCAACGGCCTTTTCGTGGCCATCTCGATGACGTCCGGCGGCGGTGCCTGGGACAATGCCAAGAAGAGCTTCGAAGACGGCTTCGTCGACCGCAACGGCACGCGCCACATGAAGGGATCCGAAGCGCACAAGGCCTCGGTGACGGGTGACACCGTCGGCGATCCCTACAAGGATACCGCCGGTCCGGCGGTCAACCCCGCGATCAAGATCACCAATATCGTGGCCCTTCTCCTGCTCGCCGTCCTGGCCTGACGCAGGCGTCTTGAAAAACAGAAGGCCCGCGGGACATGGTCCCGCGGGCCTTTTTCGATCCGTTGCGGCTCGGTTACTTGCCGAAGTCCTTGAACAGGTTGCGCGCCGCGGCCTGTCCGGCGCCGGGGCCGCTCAGGAGCTGGCCGAGGAAGCTCGATTCCTTGCCGCCGGTCGGCGTCGTTCGCGACAGCATGTCGAAGACCTTCCCGTCCTTCAACGTGTAGTGCGCGAGCTGGCTGACGGTGCCTTCCTTGTCGAAATAGACGGCGAGGATCGACTGATCGATGATCTTCGGCTTCATGAAGGCGACCGGCCGCTTGCGGGTCTGGGAGATGTAGTAGAACACCTCATTGTCGAATGTCGCGGTGGTCGAAGGCGTGCCGAGCGAAAGCAGCACCTGCTCGCGGCTCGATCCGACCGGCACGAGTGCCAGCGTCTCCTGGTCGACGACATAGCCCTGATGCAGGACTTCACCCACATTCGCGGACATGCAGGCGGAAAGGGCGGTAGTACACAGGGAAGCCACGAGCACGGCACGGCCCAGGACTTTGAGGTTTGTCGTCAAATACCGCTTCGTCAAGGACTGCTCCCCTGGAGTAACGATTGGCAGATCGGCCATTGCAATTCGTGCCCGCTTCGGTAAACCAGCTTCGGCTATCATGCAACATGATCATGGGCGCTTGCCCCTGATTTCGAGAAAGCCAGCCGGCCTCTGTGATGATTTTTGGACTGTTCAAGAAAAAAAGCGGCAATATTGCGATTGTGAAGCGCCAATATGCGGCACTGACCGCGGCGGCGCGCCAACCGTTTCTCTATACCGACCTCGATGTGCCCGACACGGTCATGGGGCGCTTCGAGATGTTGTCGGCGATTCTGATCCTTTATTTCCGCCGCACGCGCAGCTCGGCGCGAGCCGGCCAGGAGATCGCGCAGGAGATTGTCGACGCCTTCTTCGAGGATGTCGACCATTCCATCCGCGAGCTCGGCGTCGGCGACATGAGCGTGCCGAAGAAGATGAAGAAACTTGCCGGCATGTTCTACGGCCGCCTCGAATCCTACGCGGCGGCCCTTGAAGGACGCGACGCCGGCGCACTGGCGGCCGCATTGCGGCGCAATTTTCACGCCGACGTAGAGGACGCGCCGTCGATGCGGGGCCTCGCCTCCTACCTCCTTGCGGTCGAGTCCGTACTCTCGGATACCACGGAAGAGGCCGTCGAGACGGGTCAGTTGCGCATCCCCCCGGCCGGAACGTAAAAGCGCCGCGATCGTTCGTCGATCAAATGGCAGCGTGCCGACCGCCGCCCTGCAGCGGTGCCGGCGCGAGGAAGGGTCTGAACATGAAGCAAGAGAGCAAACCGGCATTCTCCTACCCGGTGAAGGTGGGGCATATTTCGGCAAATCCTGTGACCGTGCATATGTCGGCGAACGATGGCGAACTGCGGGCTCTTGCCGAGCTTTGGCGCGTGGAAGGCGTCTCTTCCCTTGCCGCCGACCTGCAGATTGCGCGCTGGAAAAAGGACGGTGTGAAGATCAAGGGCGAGGTTCGCGCGCATATCGTCCAGTCGTGCGTCGTGACGCTCGAGCCGGTCGAATCTGATATCCGCGAACCGGTGGAGGCGATCCTCGTACCCGAGGGATCACGTCTCGCGCGGCAGGCCGACGCCGACGGCGGCGAGATGATCGTCGATCCGGACGGACCCGACCTGCCCGATACCTTCACAGGCGATACGATCGATGCCGGCGTGGTCGTCAGCGAGCACGTCGCGCTCGCCATCGATCCCTATCCGCGCAAGCCGGGCGCCGCTTTCGGCGAACGCATCGAAAGCTCCGCAGCGGACGACGAACGGCCGAACCCGTTCGCGGTGCTGAAGGACTGGAAAAAGGATTGAAACGGCTGAGCCCCGGCTTACAATTCGGTTGTCACGCCGACGAAAAGCAGTATTTTGGCCCGACTCCAGCCAAGGGGGCCGCTACGCCGAGACATTGCATGCCGGCCCCACTATCAGAAGGAACATGGATCGCCGCCGCTTGATGCTTGAGGGGCGAAACATGTTGCGTGGCGGGAAAAAAGGATAAGACACGCGTGGTCAGAATTTCACTTGACGTGATGGGAGGCGACTATGGTCCTGAAGTCGTCATCCCGGGCGCAGCGAGAGCGCTCGAACGTCACCCGGACATAAAGTTCGTTCTTTTTGGCCAGGAAGCGCGGTGCGTGGAACTGCTCGCCAAGCACCCGAAGCTCAAGGCGAGCAGCACGTTCCATGATTGCGAGATTGCCGTCGGCATGGACGAAAAGCCGAGCCAGGCGCTTCGGCGCGGACGCGGCAAATCGAGCATGTGGAAGGCGATCGACGCGATCAACGCCGACGAAGCGGATGTGGTTGTCTCGGCCGGAAACACCGGCGCCCTGATGGCGATGTCGGTTTTCTGTCTGAGGACGATGCAGGGCATTCAGCGGCCGGCGATCGCCGCCATCTGGCCGACGCTGAAGGGCGAAAGCATCGTTCTCGACGTCGGCGCTACGATCGGCGCGGACGCGCAGCAACTCATGGATTTCGCCCTGATGGGCGGCGCAATGGCCCGGGCGCTCTTCGAAGTAGAGCGTCCTTCCGTCGGCCTTCTAAATGTCGGGGTGGAGGAGATCAAGGGCCAGGAAGAGGTAAAGGAGGCCGGGCGCCTGATCCGTGAGGCCGACGTCGAGGGGATCGAATATTACGGCTTCGTCGAAGGCGACGATATCGGCCGCGGCACCGTCGATGTCGTAGTCACCGAGGGCTTTTCCGGTAATATCGCGCTGAAGGCAGCAGAGGGGACGGCGCGTCAGATCGCCGAATATCTGCGCGCCGCGATGTCGCGCACGCTTCTTGCAAGGGTCGGCTATGTCTTCGCCAAGGGAGCCTTCGACCGGCTCCGCGAGAAGATGGATCCGCGAAAAGTCAATGGCGGGGTTTTCCTCGGTCTCAACGGCATCGTTATCAAGAGCCATGGTGGCGCGGATGCCGAGGGCTTCGCCGCGGCCATCGACGTCGGATACGATATGGTGAAGAACGGCCTGAAGGCGAAGATCGAGGCCGATCTGGCACGGTATCATGGCGCCCAGCCGTCCGAAGCCCTTCCGCGGGCATGAATGATGAGGTTTGAGTAGATGATCCGTTCTGTCGTGCGCGGCTTCGGGGCAGCACTGCCGAAGCGAGTGATGACCAACAAGGAACTCGAATCCAGGGTCGACACGTCCGACGAATGGATCGTGCAGCGGACCGGCATCCGCCAGCGCTATATCGCAGGCGAGGAGGAGACGAGCGCCTCTCTCGGCGAGGCGGCGGCGCGTGCGGCGCTCGCGAGAGCCGAGCTGACGCCGGACGACATCGATCTGATCATCGTCGCGACCTCCACTCCGGACAACACCTTTCCTGCAACCGCGGTGAACATCCAGAACCGTCTCGGCATGCGGCACGGTGCGGCGTTCGATATGCAGGCGGTCTGTTCCGGCTTCGTCTACGCGGTCGCGACGGCTGACGCCTATATTCGCGGCGGTCTCTCCAAACGCGCGCTGGTCATTGGCGCTGAGACCTTCTCGCGACTTCTGGACTGGACCGACCGGACGACCTGTGTGCTCTTCGGCGACGGCGCCGGTGCGATCGTCCTGGAGGCGCAGGAGGGAACCGGCACGAAGGCTGATCGAGGCGTTCTGACGGCGCAATTGCGCTCTGACGGCGCCCACCGCGACAAGCTCTATGTCGACGGCGGGCCGTCCACGACGGGCACTGTCGGCCATCTCCGGATGGAAGGGCGCGAGGTCTTCAAGCATGCGGTGGGCATGATCACCGACGTGATCGAGGCGGCTTTCGAGGCAACCGGGACGACCGCCGACGACATCGATTGGCTGGTTCCGCACCAGGCCAACCGCCGCATTATTGACGGCTCGGCCAAGAAGCTCGGCATCCCTCTCGAAAAGGTTGTGGTTACCGTCGACCTGCATGGCAACACCTCCGCGGCGTCGATTCCGCTTGCCCTTGATGCCGCCGCCTCCGACGGCCGGATCAAGAAGGGTGATCTCGTAATGCTCGAAGCGATGGGCGGGGGCTTCACCTGGGGCTCCGTTCTTCTTCGCTGGTAAGAAAATAATGAATTACGGCAGGCGCTTGACCGGAAAAGACAAGGGCAATAGTCTTCAATCGCTGATCGGCATGCCAGACATCGGTGGGGGAAGATGAGCGGAAAAACAGTAACGCGGGCAGACTTGGCTGAATCGGTTTTTCGCAAGGTGGGTCTGTCTCGCACGGAGTCCGCCGAACTCGTAGAAACTGTCATCGACGAGATATGCAACGCAATCGTGCGTGGCGAGAGCGTGAAGCTGTCTTCCTTCGCAACGTTCCAGGTGCGCGACAAGAACGAGCGCATCGGTCGGAACCCGAAAACCGGCGAGGAAGTGCCGATTTCTCCGCGCCGGGTGATGACCTTCAAGGCTTCGAATGTCCTGAAGCAGCGGGTCCTGAAGGCGCATCTGAGCCGCAAGTCCAAGTTGAAGCCGTCCAATCCGGCCGGCTGAAGCGCCGTCGACCACCACAAATGTGGTTGAAAACCCATCCATAAGCCATTGAAATAGGCATGATTCGTGTAATCATCGCCTGACGATCCGTGCGTCGCGTAGCCGATCTTGCGCGGCGAGCAAGTGCCGCCCGAAGCATTGCCCGGAAAAGTGCTTAGCGGTTTTCCGTGCGGAAGTGCGGAGCTTCAAGGACTTAGAAGGTTTCAGTCTTTCCATGAAACCCTGAAAGCTCCGGTCCGCGCAGCGGTTTGATGGCGGATACGCAGACAGAGGACGTAAAACACGTCGCAGGAATCGGTTCAGATCCCGACGCGCCTTATGGAGATGGGGACCACATGGAGAAAAGCCCGGATGCTTTCCGCACCATCAGCGAGGTTGCGGACGAACTCGATCTCCCCCAACACGTGCTTCGTTTCTGGGAAACCCGGTTCCAGCAGATCAAGCCGATGAAGCGCGGTGGCGGGCGCCGCTATTATCGCCCCGAGGATGTCGACCTGCTCAAGGGCATCCGCCACCTCCTCTACGATCACGGCTATACGATCAAGGGTGTGCAGAAGCTTTTGAAAGCCAACGGCAACAAATTCGTCGCCGCCATCGCGAGCGGGGATCTTGCGACCGTCGAGGCGCTTGCCGCTTCCAGCAACGAAGAGCCGGCGCCGCCCAAGGCGGGCGTGGCGGAGGAGGACCAGATCGTCGGCCGTCCGAAGGCACCGGCGAGCCGGCGTTTCTTCACTTTCGGCACCGGAGGCGACGATGCCGAGATAACCGTCGGCAAGACGTCGGTCGGCAAGGAAGACAGGGCGCTGCTGCAGGAAGCGCTCTACGACCTCCTCGAATGCAAGCGTCTGCTCGATCAGGTTCGGTAGCAGGGAAGGGACGGGAAGGGGGCCTCGAAAGCAGTGCCGAGGCCCAACTCGGTCGTTATCGACTTATTCGGCCGCTTCTTCCGTCGACTGCTGTGCATGCTTCTGTTTCAGGAGGAGATCGTCAGAGGTCGACTGCTCGGCCTTTGCCACGCTCGCGGTCGTGATCTCCTTGTCGACTTTGTCGATCGATGCCGTGGTATTGGAATGGCCCAGGCAATCGGCTGACGCTGCCGTCGCCGATAAAGCGAAGGCGGCTGCAAGTACGAGGATGCTCTTCATCGGGCTTCTCCTGTGGTTTGCAGGCGCAGTTTATCCAGCACGGGACATCGATCCAAATCACAAAACTGTTGTCTTGCCGCTTCCGATACAATCGGCGGCCGCCTGTGATGGGCGAGCTCCATTTTCCCCCTTGCGCCGGGCGTGTGTTCCGACTAATGAGAGCGGGCTTGTAACCAAGCGGGTCGGAGCGTAGCGCAGCCCGGTAGCGCACTTGACTGGGGGTCAAGGGGTCGTGGGTTCGAATCCCGCCGCTCCGACCATTTTCCGTTTTGGTTTCAACGCGATATGATAGGCGCCCTCGCGGAATCCCGGACCTTGGCTTTCGCCCTGATTCGCTTCCGCTGCATCTTGAGCCCGCTATAGGTGATCGGATACCGGTCGCCCTTCTTCCTCCCCATCTCCTTCGAGACGGCGCTCGGTTGCGGCGTTGATCGAGCTGCGCCAGCGTTTGCTCAAAGTTGCCCGGAAGTGGCAGCATCCTCGGGGCGAGGGAGGAGATGAGGACGCTGCCGCTCCGTCCGGAGACGGGCTTTAACGGTCGGCCGCACAGATGGTTCCGACTGGCGCTTTGTGTTTTTGCTTCGGGGAGAGTAAGCCCGCTTGCTCTCACTCCGTCATCGATGTGACAACCACCTTCTGCCGAGATACTCCAAGGCCTTCAAGCGACTCTGATCGGCTCCGCGGTTCACTCCCACTGACTTCCGCCGCTGTGCCATCGTTTTCTTTGGAGTGTCAGAATCCTTGTTCTCGTCGCGTGAGACACTTTGCTCCGGCAACGCGTAGTCGTCTTTGTCTTGCATCAATCGATTCCTAATGCGCTGTAGGGAGCGGGAGCCTCAGAGCTGCGGAGAAGGGACAATCTTTACAGCTCTGAGGTCATCACTCACCCAAGCGGCTGGGGGCCGCTCGACGGTGACAACTCCAATTCGGTCTGAAAGGTTTCGCTCGGCGGCGTGGCTAAGACCTTTGCCATCGATAAACCCGACCAAGGTCCGATATGCCGTCGGCGGGAAGCGCTGGCACGGCTATCGGAACATCGCCCTCGGGCCATGGGGCGAGTGCCATTCCCGGCCTTAAAAAGTGTGAGCCCCGGCCCTGGCAAAACAGGCGCTTTCCCTTGATTCCTGTTCTGCTGAGAGTACAATATGCCTAAGCGACGTTCGAAGCGGTTCCCTTGAATGGAACAGGGCAAATGCGCCCCAGCTAGAAGATGACACGTCGCGACCGGAGCTGCAGCAAGTCCCCCGCTGCAGCTCTATTTGTGTCGGGCCATTTTTCGGTTTGGAGGAGCGGGCTGCCGCCGTCGCCTCGATCATCGTCCGGCCACCAACCCTGCCGATCGTCACCGATTGCGTCCTTCGCCTGCTGATCGTGGCGCTGCATCAACAGCCGTTGCAGCGGCTGGTGCTCCGTGATGCCGCTTCCGTGGCTGGTCTCGGCGATCGGATGACCCAGGCAAATCTGGGGCCTTCGAAGGCTGTAGCAGGTGACGAGACCCGCCTGAGCGTTCATCCTTGAATGCTGGAGGCTGCACATTATTTGCCGGGTTTGGCTTTCCCTTTTGCGTTGTTTCCGCCCTTGCCGCCCTTTATGCCATTGGCGCCCTTGCCGCCCTTTGCAGTATTCCCGCCTCCGTCGCCCTTTCCCAGGTTCGAGCTGCCGCTGCCGGATGCAGCGATTGCATCCGAGGTGAGGCTGGCAGAAAGAAGCATCGTCACAGCAGGTGGCGTGACTGCCGCGAATCGGCCGCAAGCTTTTAGAAACTCGCGTCTGTCTTCGTCGCTCTGAGGCAGTTCGGCCCGAGGTTTCTCCATCTCTGTGCCCTCCCGTTGGCGAGGGCTATTTTAAAGACATCTCAAATGTATTGCGATATAGCGATTGATATAGGCTCGCCGCGTTTGAGAATTCATCGAAATCTGCTCCCGCGTCGGCAACGGCTCATCTGGCCCCGATCCAATTTCCGTTGTCGAGCATGCACCGCAGGTCCTCCGGTGCGTCGTAGGACGCCTAGATGCTCCTGTTCGCCACTGAAAGCTCGCATCGCCATTTTTTGACGCTGAGAGCTGGGTGCTGTCCCGACCAGTTGCTGACATACATTGCGGAGCGGAACGTGCACTGCATCAACGTTTCCTGGATCTCCAGGTGCAGGCGCTCCTCACGGCATTTTTCGGGCGCCGAAATAAGGCACACCGTTAGTACCAGTGTTACCGGTCCCATGATTGCCCCCATCCAATACAAATAGAATTATAAATGCCTAATAAAGTGCAATGGAATGTACGGAACGTCTGTGGCTAAATCTGGGCTGGTTCGATCCTATGGCTGCTGTCGGCGCCGCTGCGCTGCCATTCGCCGGTAAACCTCTTCCGTCTCGTCGAGCATGCGTTTCAGTGTAAAACGGTCCCGGCGTGCCGAAGCCGCGCTGGCAAGGCGCCGAAACATATCCGGGTCGGCCGCCGCTATCATCGCTTTTGCAAGCGGTGAGGCGTCCTCGCTGTTCGGAACGACGTAGCCGTTCTCTCCGTGATCGACGGCCGTTCTGGCTCCGCCGACGTCGGAAATGATGATCGGCCGGCCGGCGGCGGCGGCTTCGAGCATCACATAGGACATTGCCTCGTAGCGGCTCGGCATGACGAGGAGATCGAATGCGGGCACCGCCTGAGGGCCCGTAAAGGCCGAGGTCAGATGGATGCGGTTCTGCAAACCGCTTGCGGCGATCGCGGCGCGGACCTCTTCCTCCAATTCTCCCGATCCGACCATCACAAGGTGACTGTTCCTGATCGCCGACGCGGCCTTGCCGAAGGCATTGATGAGACGCTCGGGGGCCTTCTGCGCAGAGAGCCGGCCGATGAAGCCGAAAACGAAGGCGTCAGGTGGAATGCCGAAGCTGGCGCGCACCGTCTGCGCCATGCCGGTCGAGGGGGTCTCGACGCCGTTGACGATGACGGACATGCCCTGTTTCGAAATGCCGATCGACAGCGCATGGGCGAGTTCGTCACCGGAGACGGTGACGAGATGATCGGTGAAGAAACGGGCGAGAAGCGCCTCGATGGCCCCGTATATCACCCGGCCGCTGCGGCCGAGCGTCGGATCCATCGTCCTGAAGGCATGCGGCGTGTAGACGCGCGGCACGTGCCTTCCCGGCAGGCGCAGGCGCGTCAGGGCTCCGGCCTTGGAACTGTGCCCGTGAACGACGTCGAACGGCCCGGCAGTGCGGATGATGCGATTTATGGCGCGAAAGCAGGACCAGTCGGAGGGGGCGGGCGCCCGGCACATGCCGACGGCGTGAATGGCGGGAAGGCCGAGTGCCTGGAGTTCGCGCACGAAACCGTCTTCGGCCCGAACAGGAGAATAGATCGCTTCGACATGATGACCGCGCGCATGCATGCCGCGGCAGAGATCGAGAAAGTGGCGTCCGGACCCGCCGCCGCTGGGTTCCAGTACCTCGAGCAGGCGCAGAGGGGCGTCGAGCGGCTTGCTACCCGTGGTCATGCGGTCGTTCCGGAACGGATCTGCCTTTTATGGCGATATTCGAGCGCGGCGCACCCCCAGAGGATGCCGAGAAGCAGATAGAAATGGCGCCAGTGGTCGGTGTCGATCACGTTGCCGATACCGACATGGCCGATAAGCGTGATCCAGGCGATCATCATATATGGTTGCCACGGCCTCTGGAGCAGCAGAAACCGAAAGCCGAGCGACAGCGTCCAGAGGATGAGCGTGACATAGGCGACGAAGCCGAGCCATCCATAGGATGTCAGGCTCTTCAGAAGCACGTTGTGCTCGTCTTCAGGAAACATGGTGCTGAACACCATGGGGCCGATGCCGAGCGGCTTTTCCATGGCCATCAGAAAGCCGATCCGGTGCCGGTCGAAACGCCCGAGATGTCCGCCGTCATAATCCTGAACGAGCTGCGTGCGGCTCGAGAAGAGAGAGGCAACCTGGTCCGACTGCAGGGCGACCACGAGTGCTGCCACCACGAACAGGGCGCCGGAGAGGGTCAGCACGAGAATCCGGAGGCGGAAGAGACCGCTGCGCTGCTTGAGCAGCATGACGAAGACGAGAGCGACGACGCAGAAGAGGTCGAGAGCCCAGGCCGCCCGCGAGAAGGAGAGGAACACGCCGAGCGTGAGCACCAGCAGCCCGGCGACTTTCAGGGGCGCCCGGCTGATCGGCTGCGTCAGCAGGCCGTGAAGGAGGTAGAGGGTGGGGGCTACGAGAAACGGTCCGAAGACATTCGGGTCCTGAAACGCTCCCTTTGCCCGATCATACAGCGTGAAGTTCGCCGCGCCCGGTATCGCGCCGAAATAGCCGAGGATGCCGAGGAGGGCGGTGATGACTGCGGCTGCCACCCAGGCGTTGAGGATGAGCGGCAGGCGCCGGTAGCTCTCTTCGATGATGGCCGCAAAAAACACCGCCGTGAGGCAGAGGAAGCCGGTAACGGCCATATACATCGGACCGGTCCCAAGGTCGGCCATCACCGTCAGCGACAGGATGCCGCCGATCATGAACAGGGCGAGAAGGACCGTGAGCGGAGCCGTGGCACGGGAGATCCTGAGGCCGAAAAGCGCCCAGAGGCCGATGAGCCCCGCCATGAAGATCTCGTAGGGCGCGGGCTCGGCGATGACGAACCCGGACAGGAAGACGCCGATCGTCACCAGGCAGGAGCCGACGAGCGAAATCGCGGCAAGCTGCGGGCGAAGGATAGCCGGCCGCGATGCGGTGACGGCGGTCAATAGGCGTTTTCCGTGTTCAGCAGCCGAAACGGCGTGAGGATGAGAATCTTCAGGTCGAGCAGCAGCGACCAGTTCTCGATATAGTAGAGGTCGAATGCCGTTCGGAACCGGATCTTTTCGTCGTTGTCGATCTCACCGCGCCAGCCGTTGATCTGAGCCCAGCCGGTCACTCCCGGCTTGACGCGGTGGCGGGCAAAATAGCCTTCGACGACATCGGAATAGGTGCGGTCCTTCGTCTGCGCGAGCACGGCGTGGGGACGCGGCCCGACGAGCGAGAGCTCGCCTTTCAGGACATTGAAGAACTGAGGCAACTCGTCGATCGAAGACTTGCGCAGGAAGCGTCCGACGGGGGTTACGCGAGGGTCGTTCTTGGTTACGGCGTTGCGCGCGGTCGGGTCGCTCATATGCGTGTACATCGAGCGGAACTTGTAGACCTCTATGGTCTCGTTGTTGAAGCCGTGGCGGTGTTGCTTGAAGATGATCGGACCGGGCGAGGTGACCTTCACCGCGACGGCGGCAGCGAGCATGACGGGCCAGAGCAAAGCGAGCGCCACGAGACTGAAAAAGATATCGAAGCAGCGCTTGGCGACGGAATCCCAGTCTGCGATCGGCTTGTCGAAGATGTCGAGCATCGGGACCTGCCCGACATGCGAATAGCTGCGTGGGCGGAAACGGAGATTGTTGGCGTGCGCCGCGAGCCGAATGTCGACCGGAAGCACCCACAGCTTTCTGAGGAGTGCGAGGATGCGCTTTTCCGCAGTCAGCGGCAGCGAGATGATCAGCATGTCGATGCGGGCGAGACGGGCGAATTCGACCAGTTCGTCCACCGTCCCGAGTTTCGGATAGCCGGCAATCACATTCGGGGACCGGCGCTCGTCTCGATCGTCGAAGATCCCGCAGATGCGGATGTCGTTGTCCGGCTGATGCTCGATCTGCCGGATCAGGTCCTTCGCGGGCTGCCCGCCACCGACGATGACGGCTCGCCGTTCCATGGTGCCGTTTCTCGACCAGTGACGGATCGAATAGGCGATGAATGCGCGCTCCGCGACGAGGAAAAACCCGCCGGCGAGGAACCATGCGCCGATCCAGAACCGAGAATAGAGGTGGCCCGATTTCAGAAAGAAGAGGCCAAGCGCAATCACGCCGAACGCAGCCGTCCAGGCACCGAGGACGCGCGGCGTCATCCTCAGCCAGGCGCGCAGTGCCGGCACCTGGTAGGCGTCGGCGACCTGCATGGCGGCAACGGCGAGCGCCGGCCCCCCGGCGAGGATAAGGAGATAGACCGGCAGTTGATCCAGCGTCGGCGCGACATATTGTGCATTGATGCCGTAGCCGATGGCAAAAAGTGCGCAGAAGTCGAGAAGCCGGATAAGTCCGGTGATCATCGCCGGTGTGTAGGTGTCTGCACGGAACTGAAGGGCGATCTGCTTCGCCAGCGGGTTGAGCCCCGCATTTCCCCCTGTCCCGTTTTTTTGTTCGGTGGTGGTCTTGCGGATCTCGGCGACCTTCTTGCGAAGCGCTTCGGGGTCGAAGGTCTCTGGCCTGTCAAACTGGTTCATGGTCGCTTTCCGGCGCTGAAGTCCTCCGCCCGGATAGCAGAAAGCCACTAAGAAACGCTTACGTTGTACGCAGCCGCCCCTGCGGCACAAGCGATTCCTCGGTGAGGTCTCGATAAAGCTGCATCACGTGTCTGGTCATCACCGATGCGGCGAAGCGGGATTTGAACTGGTCCGCGTCGGGCATCGTCCGGGCAGCCCAGCCGGCGTCCAGGATGGCGTCTGCCATGAGACGGGCAAGCGCCCCCGCATCGCCGGGTTGGACGAGCGCCTCGCTATCGGTCCCGAGAACCTCCGGGATGCCGCCGACGCGGGTGGCGATTACGGGCTTTCCGGCGGCGAGCGCTTCCAGCAGGATATACGGCATGGATTCCGCGCGGGAGGGAATGACGACCGTGCGGGCCAGAGCGAAAGCCTCGCGCGCCCTCATTGCCGGCAGCAGCCGGACGCGATCGGCGAGACCCATGCGCAGGGTCATTTCTTCGTATTGCCGCTGCTGCGGGCCATCTCCGACCATCAAGGCGGAAAGCCTGCGGCCGGCGATCTCTTCGGCTGCGGCAAATCCTTCGATAAAAAGATCGGGACCCTTCAGGTCCCGCATCATGCCGATATAGAGGAAATCGACAGCGCCCGGGCCCGTCTCGACCGGTTCGAATTCCGCATCGTCGATGCCGTTATAGATCAGCTCGTTGCGCGCCAGTGGAGGGCCGACCCTGGCGCCGTAGGTGCGGCGTTCGTATTCACAGACGAAGACGAGGGCGTCGGTCAGGCGTTCCTGCAGGCGCTCGACGCGCAGAATGAGCGAACCAGCCAGGGACCGGCGCTCGAAGTGAAGGCTGCCCCCATGGGGCGAATAGAGGCGGGCTACGCGATACTTGTTGACCCGCAGGGCTGAACCGACGATGCGCGCCAGCACGCCGCCCTTGGCGCCGTGGCCGTGCAATACATCCGGTTGCAAACTTCTGATTTCCTTGTAGCCGCGCCAAAGCGCCGCGGCGTCCGATGTCCCGATCGAACGATGGATTGGAACACGGATGATGCCGAGCGCCAGATGCGGGCGAACCTCTTCGAAGAGCGCGTCCTCGTGGGCCCCGCCGGTGGTGCTGTCGCAAAGGATTCCGACCTGATGTCCGGCATCCGCATGCGCTTCGGCAAGGTCGCGCACGTGCCGGAATATGCCGCCGACCGGGGATCTGAAGCAATGAAGAATGCGCAGGGGGCGTTCGCTCATGGCGATCAGAACAGACGTTCGCGTATATAGACGGTGTCGCCGGCGAGAACCGGGTCGGTCACCGGAACGCGTCCGGTGATGATGCGGCCGTTGATCTTGCGGGTGATGTCGGCGGTCGCCTGGTTGGCGCGTGGCGTGAAGCCGCCTGCGACGGCGATCGCATTCTGTACTGTCATCCCCGGAACGTAGGCGTATTGGCCGGCTTGTCCCACTTCGCCCATGATGAACACGGAGCGGTAGCGGTCGACCTCGATCGTGACGTCCGGATCCTTGAGGAAGCCCTGGCGCAGCTTCGCCGCGATCATCCCCTCCAGTTCCGGAAGCGTATGCCCGCGCGACGGAACGGCCCCGATCAGCGGGAAGGCGACATAGCCGGCCTGATCGACCGTATAGCTGCCGCTGAGGCTTGCCTGTTCGAAGACGTTGATGCGCAAGCGATCGCCGCTGTCCAGCCGATAGGGCTGCACCGTGGCCTGGCTGAAGCCTTTGGGGGCGGGCTGGTAGTTCGTGCAACCGCCGACGAGCGCCGACAGGATCGCCACGGCGAAGACGCTTGTTCTCTTGTTGGCTGCGGTCGACATGCGGTCAGGGGCTCCGGAAACGATCACCGTTGGCCGATGTTATCGATCCGTTAGGGTTAATGGCCGGTAAATCCGTCACGAGAATTTCGGCATCGAATGCCCTTCCCGTTCATGGAGCATGCCACTCTCTGGTTGCAGCGGAAATTAACCCTTGGGTTACCATGTTCGTTTACCTTCCCGCGAAACGAGAAAGCATTGGAGTGCAGGCATGTCGGGCATCGGCGGACAGCAGGATGTGGATATCGATCTCGGCGGGCTTTTTCGCGCCATCTGGCAACGCCGCGTGCGGGTGCTGCTCGCCACGGTCGGGGTCGCTGCCGTCGCCTTCGCGGCTGCCAAGATGGTCGATCCCGATTACGAGGGCGAAACGCGCGTTCTGATAGAGTCGCGTGAACCCGAGTTCAGCGGCACCAATCAAGTTTCGCAGAATGGCTCCGACCGGATGTTCGACGAGTCGGGCATCCTCAGCCAGGTGCAGGTCCTGCGCTCGGCGGACCTTATCAAACAGGTCGCGCGCAACATGAAGCTTCACGAACTCGACGAGTTCGATCCCTCGGCACGGCCTTCTGCCGCGTCCGATCTCCTGGTGATGCTGGGTCTGAAGAAGAATCCTCTCGATTTGCCGCCGGAAGAACGGGTGCTGACGGAGTTCGAAGAGAAGCTGCAGGTCTATCAGGTCGAAAAATCGCGTGTGATCGCCATCGCCTTCACCTCGAAGGACCCGAAGCTCGCAGCCGCCATTCCGAACGAAATGGCCAATGTCTATCTTTCGTTGCAGAGCGGAGCCAAGCTCGACTCGAACTCCGAGGCGAGCCGCTGGCTTGAGCCGGAGATCGCCAACCTGCGCGAGAAGGTGCGCGAGGCGGAGGCGAAGGTCGCAGGTTACCGCGCCGAGTCGGGCCTGCTTCCGACCGGCGAGACGCAGAATTTTGCCACGCGCCAGCTTACCGACATTTCGACGGAGCTTGCACGGGTGCGGTCGGAGCGGGCGAACACGGCTGCGCGCGCCGAGGGTATGCGGACGGCGCTCGCCGACGGCCGTCCGGCGGACACGCTTGCCGACATCGTCGGCTCGCCGATGATCCAGCGTCTCAAGGAGAACCGCGCCAACGTCCAGGCGCAGATCGCCGATCTGTCGACGGCACTGCTCGACGGCCATCCGCGGTTGAAGGGGCTCAAATCCCAGCTCGAAGGGATCGAGGGGCAGATCCGGTCGGAGACGCGGAAGATTCTTGCGAGCCTCGAAAATGAGGCGAAGGTCGGCCAACTGCGCGAGCAGCAGCTCGTTCAGCAAATGAACACGCTCAAGGCGCAATCGGCGCAGGCGGGCGAGGAGGAAGTCGGGCTCCGCGCGCTCGAGCGCGAGGCGACGGCGCAGCGCCAACTGCTCGAAACCTATCTCGCCCGATACCGCGAGGCGACGTCGCGTACCGTTGCGAACGCAACTCCGGCCGATGCACGCGTGATTTCGCGCGCCGTGGTCCCGACCGCCCAGAGCTTTCCGAAGGTGCTGCCGATCACGATCGTCGCTGCCTTTGCCAGCCTCCTGGTCAGTTGCGTCGTCGTCATGCTTGGCGAACTTTTCAGCGGCCGGGCGCTAAGGCCGGTCTCGCTCCCCGAAGCACCGGCCGCGGGTCAGCCCGCAGAAATGCCTTCAGTCGCTGGCGTGATCGAAGAAATTCCCGCACCTGTCCTCGTCGCGGCGGAACCTGCGCCTGAGGAGAACGGCGGCGATGGAAATGCGGCATCGAAGCACGACTTTTCGATCGAGTCGGTGGCCGAACATCTTCGTGCCAATGGCGTGCGGATTGCGGTCTCGGTATCGCCGGGCGGCGACGAGGGATCGACGGCCACAGTGATGCTGGCGCGCGTTCTGGCCGAGGACGAGCAGAAAGTCGTGCTGATCGACCTTTCCGGTTCGGCCTGTCCGACGCGGCTCATGGCACAATCGCAGGACCTTGCCGGGGTTACGAATCTGCTCATGGGCGAAGTCGCCTTCTCCGAGTCGATTCATTCGGACAGGTTGTCCCAAGCACATATCGTACCCCATGGCGACGCCGATCCTCATGCGGCGATGCGCGGCATCGACCGGCTGCAGATCATCATCGACGCGCTCGCCAACGCCTACGATCTCGTCCTGATCGAATGCGGGTCGGCCGATGCGGAGGCCGTCGCCAAGGTGGCACGGCACGAGGGCACCGAGATCATTCTGTCGGCACCGTCGATCAGCGACGACCAGATCGTCGAGATGCTGTTGAGTTTCGGGGAAGCCGGATATCGCGACGTCGTGCTGATGACCGGGAAGGGGCAGGACGGCCCCGATTTTCCCGACCGCCGCGCTGCATAACGTCACGGTTCATCCGCGCTTGAAGCCGATGTCTGCCGTCGCTGCCGCTGCCGTTGAATGAAGGCATAAAGCGTTTCGTTGGCCTTGACCAACCGTTTCGCCCCGGCGATCGCCCGGAAACCGCCGGCGGCCAGCCGACCGCGGAACGTGAGGGGCAGAACGATGTCGCGCAACGGGGTTTCCACCGTGCACCACGACCGCTTGTAAGGCTGGTCGCCGATGCCGAAGTCGAAGACGGCGACGCCTTCCGCGCAAAGGCGCTCGATCATTCTGTAGAACAGCAACTCGCCCGGGCTGGCGTCCGCGGCGATTTCCTCGTCGATCGAACCGAACTGGCAGATGACGTGGTCGCCCTTGCGTGAGAGACCGGCGACCGCGAGAATTCGGCCGGCATATTCGCCCCTCAGTCTTATCGCATTGAGTTCGAGGAGGGGCTCGGGCGCCCGGGCATCGATCAGCGCATGGAAAAAGGCGCGCGTCTCGGCATCACGAAAGGCATCCGGCAGGCCGAGTGTCTCGAAGCGGGCGGCTTTCTGGCGGAAGAAGGTCTCGAGCAGGGCGTGGGCCTCCTGCGTTTCGCGAGCGATCACATAATCATAGCCGCCGATCTCGGCGAGGCGCCTTTCGGATATGCGCATCTTCTTGCGCCGCCGCTTGGCATTGATCTGGGCGAGTGTGTGCTCGATGGTGCCGAGAAGCGGCAACTGGAACGATGCGTTCGGGTTCTCGATGCCGGCCAGAGCGGCGAGGGGGTGCGGCGCGCCGCGCCAGATCTGCGGCGTCCGGTCGAATACGATCACGTCCGCGAAACGGCGGAGCTGGCGACCGATGCCGCCGGTGAGCGCTGCCGTGAGCTCCGCAGCGGGCGCATTGTCGATGCCGGGGCCGAACAGGCCGGTGTTGAGATTGCTGTGCTCCGAGCCGATCAGGCGCGCCGCGCGGAAAAGCCGGCCGCGTTCGATCTCGAACGGGAGGAGAAAAAGCGGCTCCCTGCCAGCCGCGCCACGGACGATCAGCAGTTCGCTGCCATGGGTCTTTGTCCAGGCCGCACACCAGTCGAAGCTCTGGTGCAGCGAATTGCCGCTGCTTCCGTCGAGCGCGCGCCATTCCGCTTCGATCTCGTCCATGTCCGCGTGGACGGAGATGGTGATCCGGCCGGCAGCGCTGCCTCCACGGGCGACGCTCCCGGCCGAAAGATACCGCCCGGCGCTGGCTTCCGGCGAAAGGGTGAAATCGGAACTTGCCATCATTGTCGATCCGCATGCGTGATGCAGCCATTGAAGCGGGAATTCTGATAGATCTGATTAATCCGGCAGGCACGCGCCTGCCCGGCAGACAACAGGGTTAGGGGAATATGAAGCCGGAACAGGCGGCCGCTGGAAATGCCGGCGAGGCGGCCGGTAGAATTCAGTCGAGGAATCCGGTCGCGAGCGCCGTTGCCCATTCCTCGCGGCCGCGTTCGGCCGCGAGGAGCGACGCCGCCATGTGATCGTAGCCGACACAGCGGAAGGTGACGTTCCAGTCGCCGGATGCCATCTCGACGATGGCGTAGCGGGCATCCGGCGAACCCGTTTCGACCTTGTGCGCGACTGGCCGGTCGTCGCCATAGGCCGGGCATCCGACACTGCCCGGATTGACCAGGAGCCGCCCGCCCGAAAGCCGCAGGGCACGTTGAACATGCGTGTGGCCGCAGAGGATTACGGGGTGCTCGATGTCGTCGGCAAAGCGCTCGATCTCCGCGCGCCGCGCCATGTGAACGATGCCATCGCCCGTCAGCGCTTCCATCCAGTAGGCCTCGTCGCTAGCCGGCGTGCCATGGCAGAGAAAGAGAGCGTCCCGGTAGACAAGGGTCGCCGGCAGAGCGGCCAGCCAGTCGAGGTGGCGCTCATCGAGCTCTTCATGGGCGGAGCGGTCGGACAATCCCATGCGGGCAGGGTCGAGCGTGAGAAGATAGCGGTCGTGATTGCCGCGTATCGCAGCGGTACGGCGGCGGATCAGGATCTCCGCTGTCCGCGCGGCATTCAGCGGGCCGCTCAGATGATCGCCAAGATTGACGATCTCGTCGATGCCCTGTGCATCGATGTCGGCAAGCACGGCCTCGAGCGCGAGATCGTTGCCGTGAACATCGGAAATCACCGCGATTCTCATGCCCGGAAACCTCAGTGATCGGCGGCGGGTTTTTCCATCCATTTGATGATCAGCATGGCGGGAAGGACCCACAGCAGGCCGGTGAAGAAGAAATAAAGCAGATGCACCCACCACGGAGACGCGCCGAGCAGCAGGGAAGCGAAGGTAACGGCCGCAAGTGCGTAGACGACGACGAGGATGATGAGCAGGACGGTACCGATCAGTTTTCGGAGGCGTACGGGCATTTTTCGATCTTTCGGTGGCGGCAGCGTTGGCACTCGGGCGGCCCGCGACGGCATGCCGCAAAGGGTTCGGCCTTGTTTTGCACGGCACTCTGGTGCAAATCAACGGCTTTGAGACCGTCCTGACCGGCAATGCCGGCATAGCGGTACCGTTTCCGCGACAGATGAGGAAGTGCCATGGCCCACGCCGAATTGGCAACAGAACAGATGCTGCTCAAAGAGATCGGCAGAACCGAGCGCAACCGCCGGCAGATCCGCGGCTGGCTTGCCGCCGTTCTCTTCGCTCTGTTTGCGCTGGTGCTCGTCGGAGGGGCTACGCGACTGACCGAATCCGGCTTGTCGATCACCGAGTGGAAACCCGTCCACGGCGTCATACCGCCGCTCTCCGCGGAGGAATGGGAGGAGGAATTCCGCCTCTACCAGCGCATTCCGCAATATGAGCAGATCAACAAAGGCATGACGGTGGACGAGTTCAAGACCATCTTCTGGTGGGAATGGGCGCACCGGCTGCTCGCGCGCGGCATCGGGGTGATCTTCGCTTTGCCGTTCTTCTTCTTCTGGATCACGGGGCGGATCGAGCGGCGTCTGCGGCTGCCGCTTCTCGGAATCCTGGCGCTCGGCGGTTTTCAGGGATTCATCGGCTGGTGGATGGTATCCTCCGGTCTGGCGGAACGGACTGCAGTCAGCCAGTACCGGCTTGCCACGCATCTGACCATCGCCTGCCTGATCTTTGCCGCCTGCATGTGGATTTACCGGGGGCTGTGTCCGCATTCCGACGACGCGCATCCGACGAAAAGGTCGCAAGGCATGGCGGCGGTCATCGCGATCATGAGCCTCTTCCAGATCTATCTGGGCGCGATCGTCGCGGGTCTCGATGCGGGTCTGAGCTACAACACCTGGCCGCTGATGGACGGGGCGATCGTGCCGGGCGGTCTGTTCGTGCAGCAGCCCGCCTGGATCAATCTCTTCGAAAATCCGAAGACGGTGCAGTTCGTCCACCGTCTCGGCGCCTATCTGCTGTTCGCATTGGCGCTTTGGCACATGATCGCGTCCCTCCGCGCCGCGCCGGAGACGACACATGCCCGCCGCTCGGTGCTCCTGTTCGCGCTGGTGACGGTGCAGGCGGCAATCGGCATCACGACGTTGCTACTGCAGGTACCGATCGGCTGGGGCGTATTGCATCAGGGCGGCGCCCTCGCCGTGCTCGGCTTCGCGATCGCCCATTGGCGCGGTTTCGTCGGCACCTATCCGACAGACACGGCGATAGAAATGCGCGACTGATTTGCCTGCGATCGAACGAACCAAAACCCCGGCAGGAACGCTGCCGGGGTTTTCGTCTTGACTGGCCGTGTCAGGCGGACAGCATCAGGTCCATGTTCTGGACGGCGGCGCCCGAGGCGCCCTTGCCGAGATTGTCGAGCAGCGCGACCAGATTGACATGCGCTCCACCCTGGGTGCCGAAGACGAAAAGCTTCATGGCGTCGCTGCCGGCGAGCTCCGTCGCGTCGATCCGGGCGTGCTTGGCGCTCTCTTCAAGCGGCACGACTTCGACGATCGACTGTCCCGCATAATGGTCGACGAGGGCCCGATGGATCGTTTCCAGCGTTGCACCGGCCGCCAGGTCCTCGAGATAGAGCGGCACCTGCACGATCATCCCCTGCGCGAACTTGCCGACGGAAGGGCTGAAGACCGGCGCGCGCTCCAGAAGCCCGTGCATCTTCATTTCCGGCACATGCTTGTGCTTCAGTGTAAGCCCGTAGAGGAAATGCGGCGCGTCGATGTGGTCCGGATTCCTGTCGTCCTCCATCTGCGCGATCATCTGCTTGCCGCCGCCGGTATAGCCGGAAACCGCATTGACGGTGACGGGATAGCCGTCCGGCAGGATACCCGCCTGACGCAGAGGGCGAATCAGGGCGATCGCTCCGGTCGGGTAGCAGCCGGGATTGGCGACATGGCGTGCGTCGCGGATCCGCTGGGGCTGCGCCTTGTCCATTTCGGCAAAGCCATAGGCCCAGTCGGGCGCGACGCGATGCGCGGTCGACGTATCAATGATGCGCACGCGATTGTTTCCGGCAACCATGGCAACGGCCTCCCGCGAGGCGTCGTCCGGCAGGCATAGGATGGCGATATCGGCGCTGTTCAGAAGATCCTCGCGCATCGCTGCATTGCGTCGCTCCGCTTCCGGAATGGACAGGAGTTCGAGATCCGTACGGCCGGCCATGCGCACACGGATCTGCAGGCCCGTCGTGCCGTGTTCGCCATCGATAAAGATCTTCGGTTTCATGATTTTCCTGCTCCTGCAGTCCGTTAGCGGCGTTTCCGGAATCAGTCTGGCATAGAATTGAATCAATTTCTTGGGCGCGCCGCCGCTTCGATCAGCCGCGCCTCTCCGCCAGCCAATCGGCACGCAGGCCCAGCATATACATGGCGATGGTCGAGCCAGCAATGGCGGTAAGGTCCGCGTGGTCGTAGGCAGGCGCCACCTCGACCACGTCGCTCCCGGCGATATGAAGCGCGCCGAGTTTGCGCAGGACCGACAGCATCTTTGCGCTTGACGGGCCGCCGGCCACGGGCGTGCCGGTGCCGGGCGCAAAGGCCGGGTCAAGGCAATCGATGTCGAAGGTCAGATAGGCGGGGCGGCTGTCGACATGGCGGATGATGGTATCGGCGATCTCCTCGGCGCGCATCTCCTCGAGCTCGTAGCCGTAGACGATCCGAAGGCCGCAATCCTCCGGAGCATGCGTCCGGATGCCGATCTGGATCGAGCGGTCCACGTCGATCAGTCCCTCGCGTGCCGCGCGGCCGACGAAGGAGCCATGATCGATGCGGCCTTTCTCGTCCGGCCAGGTGTCCTGATGGGCGTCGAACTGGACGAGGGCGAGGGGCCCGTGCAGGGCTGCATGGGCCCTGAGGATGGGATAGGTGACGAAGTGGTCGCCGCCGAGCGTCAGCAGGTAGGCGCCGGACTTCAGGATTTTCGACGCCTCGCGCTCGATCGTCTGGGGAGTCTTCGAATGGTTGCCGTAGTCGAGCAGGCAATCGCCGTAATCGATCGTCGCCATGTCGGCAAACAGGTCGCGCTGGAACGGATATTGCGGATCGTTGTCGAAGATCGCCGATGCGCGTCGGATCGCCTGTGGCCCGAAGCGCGCGCCGGGGCGGTTCGACGTGGCCGCATCGAACGGGATTCCCCAGACGACCGCCTCCACACCCTTGAGCTCTTTGGTGTATTTCCGCCGCATGAAGGAAAGGATGCCGGCATGCGTCGGATCGGAGGCCGCCGCCGTCAGTGATTTTGCAGTGATCGCGTGGTCGATCGACTTGTTGGCCATGCTGTTCTCCCGACAGATGTGCGGGACGTTGGCCAATCGATCGGGGCAAGGCAAGAGCCCGGCGTCAAAATCATGTGCACGGGGACGCTATGGATGCACATGAAAAAAGGCCGGGACGAGCCCGGCCTTCGAAAGTGCAGTCTGCAAGCGATTAGCGCTTGGAGAACTGGAACGAACGACGTGCCTTGGCACGACCGTACTTCTTGCGCTCGACCACGCGGCTGTCGCGGGTGAGGAAGCCGCCGCGCTTCAGAACGGGGCGCAGGCCCGGTTCGAAGTAGGTGAGGGCCTTGGAAATGCCGTGACGAACGGCACCGGCCTGGCCGGAAAGGCCGCCGCCGGCGACGGTCGCGTCGATGTCGAACTGGCCGTCACGGGCTGCCGCGACGACCGGCTGCTGCAGGATCATCTGCAGAACCGGACGGGCGAAGTAGTCCGAGAAAGGCTTGCCGTTGATGGTGATCTTGCCGGAACCGGCCTTGATCCAAACGCGGGCGACGGCGTCCTTGCGCTTGCCGGTCGCATAGGAGCGGCCCTGGGCGTCGACTTTCTTGACGTGAACCGGAGCAGCCGGTTCCGCGGTCGTGGCGATTTCCTTGAGAGCGGAAAGGTCAGCCATTATCAGGCGCTCCTTGTGTTCTTGCTGTTCAGCTTGGCGACGTCGAGGACGGCCGGCTGCTGTGCTTCATGCGGGTGGTTCGAGCCGGCGTAGACACGCAGGTTCTTCATCTGGCGACGGCCGAGCGGGCCGCGCGGAACCATGCGCTCGACGGCCTTCTCGATGACGCGCTCCGGGAAGCGACCTTCGATGATCTGGCGCGCGGTGCGCTCCTTGATGCCGCCGGGGTAACCGGTGTGCCAGTAGTACTTCTTGTCGGTGTACTTCTTGCCGGTGAGGACGGCCTTCTCTGCATTGATGACGATGACGTTGTCGCCGTCGTCGACATGCGGCGTGTAGGTGGCTTTATGCTTGCCGCGCAGGCGGTTTGCGATAAGGGAAGCGAGGCGACCGACAACGAGGCCTTCGGCGTCGATGATGATCCACTTCTTCTCCACCTCTGCAGGCTTCTGAACGAAGGTTGCCATATCTAAACTCTTTCGTTTGGACCCGGAACGAAGCCGGGCGTTTCTTGTTGCTTGCTTTGACCTCGATGAGGGCAAAAAAGAAGGCGGCCCAGTCGGACCGCGATCTGGGGCAGCTTATAAGGAAGCTCGCCATCAAGGTCAAGGCCGTCTTTCCGTGCGCCGTGAAAGAAGATGAAGCAAATTCAGATAGTTACCAGTGTGGTATAATTATACCACACTTCAACGGGGCGGAATCGAATAGGTCGCCGTCGCATGCGCGATCAAATCGGGACTTGCTACCGTCTTTATCGAGGCGTCGAGAACGGCCAGCCGTTTGCCGAGTTTGAGAATCCGGCAGGTGCATTCCAGTGGTTCCGGTTCCGGCTTGCGCAGGAAGTTGATGTTGAGGCTGGTGGTGACGGCAAGCGCGACCGGACCGATATGCGCGATAAGCGCGATATAGGCCGACACGTCCGCCAGCGCGAAGAGCGTCGGGCCCGAGACCGTACCGCCCGGACGGATGTGGCGCTCGTTCGGGTCGAGCCGCATCGTGGCGAAGCCCGGTCCGGTCTCGGTCACCGCGAAGACCTTTCCGTCGGTGTGGACCTGCGGAAAATCGGTGTCGAGAAAGCGGTTGAGCTCCTCGACGGTCATGACCGGCTGCAGGGTCATCGCGTTCTCTCCCGTGTTACTTGCCTCGGTTGCACCCGTTACAAAACGTCCTGGAGCGCGCCGTGCAAGCGGGAAATTGGTCGTAGGCAGTCATAGGTCAGTCGGGAGCGCGGGGTTGAAAGAGCGGCGACGGCGGCGTACCACGACACGAACTTCGATATGGGAGAGAGCCATGGCGGACGTCGTTTCATTCAGGAAAGAAGAGTCGAACGGACCCTTGCTGCGCGAGTTCGATGGCCCGGTCCTGCGGCTTACCCTCAACAATCCCCCGGCAAATGTGCTTTCGATCGCCCTGATGGAAGCACTGCTGGCGGCACTCGAAGAAGCGGCCGTCTCGAAGGAGATCAAGGTCGTCGTCATCGCGGCGACCGGGAAGCTCTTCTCCGCCGGCCACGATCTCAAGGAAATGACCGCCCACAGGGCCGACGCCGACGGCGGCCGGGCGTTCTTCGAGCGAACGATTCGCCTCGCAGCCGAAGTCATGCTGGCGATCACCAGGCTGCCGCAGGCGGTCATCGCCGAAATCGACGGCCTCGCGACCGCCGCCGGTTGCCAGCTGGTCGCCAGTTGCGACCTGGCGATCTGCACCGACACGTCGACCTTCTGCACCCCCGGCGTGAATATCGGCCTTTTCTGTTCTACGCCGATGGTCGCCCTGACGCGCGCCGCCCATCGCAAACAGGCGATGGAGATGCTTTTGACCGGTGAGACGATCGATGCCGGGACAGCGAAGGAGTTCGGTCTCGTCAACCGCATCGTCCCACGGCAATATCTGCGCCAGGTCATCGACAAATATGCGTCGATCATTGCCTCGAAGTCGCCGCAGGCGCTGAAGATCGGCAAGGAGGCTTTCTACCGTCAGACAGAAATGCCGCTTGCCGACGCCTACGACTTCGCTGTCGGCGTGATGGTCGAGAACATGCTCGCCCGCGATGCCGAGGAAGGTATCGGTGCCTTTCTCGGCAAGCGCATGCCGGAATGGAAAGAGGAATAGTGCATGTCGCCCAAAAGTGTGCAGCGGTTTTGGGATAACGACATGCATGGTAACGAGCGCGACGCGCTTTAGGTCCTGGGCCTCAGGCGAGCCTGAGGAGCAAGGCACCGAGCGCAATGATGCAGGCGGCGATGATGCGCCAGGCGCTGACGCGCTCTCCGAGGAACACGACGGAGATGACGACGGCGAACAGGATCGCCGTTTCGCGGAGGGCCGCGACGGTGGCGACCGGGGCTTTCGTCATCGCCCAGAGCGCAAGGCCATAGGAGCCGATCGATCCGGCGCCGCCGACAAGCCCGCGCCACCAGTGACGGCTCACATGCCGCGCGACCGGCTTGACGCCGCGCCGCGCGAAGGCCCAGCCGAAGAGCAGGACCGGCGGCAGCAATGCCATCCAGAGCGTGTAGGATATGGCATTGCCGGAAATGCGGGCGCCTATCCCGTCGACATAGGTATAGCTCGCGATCACGCAGGCATTGAGCAGTGCCAGAACGATGGCGTGCCTGCCGCCCTTGCGGGATTCGAAGGCGAGCGTGAGCACGCCCGCGGAGATCGTCATGATGCCGGCCATCGCGCCGCCGCTCAGTTTCTCGCCGATGACGAGGCTGCTCGTCGCCGCGACGAGAAGAGGAGCGACGCCGCGCATCAAGGGATAGACCAGCCCGATGTCGCCTGCGCGGTAAGCGGCTGCGACCAGCTGGAAATAGGCGAACTGGAAAAGTGCCGAAACCAGAATGTAGGGCACGGCCTCGGAACCGGGCATCGGGAGGAAGGGCAGGAAGGGGAGCGCCACGACCGCGCCGCCAAGCGACACCATGGCGGCGTCGAGCGATTTTTCCGTGCCGGCCTTGACGAGCGCGTTCCAGGTCGCGTGCAGCAGCGCTCCGAGAAGTACGAGCGCAATGACGTCCGGCGGCAAGATGAACCTCGGCGGGGTGATTGGGCGGGAAAGCCGGTTGTGGGCTCGCATTTGCCGAAATGCAACCGGAATTACAGATCGATCGCAACGAAACGGTGCAAATGCATGGCCGGGGAAGGTGCCTTGGTTGACTCGCGGCCGCTCCACGCCAACTATCGCTCCGCATGATAAACATGCGCGGACAACAAGCATGCACCACGATGCCTACCCGGATTATTATCTTGCCGACATCCTGCGCGAGACGAAGACCATCGCGCTCGTCGGCGCTTCGCCGAAGCCGGAGCGGCCGAGCTATCGCGTCATGGCCTTTCTTCTGCGCAAGGGATACCGCGTCATTCCGGTCAATCCCGGCCATGCGGGCGGTGCGATTCTCGACCAGCCGGTTGTAGCGCGCCTCGCGGATATAGGGGAGGCAATCGACATGGTCGACGTCTTCCGTGCGGCTTCGGCCTTGCCCGCGCTCGTCGACGAGATCCTGTCGCTGCCGGCCCTACCCAAGGTTATCTGGGGACAACTGTCCGTCCGCGACGATGCGGCTGCGGCCAAGGCCGAGGCCGCAGGCATCAAGATCGTCATGGACCGCTGCCCGGCAATCGAATATCCGCGACTGATCGGTTGATCGTTAATAAATGAGGGAGGAACGACGATGAAATCCGGACCCGGGTTCAGCACGCTTGCAATCCACGCCGGGGCCCAGCCGGACCCGACGACCGGCGCGCGGGCGACGCCGATCTACCAGACGACCAGCTTCGTCTTCAACGATACGGATCATGCGGCGGCACTTTTCGGCCTTCAGCAATTCGGCAATATCTATACCCGCATCATGAACCCGACCCAGGCGGTACTGGAGGAGCGGATCGCGGCGCTCGAAGGCGGGACCGCCGGCCTGGCCGTTTCCTCGGGGCATGCGGCCCAGCTGCTGGTTTTCCATACGATCATGAGGCCGGGTGACAATTTCGTTTCCGCCAGACAGCTTTACGGCGGGTCGGCAAATCAGTTCGGCCATGCCTTCAAGGCCTTCGACTGGCAGGTCCGTTGGGCCGATGCGGCGGAGCCCGAAAGCTTCGATGCGCAGATCGACGAACGCACCAAGGCGATCTTCATCGAAAGCCTCGCCAATCCGGGCGGCACCTTCGTCGATATAGCCGCGATCGCAGACGTCGCGCGGCGGCATGGACTGCCGCTTATCGTCGACAATACGATGGCGACGCCCTATCTGATGCGGCCGCTCGAACACGGCGCCGATATCGTCGTCCATTCGCTCACCAAGTTCATCGGCGGTCATGGCAATTCGATGGGCGGGATCATCGTCGACGGCGGTACGTTCGACTGGTCGAAATCCGGCAAGTATCCGCTGCTGTCGGAGCCCAGGCCGGAATATGGCGGCATCGTCCTGCACCAGGTCTTCGGCAACTTCGCCTTCGCCATCGCCGCACGGGTACTGGGTCTGAGGGATTTCGGTCCGGCGATTTCGCCCTTCAACGCCTTCCTTATCCAGACCGGCGTCGAGACGCTGCCGCTGAGGATGCAGCGCCATTGCGACAACGCGCTGGAGGTCGCCAAATGGCTGAAGGGGCATGAGAAGGTGTCCTGGGTCCGCTATTCCGGGCTCGAAGGCGATCCGAACCACGCGCTGCAGCAGCGCTACTCGCCGAAGGGGGCGGGAGCCGTATTCACTTTCGGGCTCGCGGGCGGATACGAGGCGGGAAAGCGCTTTGTCGAGGCACTGGAAATGTTCTCCCATCTTGCCAATATCGGCGACACGCGTTCGCTCGTGATCCACCCCGCCTCGACCACGCACCGGCAGCTCACGCCGGAGCAGCAGGTCGCCGCAGGCGCCGGACCCGACGTCATCCGGTTGTCGGTCGGCATCGAGGACGTGGCCGACATCATTGCCGATCTGGAACAGGCGCTGGGGAAGGCCTGAGAGGCACGGCAGGACGTGGAGGCTTCTTATGGGCCATATGCTGAAATTCGATCCGTCTTGCGTCGAGGCTGAGATCGGGGCGCCGGCGCCCGACAGGCTGATTTCTGGAAATCCGGAATTTCGCACCTGGAATATCGAGGAGGCCGGCGGGCTCTATGCGGGCATATGGGAAGCCACGCCCGGCAAGTGGCGGATCGTCTATGACGAGTGGGAATATTTCCACATCCTTTCCGGTCATTCCATCGTGACCGAAGAGGGCGGGGAGCCCCTTCATCTCGAAGCCGGCGACAGCCTGGTGTTGAGACCCGGCTTCAAGGGAACCTGGGAAGTCGTTGAAACGACTCGCAAGGACTACGTGATCCGCGTCTGACGCCGCTCACCAGACCAGATCGAGCCGCTCCAGACCATGAAAGTGGAACGCGTCCTTGACCGGCGGCTCGTTCCTGAGCCGCATTCCGGGAAGCCGCCGGAACAGGATCGGCAGGGAAATCTGCAGCTCCAGCCGTGCCAGCGGTGCGCCGATGCAGAAATGCAGGCCGGCGCCGAACGAGACGTTGGCGCCTTCGTTGCGATCCGGCCTGAACGTATCGGGAGAGGAGAATTTGCGCGGATCGACGTTCGCCGCCCCCAGCATCAGGCCGATCTTGTCCCCCTTCCTGAGGGCGATGCCGTCCTCCAGCTCGATATCCATGAGCGCGTAGCGCTGAAAGATATGCAAGGGCGCGGCGAAGCGCAGACACTCTTCCACGGTGCGCTCCGTCGTCTTCTCGTCCGAAAAAAGCTCGGTGGGGGAGAGGCCGGACTGCAGGATCGTGTGCACGGCATTGCCGATCTGATGAACCGTCGCCTCGTGGCCCGCATTCAGAAGGAGGACCGTGGTCGAAATCAGCTCCGCATCCGACAGGCGCTCGCCGTCTTTCTCCGAGGTGATCATATGCGTGAGCAGGTCGTCGGCGGGGTTTGCCCGCTTCTCCGCTATGATTCCCTTCAGGTAGTCGGCGAACTCCGCCGATGCTTGGTTGGCGTCGAACTCCGTTTCCAGGCTGGGATTGAACACGTACATCTTCACCATGCGGTGCGACCAGTCGAGCAGACGCGGCGCCGCTTCGACCGGGATGCCGAGCATCCGCGCGATGATGGTGACCGGGATCGTCTCGGCATAGGTCTTCAACAGCTCGGTCTGGCCATCCTTCTCGAAGCCGTCGATCACCGCATGCGAGAGCGCCTCGATTTCCGGCCTGAGCTGTTCGATCTGACGGGAGACGAAGGCGCGATTGACGAGCGTGCGCAGCCGCGTATGGGCCGGCGGCTCCAGTTCGAGCAGCGAGTGTTCCTCCAGCGCATCGAAAGCCTTCAGATGCGGTTTCGGTTCCGGCATGCCGAGTTCTTCCCGGGTGGCGACATGCAGGATCTGCCGGCCGAAGCGCCGGTCGCGCAATAGACTGTTCACCTGCTCGTAGCCCGCAAAGAACCACTGCTGCGGCTCCTCCCAGAAAAAGGCCGGACATTGCGCATGAAGCGCCGCGTAGGCCGGCAGCGGATTGCGGAAGAAGCGGGGGTTGCGGACGTCCAGGGAGACGCGCCGGGCGGGGCCGTCGATGGTGATACCGGGGGCGATGGACATGATATCGACTCTTCGAATGCTGCGATCGGATGGCGATCCGCATCTCTATTGCGCCATGAGGGCTGACTGCAAGTGCCTTCGGCACCGGAAGGAACAACATCGCCGCTAGCTACTTTTCCGGTAGCACCGCCCGACCTATTTGAGCATGATGCGGCAGCAAGCAGGGAGCGGCATGGCAAAGACGCAAGGCAATCTATCCGCGGGCATCATGGCAGCGATACGAAAGCGGCGGCCGACGGTCGTCAACCGTGATGCCGCCGTGAACCGCGGCGACATCGTGATCGCTTCCTATAATATCCACAAATGCGTGGGCACCGACGGGCGCTTCGACCCGCCGCGAATTGCGCAGGTCATCGCCGAGATCGGTGCGGATATCGTCGCGCTTCAGGAGGCCGACCAGAGATTCGGCGAGCGCGCGGGGCTCCTCGATCTCGAGCACCTGCGCCGTGAGGCGCATCTTGTCTCCGTTCCGATCTCGCCTTTCAGCGAGAAGGGCCACGGATGGCATGGCAACGTCCTGCTTATCCGTGAGGGCGCGGTTTCCGACGTGCGGCAGCTGAAATTGCCGGGCGTCGAGCCGCGCGGCGCCCTCGTCGTCGATCTCGACCTGAAGGCGGGTCCCTTGCGGGTGATCGCCGCCCACCTTGGCCTGCTGCGTCATTCCCGGGCGCGCCAGGCGGAATCGCTTTTGAAGGCGACGGCGGACGGCGCCGGCCGTCCGACGCTGCTGATCGGCGACCTCAACGAATGGCGCATGGGCAAACGCTCCTCGCTCAGCTTCCTCAGTCCTATATTCGACCCGTCGCATTCAGCCGTTGCCAGCTTCCCCTCGCGTTTTCCGCTGCTGCCGCTCGACCGGGTGCTCGGCAATCCGCATCATCTCGTAACCTCGGTGGCCGTGCACGACACGCCCCTGGCGCGAGTGGCTTCGGACCATCTGCCCGTCAAGGCCTCGATCGATCTCAAGGTCGTCCAGAAGGACGGCCCCGAAGGTGAGGAAGCCCGATTGGCCGATGCGGGGCAGGGATAGCGGTGTCGCACGCGCCATGGAGGGCGCAGTGGTCGCCGTCGTACTTTGGTTTCCGCATGTTTCATCCTTGATCGGCTCCGGTGAAACTTGCGGCAGGGCAGCGTCTGATGTTGTCGTGGATTGCACTTTTTCTCGTAGCGCTCTGCGGGCTCTTCCTGGTCGCGGTCCTCTACGTTTACGGCTGGTTTGGTCGCAGGCCGCGGATCGAACCATCATTCGCGCTCCCCATCGGCGGAGACGAGACGCGCATCGATCTGCATCTCGGCCCGCTGCTGGGTGCCGCCCAACCCGGCGAGAGCGTGGTCGCGCTCATTTCCGATAACATCGAAGCCTTCGTTGCGCGGGCGCTTTCGGCCCGCCGGGCGGGGCGCAGCCTGGACCTGCAATACTACTACTGGAAGGACGACCTGACGGGGTTTCTGCTGACGCGCGAGATCATCCGGGCGGCCGACCGCGGCGTTCGCGTCCGCCTGCTGCTCGATGATATCAATGCGGGCATCCATGACCGTCTCTGCATTTCGCTCGACGCACATCCGAATGTCGACGTACGGCTCTTCAATCCAAGCCGGGCACGAACGGACCGCTTCCGCCGCGGGTTCGAAATGGCGATACGGGCCTTCAGTGCGACGCGCCGGATGCACAACAAGCTGTGGGTCGCCGATGGCCGGCTGGCGATATCCGGTGGGCGCAATATCGGCGATGCCTATTTCGACGCGGCCGAACTGTCGAACTTCCGTGACCTCGACGTCTGGATGGCGGGGCCGGTCGTCGACCAGGCGACGGCCATGTTCGATCTCTACTGGAACAGCACGTCGGTGCTGCCGATCGCCGCGCTCAGGACGCCGCGCAAGCAGTACCTTCCGGCGCTGAGAGAGGCGCTGGACGCGCTGGCGTGCACGGCGGCCGCGCGCTTCTACCTCGAAAGGGTCGCAGACGCGGGTCCCGGCCCCTATTGGGGGAGCCGGACCCTCCATCGCAGCGCGGATATGCGCATGGCGTTCGACCCGCCGGAAAAGGCGCTGATGCAGAAGCGGCAGAACTGGCTGTTGCGCGAACTGTTCCCGCTGATCAAGGGCGCCAGGCGTGATCTGCGGATCATCTCGCCTTACTTCGTCCCCGGCGCAGCGGGGACGCGCGTGCTGGCGCTGCTCGCGGGAAAGGGCGCTAGGGTGGCGGTGCTGACGAATTCGCTTGCCGCAACCGACGTCGCGGCGGTGCATGGCGGCTACGTGAAGTATCGCAAAGGCCTGCTTGACGGCGGTGTCGAGCTTTACGAGCTCAAGGAGCGCGGCGATTTCTTCGATCGTCACCGTATGTCGCTGTTCGGAGCGCGAAACGCGAGCCTCCACACCAAGGCCTTCGTCGTCGACGGCCTGTGCGGCTATGTTGGCTCCATGAATTTCGATCCGCGTTCCGCGTCGCTCAACACCGAGATGGGCATCGTCTTCTCCGACGAGGCGCTCGCCGCCGAGCTTCAGTCGATCTTCGACGAGGAAACGGCGCCGGAGCGAAGCTATCGCCTTATGCTTAAGGACGGCCGGCCCGCGTGGCGGGACCGGACGAACGGCTCCCTGCGGCTGCTGCGGCGCGAGCCGGACGCAAGCATCCTCCGCCGGCTTATCGCCGGCGTGATCCGCTTTCTGCCGTTGGAGTCCCAGCTTTGAAACGCGTCGGAATTTACCAGTCGTTTACCGCGCTCCTGCGAATGCCTGTGAGGAAGGCGCCCGGGGGCATGCGCGACGGCATCAAGAATTGGAAAATTGTTCTACCGCCAATCCGCCACGCCGATAAAAAGGTCTGGACCCCGGGCCTGCGACTATTCAGTTTATCGAATGTTCGCGTCTTGAAGTGAAGGGCATTGACACTCTATGTAAGGTCTGAGGCTTATCCGATGATTCCGGTCCGCGAAGGGATGCGGTCCCGATTGATGAAGGTTCGATATGAGAAATCCAGTTGATACGGCCATGGCGCTGGTGCCGATGGTTGTTGAGCAGACCAATCGCGGCGAGCGATCCTACGATATCTATTCGCGACTGCTCAAGGAGCGCATCATCTTCCTGACGGGGCCTGTCGAAGACCACATGGCGACGCTGGTCTGCGCACAGTTGCTGTTCCTCGAGGCGGAAAACCCGAAGAAGGAAGTCGCTCTCTACATCAACTCTCCGGGCGGTGTCGTGACAGCGGGCATGGCGATCTACGACACCATGCAGTTCATCAAGCCGGCGGTCTCGACGCTCTGCATCGGTCAGGCGGCGTCGATGGGCTCGCTGCTGCTTGCCGCCGGTCACAAGGACATGCGCTTCGCAACGCCCAATTCGCGGATAATGGTCCACCAGCCCTCCGGCGGGTTCCAGGGTCAGGCGTCCGACATCGAACGGCATGCACGCGACATTCTCAAGATGAAGCGCCGGTTGAACGAGGTTTACGTCAAGCATTGCGGCCGCACCTACGAAGAAGTCGAGCAGACGCTCGACCGCGATCATTTCATGAGTGCGGACGAGGCGCTCGACTGGGGTTTGATCGACAAGGTGATCACGTCGCGCGATGCGGTCGAGGGCATGGAATAGGTTCGAACACGGGCTTTTGTGTCGCCACAGATGTAATTGTGACACATTTGTAATGGCGAAGGGGCTTTATCCAAGGGGCAAAGCCGTTAATATGAATCCTTAATGCTATGTTGGAACAAGGAGCATAGCATTCGGATTTGATGGGGAGAGTCGTTGCAACCGGTGATCGGGCCTCCGCCCGGGACGGTGAGTACTCCCAAGAGCCTTGGGCGGCGCCTGGAGCCGACGTGCAAGGCGAACTGAGTGTCCGTGATATCTTTCCGAAGGTGTCCGGCGTGCTGGAAGGAAGTGGAAATGAGCAAGGTCAGCGGTAGCAACGGCGGTGACTCGAAGAATACTCTCTATTGTTCGTTTTGCGGCAAGAGCCAGCATGAAGTCCGCAAGCTGATTGCCGGACCGACCGTGTTCATCTGCGATGAATGCGTCGAACTCTGCATGGACATCATCCGCGAAGAGAACAAGACCTCGATGGTCAAGTCCCGCGACGGCGTTCCGACGCCGCAGGAGATCATCAAGGTCCTCGACGAATACGTCATCGGCCAGCAACAGGCCAAGCGTATCCTGTCGGTCGCCGTGCATAACCACTACAAGCGCCTAGCCCATGCGGCAAAGAGCAGCGACGTGGAGCTTGCGAAGTCGAACATCATGCTGGTCGGGCCGACCGGCTGCGGCAAGACCTATCTGGCGCAGACGCTCGCTCGCATCATCGACGTTCCCTTCACGATGGCGGACGCGACGACGCTGACCGAGGCCGGCTATGTCGGTGAGGACGTCGAGAACATCATCCTCAAGCTCCTGCAGGCGGCCGATTACAACGTCGAGCGCGCCCAGCGCGGCATCGTCTACATCGATGAGGTCGACAAGATTTCCCGTAAGTCCGACAACCCGTCGATCACGCGCGACGTTTCGGGCGAGGGCGTGCAGCAGGCGCTTCTGAAGATCATGGAAGGTACCGTCGCATCGGTCCCGCCCCAGGGCGGCCGCAAGCATCCGCAGCAGGAGTTCCTGCAGGTGGACACGACGAATATCCTCTTCATCTGCGGCGGCGCTTTTGCGGGCCTCGACAAGATCATCTCCGCCCGCGGCGAGAAGACGTCGATCGGCTTCGGCGCGACGGTGCGCGCTCCGGAAGACCGGCGCGTCGGCGAGGTGCTGCGCGAGCTCGAACCGGAAGATCTGGTGAAGTTCGGCCTGATCCCGGAATTCATCGGGCGCTTGCCGGTTCTGGCGACGCTCGAGGATCTCGACGAGGATGCGCTGATCCAGATCCTGTCGGAGCCGAAGAACGCTCTGGTGAAGCAGTATCAGCGGCTTTTCGAAATGGAAGACGTCGAACTGAACTTCCACGAGGACGCGCTGCGTGAGATCGCCCGCCGTGCCATCGTCCGCAAGACCGGCGCACGCGGCCTGCGTTCGATCATGGAGAAGATCCTGCTCGACACCATGTTCGAACTGCCGACGCTGGAAGGCGTTCGCGAAGTCGTCATTTCGGACGAGGTCGTCAAGGGAACGGCGCGGCCGCTCTATATCTACTCGGAGCGTTCCGAGGAGAAGACCAACGTTTCGGCTTGAGCCTCAAGCGCAGCGCGTCTTATCGGGCGCGCTCGCCGCTCACGATTGTTTGAAGAGCCCCCCGCGTGGGGGCTTTTTCATGTGACGCCGTTGCGATCGTGCCGGCGAAGCGGTCCGGAACCGGCATTTTCGAGGACGGCTCTGCAGCCGCCGTTCGGGCCCGTTCCCTCGAATGTTTCAGTTCAAAATCATGGTGATCGCACCAATCGATTGTTGCTAAAGTGCCGCAACAACGCGATGATGCGCAGATTCAATGGATGCGTATTTGCAGGCCGCGATATCCGGGCAGGTCGCAAGGTCTGCAACAGCATCCGAGCTTAAAGGTCGGGGATTATCCATGAAGGCGGGGATTGCGCCGTACCTTGAAAAGGCCTCTCTTGCACTCCACTTTCATGTACGAAATGTGACAGCCGGGAGTGCCGCAGAGGCTCCCGGAAACGGGCCCGAACTTCGGGACGGAAAGGAAATGATATGACGAACAAAACGTCTCCGGCGACTGAAAGCGCGACCTATCCGGTTCTGCCGCTGCGTGACATCGTGGTCTTCCCCCACATGATCGTGCCGCTCTTCGTCGGCCGGGAGAAGTCGATCCGTGCACTCGAAGAGGTCATGGGTACCGACAAGCAGATCATGCTCGTGACCCAGATCAACGCTACGGATGACGATCCGGAACCCGCCGCCATTTACAAGGTCGGCACGATTGCGAACGTGCTGCAGCTTCTGAAGCTCCCCGACGGAACCGTGAAGGTGCTGGTCGAAGGGCGGTCGCGTGCCGAGATCGAGCGCTATACGCCGCGTGACGATTTCTACGAGGCCGTCGCCCATGCGCTGCCCGAACCGGACGAGGATCCGGTCGAGATCGAGGCGCTGAGCCGTTCGGTCGTTTCCGAATTCGAAAGCTATGTGAAGCTCAACAAGAAGATTTCGCCGGAAGTCGTCGGCGTCGCGAGCCAGATCGAAGACTACTCGAAGCTCGCCGACACCGTCGCATCGCATCTGTCGATCAAGATCGTCGAAAAGCAGGAAATGCTGGAGACGACGAGCGTGAAGATGCGCCTCGAAAAGGCGCTCGGCTTCATGGAAGGCGAGATCTCGGTTCTTCAGGTCGAAAAGCGCATCCGTTCGCGCGTCAAGCGCCAGATGGAGAAGACGCAGCGCGAGTACTACCTGAATGAGCAGATGAAGGCGATTCAGAAGGAGCTCGGCGACAGCGAGGACGGCCGTGACGAGATGGCCGAACTCGAAGAGCGCATCTCCAAGACCAAGCTCTCCAAGGAAGCCCGTGAAAAGGCCGATGCGGAGCTGAAGAAGCTGCGCCAGATGAGCCCGATGTCGGCGGAAGCGACGGTCGTGCGCAACTATCTCGACTGGCTGCTGGGCCTGCCCTGGGGCAAGAAGTCGAAGATCAAGACCGATCTGAACCATGCCGAAAAGGTGCTGGATACCGATCACTTCGGTCTGGACAAGGTAAAGGAACGTATCGTCGAATACCTGGCGGTGCAGGCCCGTTCGTCCAAGATCAAGGGGCCGATCCTGTGCCTCGTCGGCCCTCCCGGCGTCGGCAAGACGTCGCTCGCCAAGTCGATCGCAAAGGCGACTGGCCGCGAATATATCCGCATGGCGCTGGGCGGCGTTCGGGACGAGGCCGAAATTCGCGGCCATCGCCGGACCTATATCGGCTCCATGCCGGGTAAGGTCGTCCAGTCGATGAAGAAGGCGAAGAAGTCCAACCCGCTCTTCCTGCTCGACGAGATCGACAAGATGGGCCAGGACTTCCGTGGCGATCCGTCTTCGGCGCTTCTGGAGGTGCTCGATCCGGAACAGAATTCGACGTTCATGGATCACTACCTGGAGGTGGAATACGACCTCTCCAACGTGATGTTCATCACCACGGCGAACACGCTCAACATTCCGCCGCCGCTGATGGACCGCATGGAAGTCATCCGCATTGCCGGCTATACCGAAGACGAAAAGCGGGAGATTGCCAAGCGGCACCTGCTGCCGAAGGCGATCCGCGACCATGCGCTCCAGACGAACGAGTTCTCCGTCACGGATGGCGCTCTTATGGCGGTCATCCAGAACTACACGCGAGAAGCGGGCGTCCGCAACTTCGAGCGCGAGCTGATGAAGCTGGCGCGCAAGGCGGTGACGGAGATCCTCAAGGGCAAGACCAAGAAGGTCGAAGTGACGGCCGAGAACATCCACGACTATCTCGGTGTGCCGCGCTTCCGCCACGGCGAAGCCGAGCGTGACGATCAGGTCGGGGTGGTCACCGGTCTTGCCTGGACTGAGGTCGGCGGCGAATTGCTGACGATCGAGGGCGTGATGATGCCCGGCAAGGGCCGCATGACGGTTACCGGTAACCTGCGTGACGTGATGAAGGAATCCATTTCGGCGGCGGCATCCTATGTCCGCTCGCGCGCGATCGATTTCGGCATCGAGCCCCCGCTGTTCGACAAGCGCGACATTCACGTCCACGTGCCGGAGGGCGCGACCCCGAAGGACGGCCCGTCCGCCGGTGTCGCCATGGCGACGGCGATCGTGTCGGTGATGACCGGTATCCCCATCTCCAAGGACGTGGCGATGACCGGTGAAATCACCCTGCGTGGACGCGTGCTGCCGATCGGCGGTTTGAAGGAGAAGTTGCTGGCAGCTCTGCGCGGCGGCATCAAGAAGGTGCTGATCCCCGAGGAGAACGCCAAGGACCTCGCCGACATCCCTGACAACGTCAAGAACAGCCTCGAAATCATCCCCGTTTCGCGGATGGGCGAGGTGATCGAGCACGCGTTGCTGCGGCTTCCGGAGCCCATCGAATGGGACCCGGCAAGCCAGCCGGCCGCCCTGCCGTCCGTTGATTCGCAGGACGAAGCGGGCACTTCGATTGCCCACTGAGGCAGTGCAGATAGGGTGACAAGTGTGTCCCGCTTGCGCCCTTCGGCCAGAAAAACAAGGAAGACCGGCGTTCTGCCGGTCTTTTTTGTTGTAAAAGCACGCTGCAACCCTTGCATTCCAAGGGATTAGGCGCAATTGGGAATGGCAAGACGTGGGCATTGCTTTCGCAGCCCCGCCTTAAGAAGACAGTCGTTTCGAACCAGCATGAAAGGGGTGGAAACATGAACAAAAATGAGCTCGTGGCTGCCGTAGCCGACAAGGCCGGACTCTCGAAGGCAGATGCGTCTTCTGCCGTTGATGCAGTTTTTGAGACCATTCAGGGCGAACTGAAGAACGGCGGCGACATCCGCCTCGTCGGATTCGGCAATTTCTCCGTATCGCGCCGCGAAGCCAGCAAGGGCCGCAACCCGTCGACGGGTGCGGAAGTTGACATCCCGGCACGCAACGTGCCGAAGTTCACGGCCGGCAAGGGCCTCAAGGACGCCGTCAACTAATTTACCGATGGAGCGGCGGGTGCCTCCGTCCGCTACTGGTTCATGTTCCATCTGTCGCGATACCGCCCAGGCGGCATTCGGCAGGTTGATTGGGGCCCGGGTCATCCGGGCCTCTTTTCATTCCGGCTTTCCCTGTCATCCGGCTGTTACAGGACAGTTGCAAAAGCCTCCCGTCCGACGTTTTCGGACGCACGCGGTAGCGCAACGGCGTGCCGCGACAAGGAGGGACAGATGAAAGCGATTTCCATCACCACGGCATTGGCCGCGGCACTTGCCGCATCGACGGCGTCGGTCGTTCAGGCCGAACAGGTATTCAATCGCATCGCATCCTTTGCGGTGGCCACGAATTTGCCCGAGGGAGCCGAGCGGAACGCCCCGACATCGGCCGAAATCATCACCGCAAGCGAAGACGGCAATACGCTGATCTATTCCGACAGTCCCGGCAAACGCATCGGTTTCATCGACATCACCGACGCCAGGGCGCCTGAGGCAGGCGGTATCGTCTCGTTCGACGGGGAGCCGACTTCGGTGGCGGTAGCCGGTGCCAAAGCGCTCGTTGCCGTCAACACGAGCGAAAGCTTTACCAAGCCGTCCGGCGTGCTCGCCGTGGTCGACATTGCCGGCAGGGAGGTGGATGCCACCTGCGATCTCGGTGGCCAGCCGGACTCGGTGGCCGTGAACAAGGATCGGACGCTTGCCGCAATCGCGATCGAGAACGAGCGCGACGAGGACGTCAATGACGGGCAGATCCCTCAGATGCCTGCAGGCGATCTCGTGATCCTGTCGCTGAAGGACGGGGCGGCCGATTGCGCGACCATCAAGCATGTGACGCTGACCGGTCTCGCCGAGGTCGCCGGCGACGATCCCGAGCCGGAATTCGTAGCCTTCAACGGCCGGGACGAGATTGCGCTCACCCTCCAGGAGAACAACCACATCGTCATCATCGACGGTAAGTCCGCAACCGTGAAGACGCATTTCCCTGCGGGCACGGTCGATCTCCAAGGTATCGACACAAAGCGCGACGGCTCCATCGCCTTTACCGGCGAGCAGGCGGGCCGCAAGCGCGAGCCCGATGCGATCAAGTGGCTCGACGACGATCGCCTGGTCGTCGCCAATGAGGGCGATTATGAGGGCGGGAGCCGCGGCTTCACGATCTTCGACACGACCGGGAAGGTCCTCTACGAGTCGGGAGCAGCCTTCGAACACCCTATCGCGTCGATCGGCCACTATCCGGAAAAGCGTTCTTCGGCGAAGGGCGTCGAACCGGAAGGGCTTGAAATGGCGCAATTCGGCGAGGACAAGCTTTTCTTCGTTCTTTCGGAACGCGCCTCGATCGTCGGCGTCTACAAGGATACGGGCGGCGAACCGGAGCTCGTGCAGCTTCTGCCCTCCGGCGTTTCCCCCGAGGGCGCTGTCGCCATTCCCGGGCGCAACCTGTTTGCGACCGCCAACGAGGTCGATCTCGTCGAAGACGGCGGGGCGCGGGCGCATGTCATGATCTACGAGCGCGGGGAAGGGGAGGCTGCCTATCCGCAGATCCGTTCCGTGGAGAAGGACGGGCTGCCCATCGGCTTCGGGGCGCTTTCCGGCCTTGCCGCTGCCGACAAGCCCGGCTTCCTGCATGCGGTCAATGATTCAGTCTACTCGTCGCAGCCGACCATCTTCACGATCGACGCTACGCAGAAGCCCGCTTTGATCACGGAAGCCCTGCCGGTCACCCGTGACGGCGCTCCCGCCCAGAAGCTCGACGTCGAAGGCATCGCCAATGACGGCGAAGGCGGCTTCTGGCTCGCTTCGGAAGGCAACTCCGACAAGCTCTACAGCCATGCGCTGCTGCATGTGAACAAGAAGGGCGAGATCAAGCAGGAGATCGCACTACCGGAGGAGTTGCGCGCCAGCGAGATCCGCTACGGCTTCGAAGGCATAGCGGTCGTGGGCGAAGGGGACGATCAGGTTCTCTGGATGGCTGTGCAGCGCGAATGGAAGGATGACGAGAAGGGCTTCGTCAAGCTCGTCTCCTACAAGCCGTCGAGCAAGGAATGGGGCGCCGTGCGCTATCCGCTTGAAAAGGCGGAGGAAGGCTGGGTCGGCCTGTCGGAAATTTCCGTTCATGGAGCCTACGCCTATATCGTCGAGCGTGACAATCTGGTCGGCGAAGCCGCCAAGCTCAAGAAGCTCTACCGCGTCGCGCTTGCGGACCTGAAACCCGCGGCACTCGGCGGGGCACTGCCTGTCGTGAACAAGGAAGAGGTGCGCGACCTCATTCCGGACCTGCAGTCGCTGAACGGCTATGTCGTCGACAAGGTCGAAGGCTTTGCAATCGACGCGGCCGGCAACGGCTATGTCGTCACCGACAATGACGGCGTCGACGACTCCTCCGGCGAAACGCTGTTCTTCTCCATAGGCGCGATGGACGCCATGTAAGCGTACGATACGGAGAAAACGAAGGAGGCCGGGACATGATGTCCCGGCCTCCTGATTCCTGAACGGCGTTCAGCGCGCGACGGCAATCTCAGTCGCTTCCGCTTCTTCCTTGCGCTTGCGGATATCGTCGGTTTTCTCGACGAGTTTGCTGACGATATCGTACAACTGGTCCAGTTGCTCGTCATCGAGCGCCGAAAAGATCTCTTCGATGAGCTGCTTGCGCGGATGTTCTGCAGCCTGAAGAACGGCCCGGCCGGTCTCTGTTATGGAGACGATCTTTGCGCGGCGATCCTCGGGGTCGGGTTTTCTCATGACCAGACGGTCGCGTTCCAGTCCGTCGATCGCCTCGGTCACTGTTCGCGGAGCGAAATTCAGCGCACAGGCTATGTCGGTAGACCGACAGGGTCCGAGCTTGCTCAGGAAGAACAGGAACTTGCTCCTGGCAAGCGATACGCCTTCCTCCGTCATGGACTCGTTCACCAGACGATGAACGCGATGGTAGAGCTCGAACAGCTTATCGGAAACCTCGAATGTCTTCTTCATGACCTTATGAGTTATTATGAGGGGCCATGTGAAATGGCAGTGACATTATTGATAGTCACAATTGCCGCATTTGTCGACCAAAACCACCTAAAACTTGGGAATGACCGGCGGCGACAAGAAACGCTCCCTCGTCGCGATGCCGTTGTTTGCGAAGCGAAGAGTTGTCGCCGGCGCGTCGTAACGCTGCCCGCGTTCAAGCATTCCGTGGATACCCGGTCCTGCTGCCATTGACGAAAGCGGCGGCGCCGGGTCATGGTCCGCCCGGCCATGCCCTTCAGATTTGTTCACACCGCAGACCTCCATCTCGATTCGCCCTTGCGCAGCCTGGCACTCCGGAATGCGGAGCTTGCCGGCCTCGTTCGAAGCGCGACGCGCGATGCGCTCGTCCGCATCGTCGACCTCTGCATTGCCGAAAGCGTCGATGCGCTTTTGATCGCGGGCGATCTCTATGACGGCAGCCAGACCTCGATGAACACGGCGCTCTTCCTGGCGGCCGAGCTTCGGCGGCTCGACGAGGCCGGCATCCGGACGTTCATCATTCGCGGCAATCACGATTCCCAGTCGCAGGTGACGCGCGAACTCACCCTGCCGTCTTCGGTGCATGTATTTGCCGGCCGGAGCAGGGCGGTTCATGTCAAGACGCTTGCGAACGGCCGCACGGTGCACATCCACGGCGTGAGCTTTGCCGATCCGCACGCGCCGGAAAGCCTGCTGCCCCAGTTCCATCCGCCGGTCGCCGGCGGCATCAATATCGGCATGCTGCATACCAGCCTCTCCGGATCCGCGGCCCACGACCCTTACGCGCCCTGCAGCGTCGCCGAGCTTCAGCGGCACGGTTTCGATTATTGGGCGCTCGGTCATGTCCATCAGCGGCAGGTGCACTGCGAAAAGCCCTCAATCGTCATGCCCGGCATGCCGCAGGGCCGAGACATCAACGAAGCGGGGACGAAGGGCGTCACGATCGTGACGATCGACGATGAGGGGCTGGTTGCGCTGGATGACCGGCCGACCGGCACCGCCGCGTTCGAGCGACATGAGATCGACGTGAGCGGGATTGCGGACTGGCGCGACATGCTGGATGCGGTGGGCCGTGAATTGATCCACCTTCGAAAGAACATGGCGGCGGACAATCTGATCCTGCGCTTGACGCTGAACGGCGCGACGCCGCTTGCCTGGCGCCTCAGGCGCGACGCGGATCTCCTGGAAGCGGAGATCGTCAACATCGCGGCCGGGATCGGCGGATGCTGGATCGAGAAGACGGAACTGAGCTGCCAGGCAATCGGCAATGCGGAGCAAAGTGCGGCCGACCCGGTCGGCGAACTGGCGGCACTCGTCGAAAACGACGTTCTGCCCTCCTTCGGCTTTCGCGGCGAGCTGAGCGCAGTTGCCAAGGAGCTCCTGCAGCAATTGCCGCCTGAACTCAGGCATGTGCTGGCGAGCGACGAGGAGGCGCTGGAGCGGCTGGCGCTGGAGGCAGCACTTGCGGGGAGTGCGGATGTGCTGGCGCATCTTCACGGCCGTGCCGGCGCCGGAGGCATCGACTGATGCGGCTTCAGCGACTGGAGCTCGTCCGCTACGGAAAATTCACGGAGCGGCATCTCGATTTCGGCGAGGCGAGACTGGGCGAGCCGGATTTTCACCTCATCTACGGCCCGAACGAAGCCGGCAAGTCGACCCTCTTTTCCGGCTTCCTCGATCTCGTGTTCGGCATCGAACGTTCGAGCCCCTACGGCTTCCTGCATCCCTATCAGACGATGCGGATCGGCGGCATCGTCGCGGCCGGTAACCGCCTGCATCACGCCTACCGCATCAAGCGCAACGCCAACAGCCTGATCGGCCCCGACGAGCAGCCGCTGCCCGATGGCCTGTTTTCCACAGCCCTCGGCTCGATCGACCGGGCAACCTACAGCACGATGTTCTCGCTCGACGACGACAGCATCGAAGAGGGCGGGGAAGCCATACTGAAGAGCGAGGGCGAGCTGGGGTCTCTCCTGTTTTCCGCGAGTTCCGGTTTGCCGGACAGCGCCGCCGTGCTTGCCGGGCTTCGAGCCGAAGCGGATTCTTTCTTCCGCCCGCAGGCGCGCAAGCACCAGCTCGCCGAACTGAAGGCGGAGCTCGACGCGCTGAAGGCGGAGCGGAACGCGGTCGACGTGAATGCACGCGAATATGCAGCACTCCGCAAGGCCCTGGCGAGCATGCGCGCACGCCACGAGGCAGCGGCGAGACAGCGCAACGAGTTGCGTGCCGACCGGGACCGGATGCGGGCTCAGCGCGACGCCCTGCCGCTTCTCGCGCGGCTTCGCGGCGTTCGGCAGGAGCTTGCCGGGCGGGACCCGTTGCCGGTGCCGCCGGCCGAGTGGCAGGAGGAATTGCCGGTTCTTCGCCGCAGCGATGCGGAAATCGCGGCGCGGCTCCGGCAATTGCACGAGGAACTCACCCGGCGGCGCGAAGAGCTTGCCGGGCTGCCTCGCGACGAGCAGGCGCTGGCGATCGCGGAACGGTTCGGGGCTCTGCGCGAAAGCGCACTCGAAGCCCGCTATCTCACGGCGGACCGCGACATGCCGGCTCGTCTGGAGGAACTGGCGAAGACGGCCGCCGAGATCGATGCCTGTCTGATCCGCCTCGGCGAGGCGGGCAATCCCGACCTGGCCTCGCTCCTGCTGCCGGCGGCGCGCGCCGTCCGACTGCAGGATCTGGTGCGCCGGCACGCAAGCCTTTCGGAAAGGCTGGCAGCGGCGCGAGAGGAGATGGAAACCGCGGAAGGGAACCACGGCGACGCCGAGCGCGAAGTTGCCCGGCTGAAGGAGGGGACGGCCGACCCGGCGTTCCTCGCCGAACGCGTGCATCTCCTCCGGCAGAGCGACTGCCTTTTGCGCCAGCAGTCATCGGCAAGGGAGATCGACCGGATCGATGCCGCCATATGCGACCGGCTGGATGAATTGCGGCCTTTCGCCGGCACGATCGACGATCTGGCCGCGCTTCCCGCTCCGGCACCGCCCGTCGTGGAAGCGTGGCGGGCCGAGGACCACGCCGAGGCGGAGCGGCGCTTGCGCCTCGGCGACAGGATCGCCGACGAAAGCGAACGCCAGGCCGGAGACGAGGCGCGCCTTGCCGCCATTGCGGCCAATGGCGGCGTCGTGGACGACGCGACCGTTTGCGAACTGAGGCGCCGCCGCAATACTGCCTGGCAGCGGCATCGTGCCGGTCTGGACGAGCAGACGGCGATCGCATTCGAGACGGCACTGCACGAGCATGATGCAACCACGGCGCTTCGGCTTGCCCAGGCGGAGCGCGTGGCCGAGATACGCAACCTGACGCTGGCCGTGACCGAGCGGCGCGCCCGCCTGCAGTCGCTGGACATGCAAAGGAAAGCCGCGGAGGAGCGGCGGCAGAGGCTGAACGCCGAGATCGGCGCCGCCGCACGCGCCTGTGGCTTGCCTTGCATAACGGGGCTGCCCCAGTTGGAGGCGTGGCTTGCCGCCCGCGCATCCGCGCTCGAATTGCGCATGGAACTTCGCACTGCGCTGAAGGAGCGCGACCGGGCGGTCGCCGAAGAGAAGGCGGCGGTCTGCAGTCTTCGGGCGGAGCTGGCGCGGCTCGGGATGACCGATGCGCTGCCGGAGCGCCTCGACGCCTTGCTCGCGGTAGCGGAACTTGTCTCCTCCCGAGCGGAGGCCGCATCCACTGCTTTCCGGAATGCCGTGGCGCAGCTCCAACGCGCCTCGGAGGCGCTCGAAAAGCGACGGGCTGCTTTTGCGGCCGCGGAGGCTGCGATGGCATCCTGGTGCGGGGAATGGGACGAGGCGCTCGCCGGCACGTGGCTTTCCCGGCAGGTGGAGCGCCCGCTGCCGCAGGAAATCGGTCCCGTGCTCGCCGTGCTTCAGAACCTCGACAAGCTGATGCAGAAGAAAGCGGAGCTCGATCATCGCGTGGCGGGGATGCGCAGGGATCAGGCGGCCTTCACGGAAAACGTCGTCGGCGTGGCCGCCGCACTGGGCGAAGAACGGGCCGGCGATGTCCTCACGCTCTTTTCCGCGGTGCGCGACCGCGTTGCCGCCGCACTTCAGAAGGAGGAGCGCCGTCTGGCGCTTCAAGGCAATATCGAGCGCATGGAGGAGAGCCTCGACTCGCTGCGCGCCGAGGAGCGACTTCACGGCGCCAACAGGCAGAGGGTCCTCGACTTCTTCGGCTGCGGGACTCTCGACGAAGCGGCCGCCTGCCTGGAAGCCACCCGCGAAGCGCAGCGGCTGCGACAGCGATGCTCGGAAATGGAAAGCGATCTGGCCGCGCGGCTCGGCGTCGCGAGCGCCGCCGAGGCCGAAGCGCTGCTCGCCGAGCTCGACGACCGGGAACTCGGGCTGGAACTGGCGCGGCTGGAGGAGGCGATCGAGGCGGCCGACCGGGATGTCAGCGAGCTGCACGCCGATGTCAGGACCCGGGAGAGGGCGCTTGCCGCCGTCGAGGGCGGCGACCGGGTGGCGGAGCTCGAACAGCGGCGCCGCACGCTGCTTCTCGACATCGAGAACAAGGCGATCGGCTATCTCCGGCTGCGCGCGGGCGTGATCGCCGCCGAACAGGCGCTCAGGCTGTTTCGCGAGCGCCACCGCAGCGCCATGATGCAACGCGCCTCGCGAACCTTCATGCATATCAGCGGCGGCGAATATTCCGGTCTCTCGACGCAAGCCGACAAGGGCCAGGAATTCCTCATAGCAAATACCGCCGCCGGCGGATCGAAGCTCGCCCGCGATCTTTCCAAGGGCACGCGCTTCCAGCTCTATCTCGCGCTCAGGATCGCCGGCTACCACGAGGTCGCGGCGACGCGGGAAACGCTGCCCTTCATCGCCGACGATATCATGGAGACCTTCGACGACGGCCGCGCCGGCCGCGCCTTCGAGCTGATGGCGGAAATGGCCGATGTCGGACAGGTGATCTATCTGACCCACCACGAGCACCTTTGCGACATTGCGCGGAGCGCCTGCCCGGGCGTGACGATCCACCGGTTGTAGCCGCTTGCCGGAAAGAGGTAAGCTGCATGCGCCTTGCCCCTGCATCACCCGTCGGCTGGCCCGGCGAAGTCCCTCAAAGGAGGCTCCAATGGATATCTTCGAATGCGGATCGAGACCCTCGGTGCATGGCCCGGCCGAGTATTTCACCGGCTCCGTTCGCGTGGACCCGGCCTTCGAGGCGCCGTCACCCGCACGGGTACGCGGCGCGACCGTGACTTTCGAGCCCGGCGCGCGCACCGCCTGGCACACGCACCCGCTCGGCCAGACCCTGATCGTCACCGCAGGCCGCGGCCTCGCGCAGAGCTGGGGCGGGGAGCCGCGCGAGATCCGCGCCGGCGACGTCGTCTGGTTCCCGCCGGGAGAAAAGCACTGGCATGGCGCCGCGCCGGAAACGGGAATGACGCATATCGCAATTCAGGAGGCGCTCGACGGCAAGGCGGTGGACTGGCTCGAGCATGTGACGGAGGAGCAGTATCGGGGCGGGTAAGCTTGCGCGGCTCCGAATGACTGGAGCGTTCAGTGCTGCATTGATGACTGACGGCGCCGTCGTCTCCTCATGCCTGTGCTCGTTACAGCAATCCGGAAGCGCCGCGCCCTCGGCGCGGTAGAGTTTTTCAGCCCAGGACTGGCCTGGCTGGATTCTAGTTGCTGGTGCAGAAATGACGGTCGAAGGGCGTGCGCTAGGCAGGCAGCGCGGCGTCTGGCATCGCTGTGGCTCAACAAAGCGGTGAGGCGGCTCGCAAGAGAAACCTGCGCAAAACACTGCCTGTCATAGGGAAGAAATGGTGGGCGATGAGAGACTCGAACTCCCGACATCCTCGGTGTAAACGAGGCGCTCTACCAACTGAGCTAATCGCCCTATCGCGTTGCCGGACGAGTGTCCGCCGCGTCGGTGGGCGTGATCTATGCGTAACCGGCGAAAACCGCAAGAGCGTTCGAGCGATTTTTTCGAATTTTTTATCGCGGACCGGGGCACCCGTCAGGAAGTCTGTGGACAATTGGGGGGCGAAGGGAGGCGGCTGGCGAGGCAGGCGGCGCATTGTTGGTCGCTCCGCTGCGCCCGCATATAAAGGAAGGGCGAGCCCCCGATGGGGTGAGGGGGTGCTCACCTTTGGTGCGCGGCTTTCACAGGCGGCAAAATCCTTGCCTGAAGCCATGCTGTGGACCAAAAAACGTTCCGTCACGGATTTGTTTTCAATCGCGCTTGACACCCCAAAGCGAACCGCTTAGTTAGCCGCTCATCGAACGGCAAGGCCGCTTCGGGCAGGGGCGCGCGAGCGCGTCTGGAAGGTCAAGAGATGCGGGTGTAGCTCAGTCGGTTAGAGTGCCGGCCTGTCACGCCGGAGGTCGCGGGTTCGAGCCCCGTCACTCGCGCCACTCTTGAAAGAATGCGGCATTCTCAAAAAGTGCCGATGATGAGATAATGGCCAGCGATGGCCATAATGCGCGGGTGTAGCTCAGTCGGTTAGAGTGCCGGCCTGTCACGCCGGAGGTCGCGGGTTCGAGCCCCGTCACTCGCGCCATTCTCTTCTCAAGTGGCCGTCTCCCCCTAATTGTGCTTCCTTTTTTGCATTGCGGCAAAGTGTCTCGCCGCGGAATTCCCGGCGCCGGGAGGCCCGGCTTCCCGCGATTGCGCGCCTTGCCGCGCATCCTGCGGTGGGCGCATCCCCGCTATGCGCTGCGAACCGGTTTAAATGCCCCTTCGAGGCTTGCGCCCGGGCGCCGCCTGCGCTAACCACTCTGGCGTTGCAACATGCTTTTCGGCCTGCGGCATTCTTCGTTGAAGCGCTTTCATGGCGCCCTCCGCAGGCAGGGACGGATAAAATGACAGAACTTCTCGGTTCCTACGTACCGATCGCGATTTTCATTGGGATCGCGCTGGTGATCGGCCTCGCACTTCTGGTCGCTCCTTTCGCCGTCGCCTTCAAGGCGCCTGATTCGGAAAAACTGTCGGCTTACGAGTGCGGCTTCAATGCGTTCGACGATGCCCGCATGAAGTTCGACGTCCGCTTCTATCTCGTGTCGATCCTTTTCATCATCTTCGATCTCGAGGTCGCCTTCCTCTTCCCCTGGGCGGTTTCGTTCAAGGAGTTGGGCTGGTTCGGCTTCTGGTCGATGATGGTCTTCCTTCTGGTCCTGACGGTCGGCTTTATCTATGAATGGAAGAAGGGAGCGCTGGAATGGAATTAGCATCCGGCACCACGCTCGTTGCGCCGCAGCCCAAGGGTATCCTCGATCCCGCGACCGGCAAGCCGATCGGCAGCAATGACGCGTTCTTCGGCGAGATCAACAACGAGCTCGCCGACAAGGGCTTTCTCGTCACCTCGACCGACGAGCTGATCAACTGGGCCCGCACCGGTTCGCTGATGTGGATGACTTTCGGTCTCGCCTGCTGCGCGGTCGAAATGATGCAGATGTCGATGCCGCGTTACGATGCCGAACGCTTCGGTTTTGCGCCCCGTGCCTCGCCGCGTCAGTCCGACGTCATGATCGTCGCCGGCACGCTGACCAACAAGATGGCGCCGGCCTTGCGCAAGGTCTATGACCAGATGCCCGAGCCGCGTTACGTGATCTCGATGGGATCCTGCGCCAATGGCGGCGGCTACTATCACTATTCCTATTCGGTTGTGCGCGGCTGCGACCGCGTCGTGCCCGTCGACATCTATGTGCCAGGCTGTCCTCCCACGGCAGAAGCGCTGCTTTACGGCGTGCTTCTGCTGCAGAAGAAGATCCGCCGGACCGGCACGATCGAGCGCTAAGGGCAGGGGAACTTAAGATGAGTGAAGCCCTGAACGAGCTTGCCTCCTATCTTCGCGAGGCGCGTGGCGCGCTGATCGCCGATGCGGAGGTCAAATACGGCGAACTGACGCTGACGGCGAAAGCCGAGAACCTCGTCGCGCTCCTGACTTTCCTGCGCGACGACGTCCAGTGTGGTTTCGTCAGCTTCATCGATGTCTGCGGGGTCGATTATCCGCAGCGCCCGGACCGCTTCGATGTCGTTTATCATCTTCTCTCGCCGCGCCAGAACCAGCGCGTCCGCGTGAAGGTTGCGACCGGCGAGAACGAGCCTGTCCCCTCGGCGACGTCGGTCTATCCCGGCGCCGATTGGTTCGAGCGCGAAGCCTACGACATGTACGGCATCCTCTTCACCGGTCACCCGGATCTGAGGCGCATTCTGACGGACTACGGCTTCGAAGGCTATCCGCTGCGCAAGGACTTCCCGCTGACCGGTTTCGTCGAGGTGCGTTACGACAACGAGGCCAAGCGCGTCGTCTACGAACCCGTCGAGCTGAAGCAGGAATTCCGCAATTTCGACTTTCTTTCGCCCTGGGAAGGCACGGAATACGTGCTGCCCGGCGACGAAAAGGCGAGACCACGCTGAATTAAGTCGGCCCGCGGCGATCCGCGAAGGACGCCATCCGGCCTGGAGCAATCGGTATGACCGAACATAACGTCCGCAACTTCAACATCAACTTCGGCCCGCAGCATCCGGCGGCGCACGGCGTTCTGCGTCTGGTGCTGGAGCTTGACGGCGAGATCGTCGAGCGCGTCGATCCGCATATCGGCCTCCTGCATCGCGGCACCGAAAAGCTGATCGAGGCCAAGACCTATCTGCAGGCGATACCCTATTTCGACCGGCTCGACTATGTCGCGCCGATGAACCAGGAGCACGCCTTCGCGCTTGCGGTCGAAAGATTGACCGGCACGCAGGTGCCGGTCCGCGGCCAGCTGATCCGCGTTCTCTATTCCGAGATCGGCCGGATCCTGTCGCATCTCCTCAACGTGACGACTCAAGCCATGGATGTCGGCGCGCTCACGCCGCCGCTCTGGGGCTTCGAGGAGCGCGAGAAGCTGATGGTCTTTTACGAGCGGGCCTGCGGCGCGCGCATGCACGCGGCCTATTTCCGTCCGGGCGGCGTGCATCAGGACCTGCCGCACCAGCTGGTCGAAGATATCGGCAACTGGATCGACCCGTTCCTCAAGACCGTCGACGATATCGACGAGCTTCTGACCGGCAACCGCATTTTCAAGCAGCGCAACGTCGATATCGGCGTCGTCAGCCTCGAGGACGCCTGGGCCTGGGGTTTCTCGGGCGTGATGGTGCGCGGCTCGGGGGCGGCCTGGGATCTGCGCCGTTCGCAGCCCTATGAATGCTATTCCGACCTGGAGTTCGACATTCCGATCGGCAAGAACGGCGACTGCTTCGACCGCTATCTGATCCGCATGATCGAGATGCGCCAGTCGGCGCGTATCATGCGCCAGTGCGTCGACCGTCTGCTCGGCGATGCCAAAATCGGTCCGGTCTCCTCGCTCGACGGCAAGATCGTGCCTCCGAAGCGCGGCGAGATGAAGCGGTCGATGGAGGCGCTGATCCATCACTTCAAGCTCTATACCGAGGGCTATCACGTGCCGGCCGGGGAGGTCTACGCCGCGGTCGAGGCGCCCAAGGGCGAGTTCGGCGTCTATCTGGTCTCCGACGGCACCAACAAGCCGTATCGCTGCAAGATCCGCGCTCCGGGTTATGCGCATCTTCAGGCGATGGACTTCCTCTGTCGCGGACACCAGCTTGCCGACGTTTCGGCCGTGCTGGGCTCCCTCGATATCGTTTTCGGCGAGGTGGATCGCTGATGCGTCTGGTGCCGCTCGTCGCCGTCGGACTTCTTGCGCTCGCCTCCGGGGCCTCGGCCCAGGAGGACGTCGGCAGCGAGTCATCCGCAGCGCTCAGGGGCGGCACCATGCCGGCGCTCCTGTCGAGGGGTTACGAGATCAAGGCAGCCGTCAACAACGGCGCGCGCTACATCGTGTTTTTGCAGAAAGACCAGTCAGCCTATGCCTGCGAATTTGTCTCGCTGACGAAATCGCGGTGCGGTTCGATTAACTGATAAGGTGTCCACTAGAATGTCCGTTCGTCGACTAGCCGAAGACACAGTCCAGCCAGCGGCCTTCGCGTTCAGCAAGGAAAACGCTGCCTGGGCCGAGGCAACGATCAAGAAATATCCCGAGGGCCGCGAGCAGTCGGCGGTCATCCCCCTGCTGATGCGTGCTCAGGAGCAGGATGGCTGGGTGACGAGGGCGGCGATCGAGTCGGTCGCCGACATGCTCGGCATGGCCTATATCCGTGTTCTCGAAGTCGCCACCTTCTATACGCAATTCCAGCTGCAGCCGGTCGGAACGCGTGCCCATGTCCAGGTCTGCGGCACCACGCCCTGCATGCTGCGCGGCGCCGAAGACCTGATCAGGGTCTGCAAGAAGAAGATCGCCAGCGAACCGTTCACCCTCAACGAGGGCGGCACGCTTTCCTGGGAAGAGGTCGAATGTCAGGGCGCCTGCGTCAACGCGCCGATGGTCATGATCTTCAAGGACACGTTCGAGGATCTGACGCCGGAGCGGCTCGAGGAGATCATCGACAGCTTCGAGGCAGGCAAGGGAGCGGAAGTCGTGCCGGGTCCGCAGATCGACCGCATCTATTCCGCGCCGATCGGCGGCCTGACGACGCTGCAGGCGCCGGTCGAAGAGAAGAAGAAATCGGTCCGCAAGTCGAAGGACGAACAGGCGGTGAGCGTGCCTCCGTCGAATGCGGCAAAGCCTTCGACCGCGACGGACGTTACCAATCCGACCTTGAAGACGCCGGCCACCGCCAGGAAGGCGGCGGCGAAGAACGTTAAGGTCGAGGGCGAAACGGTCGATAAGTCGAAGCCCGCGAAGAAGCCGCGGTGAAGAGGTGATACCCCATGCTTAGAGATGAAGATCGCATCTTTACCAACATCTACGGCCTCAAGGACAAGTCGCTGAGGGGCGCGATGGCGCGCGGCCATTGGGACGGCACGAAGCAGTTCCTCGAAAAGGGCCGCGACTGGATCATCAACGAGGTGAAGGCCTCCGGCCTGCGCGGCCGCGGCGGCGCCGGCTTCCCGACCGGTCTCAAATGGTCCTTCATGCCGAAGGAAAGCGACGGGCGCCCGCATTACCTCGTCGTCAATGCCGATGAGTCCGAGCCCGGCACCTGCAAGGACCGCGACATCATGCGCCACGATCCGCACACGCTGATCGAAGGCTGCGTGATTGCGAGCTTCGCCATGGGTGCGCATGCCGCCTATATCTACGTGCGCGGGGAGTTCATCCGCGAGCGCGAAGCGCTGCAGGCAGCGATCGACGAATGCTACGAATACGGCCTGCTCGGCCGGAACAACAAGCTCGGCTACGACATCGACATTTACGTGCATCACGGTGCCGGCGCCTATATCTGCGGCGAAGAGACGGCGCTGCTCGAAAGCCTCGAAGGCAAGAAGGGCCAGCCGCGCCTGAAGCCGCCTTTCCCGGCGAATATGGGCCTTTATGGCTGCCCGACGACGGTCAACAATGTCGAGTCGATCGCGGTGACGCCGACCATCCTGCGCCGCGGCGCCGGCTGGTATACGAGCTTCGGCCGCCCCAACAACCACGGCACCAAGCTCTATTCGGTTTCCGGCCACGTCAATCGCCCGTGCACGGTCGAGGACGCGATGTCGATCCCGTTCCACGAGCTGATCGAGAAGCACTGCGGCGGCATTCGCGGCGGCTGGGACAACCTGCTGGCGGTCATCCCCGGCGGCTCGTCGGTTCCCTGCGTGCCCGGCGCGCAGATGAAGGACGCGATCATGGATTATGACGGCCTGCGCGAGCTCGGCTCGGGCCTGGGCACGGCTGCCGTCATCGTCATGGACAAGTCGACCGACATCATCAAGGCGATCTGGCGGCTGTCGGCCTTCTACAAGCACGAGAGCTGCGGCCAGTGCACGCCCTGCCGCGAAGGCACGGGCTGGATGATGCGCGTCATGGAGCGCATGGTGCAGGGCCGCGCCCAGAAGCGCGAGATCGACATGCTCTTCGACGTGACGAAGCAGGTCGAGGGCCACACGATCTGCGCGCTCGGCGATGCGGCGGCATGGCCGATCCAGGGCCTTATCAAGCATTTCCGTCCGGAAATGGAGAAGCGGATCGACGAATACACGCGCAATGCGACCTCGCATGGCGCCGTGTTGGAGGCGGCGGAGTAAGAAACCATGGCTGGGGCGCGCAAGGACGGACAGGAGAGGACAGCCGCGAGCGCGGCCGGTTCATTCGCATGGCCTCAGGGCGCCGACCCGGCCGATCCGTTCGGCATGGGCGAATGGATGAAGAACCTGTCGAACGCCGGCTTGCCGAGCGTCGGATTGCATCCGTTGATGGCGCATCCGGCGGCGGCCGTCGCGGCAGCGACGGCTCTTGGCTTCGGTCTGTCCAGTCACATCGCCGGCATGATGTTCGGCGCGATGCAGGGGGCGGCCAGCACGCTTAAGAAGAGCGTCTCCGCGCCCGATCAGGCGGAGATCTCCAAGCCTGCTCCGGTCGCAAGGCCGCAAAAGGCAGCGTTTCGGAAAGCTCCGGTCTCCGCGGGCGAGACGCTCAAACCGCGCGGATCCGTCAAGCGGGCTGCGGCACCGGCGGCAGGCCTCGCAAACGACGACCTGAAGCGTATCTCCGGCATCGGCCCCAAGCTCGAGCAGGTGCTGAACGGCAGGGGCATATTCCGCTTCGCCGACATCGCCGCCCTGAGCAAGGCCGACATCGAGCGACTGGATAGCGAACTCGGCCTTGCCGGCCGCGGCGTCCGCGACGATTGGATCGGGCAGGCAAAGGCGCTCACGGGAGCGCGAGAGAAATAACGTGACGACCGTGCGGTGGTCACGGCAAGCGGCGAGACCGTGAAGGAATTGTCCGTTGCCTACTGCATGTTTCCTTTAATCGTAGCCGATTAAAGGAAACGCGCAGCAAACCAAAGTGCTGCAGCGGCCCTTGCGCGCCAGATCAAGACGCGCGGCGCTGTAGAAGAGCAGACGGACTGAAGACAGGATTGAGTACGAAGATGGCAAAGCTGAAAGTCGACGGAAAAGAGATCGAGGTCCCGGATCATTTCACGCTGCTTCAGGCATGCGAGGAGGCCGGCGCCGAGGTTCCGCGCTTCTGTTTCCATGAGCGGCTTTCGGTTGCCGGCAACTGCCGCATGTGTCTGATCGAGGTCAAGGGCGGCCCCCCCAAGCCGGCGGCCTCCTGCGCCATGGGCGTGCGCGACCTTCGTCCCGGTCCGAACGGCGAGGTGCCGGAAGTCTTCACGACCACGCCGATGGTCAAGAAGGCGCGCGAAGGCGTCATGGAGTTCCTGCTCATCAATCACCCGCTCGACTGCCCGATCTGCGACCAAGGCGGCGAGTGCGACCTGCAGGACCAGGCGATGGCCTTCGGCATCGACAGCTCGCGCTATCAGGAAAACAAGCGCGCGGTCGAGGACAAGTATATCGGTCCGCTCGTCAAGACGGTGATGAACCGCTGCATTCACTGCACGCGCTGCGTCAGGTTCACGACGGAAGTCGCCGGCATCGCCGAACTCGGCCTGATCGGCCGCGGCGAGGATGCCGAGATCACCACTTATCTCGAACAGGCGATGACCTCGGAACTGCAGGGCAACGTCGTCGACCTGTGCCCGGTCGGCGCGCTGACCTCCAAGCCCTTCTCCTTCACCGCGCGCCCGTGGGAGCTCGGCAAGACCGAATCGATCGATGTCATGGACGCGGTCGGCTCTGCCATCCGCGTCGATACGCGCGGCCGCGAAGTCATGCGGATCATGCCGCGCGTCAACGAGGAGATCAACGAAGAGTGGATCTCCGACAAGACGCGCTTCATCTGGGACGGGCTGAAGACGCAGCGCCTGGATCGCCCCTATGTCAAGAAGGATGGACGCCTGCAGCCGGCAAGCTGGGGCGAAGCCTTCCAGGCGATCAAGACCGCCGTTGCCGGCACGTCGGGCGACAGGATCGGCGCGATCGCCGGCGATCTCGCTTCGGTCGAGGAAATGTACGCGCTGAAGGAGCTCGTCTCCTCGCTCGGCTCGGCGAACCTCGACTGCCGACAGGACGGCGCAGCGCTCGATCCGTCGTTCGGCCGTTCGAGCTACATCTTCAACCCGACGATCCAGGGCATCGAAAGCGCCGATGCACTGCTCATCATCGGCTCGAATCCGCGCTTCGAGGCGTCGGTCCTCAATGCCCGCATCCGCAAGCGCTACCGCATGGCCAACTTCCCGATCGGTGTGATCGGCGAGGCTGGTGAGCTGCGTTACGAATACGAATATCTGGGTGCGGGTACCGACACGCTCGCCGAACTCGTTTCCGGCAAGGGGACGTTCTTCGCAACGCTGGAAAAGGCCGCGCGTCCGCTGATCATCGTCGGCCAGGGCGCCTTGGCAGGGGAGGGCGGTGCGGCCGTGCTCGCCAATGCGGCGAAGCTCGCCGTTGCCGTTGGTGCGGTGAACGCCGAGTGGAACGGTTTTGCCGTGCTTCACAGCGCGGCCGCCCGCGTCGGCGGTCTCGATCTCGGCTTCGTGCCCGGTCAGGGCGGCAAGTCGGCAGGCGAAATGGTCGACGCCATGGATGTCCTTTTCCTGCTGGGTGCCGACGAAATCGATCTCTCGGCCAAGAAGGCCGGCTTCACCGTTTACATCGGCTCGCACGGCGACAACGGCGCGCATGCGGCGGATGTCATTCTTCCCGGCGCGACCTACACGGAAAAGTCCGGCACCTGGGTCAATACCGAAGGGCGCGTCCAGATGGGCAACCGCGCCGCTTTCGCGCCGGGTGAAGCCCGCGAGGACTGGGCGATCATCCGCGCGCTTTCCGACGTGCTCGGCAGGAAGCTGCCTTTCGACTCGCTCGGCGAATTGCGCGCGAAGCTCTATGCGGCCCATCCGCATTTCGCCGCAGTCGACGAGATCGCCGCAGGCCGCAGCGACGAAATTGCCGCACTTGCACAAAAAGCCGGTGCGATGGCGAAATCCGTGTTTGCGTCTCCGGTCAAAGACTTCTATTTGACGAACCCGATAGCGCGCGCATCCGCCGTCATGGCCGAATGCTCGGCCCTGGCGCGCAACAATTTCAAAGCTGCCGCGGAATGAGCGCGAGGGAATAGAGCATCATGGACGCTTTCTTTTCGACCTATGTCTGGCCCACGGCCATCATGATCGGCCAGTCGCTCCTGCTTCTGGTCGCGCTGCTGCTTTTCATCGCCTATATCCTGCTCGCCGACCGCAAGATCTGGGCGGCCGTGCAGCTTCGCCGCGGACCTAACGTCGTCGGCCCCTGGGGGCTGTTCCAGTCCTTCGCCGACCTTTTGAAATTCGTCTTCAAGGAGCCGGTCATTCCGGCCGGCGCCAACAAGACGATCTTTCTGCTCGCCCCGCTCGTTTCCGTGACGCTGGCGCTCGCCGCCTGGGCGGTCATTCCGCTCAATGCGAACTGGGTGATCGCGAACATCAATGTCGGCATCCTCTTCGTCTTCGCCATATCTTCTCTCGAGGTTTATGGCATCATCATGGGCGGTTGGGCGTCGAACTCGAAATATCCCTTCCTCGGCGCATTGCGCTCCGCGGCGCAGATGGTGTCCTACGAGGTCTCGATCGGCTTCGTCATCGTCACCGTGCTGCTCTGCGTCGGCTCGCTCAATCTGACGGACATCGTAAACGCGCAGAATGACGGCGTCGGCACCATGCTCGGCCTGCCTGCCTCGTTCCTCGACTGGCACTGGCTGTCGCTCTTCCCGATGTTCATCATCTTCTTCATCTCGGCGCTCGCCGAGACGAACCGTCCGCCCTTCGACCTTCCGGAAGCCGAATCGGAACTCGTCGCCGGCTTCATGGTCGAATACGGCTCGACCCCGTACATGATGTTCATGCTCGGCGAATACGCGGCGATCTGCCTGATGTGCGCGCTGACGACGATTCTGTTCCTCGGCGGCTGGCTGCCTCCGGTCGACATCTGGCTCCTGAACTGGGTCCCGGGCATCATCTGGTTCGTGCTGAAGGCGTCGCTGGTGTTCTTCATGTTCGCCATGGTGAAAGCCTTCGTCCCGCGCTATCGCTACGACCAGCTGATGCGCCTCGGCTGGAAGGTCTTCCTGCCGCTTTCGCTGGCGATGGTCGTCATCGTCGCATTCGTTCTGAAGCTGACGGGCTGGGCATGATGGCCGCTCGAGCTTCGCTGCATACCGCCGGTCTCTCCGCGACCGGCAAGTTTGGAGGTTAATGATGGCAGGTCTTTCGAACGCCGTCAGCTCGCTGTTCCTCAAGGAATTCGTCGGCGCATTCCTTCTGTCGATGCGCTATTTCTTCCGTCCGAAGGCGACCTTGAACTATCCCTTCGAGAAGGGGCCCGTCAGCCCGCGCTTCCGCGGCGAGCACGCGCTGCGCCGTTATCCCAACGGCGAAGAGCGGTGCATCGCCTGCAAGCTGTGCGAGGCGATCTGTCCTGCGCAGGCCATCACCATCGAGGCCGGGCCGCGCCGCAACGACGGCACGCGCCGCACGGTGCGTTACGACATCGACATGGTGAAGTGCATCTATTGCGGCTTCTGCCAGGAAGCCTGCCCGGTCGATGCGATCGTGGAGGGGCCGAACTTCGAGTTCTCCACCGAGACGCGCGAAGAGCTCTACTACGACAAGGAGAAGCTGCTCGCCAACGGCGACCGGTGGGAGCGGGAAATCGCGCGCAACATTGCGATGGACTCGCCCTACCGCTGAGGCCATTCGCGCAACGCAGCATCGCGCCGCTTGATCGAAGACGGTGCATGCAAAACGGGTTTGGGCATCGGCCGGACAGGTGGTCCGGCTTTGCCTCATGGAGTGTGGGCCTGAGTGCCTTCACGCCAGCAAGACGAAAAAGGCACCGATCATGGGTCTGCAGGCTCTTTTTTTCTATCTTTTTGCCTTCATCGCCGTGGCGTCGGCATTCATGGTCATCGCGGCCAGGAATCCGGTCTATTCGGTTCTGTTCCTGATCCTGACCTTCTTCAATGCGGCCGGGCTCTTCCTGCTGACCGGTGCCGAGTTCCTGGCGATGATCCTGCTGGTGGTCTATGTCGGGGCCGTCGCGGTTCTCTTCCTCTTCGTGGTCATGATGCTCGACATCGACTTTGCCGAGCTTCGCGCCGGCGTGCTCGAATACGCGCCGATCGGCGCGCTGATCGGGCTGATCCTTGCCGCCGAACTGATCGTCGTTGTCGGCGGCTCGGCTTTCTCGCCTGAAATCGCCAAGGGCATCTCAATGCCGATACCGGCGCCGAGCGACCGCACCAACACCGCCGCGCTCGGCGATGTCCTCTATACCCATTACGTCTACTTCTTCCAGATCGCGGGGCTCGTGCTGCTCGTCGCCATGATCGGCGCCATCGTGCTGACCCTGCGTCACCGTCAGAACATCAAGCGTCAGAGCATTGCGCAGCAGGTTGCCCGCACCCCCGAAACCGCCGTCGAGGTGGTTACGGTCAAGCCGGGGCAGGGCATCTAATCGGACGCGAGGTCGAGGGACTACACTTATGGAAATCGGAATTTCCCACTATCTGACCGTCAGCGCCATTCTGTTCACGCTCGGCGTCTTCGGCATCTTCCTCAACAGGAAGAACGTCATCATCATCCTCATGTCGGTGGAGCTCATCCTGCTGGCCGTCAACATCAACATGGTGGCGTTCTCGGCCTTCCTGAACGACATCACCGGCCAGGTGTTCGCGCTGTTCATCCTGACCGTTGCGGCGGCCGAAGCCGCCATCGGACTTGCAATTCTTGTCGTCTTCTACCGCAACCGCGGCTCGATCGCCGTCGAAGACGTCAACATGATGAAGGGCTGACAGGGCTATGGATACCATCGTCAAGGCTATCGTCTTCCTGCCTCTGATCGGCTTCCTGATCGCCGGCCTTCTCGGCACGCAGATCGGCGCCAAAGCATCCGAATATGTGACCAGCGGCCTGATGATCGTCACCGCAGCGCTCTCCTGGTTCGTCTTCTTCCACGTCGCCCTCGGCGAAGAGGAGATGATCAAGGTCTCGGTGCTGCGCTGGATCCAGTCCGGAAGCTTCGATGTCGAATGGGCTTTCCGCGTCGACACGCTGACGGCCGTCATGTTCGTCGTCGTCAACACCGTCTCGACCCTGGTGCACATCTATTCGATCGGATACATGCACCACGATCCGAACCGGCCGCGTTTCTTCGCCTATCTGTCGCTCTTCACCTTCGCGATGCTGATGCTCATCACGTCGGACAATCTGCTGCAGATGTTCTTCGGCTGGGAAGGCGTGGGTCTCGCGTCATACCTGCTGATCGGCTTCTGGTACAAGAAGCCGTCCGCCAATGCGGCGGCGATGAAGGCCTTCATCGTCAACCGCGTCGGCGACTTCGGCTTCTCGCTCGGCATCTTCTGCGTCTTCGTCCTCTTCGGCTCGATCAATTTCGAGACCATCTTCGCCGCCGCGCAGAACTACTTGCCGGCCGAGGGAGCTGCGGCAGGGGACGCGGTCATCAATCTCTTCGGAATGCAGCTCGACAAGGGGCATGCCCTGACGGCCACCTGCCTGCTGCTCTTCATGGGCGCGATGGGCAAGTCGGCGCAGTTCCTGCTGCACACCTGGCTGCCGGACGCCATGGAAGGCCCGACCCCGGTTTCGGCCCTTATCCATGCCGCAACCATGGTGACCGCGGGCGTCTTCCTCGTCGCCCGCATGTCGCCGCTCTTCGAGCTTTCGCCGGACGCCCTGACGGTCGTCACCCTGATCGGCGCGATCACCGCATTCTTTGCGGCGACCGTCGGTCTCGTCCAGAACGACATCAAGCGCGTCATCGCCTATTCGACCTGCTCTCAGCTCGGCTACATGTTCGTCGCGCTCGGCGTCGGTGCCTATGGCGCGGCGATCTTCCACCTCTTCACGCACGCCTTCTTCAAGGCGCTCCTGTTCCTGGGCGCGGGCTCGGTCATCCACGCCGTCGACGGCGAGCAGGACATGCGTTACATGGGCGGACTGCGTACGCATATTCCGGTCACCTACTGGATGATGTTCATCGGTACGATCGCGCTCACCGGCGTCGGCATTCCCGGTACGGTCATCGGCACGGCGGGCTTCTTCTCGAAGGACGCGATCATCGAATCCACCTTCGCGTCGCATAGCGTCGTTTCCGGTCTGGCCTTCGCGCTGCTGGTCATCGCGGCGCTCTTCACCAGCTTCTATTCCTGGCGCCTGACCTTCATGACGTTCCACGGCAAGCCACGCGCTTCCTCCGACGTCATGCATCACGTCCACGAGTCGCCGCAGGTCATGCTGGTGCCCCTCTACATCCTGGCCGCCGGCGCCCTCGTCGCGGGCTTCCTGTTCCACGATTATTTCTTCGGTCACCACTACGCCGAGTTCTGGCAGGGCGCTCTGTTCACGTCCGCCGAAAACGAGCTTCTCGAGGAGTATCACCACGTTCCTCTATGGGTGAAATGGAGCCCGTTCGCGGCCATGGCGCTCGGTCTCTTCACGGCCTGGTACATGTACATCCGTTCGCCGGAGACGCCGAAATATCTCGCCGAGCAGCATCGCGGGCTTTACCAGTTCCTGCTCAACAAGTGGTATTTCGACGAACTCTACGATTTCCTGTTCGTCCGCAGCGCCAAGCGCCTGGGTACCCTCCTCTGGAAGGAGGGTGACGGACGGGTGATCGACGGGTACGGCCCGAACGGGATCGCTGCGCGCGTTCTCGACGTGACCGACCGGGTGGTCCGCCTGCAGACCGGATACCTCTACCACTACGCGTTCGCCATGCTGATCGGTATTGCAGCGCTCGTTACATGGATGATGCTCGGGAGTTCCTTCTGATGACCGATTGGCCCGTACTTTCCGCGGTCACCTTCATGCCGCTCGTCGGCGTTCTGCTTCTCCTGCTCACAAGGGAAGACAGCGCCTACGGCCGCCGCAACATCCTGAACGTCTCGCTGCTGACGACGGTCTTCACCTTCCTCGTGTCGCTCTACATCTGGTACCAGTTCGACCCGTCGAACCCGGGCTTCCAGATGGTCGAGAAGCGGGAGTGGCTCGGCACCGGCATTTCCTATCATCTGGGCGTCGACGGCATTTCCATACTCTTCGTCCCGCTGACGGCGTTCCTGATGCCGTTCTGCGTGCTGGCAAGCTGGGTGACGATCGAGAAGCGCCTGAAGGAATACATGATCGCGTTTCTGATCCTGGAAACGCTGATGCTTGGCGTCTTCGTGTCGCTCGACATCATCCTTTTCTACGTCTTCTTCGAGGCGGGCCTCATCCCGATGTTCATCATCATCGGCGTGTGGGGCGGCAAGGAGCGCGTCTACGCAAGCTACAAGTTCTTCCTCTATACGCTGCTCGGTTCCGTTCTGATGCTGCTTGCCATGATGGCGATGTATTGGCAGGCGGGCACCACCGACATCACGCAGTTGCTCGCCTATCAGTTCCCGCGCGAAATGCAGACCTGGCTCTGGCTTGCCTTCTTCGCTTCCTTCGCGGTGAAGATGCCCATGTGGCCGGTGCACACCTGGCTTCCCGATGCGCACGTGCAGGCGCCGACGGCAGGCTCGGTCATCCTGGCCGGCATCCTCCTGAAGCTCGGCGGCTACGGCTTCCTGCGCTTCTCCCTGCCGATGTTCCCGCTGGCGTCCGACTTCTTCGCGCCGTTCGTCTTCACCCTGTCGATCATTGCGATCATCTACACCTCGCTGGTCGCGATGATGCAGACCGACATCAAGAAGCTCATCGCCTATTCATCGGTGGCGCATATGGGCTACGTGACGATGGGAACCTTCGCGGCGAATGTTCAGGGTGTCCAGGGTGCGATTTTCCAGATGCTGTCGCACGGCATCGTCTCGGGCGCGCTCTTCCTCTGCGTCGGCGTCGTCTATGACCGGCTGCATACGCGCGAGATCGCGGCCTATGGCGGCCTCGTCAACAACATGCCGAAATATGCCGTCGCCTTCATGGTCTTCACCATGGCCAATGTGGGCCTTCCGGGAACGTCGGGCTTCGTCGGCGAAGTGCTGACGCTGGTGGGCGCCTTCCGCGCCAACACCTGGGTCGCCCTGTTCGCGACGACCGGCGTCATTCTGTCGGCGGCTTACGCGCTCTGGCTCTACCGCCGGGTGATTTTCGGTGCGCTGGAAAAGGAAAGCTTGAAGGCGCTGCTCGATCTGTCGGGGCGCGAGAAACTCATTCTTTATCCGCTGGTGATCCTGACCATCTTCTTCGGTGTCTATCCGGCACCGGTCTTCGACGCGACCGCGGCCTCCGTGGACTTGCTCGTCAACAACTACGCCGCCGCCCTGCAGGCAGCGCAAGACGTTGCGCTTTCGGTGCAATGATCAAGGGACGTGATGTGACATGACTGCTGAAACCCTTATCGCCAGCCTGCAACTTTCGATGCCCGAGCTGATCCTTGCGGTCGGCGCGATGGCTCTCCTGATGATCGGCGTCTTTTCGGGCGAAAGAGCCACACCGACCGTGACCGGGCTTGCGGTCGCTGTGCTCATCATCGCCGGGCTGTGGCTCGTCCTGAAGACGGGCGAGGGGGAGGCCTATGGCGGCGCCTTCCTGTCGGATCCCTTCGCCAAATTCATGAAGGTGCTCGCCCTGATCGGCTCGATCACCGTGATGGTGATGACCGTCGGCCACGCGCGTTCGGCTCAGATCGACCGGTTCGAGTTCCCCGTGCTTCTGGTTCTGGCCACCCTCGGCATGCTGCTGATGATATCGGCCAACGATCTCATCTCGCTCTATCTGTCGTTGGAGCTGCAGTCACTCGCCCTTTACGTCGTGGCGGCAATCAACCGCGACAGCGTCCGGTCGACGGAGGCGGGCCTGAAGTATTTCGTTCTCGGCGCGCTGTCTTCGGGCATGATGCTTTACGGCATGTCGCTCGTCTACGGCTTCACCGGACATACCGGCTTCGACGAGATCGCGGCGGCGCTCACGGCCGAGGGCCGGTCGCTGGGCCTCGTCTTCGGGCTGGTGTTCATTCTTGCAGGCCTCGCCTTCAAGATCTCCGCCGTCCCCTTCCATATGTGGACGCCGGACGTCTACGAAGGCGCCCCGACGCCGGTGACGGCATTCTTCGCCGCAGGACCGAAGGTCGCGGCCATATCGATCCTCGTGCGCATCGTCATCAACGCCTTCGAGCCGGTGGTCGCCGATTGGCAGCAGATCGTCGTCTTCATCTCGATCGCATCGATGCTGCTCGGCTCCTTCGCCGCGATCGGCCAGCGCAACATCAAGCGGCTGATGGCCTATTCCTCGATCGGCCACATGGGCTATGCGCTCGTCGGTCTGGCGGCCGGCTCGATGGCCGGCGTACGCGGCGTGATCCTCTACATGCTGATCTACATGGTCATGACGCTGGGCACTTTCGCCTGCATCCTTGCCATGCGCCGGCGGGAAGGCGAGCATGTCGAAGGTATCGACGATCTTGCCGGCCTTTCGCAGACCAACCCGTTCATGGCGACGGTGCTGACGATCCTCATGTTCTCGCTCGCCGGCATCCCTCCGCTGGCAGGTTTCTTCGCCAAGTACTTCGTCTTCGTTGCGGCGATCGAGGCGCAGCTCTATGGCCTGGCAATCATCGGCGTGCTCGCTTCCGTCGTCGGCGCCTACTACTATCTGCGGGTCATCAAGGTGATGTGGTTCGAGGAGCCGAGAGGCGAGTTTGCCCGAACGGCGGGCGAGCTTAGGCTGGTGTTCGGTCTGTCCGGCCTCTTCGTGCTCGGCTACGTGCTCATCGGCGGTCCGCTCGGAACCGCTGCCGAAGCCGCGGCGCGGACATTCTTTTGACCGGCGGACGAAGCGGCGGCCGGAGTTCGCCTGAAGATTTCCGGCACGTCGCGCTCGCCGAAACGGTCTCGACCAACAACGAGTGCCTTCTGCGGGCGCGCGAGGGTGATCCCGGCAATCTCTGGATTACCGCGGTGCGCCAGACCGGAGGCAGGGGCAGGCGTGGCCGCGCCTGGTTCTCGGAGCCGGGGAACCTCTACGCATCCCTGCTGCTCATCGATCCGGCGCCGGTGGACAGGCTGCATGCGATGCCGCTCGCCGCAGCGGTCGCGGTCCATCGGGCCATCCGCCGGGTGATGCCACCGGGCGGAGCCGAGGCCGCGATCAAGTGGCCGAACGACATTCTTATCGACGGGCGGAAGACCTGCGGCATTCTTCTCGAAGGCGAGGTTCTGGCCGACGGACGGCGGGCCCTGGTGATTGGCTGCGGCATCAACGTCGCCGTCATGCCCGAAGACGCACTTTACCCCGTCACATCGCTTCGGCGGGAGGGCGCGACAACCTCTCCCGAGGAGCTGTTCGCGCATCTTTTCGTAACCATGGCCGAAACGCTCGCCGTATGGGACCGTGGCGCGGGCGTCGCCGCAATCATCGATCAGTGGCGCGCCGCGGCCAAGGGCATCGGCGAGGCGATCACGGTCAACCTGCCGGACCGCTCGCTTTCCGGCCGCTTTGCAGGTATCGATCGGGACGGCCGACTTCTACTCGACACGGGTTCCGGCCCGCCGCAAACCATTGCAGCGGGCGACGTATTTTTTGGATGATTGAAAAAAGCAAAGGCGCATCACGACATGGCGCATGATGAAGAATTGGTGTTCTTGCCGCTCGGCGGCGTCGGCGAAATAGGCATGAATCTCGGCCTTTATGGCTATGGAAGGCCAGGTCACCGCCAATGGATCATGGTCGATTGCGGAGTGACCTTCCCCGGCCCGGAATTGCCCGGCGTTGATCTGGTTCTGCCCGATATCGCCTTTCTGGCCGAACAGCGCCGCAACCTGAAGGCGATCATCATCACGCATGCCCATGAGGACCATTACGGGGCCCTGAACGATCTGTGGCCCGGCCTGAACGTTCCCGTCTACGCCTCGCCTTTCACCGCGGGCATGCTGGAGGCCAAGCGCGCATTCGAAAAGTCCCGCAGCGAGATCCCGATCACGACCTTCAAGCAGGGCGACCGCATCAATGTCGGACCTTTCAGCGTCGAAGCCGTGGGGGTCAATCATTCGATCCCCGAGCCGATGGCGCTCGTCATTCGCACGCAACTCGGCACGGTCGTGCACACGGGCGACTGGAAGATCGACCTCGAGCCTTCGCTCGGGCCGCTGACCGACGAGTCCCGGTTTCGCCAGATCGGTGAGGAAGGCGTCCTCGCTCTCGTCTGCGATTCGACCAATGCCCTGCGCGAAGGGGTGTCGCCGTCCGAACAGCAAGTCTCCGAGAGTCTCGCCAAGATCATTGCCGATGCCGAGGGCCGGGTCGGGATCACCACCTTCTCCTCCAATGTCGGGCGCATCCGCTCTGTTGCCGAAGCGGCGGAGGCTGCCGGGCGGGAGGTGCTTCTACTCGGCAGTTCGATGAAGCGCGTCGTCGACGTTGCGCGCGATGTCGGGCTCATGGAAGGCGTGAAGCCGTTCCTGGCAGAAGACGAGTTCGGCTATGTCCCGCGCGACAAGGTCGTGGTCATCTTGACGGGCAGCCAGGGCGAGCCGCGCGCCGCCCTTGCCAAGATCGCTCGCGACGAGATGCGCAACGTGGCTTTTTCGGCCGGCGACACGATCGTCTTTTCGTCGCGTACCATCCCCGGCAACGAAAAGGCGATCAACGACATCAAGAACGGGCTTATCGAGCAAGGCATCCACATCGTCACGGACAGCGAGGCGCTGGTGCATGTTTCCGGCCACCCGCGGCGCACCGAGCTCCAGCAGATGTACCAGTGGGTGAAGCCGCAGATCCTCGTGCCGGTGCATGGCGAGGCGGCGCATCTGACGGCGCATGCGGAGCTTGGACTGCAATCGGGTATCCCGAGCGTGCCGCGGCTGCGCAATGGCGAAATGCTGCGGCTTGCGCCCGGACCCGCGGAAGTCATTGACGAGGCGCCGCACGGCCGCATCTACAAGGACGGCACCCTCATCGGCGATTTCGAGGAGATGGGGATCGGCGAACGCCGCAAGCTTTCCTTCGCCGGCCACGTCTCCGTCAGTGTCGTCCTCGACAGCCGTTACGACTTTCTGGGCGACCCGGACGTCGTGCCGATCGGCCTTCCGGAATACGACGACGAAGGCGAGGCGATGGAGGACACGCTCTATGATGCGGTGCTCGGCGCCGTAGAGAGCATTCCGCGGGCAAAGCGGAAGGACCTCGCGATGCTGCAGGAAGCCGTTCGCCGCGCCGTGCGCAGCACTACGAACCAGGTCTGGGGCAAGAAGCCGGTCGTCACGGTGTTCATCACCAAGGTCTGATCCGGCGGCACCCTCCGAAATCGTGAACTACGGGGCAGGGAGAGAAGCATCGGATGCTGGGAAAAGTGAATCACGTGGCGATCGCCGTGCCCGACCTTGCAGTCGCCATCGAAAGCTATCGCGCCACGCTCGGGGCGCCGGTCTCCGAGCCGCAGGCTCTGCCTGAACACGGCGTGACCGTCGTCTTCGTGACGCTGCCCAATACCAAGGTCGAATTGCTCGAGCCGCTCGGCGACACATCGCCGATCTCCGCCTTCCTCGAGAAAAACCCGGCCGGCGGCATGCACCATATCTGCTATGAGGTGGAAGACATCATCGCCGCGCGCGACCGGCTGAGGCAGGCGGGAGCGCGTGTCCTCGGCGACGGCAACCCGAAAATCGGCGCGCACGGCAAGCCGGTCCTGTTTCTTCACCCCAAGGACTTTCAGGGCACCTTGATCGAGCTCGAAGAGGTGTGACAGTCGGGCGCGGGGAAGGGGTTTGCCGGTTGAGCCGTGCAGGGTTATAACGCGGCCGAACGCTCCACCGCAGAGATTTTTGATGCCTCTCTTCTCTACCTTTGCAATCTACTTCATCATCTGGTGGATCACGCTTTTCGTCGTGCTGCCGCTCGGTGTGCGTACGCAAGCCGAAGAGAATGACGTCGTCCCCGGCTCCGTCGAGAGTGCTCCAGCCCGTTTCCGCGCCCTCAGGGTCGTACTGCTGACGACGGTCATTGCCGCCGTCATCCATCTCGGCTGGTACATTGTTTCGGTGAAGCTCGGCTACGACATCGATGCAATCCCACGCTTCGCGCCGGAATTCTACTGACGCCGTTTCGCAACGTTCCCGGCGCCGATGAATCAAGCCGGCGCGCCGGGAACGCAGCGACACGGTTTCGTGAATCGACAGCCACTCGCCCGCCGGCTAATAAAGGGCATGCTGTATTTTGCCCGCCTCCTCCTGTGCCTTTGGCTCGCCGCCTTTGCCGCGAGTACCGTTGCGCAGGCGGCAGGTAGCACGGCGATGATGATCGCCATGGCAGCCGAGGCCGGCTCGCAGATGGCAGGCTGCCCGGATTGCGATGATGAGCCTGCCGACGCTGACGGCTTTGCCTGCAACGTCGACTGCACCTCCCTCGGGTCGGGCCTGCCCGTCGATTATCCCGGATACCGACCGATCGTCCCGTCGAAAGACTTCGGCCCCGCTGCGGCTGAAGATCGGCCTGGCCGTATCGGACCGCCGGACCCTCTTCCCCCAAAACATTTCGCCTGATCTGACGCGCAATGCCTGAGAGGCGCGTGGAACGGTCAGTTTCCGTGCCACGGCGACCGTCGCCGAAGCAAGGTTTCAGCCGTCCCCCGTCGCTTTGATAGGCGCTGGCGGCCCGGGCACGCGGCCAGGCCAGACATGCGCCATCTCAGCCACGTCGTTCCGATGCCGGCCTTCAGGCAGGACGATAGCTGCAATCGAAATCGTTTATGAGGAAGATAATGATCTTTTCCACGGCCGCATGCGCCGGCCTATCCCGGCGAAGTGTTGTCGGCTTGCTTGCCACCGGCGCCGGCTTCGTCCTGTTGCCATACAGGATCGGGGCAGCGACCTCTGTCCCGCGCGCGATCGCTTTCGATGGCGATGCGCTCGTAACTGCGATCGAAGGAGAGATCCGACGGTTCGCTCCCGTTATCGGCTGGCAGGTCCTGAAGTCACCCGGTTTCGTGACGGCGCTCGCCAGCCTCCCCGCGCGGCCGGGCGAGATCGTCGCCGGTCTGGCGGGGGGCGGCATCGCACGTTCTTCGGATGGCGGCAGCAGCTGGCAATTCCCGGGAAAGGGACTGCCGGGGGCGCCCGTAACCGCATTGGCCGCATCCGCCGCAGTGCCCGACACGCTCTACGCCGCCGTTGCAGGTGACGGTCTCTGGCACAGCACAGACAAAGGGGCGGTCTGGAGCCTCGCAATGGACCGGCCCTGGATCGGGGACGGGGAACGCGAGATCGTCGGGCTCGCCTCGGTGAACACCGCCTCGGGCATGGGGGGCATCTGGATCTATGCCGCAACCGAGGCCGGCTTGATCCGGGTGCCCGACTGCTTCTGCCGCTGGCAGGCGATCGTAGCGGGCGACGCGATGGACGCTTTGGTTGCCGGCGGCCCGCAAAAACCGGAAGCACCCTTGCCCAAGGGGGAGGCGGTCCGCGCGCTCGTCTCCTGCCTCGCGGAATCCGAGAGGCTGTTCGCCGCGATGCCTTCCGGTCTTTGGACTTCCGCAGATGCGGGCGTGAACTGGTCCCGCAGCTCGGAGCTGAATGCGCTCGCCCTGGCATCGCATCCACAAAACCCCGAACAGCTTGCCGCCGTCACGAAAGATGCGGTCGTAGTCAGCCGCGATGGCGGCACAAACTGGACGAAGCTCTGAAGGAGAACTCTCTTGCGAAATAAACTTTCCCTGGCCGTTTTTCTCGCCTTGGCGACCCCGGCCCTTGCCGAAAAACCGATGACGGTCTGGCGCGATCCGGATTGCGGCTGCTGCGACGCCTACGTCGATTACCTGCGCTCCGAGAACTTCGAGGTTCACGTGATCGATGACCGGGACTTCGTCAACCGTTCGGTGGCGGCGGGGGTGCCGGAGCGTGGCATGGGTTGCCACCTGGCGGAAATCGACGGCTATACCCTGAGCGGCCTGATACCGGCCGATATCATCCGGCGTTTGCTCCATGAACGCCCCGCCGTCACGGGTATCACGCTGCCGGGCATGCCGGCGAATGCGCCGGGTATGGCTTCCAAAAAGACGGGGTCGTTGCGCATCTTTTCTTTCGGTCCCGACGGCCCGGCGGTCTATTCCGATGAGTGAGCAGCGGAGGCGGGGCCGATGCGTGTGCGCAAACTCATGACGGCCTTTGTCGCGGCGGGCATCGGCGCTGCGGGCTGGTTTGCCGCCGCTGCGCAGCGGCCGGTGGCCAACGGCGTGACCTTTCTAGGGGAGGCCGTCACGTCCGAACAGATCGACCTTGGACGGGCGATCTACCAGGACCATTGCGCCTCTTGCCACGGGGTGCGGCTGGAAGGAGAGCCTGACTGGCGACGGAGAAAAGCGAGCGGCCGCATGCCCGCGCCGCCGCATGATGCAACCGGACATACCTGGCATCATTCGGATCAGGAGCTGTTCACCTTCACCAAATTGGGTCTCGGCGCGGTTCTACCGGACTATGAAAGCGATATGCCCGCTTTTGGGGGGCTGCTGACCGATGCCGAGATCACTGCGGTTCTGGGGTTCATCAAGAGCAGGTGGCCGGAGCGCCAGCGCAAAATACAGACCCGGATCACCGCGGGCGACGGGCAGAGCCATGAGAACAACGGGAGACTCGAAAATGAGTGAAATCGTAAAAACCGCCAGCACAAGGCAAGTAGCTGGCCTGCGGATGCCGTTCGGCCGCCGCGGCTGGATCCTTGTCGGACTGGGCGTTGCCGGAACCGGCCTGGCCGCAAATTGGGACTGGCTCGCAGCGGCGGGTGTGGCCCCCATTCTCTTGAGCCTCGCGCCCTGCGCGGTGATGTGTGCCACCGGATATTGCGTCATGTGCCGAAGCAAGAAGCCGGCCGATGCACCGGGCACCGATGAACGAACCAAGTAACCAGAAAAAGGAGAGACCAGGATGAATACCATTACGAAGCTAACGCTTTCGGCAGCACTGCTCATTGCGACCGCCGCCTATGCGAACGATAGCGCGTCCCCCGTCGCGAAGGACGAGGCGGTTAAAGGCGGCATGGATATGATGGGTGGCGACATGTCCGGAATGAAGGGCATGATGGACATGATGCGCGCCATGGGGCCGATGATGGAGGCATGCGCGGGGATGATGAAGCAGATGGCTCATCATCATCCGCTGCACGGCGACGAAGCGGCTCCGGCCACCGAAGGGGAAGCAAAGCCATTGCCGCAGGACGGCTGACGCAATTCCGTAGGATATGAAACGAGGGCGGTCTCTCGCAGGACCAACGGGACCGCCTTCAACTCTCTTTCACCCCTAAATTATGAAGGAGCAGAACCGGGGGCGGGAAGCCATGCAGGCCGGCCGGCGCGTTGGCGCACTTGACAGACAGATTATTGACGTTTTCTCGCGCCTGCTTCGCCAGGAGGGGGTGATGAAAAACCAAAAAAAAACAAGGCCAAAGCCTTGTTTTCTAAGTGTCGCGTGATCTCTAATCCGTTTCCGGCGGCAGCGAACGAGCGCGCCTAAGATCTTATCCTCCCAAGACTTGACCGCGAATTTCGGCAAGAATTTGGTCTTCCTGCCTGTTTTGTGAGCCGAAATTAGCTCAAACCTTGGGCGCTGTCATCTGCTTTTTTTGCATTTTTGCTACAGTCGGGTAAAATTTTTCCGTTGACACCAACTGTCTTCGTCCTGTTACTAGCGTGCTCTTTTGCCGCAGGGGCGGGACCGGTTTTCTCATCCGGGTTATGCGTCGACGCAGCGATAGCCGGCCCTAAGGCAGGGTTCCCTTCCGCGCGCGAAGCGGCTATGAACGCTGAACTCGAAAGGTTCCCGTCGATGCGTCGCCGGGAAAATCAAGAGCCCTGTTAGAATGGCAACAGCTGCCTACCCTGATCTCAGGCGAAGGAGCGGCCGAAGCACAACGTCATTTTGCCTGAATCCGTCGATAGTGCGAATTCACCAGTTCTGGAACCCGTCATGCGCCTGTCCCGCTTTTTCATGCCCATCTTAAAGGAAAATCCGAAGGAAGCGGAAATCGTTTCCCATCGACTGATGCTGAGGACAGGCATGGTCCGCCAGCAGTCCGCGGGCATCTATACATGGCTGCCGCTCGGCAAGCGCGTGCTGGACAAGGTGAATGCGATCATTCGCGAAGAGCAGAACCGTTCCGGCGCCATCGAACTGCTGATGCCGACGCTGCAGTCGGCGGAGCTCTGGCAGGAGAGCGGGCGCTATGACGCCTACGGCAAGGAGATGCTGCGCATCAAAGACCGGCAGGACCGGCCGATGCTCTACGGACCGACGAACGAGGAGATGATCACCGACATCTTCCGCTCCTACGTCAAGTCCTACCGCCATCTGCCGCTGAACCTCTACCATATCCAGCTGAAGTTCCGTGACGAGATCCGTCCGCGCTTCGGCACCATGCGTTCGCGCGAGTTTCTGATGAAGGACGCCTATTCCTTCGATCTCGACCGGGCAGGGGCGGAGCACGCCTATAACAAGATGTTTGCCGCCTATCTCCGCACCTTCGACCGGATGGGCCTGCGCGCCATACCGATGCGTGCCGACACGGGCCCGATCGGCGGGAATCTCAGCCATGAGTTCATCATCCTTGCCGACACGGGCGAGTCCGAGGTGTTCTGCCACAAGGACTTCCTCGGCTTCGACATTCCGGGCGAGGATACGAATTTCGACGACGTCGCGGGCCTGAGGACGATCTTCGACAAGTGGACGTCGCGCTATGCGGCGACCTCGGAAATGCATGACGAGGCCGCCTTCGGCGCCATCCCCGAAGGCGAGCGCCTGTCCGCGCGCGGCATCGAGGTGGGTCACATCTTCTATTTCGGCACCAAATATTCCGAGGCGATGGGTGCGAAAGTGCTCGGGCCGGACGGCAAGGAACACACGGTGCACATGGGCTCCTATGGTATCGGTCCGACTCGCCTGGTGCCGGCGATCATCGAAGCTTCGCATGACGACAACGGTATCATCTGGCCGAAAGCGATCGCTCCGTTCGACGTCGTCGTCATCAACATGAAAACGGGCGATGACGCTTGCGATGCGGCTTGCGGCAGGGTCTACTCCGATCTCGGCAAGGCTGGATTCGACGTTCTTCTTGACGACACCGACGAGCGCGCCGGCGGGAAGTTCGCGACCGCCGACCTTATCGGCGTGCCGGTGCAGGTGATCGTCGGACCGCGTTCGATCGCGAACGGCGAAGTCGAAGTGAAGGACCGCAGGACCGGCGCGCGGGAGACGATGACCGTCGAAGCGGCGATCAACAAACTGGTCGCGGCGAGATAACAGACGAAGGGATCGATGATGACCGCGGCGACGGATGAGCAAGTGCAGGCTGCCGCTCCATCCAGCAAATCTTCCAGCCGTCCCTTCTCCGCCTTCGAGCGTATGGTCGCCTGGCGCTACCTGCGTTCGCGGCGCAAGGAAGCGTTCATCTCGGTCATTGCCGGCTTTTCCTTCATAGGGATCATGCTTGGGGTGGGAACGCTGATCATCGTCATGGCGGTGATGAACGGCTTCCGAACCGAGCTCATTTCGCGCATTCTCGGCATGAACGGCCACATGATCGTCCAGCCTCTGGACGGCCCGCTCACCAATTATGCCGATCTGGCCACCAATTTCTCCGCCGTTCCGGGCGTGACCATGGCCATTCCGATCGTCGAGGGCCAGGTTCTCGCGCAAGGCCTGGGCGATGCGTCGACGGGTGCGCTCGTTCGCGGGATACGCGCCGACGACCTCACCAAGCTGAAGTCGATCTCGGGAAATATTCAGTCCGGCGACCTCGTCGGCTTCGCCTCGGGCAGCGGCGTCGCCATCGGCTCGCGCATGGCCGAGCAGCTGGGCATCCGGGTGGGTGGGACGATCACGCTCACCTCACCCAACGGCGACGTCACGCCGATGGGCATGAATCCGAGGGTCAAGGCCTATACCGTCTCGGCCATCTTCGAGATGGGCATGTCGGAATACGACGCGACCATCATCTTCATGCCGCTCGAGGAAGCGCAGCTCTACTTCAATGCCGAAGGCCTCGTCCAGTCGATCGAGATATTCGCCGAGCATCCGGACGCGGTCGACGAGCTTCGCAAGCCGGTGGAGGATGCCGCCGGCCGGCAGATATTCATTACGGACTGGCGCGAACGCAACAGAACATTCTTTTCCGCGCTCGAGGTGGAACGGAACGTGATGTTCATGATCCTGACGCTGATCGTGCTGGTCGCGGCGCTGAACATCATCTCCGGCCTGATCATGCTGGTAAAGGACAAGGGCAGCGATATCGCGATCCTCAGGACGATGGGCGCGACCTCCGGCTCGGTGATGCGCATCTTCTTCATGACGGGCGCCGCAATCGGGGTCACGGGAACCATCGCGGGCGTCGTCCTCGGGGTCGTCGTCTGCCTCAACATCGAGTCGATCCGCCAGTTCTTCTCCTGGGTGTCCGGCGCCACGCTCTTCGATCCGGAGCTCTATTTCCTCAGCCAGCTTCCGGCCGATATGAACGCCGATGAGACCGTCACCGTCGTCGTCATGGCGCTTGCGCTTTCCTTCCTTGCCACGATCTTCCCGGCCTGGCGCGCCTCGCGCCTCGATCCGGTGCAGGCCCTGCGGTACGAATAACAAGGACAACAGCTCAAATGAATGCGCGCGTGGCACTGCAGCTCTCCGGCATCGAGCGGCACTATGGCGAGGGCGACACGTTTCTGCCGATCCTCAAGGGAGCCGACCTGACGTTGCGAAGCGGCGAGACGGTCGCCCTCGTGGCCCCATCCGGTACCGGAAAGTCGACATTGCTTCATATCGCAGGGCTGCTCGAACACCCGGACGAGGGCGAGGTGCTCGTGAACGGCACCTCATGCAACGGGCTCAGCGACGACCGGCGAACCGCCATCCGCCGCAACGAGATCGGCTTCGTCTACCAGTTCCATCATCTCCTGCCGGAATTCTCGGCGCTGGAGAACATCATGATGCCGCAACTGATCGCCGGATTGCCCAAGGCCGAGGCGGCGGAGCGGGCATCGGCCCTCCTGGACTATATGCGCATCGGCCATCGCGGCAGCCACCGCCCGACCGAGCTTTCCGGCGGCGAGCAGCAGCGCGTCGCCATCGCCAGGGCGGTCGCCAATGCGCCGCTCATCCTTCTGGCGGACGAGCCGACCGGCAACCTCGACCCCGAGACGGCCGGCTATGTGTTCGAGGCGCTGGAAGCCCTCGCTCGCCAGTCCGGGCTCGCGGCGCTGATCGCCACCCACAATCACGAACTCGCTTCGCTCATGGATCGCCGCGTGACCATCGAGGACGGCAAGGTCGTCGAACTGAAATAGTTCGGCCGCGGCTGCGCCTACTTGGCTCCGACCTCGCTCGAGGCCGCGGTCACCCGCCTCGGGCTGCGCTCCTTGCATGTTCCATTCGAGGCGTGTCGCCCCTCGGAAGGGCATGCACGAATGCGGGCCGCCGGTGCACGTTAACCATAGCCACTGAATAGCGGGTCTTCTATGCAGACTTCCTTGACTATCGAACAAAATTAGAACAAAAAGGGAACAGTAGCGGAAAGGAGACAAGTTATGGCTGATTTCGTACGTGATCTTGCTGCCTTCGCCTCGATGAGCCTTTTCATCGTGAGCATCTCGGTAATCGCTCTCGGCCTGTGACCGGGATTTATCGAGCGTGCTCCGCGTTCCTGTCGAGCGCGCACTAAACACCGCACGCCGGGCAAAAACCCCGGCGGCCCGTCCTTGAGACTGGACAGTTGGGACGGGAAACAGGATATCCTCGACGCCGGACAAGAATCGGAGTGCGGCGATGACAGGCAACCAGAGTATCGGGCAGAGTATCGGGCACGGCACAGGGGCTGCGGCGGATCCGCAGTTCGTTCACCTGCGGGTGCATTCCGCCTATTCGTTGCTGGAAGGCGCCCTGCCTTTGAAGAAGATCATCGGCAAGGCGGTCGCCGACGATCAGCCGGCGATCGGCATCGCCGACACCAATAATCTGTTCGCTGCGCTCGAATTCTCGCAGAAGGCCGCGGACGACGGATTGCAACCGATCATCGGCTGCCAACTCTCCATCGATATGGAGGACGAAGCGGAGGGCGAGCGGCGTGGGAACGCCCATCAGTTCGTCAAACTTCCCGCGATCGTGCTGATCGCGGCGACCGATGACGGTTACGCTCGCCTGGTAGAGCTCGTCAGCCGCGCCTATCTCGAAGGCGAGGGACACCAGCAGGCGCGAATAAGCCGCTCCTGGCTCGCCGCAGGCGGTACGTCCGGGCTGATCGCGCTCACCGGGGCGGGAGCCGGCCCGGTCGACATGGCGCTGAAGTCGGGTTCGCCGGCACTGGCCGAGGCACGCCTGAAAGTCTTGATCGAGCTTTTCGGCGATCGCCTCTATGTCGAACTGCAGCGGCACGGGAATTACGACCGGCGTCACGAGAACCGCATGATCGATCTCGCCTACCGGTTCGACGTTCCGCTCGTCGCCACCAACGAGGCGTTTTTCCCGTCGCCGTCCGACTATGACGCCCACGATGCGCTGATGGCCGTCGCTCACAATGCGATGGTGTCCGACGATAGCCGGTTCCGTCTGACTCCGGATCATTATCTGAAGGGCCGCAAGGAGATGGCGGCGCTCTTCGCGGATCTGCCCGAGGCATTGGAGAATACGATCGAGGTCGCGCGGCGCTGCTCCTTCATGTTGAAGACCCGCGGACCGATCCTGCCGCGCTTTACCGGGGCTTCGGATGATCCGGAGGAGGCCGAACGCGCGGAGGTGGCGGAGCTGCGCCGGCAGGCGGAGGAGGGGCTGGAGGGCCGCCTCGCCAAACTCGGCATGGCGCCCGGCTACAAGGAAGAGGACTATCGGGAACGGCTGGCCTTCGAACTCGGCGTCATCGAGCGGATGAAGTTTCCGGGCTACTTCCTCATCGTTGCGGACTTCATCAAATGGGCCAAGCAGCATGACATTCCGGTCGGGCCGGGCCGCGGCTCGGGTGCCGGCTCGCTGGTCGCCTATGCCCTGACGATCACCGACGTCGACCCGATGCGCTTCTCTCTGCTTTTCGAGCGCTTCCTCAATCCCGAACGCGTGTCGATGCCCGATTTCGACATCGATTTCTGCCAGGACCGGCGCGAGGAGGTCATCCGCTACGTGCAGCAGAAATACGGCCGCGAGCAGGTGGCGCAGATCATTACCTTCGGTTCGCTGCAGGCGCGCGCAGCACTGCGCGACGTCGGCCGCGTGCTGGAAATGCCCTACGGCCAGGTCGACAAGATCTGCAAGCTGGTGCCGAACAATCCCGCCAACCCGACGCCGCTTTCCAAGGCGATCGAGGAGGAACCGCGCCTGCAGGAGGAGGCGGAGAAGGAGCCGGTCGTTGCCCGCCTCCTCGACATTGCGCAGAAGATCGAGGGGCTTTACCGCCATGCCTCGACGCACGCAGCCGGCATCGTCATCGGCGACAGGCCGCTCTCGCAGCTCGTGCCGATGTACCGTGATCCGCGCTCCGACATGCCGGTCACCCAGTTCAACATGAAATGGGTCGAGCAGGCGGGTCTCGTAAAGTTCGACTTCCTTGGCCTGAAGACGCTGACGGTTTTGAAGACGGCCGTCGACTTCGTCGGCAAGCGCGGCATCCACATCGACCTGGCAAGCATTCCGCTCGACGATCTGAAGACCTACGAGACCCTTTCGCGCGGCGAGACGGTCGGCGTGTTCCAGGTGGAAAGCGCCGGCATGCGAAAGGCGCTGATCGGCATGCGCCCGGACTGCATCGAGGACATCATCGCGCTTGTGGCGCTCTATCGCCCGGGACCGATGGAGAACATCCCGGTCTACAACGCCCGCAAGCACGGCGAGGAAGAGATCGAATCGATCCATCCGAAGATCGATTACCTGCTCAAGGAGACGCAGGGCGTCATTGTCTACCAGGAGCAGGTGATGCAGATCGCCCAGGTGCTCTCGGGCTATTCGCTCGGCGAGGCCGACCTTTTGCGCCGCGCCATGGGCAAGAAGATCAAGGCGGAGATGGACAAGCAACGCGCCCGCTTCGTTGACGGTGCCGTCAAGAATGGCGTCTCGAAGCCGCAGGCCGACCTGATCTTCGACCTTCTCGCCAAGTTCGCCAATTACGGCTTCAACAAGTCGCACGCAGCCGCCTACGCCATCGTCTCCTACCAGACCGCCTACATGAAGGCGCATTATCCGGTCGAGTTCCTCGCAGCGTCGATGACGCTCGACATGTCGAACACCGACAAGATCAACGATTTCCGCCAGGACGCGATGCGCCTCGGCATCCAGGTGGTCGCGCCGTCCGTGCAGACCTCCCACCGCCACTTCGAAACCGGCGACAACCGCATCTATTATTCGCTCGCCGCCCTCAAAGGCGTCGGCGAGTCTGCCGTCGACCACATCGTCGCCGTACGCGGCGATCGGCCTTTCGCAAGTCTCGAAGATTTCTGCCTGAGGATCGATCCCAAGCTCTTGAACCGGCGTGTTTTCGAAAGCCTGATCGCCGCCGGTGCTTTCGACTGCTTCGGCTACGACCGGGCGGAGCTCGTCGGCGGCCTCGATCGTATCCTCGGTTTCGCCCAGCGCGCCCAGGAAAACAAGGTGAGCGGCCAGAGCGACATGTTCGGCGCGGGCGCCGCAACCGGGCCCGAGAAGATCGCCCTCCCGCCCTATACGCCGTGGCTCGCCTCGGAGAAGCTGCATCGCGAGTTCCAGGTTCTGGGCTTCTATCTCTCCGCCCATCCACTCGACACCTACAACAATCTGCTCGCCAAGATGCGCGTGCAGACATTTGCGGATTTCTCGGCAGCCGTAAAACAGGGAGCGGCGGCGGGCCGCCTCGCCGGGACGGTGACGTCGAAGCAGGAACGCAAGACGCGCACCGGCAACAAGATGGGGATCGTCGCCTTCTCGGACGCTTCGGGCCAATTCGAGGCCGTACTCTTCTCCGAAATGCTGAACCAGTATCGCGACCTTCTGGAGCCCGGCAAATCGCTGGTGATGACGGTCGACGCCGAAGAGCGGCCGGAAGGGATCGGCCTTCGCATCCGAACCCTGCGTTCGCTCGAGGAAGAATCGCTGCAGATGCAGAAGGCCTTGCGCGTCTATGTCCGCGACTGCGGACCGCTGCGCTCCATCGCCTCGCATCTGAACGCCAAGGGGGACGGCCTGGTTTCCTTCATCGTCATCAAGGACAACGGGCAGCGGGAGATCGAAGTCGAGCTCAACGAGAAATACCGGATCTCACCCGAGATCGCCGCCGCCCTTCGCTCCGCTCCCGGGGTGGTGGACGTCGAGCTGGTTTAGGGCCCGTCGAGATTCATTTCGCGTCTCGTAAGACGCGCGGCCGCTGTAGGGAACTTTTCGGAGGGCTGCATCTCTCCTCATCCTCATCTCTGTGCTCGTCACAGGGATGAGAGCAGCGCCGCGTCTGCGGCGCGGAAGACCCTTTCCAGCCCAAGGACTTGGTCTGAAAGAACTTTTCCCGCGCCGCGTATGCGGCGCTGCTGGATCTCTTTGACAAGCACAGAAAGAGATGAGGATGAGAGAGCGCAGCTCTCCGAAAAGTTTCCTACAGCGCCGCCGCGTCTATCAGACACGCAAAGGTCGCTGCAGCACTTTGAGCTGCTCTATGTCTTGTCCATTGACAGGCTACCATATCACCCCCTCGAAGAGCGGGCCTTTGCCGCTTTTCTCTTCGCCCCGCTTGCCGGGAGAAGGCAGGGCGACAAGGGGCAAACCAGGGTGCGGAAATCACCCCATGCCTTTCACCCGCGCCGCTCCCTCGTCACGGTGATGAAATCCGTTCCCTTGCCCGTCTCCAGTCCCGATTCGGTATCGGTGATCGAGAGTGACGAGCCGTTTGCAAGGAGGCCGGCGAGGCGTTCGCGAACGTCTTCGGGCACCGTGATGCGGCTCAGCGTCCTCTCCAGCGTGTCGGGCTCGCCTTCCTCTGTGATGCCAAGTCGCTTCTTGGTCGTTTTCGGCAGCTTGTTCTCGAGCGACATGCCGAACCATTTGCCCTGTCCGGTTTTCGTATCGAGATCCTGGAACTGCAGCAGATGTGTCCCGAGCGCCATTTCCGGCTCTGCGATGGCAATCTCGGCTTCGAAAAGCGGCTGGAATTGCCGGCGCACGCGCAACACGCCATTCAACGGTGTACTGCGGCCCGCCTTGCGAAAGACGGCTTCGATCAGCTCCGGCGTTATCTTGCCATCGACGGGCAGAGCTTCGGCCCTTTGGAACGCTTCGATCGCGGCGGCCGTTGCCGGACCGCTGAAGCCATCCGGCAGACCTGCATCGTAGCCGAGCGTATTGAGGAGCGTCTGGAGGTCGCGCACGCTCTCTTGCGTACCGCGCCGGGTAATCAGAATACGTATCGGGGCCTTCGCCTCGTCGGATGCGACGGGCGAGGGGCGTTTGTCGGTCATGGCGACTTCAACTGCGCTCCGGTTGAACTCCCCGATCGCCGGCCGCAGGGGGACGTCCGACAGGGCAGGTCCCTGCGGCCGCGACTGGCTCGGCTGGAAAAGCATTTCGTGCGCGATCTCGACCGGGGCGATCTGCCGATCCGATATGACCACATGCATGCCGTAGCCCGTCATCTTGAACAGGCTCGCCGCGAATTTGCTCGGCAGCCGCACGCAACCGTGCGAAGCCGGATAATCCGGTACATGGTTTGAGCCATGCAGGGCAATGCCGGACCAGGTAAGCCGCTGCATGAACGGCATCGGCGCATTCGAATAGATGTTCGACTCATGACGTCGGCGCTTCTCCAGGATCGAGAAAATGCCCGTCGGCGTCGCGTGCCCGGCCTTGCCGGTTGACACTTTCGACGTGGCGACCACCGTGTCGCCGTCATAGACGACGAGGGACTGCTGCTCCCTCGATACGACGATCTGCAACGGCGCCTTGGCGCCGGCCGCAAGCGCGGACGGCGACGCCATGACGAAAACCGCGAATCCCATCCGGAGAGCGAAACGCAACACCTACCCTCATTCAGACAGTGGCGGCACCGCAAACGGACGACGGAGCCGTGGAAGCAGGCTAGCGTTCAATATTTAAGGAATTGCCCCATACGATGCGTCAGCCGTCCGGTCGGGCAACCGTGACGGCTATTGCCGGCGCCGCCCCTTGCCGAACGTATAGCCGGTCTCGACGCTCGTCCTGCCGAACTTGTCGCGCAGCTTGTTGATCGCGTCCTCGGCGGCGGCACGCCGGGATGCCTGCGGATCGACAAGATCCGGCGGATCGGCGAGGTCGGGATCGACCAGATCGCTGACGCCGATCCCGATCAGCCGGTATTTCGTGCCGTCGACCTCCTTCTCGAGCAGCTGCAGGCCGGTGCGGAAGATGCGGTCGGCAAGGCGGGTGGGGCTTTCCAGCCTGCGGTTGCGCGTGCGGGTCTTGAAGTCCGCGGTCTTGAGCTTCAGCACCACCGTCTGTCCGGCGAGGTCGGATTTTCGCAAGCGGAATGCCACTTGTTCGCTGAGGCCCCTCAGATGCGTTACGAGGTCTTCCTGGCGTGCCAGGTCGTCGTTGAAGGTTGTCTCGGAGGAGACGCTCTTCGCTTCGCCTTCGATCTCCACGGATCTTTCGTCCAGGCCGCGCGAGAGCCTGTAGAGCCGCCGGCCCATCGTGCCGTAGCGGCGCATGAGGTCCGCCTCTTCCATCGTCTGGAGCTGCCCGATCGCGCGGATTCCGTCTCTTTCGAGCGTGGCGGCGAAGGCCTTGCCGACGCCCCAGATGAGAGTAACGGGTTTGGCCTTCAGGAAGTCGATGGCTTCGGCCTGGCCGATGACCGAAAAGCCGCGCGGCTTCTGAAGGTCCGAGGCGACCTTGGCCAGGAATTTGCAGTAGGAGAGCCCGACGGAGACGGTGATGCCGATTTCCTGCTCCACACGCCTGGCGAAGCGGGCAAGCGTTCGGGCGGGCGGATCGTGATGAAGCCGCTCGGTGCCGCTCAGATCGAGAAAGGCCTCATCTATCGACAGCGGCTGCACGAGAGGCGTCAGCTCCTGCATCATCGCTCTGACCTCCCGCCCGACGCGCACATATTTCTCCATGTCGGGCCTGATCACCACGGCCTGCGGACAGGCTTCGAGGGCCTTGAACATAGGCATGGCGGAGCGCACGCCGTTGATGCGGGCAATGTAGCAGGCCGTGGAGACGACGCCACGCTTACCGCCGCCGATGATCACGGGCTTGTCGGCGAGCTCCGGATTGTCGCGCTTCTCGACCGAGGCATAGAAGGCATCGCAGTCGATGTGCGCCAGGGTCAGCCGGTAGAGTTCGGGGTGCCGGAGGAGCCGCGGACTGCCGCAGGCGAGGCACCGCGGTGCCTGGGCGGCTTGCTCCTTGAGGCAATCACGGCAGAAGCCGGAGGGTGGGGCGGCGCTGTCGATCATATCCGGAACAAATGTTGAACGCGGCGACTTTACGCTCTACGCTGCTGAGTCTCAAGGCGGCGGCTGGAGGCTGTTTTGGATATCGCAGTTAAATTTGAGACGGTGCCGGCCGATCGCCGGCCGGACTTCGGGATGCCCTTTAGTCGGCACGGTGCACTCGGCACCGGGCGGTGCACCGCGCTGCGCACGCCGCGTGCCGGCAGCATTCAGCCTTCCTCGAAATCGCGCGGGCCGGAGAGGGCATGGTGCGCCCGGACGACCTCGTCCGGCGAGGTTTGCGTTTCGTTGCAGAAGGCCATCAGCGTCGGCTCGTGCTCCATCAGGAACGCAACGATGCCCCCCATGAAGCCCGGCTCGCCGACGGCGCCGCGCAGGGAGGCAGGGTCGGTGCCGGTGAGCGCCAGAAAGCGCGACATCAGCTCAGGCTCGTTCGCGAGCCAGGTCAGGATGGCGATCGCCGTATCCTCAGCGTTCTTCATGATATCCGCTCTCTTCTCGTTTGCCGGCCGCAATTACCTATTTTTCAACCAAATCGCGCTAGCCTGGCGATCGACGAAAAGGGTCGAGTCGCCGTTGTTGCAACTTAAATCTCTCCCGGAGACTTGCAAGGCGGCGGCAGACAGCAAGGGATCGACATGCCCAAACAGGTGATGATTGTTGAGGATAACGAGCTGAATATGAAGCTCTTCCGCGACCTGATTGAGGCTTCGGGCTACGCGACGATCCAGACGCGCAACGGCATGGAAGCTCTCGAACTCGCGCGCAAGCACCGTCCCGACCTGATTCTGATGGACATCCAGCTGCCGGAGGTTTCCGGCCTCGAGGTCACGAAATGGCTCAAGGAAGACGATGAGCTTCACGTGATTCCGGTCATCGCCGTAACCGCTTTTGCCATGAAGGGCGACGAGGAGCGCATCCGCCAAGGGGGATGCGAGGCCTATGTCTCCAAGCCGATTTCCGTACCAAAATTCATTGAGACCATCAAAACATATCTGGGCGATGCCTGACTGCCGGAAAGATCGATATGACTGCGCGCATCCTCGTCGTTGATGACGTACCAGCCAATGTGAAGCTCCTGGAAGCGCGGCTGGTGGCCGAATATTTCGACGTGCTGACGGCACCGGACGGGAATGCCGCCTTGGCGACATGCGAAAAGACGCCGGTGGATCTGGTCCTGCTAGATGTCATGATGCCGGGGATGGACGGTTTCGAGGTCTGTGAAAGATTGAAGGCGAACAGCCGGACCGCGCATATTCCGGTGGTGATGATAACGGCGCTCGACCAGCCGTCCGATCGCGTGCGCGGGCTGAAGGCCGGCGCGGACGACTTCCTGACCAAGCCCGTGAACGATCTGCAGCTCATGTCGCGCGTGAAAAGTCTCGTACGCCTGAAGAACGTCAGCGACGAGCTGCGTCTCAGAGCCCAGACGGCACAAACGATCGCGCTGCAGGAGACGGGCCGCGTCGATCGGCCGGACGAGCCCGGCAGCGTTCTGCTCGTCGATGGCCGTGCTTCCTCACAGGAGCGGCTGACGCGTGCCCTGAAGCCGATCGCCGATGTCGCCGTCATATCGGACCCGCAGGCCGCCCTGTTCGAGGCTGCCGAAAGCAGTTTCGACCTGATCATCGTCAACGCGAATTTCGACGATTACGACCCCTTGCGTCTGTGTTCGCAATTGCGGTCGCTCGAGCGGACCCGCTTCATTCCGATCCTGCTGGTAACCGAGCAGGGAAACGATGAGAGAATCGTCCGCGCACTCGAACTGGGCGTGACGGACTACATCATGCGTCCGGTCGATCCGAACGAACTTGTCGCCCGTTCCCTAACGCAGATCCGGCGCAAGCATTGCAACGATCGCCTGCGCGCCAGTGTACAACAGACGATCGAATTGGCCGTGACCGATGATCTCACCGGGCTCCACAACAGGCGCTATCTGGAAAGCCACCTGAAGCTGCTGATCGATCGCGCGACCACAAGGGGGCGTCCCCTGTCGATCTGCATCACGGATATCGATCGCTTCAAGCGTGTGAACGATACCTACGGTCATGACGCCGGTGACGATGTACTGCGCGAATTTGCCAACCGCGTTCGCGCCACCGTGCGCGGCGCGGATCTCGCCTGCCGTTTCGGCGGGGAGGAGTTCGTGGTCGTCATGCCGGATACGACGCCCGAAATGGCGGCGATCGTTGCGGAGAGACTCCGACTGGCGGTCGAGAGCCGTGGCTTCGACATTCCGCAGGCCGCGACGGTCCTGAACGTGACGGCGTCGCTCGGCATTGCAACCCTGAGGCCGGATGGCGATACGGCCGAGGCTTTGCTGAAGCGCGCCGACATGGCGCTCTATCAGGCGAAGAACGGCGGACGGAACCGGGTTGTCGCTGCCGCAGCCTGATCCGCCGCACATGCTGTGCTATTCAGGGCCTCGCGCGCCGGCTCTTCCAGGTTGCGCGGCCGTGCCGGAGTAAGCACATCCGCAGGCGACACTGTCCGATTTTGGAACAGAATTAACCAAACGCCGAGCAACCCCCGCTCCGCGATTAAGAATGCGTTGATTTTTTTTTAGTTTCAGGCAATGCTGATAAGCGAGGAAGGAAACTTCCACAGAATTCGGTTACCCCATGATGCTCAGGTCCGCCGCATCTCCTGGGTCGTGGGGTCGGTCGGCTGGCCTCGGATTTGCGGATTCCTCGTGCTGCAACCGGACCAGTCGACCCCCATTCGAAAACGCCGCTCCGAAAGAGGCGGCGTTTTTGCTTTATCCGTCCCCTCCGGAGAAGGGCAAAGAAAAAGCGCCGGCCCTGCGGGCGGCGCTTCTGGATCGAAGAAAGCGGCGACCTTACTTGATCTTGGCTTCCTTGAATTCGACGTGCTTCTTCGCGACCGGATCGTATTTCGTCTTCGTCATCTTGTCGGTCATCGTGCGGCTGTTCTTGGTGGTGACGTAGAAGTAACCGGTGTCGGCCGTCGACAGCAGCTTGATCTTGATGGTGGTAGCTTTCGCCATGGTCGTCCTGCCTTTATCAAAAATTGAAAGCCGTGGACAACCTGTTGCGGGCCACGGTCAAGTTGCCGCGAAACTACAAATCACGATCGAAAAGTCAAGGCCGTTTTGGTTTCAAAACGATGCGGACCAGGGAAAGTACGACATAAAGCCCGAAGAAGCCGGCGATTGCCCAGGCAAATCCGTCATTGCCCGTCACATCCATGGCCGCCCCGATCACCTGCGGACCCGCTACCGTACCGACGGCGTAGGAAAACACGAAGGCGGCATTGGCGGCCGCAAGATCCGCTCCCTGGAGACGGGAGCCGAGGTGGCTGAGGCCGACCGTATAGAGACCGGAGACGCATCCGCCCCAGAACAGAAGAACAAGCGCCATCAGGAACCAGTTTTCGACCAGCATAGGCAGGAACAGGGCGCCCACGAACCCGATCAGGGTCAGCGCCGACAGGATCGTACGGCGGTCCTTCACGCGGTCGGAAAGCATGCCGAGGGGGATTTGGAAGATGAAATTGCCGACGCCCATGACCGTCAGCAGCAGCGCTGCCTGCGATTCGCTGAAGCCCGCGCGTGTCCCGAAGATTGGAAACAGGGAAAGGCCGCCATATTCCACTGCACCGAAGATAAAGACGGCGGCCGTCGCGGTCGGCACCAGCAAGACATAACGCATGAAATGGCGTTTCGGCTTTTCGTTCAGCACCGGACTTTCATTGCGCGCGAGAAAGATCGGAATCGCGGAAAGCAGGATGACGCCCGCGCCGACCGCGAAGGGCAGGAAGCCTTCGCTGCCCAGGATCGAGAAGAGCAGGGGACCGCTCGCGAAACCGAGCGAGAGTACCGTGCCGTAGATCCCGAGCACGAAGCCGCGCCTGTTGGGGGGCGCGGTGGCGTTGATCCAGAACTCCGAAAGGATGAAGAGGACAGTGATCGCGCCGTGAAAGACGATGCGCAGGGGAAACCAGAGCCAGAAATTCGTGAGGTAGTAGAAACCGAGCGAGCTCGCCGCCGCAAACACTATTGCCAGCAGCATGGTCGGAGCGACGCCGTGACGATGGGCGAATTTCATGGTGAACGGCGCGGCGGCCATCGATGCGAGGCCGGCCATTGCCGCATTCAGCCCGTTCAGCGTGGGCGCTATGCCCCGCTTTTCCATGATGACGCTGAGCAGCGGGAGCCCCAGGCCGATCGCGATGCCGACGGCAGTGATCGACGCGAGCGCGGCGATCAATGAAGGCCAGTGGATTTCGTCAACCGGTCCTGACGTACCGGGCGGCGGCTTCGACATGCGACAGGGCCCTCAGAGAAGCGTACGGTGAAAGCGCCCATGGCGCGTAAAATAAAATGGAACGGTTCTTTCAGGCGGGAGCGAAGGATCCGATTCGAGACCGTTTCTCAGATCCGAGAGGATGATCGCGGTGATCTCCGGCACGCGAAGCGCGGAAAAGTCGTTGACATCGATCCATTGCAAATCCTGAAGCTCCCGGCTTTCCGCCACCAGTGAGGGATCGATCTCGGCCTCGTCCGCGAAAACGGCAAAGAACCGCGTGTCAAATCGCCTCGGCAGTCCCGGAGGAGTAATGGCCCGCGCCATATAGCGCAAATTCGAAAGATCGGGAAGAAACGGAAGCGCCGAGCCTTGGCGCTCTTGCGTCCGGCCGAGGCTTATTCCGGCTTCTTCGTAGAGTTCCCTCGCGGCCGCAAGTGCTAGCGCGCGTGCGCGAGCCACCGTGATCGCCCGCCCTTCGCCTGCCCTGAGGGATCGCAGAACCGCCGGATGAAGATCGCCGTCAAATCTCAGGCGGTGGTCGCCGGGATCGCGGCGTCCACCCGGGAAGACGTAAAGGTCCGGCATGAAGACGTGGGCGCTGTGGCGTTTGCCCATCAACACGCGAATGCCCTTGCCCGATCTGTCGAGAAGCATGATGGAGGCCGCATCGCGCGTCCTGACCGTCGGACAACTCTCCGCTTCGGCGTCGAGTGCGAAAGCGCGGCCGCCAAGCCGCTCCGGGGTCATGCCGAAGGATCTCGCGGCGGAAGCACGTCTTCAGGCAGATCGTCGTGACCGCCGAAACCGTGCATTCTCAAAGCCCACTGCAGGCCGATGACCGCGCCCTTGACCGGCTGCATCAGGGCGAGCGAACTGGCAAGCGTAACCGGCGCCCATATCGCGAGATGCTGCCATGTCGTAAGCGGCAGCACGAGATCGGTCATCATATAACCGCCGAGCACGGCATGGCCGACGATCGTGACGACGATATAGGGCGGGAAATCGTCGGCGCGGTGGTGATCCATGCGTTCGCCGCAAGCGTCGCAGGCGTCCACCGATTTAAGGAAGGCGCGGAACAGCCGGCCGCGGCCGCAGGCCGGACAGGATCCGAAAAGGCCACGCTTGATCGAGCGGCCGACAGGCCTTTTGTCGCCCTCCGCTCCGCCGAGCTGAAGCATGTCTGTCGCCGTTGCCTTCATGTCCAATCCTCGTGCCGGACGTCGCGCGTCCGGCTGTCAGTGCCTGCCGCGGGGCGGCCGCGTCCCCGGCCGTTTGCGCGCGCCCGTCCGGTCGCGGCGGCCGGCCTTGTGGAAGGAGCGCATTGCCGTCGGCATCTTTCGTCCCTCGCTCAGCATTTCGAAACGGAGTGCACCGGCCAACGGCACCGCTTCTACAAGCTTGACCTGCACCGGGTCTCCGAGACGGTAGCCCAGCCCGGACTTCTCGCCGGAAAGGGCCTGATGCGCTTCATCATAGATGAAATAGTCGCGCCCGAGCGTAGATATAGGGATGAATCCGTCGGCGCCATAGGCGGGGAGAGTGACAAATAGTCCCGCCTTGGTGACGCCGGAAACCCGTCCGTCGAACTCCTCGCCCACGCGGCCGTTCAGATGATGGGCGATCAGGCGATCGACGGTATCGCGTTCAGCCGCCATGGCACGCCGCTCGAAGGTCGAGATTTCGGCGGCGATATCGTCGAGCGTCGCTTCTTCCTCGGGCATGATGCCGCCTTCGCCGAGCCCGAGCGCGGAAACGAGCGCGCGGTGTACGATCAGATCCGCGTAGCGCCGGATCGGCGAGGTGAAGTGGGCGTAGCGCAACAGGTTCAGGCCGAAATGACCGATATTTTCCGGGCTGTAGATCGCCTGGCTTTGCGAGCGCAGCACCATCTGGTTCACGATCGTCTCGTAAGGTTTTCCGTCGGCCTTGGCGAGAATCCCGTTGAAATGGTTCGCCCGCATGTTGCCACCTTTGGCGAGCGCGATCTCGAGTGTCGCCAGGAATTCGCGAAGGCTCTCCTGCTTGGCGAGCGAGGGTTGGTCGTGGACACGATAGATCAGAACCTGACGTTTCTGTTCCAGCGTCTCGGCGGCGGCGACATTCGCCTGTATCATCATCTCTTCGATGAGCTTGTGCGCATCGAGGCGTTCCGGCACGAACACCCGATCGACCGTTCCGTCCGGTTTCAGGATGATCTTGCGCTCCGGCACGTCGAGTTCGAGCGGCTGACGGCGCTCCCTTCCGCGTGTGAGGATACGATAGGCGTCCCAGAGCGGTTTGAGGATCGTATCCAGTATGGGGCCGGTCTTGTCGTCGGGAGCACCGTCGATCGCTGTCTGCGCCTGTTGGTACGAGAGCTTGGCCGCGCTTCGCATCATGATGCGGTGGAACGTATGGCCGGCCTTGCGGCCTTCCTTGGAAAAGCGCATCCGGACCGCAAGCGCCGGGCGGTCGACGCCTTCCTTCAGCGAGCAGAGGTCGTTGGATATGCGCTCGGGCAGCATCGGTACGACCCGGTCCGGAAAATAGACCGAGTTGCCGCGTTTCAACGCCTCGAGATCGAGTGCCGAGCGTGCCCGGACGTACCAGGAGACGTCGGCGATCGCGACGGTGACGATGACGCCGCCGGGATTGTCCGGCGACGGATCCGGCTCCGCGTAGACCGCGTCGTCGTGATCCTTGGCGTCTGCCGGGTCTATGGTGATGAGCGGCAGGGTGCGCCAATCCTCGCGATGGGCCATTGTTGCGGGACGCGCGGCTTCCGCCTCCTGCAACACCTTCTCCGGAAAGACGTGCGGGATACCATGCGCATGGATGGCGATCATCGAGATCGCCTTTTCGGATGCGACCGAGCCGATGACGTTCTGCACCTGCGCGCGCGGCAGACCGTAGCGGCCGATCCGCGAGAGATGCGCTTCGACGAGATCGCCTTCCTTGGCGTCGCCGGTGAAGTCCGGATCGATGAGGAGTTCCTCGCCCCGCTTGTCGATCGGCATCAGTCGGCCGCCACCGCCCGGCGTGGCGCGGAAGACGCCGAGCACCGCGTCCTTGCGCTTGTCGAGCACCTTGATGATACGCGCAGTATAGGCGGGGCCGCCGCGTTCCTTGGCCGGGAAAATCTTTGCGAGCACCCGGTCGCCGAGACCGCCTACCGGCGTCTTGCCCTTGGCCCTGGCGACGCTTGATTGCTTGATCAGGACTGCGGGCGCGACGCCGTCGTCGTCGAGCCACTCGGCCGGGCGGCCGATCAGGTCGCCATCGACATCGCGAATGGTAATGTCAAGAACGGTGACGGGCGGGAGCCCGCCGGGGCGAACGAGCGACTTGCGCTTCTTCTCGAGGAGTCCGTCCTCCTCGAGCGAGCGCAGCAATCCCTTGAGTTCTACCCGTGCTTCGCCCTTCAGGCCAAACGCCTTGGCGATATCGCGCTTCGAGGCGTGTTGCGGGTTCTCGGCGATGAAGCGCATCAGCACCTCGCGGGAAGGAACGACGCCGTGAACGATCGTCTCCTTTTCTCCGGCCGGTGCCGTCCTGGCCGCGCGGCCGGACTTCTTGCCTGCGCCCTTTGCGGGCGTTTCGGTCGGGTCGCGCGGAATCCTGGTCAAAGTCAGTCCTTCTTGGCCTTCGCGGCCGCTTTCGTTTTCGTCTTCGTTGCTGATTTCGGCTTCTCCGCTTTCGCGGTTCCGGCCGATGCAGCCTTGGCAGACTTCGCTCCTGCCGATTTTCCTGCGGCCGATTTTCCCTTTGCCGCCTTGCCCTTGGTCACGCCGCCCTTCGCTTCGCGTTCGGCGATGAGCGCAAGCGCTTCCTCGACCGTCACCGATTGCGGGTCCTTGCCCCTCGGCAGCGTGGCATTCACCTTGCCCCAGTTGACATAGGGTCCGAAGCGTCCGTCGCGAACAGTAATCGCGCCGCCGTCCGGATGTTCCCCAAGCTCCTTGAGGGCCGCCGCGGCAGTGCGACCGCCGCCGGCGCCCTTGGACTGCTTGTCGGCGAGGACGGAAATCGCGCGGTTCAGACCGATCGAGAAGACGTCTTCGACCGACTCCAGATTGGCATAGGTACCGTTGTGAAGCACGAAGGGGCCATAACGGCCGATGCCGGTGGAGATCATCTTTCCACTTTCCGGATGCGGCCCGATGTCGCGCGGCAAGGAGAGAAGAGCCAGGGCCTTCTCATGATCGATCGTTGCAGGCGTCCAGCCCTTCGGCAGGCTGGCACGCTTCGCCTCCTTGCCGTCGCCGCGCTGGACATAGGGGCCGAAGCGGCCGTTGCGCAGCGTGATCTCCTCGCCGGTATGCGGATCCTTGCCGAGGCTTTGCGGCTCGTTCGCTGCGGCTGCTTCGGCGTCACCGCTGCTGTCGGAGGAGAGTTGCCGCGTGTAGTTGCATTCCGGGTAGTTGGAGCATCCGACGAAAGCGCCGTACTTTCCGAGTTTCAGGGACAGTTTGCCGGTGCCGCAGACCTGACAAAGGCGCGGGTCGCCGCCATCTTCCCGCTTCGGGAACACGAGCGGTGCCAGTTCCTCGTTGAGCGCATCGAGCACGTTGGTGACGCGCAGTTCCTTGGTGTCCTCGATCTGGGAGAAGAAGTCCTTCCAGAAGTCGCGCAGCACGTCCTTCCAGTTGAGCTCGCCCGCCGAAATCTGGTCCAGTTTCTCCTCGAGCGATGCGGTGAAGTCATATTCGACATAGCGGGTGAAGAAGCTTTCGAGGAACGCCGTGACCAGACGGCCCTTCGCCTGCGGCACCAGCTTGCGCTTGTCGATTTCCACATAGTCGCGGTCGATGAGGGTCGTGACGGTCGCCGCATAGGTGGACGGACGGCCGATGCCGAGCTCTTCCATCTTCTTGATGAGCGTCGCTTCCGAATAGCGCGGCGGCGGCTCGGTGAAGTGCTGGCTGGCGTTGATCTTCTGCTTGGCAAGATTTTCGCGCGCGTTGATTTCCGGAAGGCGGCCGCCCTCGTCGCCGTCATCCGACTGCTCGCCGTCTTCCTTCATGTCGGTATAGGCTGCGATGAAGCCGTCGAAGCGGATGACCGAACCGGTTGCCCTGAGGCCCGCCTTCTTGCCGGCATTGTCGGCAACGATCTCGGCGGTGGTGCGCTCGATCTCCGCAGATGCCATCTGGCTCGCGATGCCGCGCTTCCAGACGAGATCGTAGAGTCTGAGCATGTCGCCGTCGAGGAAGCGCCGAACCTGGTCCGGCGTGCGGTCGAAATCCGTCGGGCGAATGGCCTCGTGCGCTTCCTGGGCGTTCTTTGCCTTGGTGGAATAGAAGCGCGGCTTTTCCGGAAGATAGCGCTCTCCGAACTGGCTGCCGATCGCCTGGCGCGCGGCGGCGATCGCTTCCGGCGCCATCTGCACGCCGTCCGTACGCATATAGGTGATGAGACCTACGGTTTCTCCGCCGATATCGACGCCTTCATAGAGCTTCTGCGCAACCTGCATGGTGCGCGATGCCGAGAAGCCGAGTTTCGAGGAGGCGGCCTGCTGCAGCGTCGAAGTGGTGAAGGGCGGGGAGGGGTTGCGCTTGACCGGCTTTGCCTCGACGCTCTCCACGACGTAGCTCGCGCCGTCGAGCAGGGACTTCAACCGGTTGGCTTCCTCGCCATTGCCGATCGCCTTCGGCGGCAGCCGCTTGCCGTCGGCCGAAACGAGGCGCGCTTCGAATTCGTCGCCGCGCGGCGTCTTCAGAAGCGCCGAGATGTTCCAGTATTCTTCGGTGACGAAGCGCTCGATTTCCGCCTCGCGGTCACAGACGAGGCGCAGCGCCACCGATTGCACGCGGCCCGCGGAGCGTGCGCCCGGCAGCTTGCGCCAGAGCACGGGGGAAAGATTGAAGCCGACGAGGTAGTCGAGAGCGCGGCGTGCGAGATATGCGTCGACCAGCGAGGCATCGATGTCGCGGGGTTCGGCCATCGCATCGAGCACGGCCTTCTTGGTGATCGCATTGAAGACGACGCGCTTGACCGGTTTGTCGCCGATGACCTTCTTCTTCCTGAGAAGGTCGAGCACATGCCAGGAGATCGCCTCGCCCTCGCGGTCGGGGTCGGTTGCGAGAATGAGACCGTCGGACGATTTCACCGCATCGGCGATGTCCTTCATCCGCTTGGCGGAGGCGCCGTCGACCTCCCAGGACATCTCGAAGTCTTCGTCGGGGCGAACCGATCCGTCCTTGGCAGGCAGGTCACGCACATGGCCGAACGAGGCAAGCACCTTGTAGCCTGGGCCCAGGTACTTGTTGATCGTCTTGGCCTTGGAAGGCGATTCCACCACTACAACATTCATCGACATTCTCTGAGACAACTTGTTTGGCGACCCTGCGCGCCAATACCGACGCCACGACATGGACAGGGATTCGGGCGCGGTCAAGGGGTTTGATCGAAAATAGCTATATCGCGCTCGACCGCAACCAAGCGGCAACATTCGATTCGGCTCAACCGGTGGTCGTCTTTCTTGCCGTTGTCTTTGGCGCGGCGGAGCGGCGGATCCTGGCCGTCATTCGGCGGTCGCAAGCGATACGAGATTGCCTCCGTGCCGGCAGAGCTGACCGGCAAGATCCAGTTCGACGAGCACCATATGGATCTGCGGTGCGGCAAGCCCCGTATATCGAATGAGATCGTCGATCTCGACTGGGGTCGGCCCGAGAGCCTGGACGACGCGCGCGCGATCGGTGTCGTCCGGGGCCGGCGGCGTCGATCGCGGTTCCTCGATACTCGGTTCCTTCAGGTCCAGCCGCGAGAAAAGATCGTCGCGGCTGAGAGGCGCCAGTGCCTCGATCACGTCCGCCGAAGAGGTCGTGATGGTCGCGCCCTGTTTCAAGAGATCGTTCGTGCCGTGACAGCGCGGATCGAGAGGCGACCCGGGCACGGCAAAGACCAGCCGGCCGAAATCGGCCGCGTAACGCGCAGTGATCAGTGACCCTGAGCGGCTCGCGGCTTCGACGATCGCAACACCGAGGCTGATGCCCGCGACGAGCCGGTTCCGCCTCGGGAAGTCCCGGGCGCGCGGTTCCCAGCCGAAGGGCATCTCGCTGACCGCCAGCCCCTCGCCGGAGACGATTTCCTGCAGCAGGCCGAGATTCTCCGGCGGGTAGGGGCGGTCGAGGCCACCCGCGAGCACGGCGATCGTGCCTGTCCGCAGACTGGCGCGGTGGGCGGCGGTGTCGATGCCGCGGGCGAGCCCTGATGTAATGACATAGCCGGCAGCTCCGGCGTCGCGGGCGATCATCGCCGCGAACTTCGCGCCGCTGACCGAGGCATTGCGTGAACCGACGATCCCAAGCGAGGGGCGGGCCGCCGCCTTCAAATTGCCCTTCGTCGCGAGAAGCGGCGGGGCGCCGTCGATCTGTCTGAGCGCATCCGGGTAATCGGGCTCGCCAATGCCCACGAACACGGCGCCGAACCGGTGTGCGGCCTCGAGTTCTCGCTCGGCTTCGTCCACCGTGGCGACGCGGAAGGACCGGTCCACCCCGCCACGACGCGAAAGTTCCGGCAGCGCCTCGAGCGCCGCCTCTGCAGTGCCGAAATGGCTGATCAGATCGCGGAAGGTTGCGGGGCCGACATTGTCGCTTCGGATCAGCCGCAACCATGCGATTTTCTGCCGTTCGCTCAGCGCCATCCCGGCACGTCGAGCGCCCGGCGGCATCAGCCCTTTTCTCCGATCCGGCTTTCGGTGCCGCTCAGAAGGCGCTGGATGTTGGCGCGGTGCTTGATCCAGGCGATGGCCGTCATGACCGCGAAGAGCACGGCCACCTTGCCGTGGCCGGCTGCATAGAGCGCGATGGGGACGACAGCGGTAGCGACGAGCGCCGACAGGGATGAGTAGCGCGTGATCTTTGCCATTGCCAGCCAGATGACGGCGAAGAGGAGCACCATCACCGGCACGAGGCCGAGCAGCACGCCGATATAGGTGGCAACGCCCTTGCCGCCCCGGAACGAAAGCCAGACCGGAAACAAGTGCCCGATAAAGGCGGCAAAACCGGCGGCGATGCCCGCTTCGACACCCCAGTAGGATGCGACCGCCGCGGCAGCCGTGCCCTTCAGGGCATCCAGCAGCAGCGTCGTGGCGGCAAGCTTCTTGTTGCCGGTTCTGAGCACGTTCGTCGCGCCGATATTGCCGGAGCCGATCTTGCGTACGTCACCGAGGCCGGCCATCCGCGTCAGGATGAGGCCGAACGGGATCGAGCCCAGCAGATAACCGAAAACAAGGCATGTGAGCGTCGAAGGCAGCCCCAACTGCCAGGAAAACATGTCCACCGGTCCCCCCTTCCGCTGACCCGCGCCGGTTATGCCGAATGCACGAGTTCGCCCGCAACATAGGTTTGGACGACCCGTCCGGTAAAGCGTGCATTTTCGAAAGGCGTGTTCTTGGAGCGTGAGACGAGTGTCTCCTTGTGGAGAACCCAAGGCTCGTCAAGGTCGATGACGGCGATGTCGGCCCGGGCGCCGGGCTTCAGCGTGCCGGCATCCAGGCCGAAGATCACGGCCGGGCGGGTGGACAGAGCATCGATCAGCCGCATCAGCGGCACTTCGCCGCTGTGGTAGAGCCGCAGAGCCGCTGCCGCCAGTGTTTCGAGACCGATCGCCCCGTCCGCGGCATCCGCGAAGGGCAGGCGCTTGGTGTCGACATCCTGGGGATCATGGGACGAGACGATGATATCGATCGTTCCGTCGGCCAGCGCCTCGACCATTGCGACGCGATCGTCCTCGGTGCGCAAAGGCGGCGAGAGCTTGAAGAAAGTCCTGTACTCGCCGATGTCGTTCTCGTTCAGGGTTAGGTGGTTGATCGAGATCCCACAGGTGACGTTGGTGCCGTTCTCGCGGGCGATGCGAATGGTCTTCGCCGATTCGGGAACGGAGATTTCGGCTGCGTGATAGGCCGCACGCGTCAGGCCGGCGATGCGCAGGTCGCGTTCGAGCGGAATGATCTCGGCTTCGCGCGGCACGCCGGGAAGGCCGAGCCAACTCGCCAGCAGCCCTTCATTCATGACGCCGTTGGCGCCGAGATACTTATCTCGGGTCTCGAGCGCGACGACGGCACCGAACTCGCGCGCGTAGGTCATCGCGCGGCGAAGCACGAGCGTATCGTGCACCGGCTGTCGCCCATTGGTGAAGCAGACGGCGCCCGCATCGCGAAGCAGCCCGATCTCGGTCATCTCCTGGCCGAGCAGTCCCTTGGTCAGGGCCGCCGCCGGATGGACGTTGACGAGCGCCTTGTCGCGCGCGGTCTTCTGCACGAATTCGACCAGCGCCATATCGTCGATCACCGGATCGGTGTCCGGCATGACGATGAAAGAAGTGACGCCGCCGGTCGCGGCGGCACGCGAGGCCGACTCGATCGTCTCGCGATGTTCGCTGCCCGGTTCGCCGACGAAGACGCGCGCATCGACCAGGCCCGGAACGGCGGTGAGACCGGCGCAGTCCTTGACGAAGGCGTCCGCAGGTATGCCCTGGTTCTGCGCATCCTTCCCCGCCGCGAGGATACGTCCGTCGTCCCCGACGATGACGGTGCCGGTTTCGTCGAGGTTCCGCGAAGGATCGACGATGCGGAGGTTCTGCAGAACGAGTGGTCTGGTCATAGGCGCGGCCCCTGGTTCTGGGAGAGAAGCAATGTTTCCATCACGGCCATGCGCACGGCGACGCCCATCTCGACCTGCTGTTCGATCACGCTTTGCGGCCCGTCTGCGATCTCCGAGGCGATCTCGACGCCGCGGTTCATCGGCCCCGGGTGCATGACGAGCGCGTCGTCCTTCGCGACCTTGAGCTTCTCGGCGTCCAGCCCGTAGTAATGAAAGTATTCGCGCACCGAAGGCACGAATGAGCCGGCCATGCGCTCGCGCTGGAGCCTCAGCATCATCACCACGTCCGCATCCTTGAGGCCCTCGGCCATGGAGTGGTAGACCTCGGCGCCCATCTCGGCGATGCCGGCGGGAAGCAGCGTCGCCGGCGCGACGACCCGCACGCGGGCGCCCATCTGGTTCAAAAGCAGGATGTTGGAGCGGGCGACGCGCGAGTGGAGAACGTCGCCGCAGATCGCCACGATGATCCGCGAGAGCTTGCCTTTGGCGCGCCGGATCGTCAGCGCGTCGAGCAGCGCCTGAGTCGGGTGTTCGTGCTGGCCGTCGCCGGCGTTGACGACCGAGCAGGAGACCTTCTGGGCAAGCAGCGAGGCAGCCCCGGCCGACGAGTGGCGAACGACCAGCACGTCCGGGTGCATGGCGTTCAGCGTCATCGCCGTATCGATCAGCGTCTCGCCTTTCTTCACCGAGGAATTGCCGACGGACATGTTCATGACGTCGGCGCCGAGCCGCTTTCCGGCGAGCTCGAATGAAGACTGGGTCCGGGTCGAGGCTTCGAAGAACAGATTGATCTGCGTGAGCCCGCGCAGCGAGGAGGTCTTTTTCTCCCTCTGTCGAGAGATCTTGACGGCCTCGTCGGCGCGATCGAGCAGGAGCGTGATATCCTGTTCCGTCAGCCCCTTGATGCCGAGCAGGTGGCGATGCGGGAAGGTGATCATGGGCCGCCCTTGCATTTCTGGAATTCGGTCGCTCTATAGAACGTGGACCCCGGCGCGGCAAGCGGCGCGCCGCCCGTTCCGAAGAAAACTTGGGCCGACAGAATTGTTTCCATTTAGACAGGAAAGGCTCTAAAACCGGCCCATGAATCAGATGAACCGGACAGAACAGAAACTTGCAGAACTGAACCAGCCAAAGCCCTGGTCCGGTGTCAACGCCTTTCGCTCCGACCCGCTGGTGGTCGACATCACGTCCAGCATGCCGAAGACGCTGCGCGACGAGTTCGATGGGCTTGGGCGCTATGTGACTTCGCCCGAGGCGCAGGAACTGGCCCGGATGGCCAATGAAGGCGTGCCGAAGCTGAAGACGCACGGGCCGCGCGGCGAGCGCCTCGACGTCGTCGAGTTCCATCCCGCCTGGCATGCGCTGATGCGCCGATCCATGACGACCGGCCTGCATTCTTCCGCCTGGGAGAACCTGCCCGATGAGCGTGGCCGCTCGCACAAGGTAAGGGCGATCCGCTTCTATCTGACCGCGCAGCTCGAATGCGGCCATCTCTGCCCGCTGACGATGACGAGTGCCTCGGTCGCGGCGATTACCGCTTCCCCCGCCGTTCAGAAGGAATGGGCGCCGAAGATACTCTCGCGCAAATATGATTCGTCCAATCGGCCGTGGATGCAGAAATCCGCGGTCACGATCGGCATGGGCATGACCGAGAAGCAGGGCGGCACGGACGTGCGCGCCAATACCTCCACGGCCGAACGGGTGGGGGAGGGCATTTATCGCCTCACCGGACACAAATGGTTCATGTCCGCGCCGATGAGCGACGCTTTCGTGATGCTGGCACAGACCCGGGAGGGGCTCGGCTGCTTCCTGGTCCCACGGCTGCTGGAGGACGGTGGGGCCAACGGCCTGCGTTTCCAGCGCCTGAAGGACAAGCTGGGCAACCGTTCCAATGCGTCCTCCGAGGTCGAGTTTTCCGACACTTTCGGTTTCCTGCTCGGTACGCCGGATGCCGGTATCCGTACGATTCTGGACATGGTGACGCTGACCCGGCTCGACTGCGCGCTGGCCTCGGCCGGCATGATGCGCGCATCGCTCGCCGAAGCCGTCCATCATACCCGCGGCCGCAAGGTTTTCGGCAAAGCGCTTGTCAGCCAGCCGATGATGACCAGAGTGCTCGCCGACATGGCCCTGGATGTCGCGGCCGCAAGCGCGCTGTCGTTCCGCCTGGCGGAAGCCTTCGATAATGCCCATGGCAGCGCCGAGGATGCCGCTTACGCCCGCATCATGACGCCGGTCGCGAAATACTGGTGCTGCAAGATCGCCCCCGCGCTGATCTACGAGGCCATGGAGTGCATGGGCGGCAACGGCTATGTCGAGGAGAGGGCGCTTGCGCGTCACTACCGCGAAGCGCCGGTCAATGCGATCTGGGAAGGCTCCGGCAACGTTATGGCGCTCGACGTCCTGCGGGTGCTCGGGCGCCGCAAGGAACTGTTCGAGCAGCTCTTCGCAACGATCGGCCGCGATCTGGGTCCCGCCGGGCGCAAGACGATCGAGGTTCTGCGTGCCGCCATGTCGCTCTGCGAGCGCGACGAGGGCGCGGCACGCATGCTGGTCGAGCAACTGGCGCTGGCGGCGGCGGCTGCCGAACTCTACAGGCTCGGGGCCGGGCGCATCGCCGATGCGTTCCTGGAATCGCGCCTGGCCGCCGGCTGGCGCTCGACTTACGGCATGCTCGATTCGCGCTTCGATTCGGCCTATGTCCTGGACCTGCTCTATCCGGCGGCGACATAGCCCGTAACGAAGAGCACGAGCGGTATCGTCAGGAAGGAGGCCGCCGTCTGGATCGTGGCGACGGAGGCGTAAAGCTCCGCGTCACCCCCCATCTGTTTGGCCAGAAGATAGCCGTTCATGGCGGTGGGGACGGCCGCACCCACGGCGATGACGAGCAGGGCATCCCCCCGGATGCCGAGAAGCGCGCTGCCGCCCACCATGAACACCGGCATGACGATCAGCTTGAGCACGACCGCGAACAGGGCTGGGATGCTCGGGCTCAGGGCGTCGGCGACCTTGAGGCCGGCCCCGACCAGGATCAGGCCAAGCCCGAGCGAAGCGCTCGCCAGCATGTCGACCGCCGTCATCACCGGCTCATAGAGTTCGATGCCCGTCAAGTTGAACAATATCCCGAGCGCCGACGAGATGATCAGGGGATTGGTGATGATCTTCAAAAAGAAAAAGCCGATGCCACGGCTGCCGCCGCCGAACCAGGTCAGAACGGCGATATTGTAGAAATTGATCGGGATGATGAGCAGTGCCATGACGAGGGCCGTCAGGCTGAGTCCAACCGCGCCGAAGAGTTTTTCAGCGACCGCCAGTGCAATGAAGGCATTCCATCGCGTGGCCGTCTGGAAGACCGACGTGAAGGTGGGGCCCGAAATGCCGCTTCGACGCAGCAGAGGCCAGGCCGAGAGGAGGGCGGCCGACATCAATGTCACGCTGCCGACCGTAGCGACGGCCGTCGCATCGGCCTCGAGTCCGGCCAAGTCCGCCTTCGCCAGCGTCGAGAAGAGCAGCGCGGGAAAGAGAAAATAATAGCCGAACTGCTCGAGCCCGATCCATAGCCCCTGGTCGACAAGCGTAGAGCGCCGGAGCGCGACACCAAGGAGCACGAGCAGGAAGACGGGCAGAGTGCTTTCGAAGACGATGGTCATCAGGGCTCCAGGCAGGTTCAAGCACGTAGCGCCGCGCGTTCTTATGAGGTGCGCAGAACTCGCTGTAGGCCGCTGGACCGCCGGCCGCAAGCCGGCGTTTACCGTGAATATTAACCTTAACAAATGGTTTACGTTGCACTTCTGCCTCAGAGGCGGAGATACTGACGGTGCGATTTTTTCAAGGATGGAACGGAGCGGCCGGTGAGAGCTGCCTTGCTGATCATCATGGTGATGTTTTTTGCCGGCCTGGCGCTCGATATAGCGAGCCTCGCGGCCGTCCTGACCACATTCGTCCTGCTTGATCGTGCGATCAGCTCGCTTCTGCGCGGCCATCAGCCGGAGAGGGGCGCCTCATGAAGTGGTTGCTGATCTTCTGGGGCGGTCCCGTGATGCTGCTTACGGGCTGGTACGGGCTCTCCTACTACGACATGAGCTTCGGCGTCTTCATGCTGACGCGGGAGGCGCATGAGCTCGTCTTCCGGGTTTACGGGAATATCCTGGGAATGCCGCCGGAAACCATTCCGCCGCTCGTCGCCCGGGCCATGATCGTCGACAGCCTGATCGTGTTCGGCCTTGTCGCGCTCAGGAAGCGGCGGCAGATCGCGGCCTGGTATCGGCGCCGTTACGGTGCGTCACGATCGCCGGAAGCGCCTCTCGCCAGCGATGCCAATCTATCCAGCGCTCCCTGAAGAATGAAGGAAGCGGCTGCCGAGTCGATACGTTCGGCCCGCTTTTTACGCGATACGTCCATTTCGATCAGTACCCGCTCGGCTGCCACCGTCGACAGGCGTTCGTCCCATAGGACGAAGGGGATATCCGTCTTTTCCCCCATATTGCGCACGAAGGCCCGCGTCGCCTGGCAGCGCGGCCCCTCGGATCCGTCCATGTTCACCGGCAAGCCGATGATGAAGGCCGCGATCCCTTCCTTCTCCGCAAAGGCCAGGAGCGCCTGCGCGTCGGCGCCGAACTTGACGCGGCGGATCACATCGCGCGGCGTCGCAAAGCGCCGCCCCAGATCGGAAACCGAAAGGCCGATCGTTTTCGTCCCGAGATCCAGGCCGGCCACCGACCGATAGGGCGGCAGCCGCTCCGCGAGTTCCTCCATCGTGAGAATTGCCATGGGATTTACCGATTCGATCTTTCCAGTGCGCTGGTCTGATCCATATGCTTGTCCTAGACATAAATCGAACGATTTTATCGCCCGACTCGTCCGGGGTGCCGCGCGCGATCTGAGGAGAACATCATGAACATCAAATGGCTGGGACATTCCGCCTTCCACATCGAAACGGCGAAAGCCAAAATCCTGATAGATCCGTTTTTCACCGGCAATCCCGCCTTTCGGGACGAGGAGCGCAAGGCCGCAACGGCGGGGCTGACCCACATTCTGCTCACCCACGGCCACGGCGACCACGTCGGCGACACCGTTGCCATAGCCAAGGAAACGGGCGCGACGGTCCTTGCCAATTTCGACCTCTGCATGTGGCTCGGCCGGCAAGGCATTTCGAAGCTGGAGCCGGGCAATACGGGCGGAACCATTCAGCTCGGGAGCTTCACCGCCACATTCGTCAACGCGCTGCACTCGTCGGCGCAGATCACCGACGACGGCGTTTCGCATTCGCTCGGCAACGCCAATGGCCTTGTTCTCCATTTCGACGACGAGCCGACGCTCTATCACATGGGCGACACGGACATCTTCTCCGACATGGCGCTCGTGCAGGAACTGCACGAGCCGGAAATCGGCATCGTGCCGATCGGCGACCGTTTCACTATGGGCGGTGCCGTGGCCGCGCTCGCATGCCAGCGTTACTTCAAGTTCAACACGGCGATCCCTTGCCACTATGGCTCCTTCCCGATCATCGACCAGACGCCGGAGACCTTCGTTGCGGGCATGGACGGTGCCTCGACATTGGTCGCCATCCCCGAGGTCGGTGGCGCAGTAACCCTCTGAAGAGGAGCGCAGCCCAGCCGGAAACCGGTCGGCGCTATTCGCGAGTTGCACGTTGTGCAACTCGCCTTTATAGCGGGGGAAACTTTGCGATACCGGAGACGATCATGTCCGTAGACCTTGCCACCGTGAAGCGCGTCGCGCGCCTTGCCCGCATCGCCGTCAGCGATGAGGAAGCCGAGCGGATGACCGGCGAACTCAACGGTATCCTGGGCTTCGTCGAGCAGCTCTCCGAAGTGGATGTCGACGGAGTCGAGCCGATGACGTCGGTGATGCCGATGAAGATGAAAAAGCGCGACGACATCGTCGCGGATGGTGACAAGGCGGACGACATTGTCGCCAACGCGCCGAACTCGGATCGCAACTTCTTCCTCGTTCCGAAGGTGGTCGAATAACCACTCGCCGTCCGCCCCGCCGTTTTGAATGCGAAAGTCCGATTGCACCATGACCGACCTTACGAGCCTCACGATCGCCGAAGCCCGCGCGAAGCTTTCCGCCAAGGAGATCACCGCGGTCGAGTTGACCGACGCCTATCTTGCCGCGATCGAGGCAGCCAACCAGACGATCAACGCCTATGTCGCCGTCACGCCGGAAAAGGCGCGCGAGATGGCGAAGGCATCGGACGCCCGCATCGCGGCCGGTAAGGCCGGCGCGCTCGAGGGCATCCCGCTTGGTATCAAGGATCTCTTCGGCACGGAGGGCATCCACACGCAGGCATGCAGCCACATACTCGACGGCTTCGAGCCGCGCTACGAGTCGACCGTGACCCAGAACCTCTGGAACGACGGCGCCGTCATGCTCGGCAAGCTTAACATGGACGAGTTCGCCATGGGCTCGTCTAACGAGACCTCCTATTACGGACCGGTCAAGAACCCGTGGCGCGCTAAAGGCTCGAATCTGGACCTGGTTCCGGGCGGCTCTTCCGGCGGGTCTGCGGCCGCAGTCGCGGCGCGTCTTTGCGCCGGCGCCACCGCGACCGATACCGGCGGCTCGATTCGCCAGCCGGCGGCGTTCACCGGCACCGTCGGCATCAAGCCGACCTATGGCCGCTGCTCGCGCTGGGGCGTCGTCGCCTTCGCCTCGTCGCTCGACCAGGCGGGCCCGATCGCCCGCGACGTGCGCGATGCGGCGATCCTGTTGAAGTCGATGGCGAGCATCGATCCGAGGGACACGACCTCCGTCGATCTGCCGGTGCCGGACTACGAGGCCTCGATCGGCCAGTCGATCAAGGGCATGCGGATCGGCATTCCGAAGGAATACCGCGTCGACGGCATGCCGGAGGATATCGAGGCGCTCTGGCAGCAGGGCATCGCCTGGCTCAGGGACGCCGGCGCCGAAATCGTCGATATCTCGCTGCCGCATACGAAATACGCGCTGCCCGCTTACTACATCGTCGCTCCGGCCGAAGCGTCGTCCAACCTCGCGCGTTACGACGGCGTTCGCTACGGCCTGCGCGTCGACGGCAAGGACATCATCGACATGTATGAAAAGACGCGCGCCGCCGGCTTCGGCCAGGAGGTGAAGCGCCGTATCATGATCGGTACCTATGTGCTTTCCGCCGGCTATTATGATGCCTATTACCTGCGCGCGCAGAAGGTCCGGACTTTGATCAAGCGCGACTTCGAGCTCGCCTTCCAGGCGGGGGCCGATGCGATCCTGACGCCGGCCACGCCGTCCTCCGCCTTCGGCATTGCCGACGAGGACCTCGCAGCCGATCCGGTGAAGATGTACCTGAACGACATCTTCACCGTGACGGTGAACATGGCCGGCCTTCCGGGCATTGCGGTGCCGGGCGGGCTCGACCGCAAGGGGCTGCCGCTCGGTCTGCAGCTCATCGGCAAGCCCTTCGAAGAAGAAACGCTGTTCAAGACGGCCCACGTCATCGAACAGGCCGCCGGCCGCTTCACGCCGTCCAAGTGGTGGTGACGGCGTAAAGAGGCGTAATCCGTCGAAATCGCGGCAACACCGACCGCACCGGATGCCGGAGACGATATCTCCGGCATCCGGTGCAATTCGGATCGCCGGCGCTCAACGGTTGTTGAGCTCCGATCTGACCAGATGCAGTCCGCGTTCGGTGATGCGATAGGGCTTACCGGCCGACGACTTGATCGCTCTCTTTCGTTTCAGCTTACGGAAAAGCTCGAGATCGACACCGGGATAGACCCAGCCGTCTCTCGTAAAGCAGCGAACGTCTGCGATCGCCTTGCCTTCGCGGGTGATTTCAATGCGGCCGCCCTGGGCCAAATGGTGAAGAATGCGCTGTTCGGCGCGTGAAATGTCCATCGTTGGAGTGTTCCGGAATGGCGTTCGTCAGAACGCAGGAAAACGTTCCGTTCTTCGTGAGAAGAGCGGGGTTTACGTTTCCGGCCCATGCGCGCTTTTCAGTGGAAGCGGGCAGGGCCCTTAGGGGACTCAGACTGATGGAACATAAAGACTCCTGTCGGATATCGCGCTTTCTAGGAGATCGCCGCGCAATCGTCAAGGTTGCAATGACCGGCTGCGAGAGCGGGCATTGTCCAGTGCCCCATGTGCGGCCGCGCCTTACAAGCTTGCACCGTGGGATCAATTGCTCTACCGAGAAACCACGAATTCAGGCTTCAAAGAAGAGCATGACATGAGCATCGTCGACGTCCGCACTCCTGATCCGAAACGCTTCATTCCAGGCGCCACCGGCGACTGGGAGGTCATCATCGGCATGGAAGTCCATGCGCAGGTGCTGAGCAATTCGAAGCTGTTCTCCAGTGCGTCGACCGAGTTCGGGTCGGAGCCGAACGCCAATGTGTCGCTGGTCGATGCCGCAATGCCCGGCATGCTTCCGGTCATCAACGAGGAATGCGTCAAGCAGGCCGTGCGCACCGGCCTCGGCTTGAAGGCAAAGATCAACAATCGCTCGATCTTCGACCGGAAGAACTATTTCTATCCGGACCTGCCGCAGGGCTATCAGATCTCGCAATACAAGGATCCGATCGTCGGCGAGGGCAAAATCATCATTTCCGTCGGTCCGGATCGCCAGGGGCAGTTCGAAGACGTCGAGATCGGCATCGAGCGCCTGCATCTGGAGCAGGATGCCGGCAAGTCGATGCACGACCAGCATCCCGCCATGTCCTATGTCGACCTCAACCGGTCGGGCGTCGCGCTGATGGAGATCGTCTCGAAGCCGGACCTGCGTTCGTCGGACGAGGCGAAAGCCTATCTCACCAAGCTCCGCTCGATCCTGCGTTATCTCGGCACGTGCGACGGCAATATGGACGAGGGCTCGATGCGCGCGGACGTCAACGTCTCGGTTCGCCGCCCGGGCGAAGCTTTCGGCACGCGCTGCGAAATCAAGAACGTCAACTCGATCCGCTTCGTCGGCCAGTCGATCGAATACGAGGCCCGTCGCCAGATCGCCATCCTCGAGGACGGCGGCGCGATCGACCAGGAGACCCGTCTCTTCGATGCCAACAAGGGCGAGACCCGCTCGATGCGTTCGAAAGAAGAGGCGCACGACTACCGCTACTTCCCCGATCCGGATCTCCTGCCGCTCGAGTTCGACGATGCCTTCGTGGAAGCGCTCAAGGCCGATCTTCCCGAATTGCCGGACGACAAGAAGGAACGCTTCGTTCGCGATCTCGGTCTGTCCGTTTACGATGCGTCCGTTCTCGTCTCGGAAAAGGCGATTGCCGATTACTTCGAAGCCGTGGCCGAAGGCCGTGACGGCAAGGCGGCGGCGAACTGGGTGATCAACGATCTTCTCGGCGCGCTGAACAAGGCCGGAAAGACCATCGAGGAAACGCCGGTCTCGCCGGCGCAGCTCGGCGGTATCATCGATCTCATCAAGGACGGCACCATTTCCGGCAAGCTCGCAAAGGATCTCTTCGAAATCCTCTGGAGCGAGGGAGGCGATCCGGCCGAGATCGTCGAGAGCCGCGGTATGAAGCAGGTAACCGACACCGGTGCGATCGAGAAGGCGGTCGACGAGATCATCGCCGCCAATCCCGACCAGGTTGAAAAAGCCAAGGCGAAGCCGTCGCTGGCCGGCTGGTTCGTCGGGCAGGTGATGAAGGCGACCGGCGGCAAGGCCAATCCGCAGGCGGTGCAGGCCCTCGTAAAATCCAAGCTCGGCATCGAGGAGTGACGATGTTCTTCGTCCGTACCGCGAGCGAGCGCGACCTCGAAAAGGTTCGCGCTCTGCTTGCCGAGACGTGGCACGCGACCTACGATACGTTCTACGGTGTCGAAAAGGTCAATGAACTGACGGCGAGGTGGCATTCCGTCGAGGCCCTTCGCGCGCGGTTGCAGCGCAAGCACTCCGAGTTTGTCGTCGCCGACAACGGCAGCGAGCTTGCCGGGATGGGCTATGCCGCCATGTCCGAGTCGCTGGAAAAGACAGCCGTGTTGCACCAGCTCTATGTGCTGCCGAAGTATCAACGCCATGGCGTCGGTCGCGACATGTTCGCGGAGCTCGAGACCTGCTTCCCGGATGCGGAACGCATGCGGGTGGAGGTGGAGCCGCAGAACCTGCACGCGCTCGCCTTTTATCGCGCGCATGGATTTGTGGAAGTCGCAAAAACATCCAGTTGCGGCGACGAGCAGTCCGGCATACCGGCGCTCATCCTCGAAAAGCGTCTATCCTGACCTTTGACGCCGCTCGCATCGATGCGACACAGCCGCCTCGGCCTCGAGATGCAGGTGAATTGCCCCGCAGCCAAGAGCGGAATCACTGGACAAGCCGGAAGCGGCGCGGCATAAGCGGGGGCGAGATTTTGACATCCGGCTGGCTCCCATCGGCCGGTAAAGGACGATGCCTATGAAGCTCCTGCTGCAGATTTTCACCTGGTGGAACGGACAGACGATCGGTACCCGGTTTCACACCTGGCGCCATGGCCAGCGCGTCGGGGAAGACGAGTTCGGCAACGTCTACTATCAGGGCGGCACGGACTCCGAGGGCCGGACGCGGCGTTGGGTGATCTACAACGGCCCTGCCGAGGCGTCTGCGATCCCGCCGGGCTGGCATGGTTGGATGCATCACCGCACCGACGTCTCCCCCGCCGACGAGAAATATGTCGTCCGCGAGTGGCAGAAGCCCCACCGCGCCAACCCGACCGGCACGCCCGGTGCCTACCGGCCGAAGGGGTCGATTGCCGGCGCCGGCAAGCGCCCGCGTGTGACCGGCGACTACGACGCCTGGACGCCGCGCTCCTGAGCCTGGGCTCTTCGGGTATCATCCCGCGACATGCGGGACGATCACGGCGCAGCCACATTTCGGGTTTAGCGCCTGAAGTCCATCCGGGACTAACAGCAATGTGCGGGGGATTGGCGGTAATGGCGGGTTTCTGTCTGCGGGATTTGATTGGCCGGGGAGGGCGGTTTGCTGCCATTGCCCTTCTCCTTGCCGCTCCGGTGACGTCTGCCGTCGAAACCGCGCAGGCGGCGCGCCTTTCCAACGCCGTCGCGGTCTTCTCCGGCATCGACAAGATTACCGGCCGCATCACCAGTTTTGACGTCTATATCGGCGAAACGGTGCAATTCGGTGCGCTGCAGGTAACGCCGCGCGTTTGCCACAGCCGCGACGAAACGGAAGCGCCGAAGACGACCACTTTTGTGGAGGTGGACGAAATCACGCTCGACCGGAAGATCCGCCGCATCTTCACCGGCTGGATGTTTGCCGACAGCCCGGGGCTCAATGCGGTCGAGCACCCCGTCTATGACGTTTGGCTGCAGTCCTGCAAGACCTCGTCGGACGTCCCCCCGCCGGACACGGCGGCAAAGCAATAGAGCACTTGGCAAGGCGCCTCCTGCGATCCTTCTCTCTTTGCCTGCCACTCACCGGAGCGACGCAAAGCGTAAGCCTTTCCTTGAGAAGGCATGATCCTCAGAATTCGAGATTTGGCGAAGCTATGGCTTTCGCGAGCAGAACTTCGTACTGAGCCTTGGGCACGTCGACTGCGCCGAAGGACTTCAGGTGTTCGGTCGTGAATTGCGTGTCGAGGAGCCGAAATCCCTTGGACCTCAATCGCTCGACCAGATGGACGAGGCAGATCTTCGATGCGTCGGTGCGCCGCGAGAACATGCTCTCGCCGAAAAAGGCTGCGCCGAGTGAAACGCCGTAGAGCCCGCCGACGAGTACGTCTCCCTCCCATGCCTCGACGCTGTGCGCATGGCCCATTTGGTGCAGGGCCGCATAGAGGGAGCGGATCGTGTCGTTGATCCAGGTCGTCGGCCTGTCCCGTGCGGGCTGAGCGCACCCCTCCATGACTTCAGCGAAGGCCGTATCGAAGCGAATGTCGAAGGGACGTCTGCGGATCGCCTTGGCGAGGCTGCGCGAGACGTGAAACCGGTCCAGCGGGATGATGCCGCGGATCTCGGGCTCGACCCAGAAAAGTTCAGGATCGTCGGCCGAGTCGGCCATGGGGAAGAGGCCGATCGAGTAGGCGCGCAACAACATGTCCGGCGTGATATCCGGTTGTTTGCTGCGCGTCTCCTTCAATGTCGTATCCTATGCGGATGTTGTGGCCAGATGGTGCTCCAGCCAATGGATATCATAATCGCCGTTTGCGATATCCTGATTGTTGATCAGGTCCTGAAAAAGGGGAAGAGTCGTCTTGATGCCGTCGATGACAAATTCGTCGAGTACGCGGCGCAGCCGCATCATGCATTCGACGCGCGTCCGGCCGTGGACGATCAGCTTACCGATCAGGCTGTCATAGTAGGGGGGGATGCGGTAACCCTGATAGGCGCCGCTGTCGACGCGCACACCGAGGCCACCCGGGGCGTGGAAATGCGTGATCGTGCCCGGAGAAGGGACGAAGGTGCGCGGATCTTCGGCATTGATGCGGCATTCGATGGCGTGACCGGAGAAGACGATATCTTCCTGCTTGGCAGAGAGGCCGGCTCCGGACGCCACGCGAATCTGCTCGTGCACGAGGTCGATCCCGGTGATCGCTTCGGTAATCGGGTGTTCGACCTGCAGGCGCGTGTTCATCTCGATGAAGTAGAACTCGCCGTTCTCGTAGAGGAACTCGATCGTGCCGGCGCCGCGATATTTCAACTTCTTCATCGCGTCGGCGCAGATTTGACCGATCTTCATGCGCTGTTCGACGTTCAGGGCCGGGGAGTTGGCTTCTTCCCAGACCTTCTGATGGCGGCGCTGCAGCGAGCAGTCGCGTTCGCCGAGATGGATCGCATTGCCTTCGCCATCCCCGACGACCTGGATTTCGATATGGCGCGGCTTGCCGAGAAACTTCTCCATGTAGACCGCGTCGTTGCCGAATGCGGCCGCCGCTTCGGAACGTGCCGTCGCAACCGCGTTTTCGAGTTCCTCCTCGGTGCGGGCGACCTTCATGCCGCGGCCACCGCCACCCGCCGTCGCCTTGATCAGCACGGGGAATCCGATCTGGCGGGCGATCTCCAGTGCGTTCTCCGGCTTCACTTCGCCATCGGAGCCCGGAACCACCGGAATGCCGAGTTCTTCCGCCGTCTTCTTGGCGGTGATCTTGTCGCCCATGAGGCGGATGTGCTCGGCAGTCGGTCCGATGAATGTGATGCCGTGCGCATCGAGGATATCGGCGAACTTGGCGTTCTCCGAGAGGAAGCCGTAACCCGGATGCACCGCATCCGCACCGGTGATCTCACAGGCGGCAACGATCTGATGGATGTTCAGATAGCTCTCGCGCGAAGGCGGCGGGCCGATGCAGACGCTCTCGTCAGCGAGCCGGACATGCATGGCGTCGCTGTCCGCCGTCGAGTGCACGGCCACGGTCGCGATGCCGAGCTCCTTGCAGGCACGCAGGACGCGCAGAGCAATTTCGCCGCGATTGGCAATGAGGATTTTCGAGATCATCGCCACCGTGCCCTATTCGATCACGATCAGGGGTTCGCCATATTCGACCGGGGCGGCGTCCTGCACGAGAATTTCCGTCACCTTGCCGGAGCGGGGGGCCGGAATCTGGTTCATCGTCTTCATTGCCTCGATGATCAGGATGGTCTGACCTTCCTTCACCACCGCACCGACTTCGATGAAGGGGCGGGAGCCCGGAGCCGGGGCGAGATAGGCGGTGCCGACCATGGGGGCCGTCACTGCGTTCTTGGCATTGTGACCGCCTTCGGCGGCACCCTGGGGCGCACCAGCCGGCTGACCAGCGGCGATGGCGGGCGGCACCTGGTAGGCGGGCATCGCCGGCATGGACATGGCAACAGGCGTGCCGTTCCGCGAAACGCGGATGCGCAGATCGTCCTGCTCCACTTCGATCTCGGTGAGGTCGGTATCGTTAAGGATATTGGCGAGATCACGGATCAGCGCCTGATCGATACCCGGTTTCTTTTCAGCCATGGGATATGAGCCTCGTGTTCTTCTTATTTGGATTTTTCCGTCAGGTTCTTTAGCGCATGCAGCGCCAGAATGTAACTCTGTGCGCCGAAACCGCAGATAACGCCTTTGACGGCTGGCGCGATCATCGACTTGTGCCGGAATTCTTCGCGCGCATGAATATTGGAAAGATGCAGCTCCACCACGGGGACGGTGATCGCCCGAATGGCATCGTGCATGGCGATGGAGGTGTGTCCGTAGGCGGCGGGATTGATGGCGATGCCGACTGCCTTTTCGCCAGCCTCGTGTAACCAGTCGACCAACGTGCCTTCATGGTTCGACTGCCGGAAGTCGACGTCGAAGCCGAGGTGTCTGGCCTCCTCCTTGCACATCGCTTCGATGTCGGCAAGCGTCTTGCCGCCATAGATACCCGGTTCGCGTTTGCCGAGCGCGTTCAGGTTTGGGCCGTTCAGCACAAAGATAGTCGAAGGCATAAGGGAATCCGGTCCGGTGATGGAGGGTTACCTATAGACTGATGGTTCCCCGAGGAAAAGCCCCCTGGGTACCAGCGGGCTTTGTCCACAAGTCGTGCTGTTCCTATAGGGGCGGTGGCCGGCCGGCCGTCAGCAGACGGTCTTGCCGCACGCACGCATGTTGGCGACTTTCTGTTCGATCTCTGGCGCCCCGACAGCGCCGAAGACCGCCTCGTTGCCGACGACGTAGGATGGCGTTCCCGTGATGCCGAGCTCGTTGGCGAGCGTATAGGCTTCGCGCATCGAGGCATCATACGGCCCGTCATCCATCTTTTCGCGCAACTGCGCTTCCGTCACGCCGAGCTTGGCCGCAACGGCGATCGCGGTTTCCTCCGTCGCGCGCTCCTCTCCCCCGAGCAGGGCGCGATGGAAATCGCCGTATTTCTCTGGTGCGACCACGCGGAAGGCGGCGCTGACCTTGTGGGCCGCGAGCGAGTCCGGTCCGAGAATTGGGAGCTCCTTGAGAACGAAGCGGACATTCTTGTCCTTGGCGAGGATGTCGTCCATGTCGGACAGAGCCCGTTTGCAATAGCCGCAGTTGTAATCGAAGAACTCGACGATCGTCACATCGCCTTCCGGATTGCCGAGGGCAATGTCGTAGGCAGAGTTGAAGATCGCCTTCTTGTTGTCGGCGATTGCCGCCTGGGCGGTTTCCTGCTGCTTGGCCCGCTGCTTGGAGGTGAGGGCTTCCTGCACTTCCAGCATGATCTCCGGATTGGCGAGCAGGTACTCCTTGATGAAGGCGCCGAATTCCTCCTTCTGCTTGGCATCGAGCGCAGCCGCGGGACCGGGCAGGGCGACGCCGGCAGCAAGCGCGATCAGGGATGCTGCGGCAATCATCTTCATCTTGAGCGTCATTCTTTCCTCGTGGTCTGCTGTTCTATGTCGGTCGTAGGCTCCGCACGCTTGCGTCAATGCGCCAGTTTGAAGACGACGGCAAGTCCCGGCTTGCGCCGACTGGTTGAAGCATAGGGCGTGGCGGGGGGAAACGAAACGGCAAAATCGGCCGAATTGCGGCGTTCGCGGACTTGTGAAGCCGCGAGCGATGGGGCAAAGGGCATTGAGAAACTTGCGAGGACCGTACTTTTGGCACAGATGTCGAAACGCAGCGCAGTCGAGCCGTTCCACGCCATGGATGTGCTGGCCGAGGCCACGCGGCGGCGCGATTCCGGTCACCCGGTCATATCCATGGCGGTCGGTCAGCCCGCGCATCCGGCGCCGAAAGCGGCACTCGATGCAGCAAGGCGTGCGCTCGATCACGGTCGGCTCGGCTATACGGACGCTCTTGGCACACTCTCCCTGAAGAGGGCGATTGCCGCTCACTATCACAACCGACACGGCATCACGCTCGATCCGCAGCGGATTGCGGTGACGACCGGATCGTCGGCCGGGTTCAATCTCGCCTTTCTCGCCCTGTTCGATCCGGGCGATCGCGTGGCCATCGCCCGCCCGGGCTATCCCGCCTATCGCAACATCATGGCCGCGCTCGGGCTCGAAGTGGTCGAGATCGAAGCCAATGCCGATGCCGGCTTCACTTTGACCCCGGACAGCCTCGAGCGCGCCGCGGCACGTGGCGGAAAACCGTTGAAGGGCGTGCTTCTCGCAAGTCCGGCGAACCCGACGGGAACGGTGACCGGAAAGGCGCAGCTGAAGGCGCTCGCCGACTATTGCCGGGACCACTCGATCGCCTTCATCTCCGATGAGATCTATCACGGCCTTACTTTCGCCGGTGAGGAGACGACGGCGCTTGAAGTCGCCGACGACGCCGTCGTGATCAACTCCTTCTCCAAATACTACTGTATGACCGGTTGGCGCATCGGCTGGATGGTTCTGCCCGAGGCGCGGGTGCGTGCCTTCGAGCGCATCGCGCAGAGCCTCTATATTTCGCCGCCGGAGCTGTCACAGATTGCCGCGGAGGCGGCTCTCGGCGCGCATGAGGAGCTCGACGGCTACAAGCGTGCCTATGCCGCGAACCGGGCACTGCTGCTCGAACGGCTGCCGCAGATCGGCTTTTCGATCGCCTCGCCGATGGACGGCGCATTTTACGCCTATGCGGATGTCAGCCGCTTCACCAATGACAGCATGGCCTTCGCCCGTCGGATGCTGGCCGAGATCGACGTCGCGGCAACGCCCGGCTTCGACTTCGATCCCGTCGAAGGGCATCGCACCATGCGCTTTTCCTATGCGGGCGCGGCTACCGAGATGGAGGAGGCGATGAACCGCATCGCGCGCTGGTTGGCCTAAGGCCTGTTGAGATTCGGGCCGCCCGCGCCGGGTTTTACCAGTTGCCGGGGTCTGCGGTGTGATCGACACTGGCAAACTCATCTGCCTCTTTCCGGTCCAGTGTCAGGTTGGTTGCGATCTTCGTTTCATCCGTGACCGAATAATGCAAAGGGGCCGGCCCGTTGGTCAGTTGCTGATACATGAGCAAGGCAGCCTCCTCGGCAGTGTCGGCTTCGAACTCTTCCGTAACGATGACTGTGAACTTGTGCATGGCCTCGTCCTCCCTCTGGAAAGTATAGAGCGGGATAAGGAAAACTATGTGCGGCTTTCCGTCCGGAAAGGGCGGAGTTTTTCAAAGGGGAAGCTCACACCTGAGCCGCCACCCATCCCAGCCATGAAAAAGCCCGGATCGCTCCGGGCTATTTCTTTGCTTCTTAGAAGAAACCGCGGCGCTGCCACCAGCCGCCCTTTTTAGGTTTTGCCGGCTCCTCTTCGCCCTCGCTTTTGCTGGACGTCACGACCGGCTCGGTAGCGATCGCCGACAGATCCCGGTTTGCGCGCGCGGGCTTTGCGCCTTCCAGATCGGCAACAGCTTCCTCCACCGCCTCAGGGGCGGCTTCGGGAGCTTCGGGTTGGGACTCGACGGCCTTCTCGGCTCCTTCATCGACACTCTCGGCCGGCTCCTCGGCCTTGACTGCTTTCTTGCGGCTGCGCCGGGGTTTTGCCGGTTTCGGCTCCTGCGCTGCTGCCTCGACGGCAGCGGCTGCCGCGATATCCGGCGACGTCTCCTCGGCTGCCGCGGCTGGGGGGACTTCCGCCTCTGAGGCGTCAACGGCCGCTTCGCCGGCTTCTGCAGCCACGCCGGCCTCGCCCTCGGCTTCAGCCAGTTCATCCTGACGACTGCGGCGGCCGCCACGCTTGCCCCGGCGGCGACGCTTGCGCTTCTGCTCGCTATCGCCATTCAGGGCATCCGTGGCGTCGCCTTCATCCTCGGCATCGTCCACTGCGCCTTCATCGCCGGTCTCGTCCTCAGCCGCGTCGGCTGCCTCAGCGAAGGCTTCGTCCGCTCCCTGACCCGCACCCTTGCCGCGCCGGCGGCGACGACGCTTGCGCTTGCGGCCGCCTTGTTCGTCGGTCTGCGCCTTTTTCTGGTCCTGACGGTCGGCAGCAATCTCTTCCGCTTCCTCTTCGTCGGACTCCTCCTCGATGAGGACCTCTTCTTCGTCTTCCGGCTCCGGCTCGAACTGCAGGATCTGGTCGATCCTCACCGGATTTTCGACCGGTTCACCGCGATCGATCGCGAAGTGCTGCGCACCGACCTGGGCGTCCGCTTCGATGAAGATGGAAACACCGAAGCGCTGTTCGTAGTCCGTGATCGAACTGCGCTTCTGATTGAGCAGATAGAGCGCGATATCGGGTGTCGTGCGCACGCTGATGTCGTGCGTGGTGTTCTTGAGCAGATGTTCCTCGATGCCGCGCAGGACATGCAGGGCAACGGAGGATTGCGAACGGATATGGCCCGTACCGTTACAGTGCGGGCAGGTCTGCATCGTGCTTTCCAGCACCGAGGCGCGGATGCGCTGGCGAGACATTTCGAGCAGGCCGAAATGCGAGATGCGGCCGACCTGGATACGGGCCCGATCGTTCTTCAGGCAATCCTTGAGCTTCTTCTCGACGGAGCGGTTGTTCCGCTTCTCTTCCATGTCGATGAAGTCGATCACGATCAGGCCGGCAAGGTCGCGAAGGCGCAATTGCCGCGCTACTTCCTCGGCTGCCTCGAGATTCGTCTGGAGAGCCGTATCCTCGATCGAGTGTTCGCGCGTCGAACGACCGGAGTTCACATCGATGGAAACCAGAGCTTCGGTCTGGTTGATGATGATGTAGCCGCCAGACTTCAGCGTCACCTGCGGCTGCAGCATGCGATCGAGCTGCGCTTCGATGCCGGAGCGAGAGAAGATCGGATGCACGTCGCGATAGGGCTGCACGACCTTTGCGTGGCTCGGCATCAGCATCTTCATGAAGCCCTTGGCTTCCTTGTAGCCTTCCTCGCCCGAAACGACGATCTCGCTGATGTCCTTGTTGTAGAGATCGCGGATCGATCGCTTGATAAGGCTGCCCTCTTCGTAGACGAGGCAGGGGGCAGTCGAGTTCAGCGTCAGCGTGCGGACGTTCTCCCACAGCCGCATGAGGTATTCGAAGTCGCGCTTGATCTCGACTTTCGTGCGATTGGCTCCGGCGGTGCGCAGGATCACACCCATTCCCTGCGGCACGTCGAGACCGCGGGCGATTTCCTTCAGACGCTTGCGGTCCTGCAGGTTGGTGATCTTGCGCGAAATACCGCCGCCGCGCGCCGTGTTCGGCATGAGAACGGAGTAGCGGCCTGCGAGCGAAAGATAGGTCGTGAGTGCCGCACCCTTGTTGCCGCGCTCTTCCTTTGCGACCTGAACCAGCAGGATCTGCCGGCGCTTGATCACTTCCTGAATGCGGTATTGCTTGCGCGGCTTGCGGATATGACGATCCGCCACCTCTTCCATGGCATCTTCGGCGCCGACGGATTCGATGATTTCCTTTTCGCCGTCGTGATTGTCGTCGTCATCGTCGTCGTCACGCTGACGACGCGCGTCGATATCCTCGGAGATCGAATCGGTATCGACCACCGCGGCCATTTCGTTCTTGTCGCCTTCTCCGTCTTCCGACGGGCCGCCCTCAGGCGCTACGGGCTCTTCGCCGGCCTTCGGCTTTGCGCGGCGGGTACGCTTCGGCTTGGCCTTGGCCTTGGGCTTCTCCGCAGCGGCCTCGGCGGCCTCGGCGGCTTCTCCGGCTGCCTCGGCGGCTTCGGCCTGTGCCACGACTTCGGCAACCGTATCGCCGGCCGGCGCGGACTTCTGTTCCGCCACGGTGTCGTTCGGCTCGTCATCGTCGCGGCGGGCCTCTTCGGCTTCCGCCTTCAACAGGGCCTGACGATCGGCGAGGGGGATCTGGTAGTAGTCGGGATGGATTTCGGCGAAGGCCAGAAACCCGTGGCGATTGCCGCCGTAATCGACGAAGGCCGCCTGGAGCGACGGCTCCACTCTGGTTACCTTCGCCAGGTAGATATTGCCGCGGATCTGCTTCTTATGTTCCGATTCGAAATCGAACTCTTCTATGCGGTTCCCGCGTACGACAACGACGCGCGTCTCCTCTGAGTGAGACGCATCGATAAGCATTTTCTCTGCCATCTAAGCTGTGCTCCTCGGCGCGGCGGGACGACAGACAGAGTGCCTTTTTCAAGAAGGCTGTCCAAGACGTCGGAGGCTGCGCCGGATATGAAAGGTCCTGTTTGGCGCAAGCGATGGTGCAGCAGCCAGACGGCAGCCGGAACGCTGGGGTCCCGGGGCCGCTCTACTTCTGACCGATACTGCTGAGTCACATCAAAGACCAAACAAGAATGCCAATGTCCTGGACCTCTGGAAGAGGCCCGATGAATGCGCCCGCTTGCGGGCATCCGGTGAAATTCACCATCAAGAACTCCGGCCACCGCCGGAAATTTGCGAACCAGTATACGGAGGAGGAAATGCGGCGACGGCGGATGAATTCCTGCGGCCGCGGAAGCTTGATACGGTTGCAACCGGTTGTTCCGGCTCGATCACTCCCTGGCGCCAAGCTCGTCTAAAAGCTCCGGCTGCCCGGCCGACGATTCTATCCCGTCAACACTTTCTCCTTGTGACGCTTTTATGTTTTCCATGTCACATTGGCAAGGGAAAAGCCTTTGCCGCCACAATATTGATCGATTCGCTTGCGCGGGTGTAACCGGACCTTCAGGAGAAGACAGCGCCGGCTGACGGGCGGTGCGACGGCCTCCGCGTCAAGCTTTGGTTAACCCTGAGGGTTCATTGGTTGAGGGGCGGATAAGGGGGTGGCGGGGAGACCTTCGCCGGCACATTTATTGGATGGATGTGGGGTTTCAGGTGAAGCGTTCGGCGACTAGGCTGTGTTCCATGGAGGCGATCGGGCGTCGTCGCGGTATGCGCGCGCTCGTCGCTGCCTTTGGTGCCGTTTTGCTTCTCCTGTCGCCCGTGGCGGGCCTGCGCGCCGGCGAGCCGGTGCCTCTCCTCGCCTATGCCGCGCGGATTGCCGGCGACGATGCCCGCACGCGCCTGGTCATCGAGTTCGATCGCGAGCCGGCCTTCTCCATCCACTACGTCGCCAATCCCGTTCGCGTCATCGTCGATCTGCCGGAAACCTCGTTCGGGCTGAAACCGGAGAGCCTGGAGCCTCGCGGCTTGTTCGACGCCATCCGTTATGGCGGAATGGGGGCAGGGGCCTCGCGGCTTGTGCTCTCCGCCAAGGGGCCGACGGAGGTGACCCACGCGGAAGTGAAGCCGGTGGAGGACGGGAAGGGCTTTCGCCTCGTGCTCGATGCGGAGAGGATCGGCCAGGACCGCTTCGACACGCTCCTGGCCGAGCAGCAGTGGACCGGCACGGTGCCCTCCGCCAAGACCGACCGGCCGGCCGCCGCGCCGCCCCCGAAGGCCGGGGCCTTCGTGGTTGCGATAGATGCCGGCCATGGGGGAATCGATACCGGTGCAATCGGCGGCGTCACGAAAACCGAAGAGAAACACGTGACCCTGGCCTTCGCGAAGGAGCTGGTGGAACGGCTCAATCACGAACCCGGCATCGAGGCGTTTCTGACGCGGGAACGCGACGAATTTCTCTCCCTTCCTCAACGCGTGCAGATTGCACGCCAGCGAGGCTCCAACCTGTTCATTTCGGTTCACGCCGACACATTACGGCAGAAGGATATTCGGGGCGCTACGGTCTACACGATCTCCGACAAGGCGTCCGACCACCTCGCGGCCGATCTTGCCGCACGCGAGAATCTCTCCGACGAGATTGCCGGGATTCCGCTCGAAAGCGAGCCGGCCGAAGTCGCGGATATTCTCATCGATCTCACCCGCCGCGAAACTCAGGCTTTCTCGGTCAACCTCGCCCGAAGCGTCATTTCCTCGTTCGAAGGGCAGATCAAGCTGATCAACAATCCGCACCGCCATGCGGGGTTCCGGGTCCTGCAGGCGCCGGACGTGCCCTCGGTGCTGCTCGAGCTCGGCTTCCTGTCGAACAAGGAAGATGAGAAGCAACTGCTCGATGCGGAATGGAGGAAGAAGGTATCCGCGCTGCTTGCCGACGCCGTTCAGCGCTACCGGAACACCGCGGTTGCAAACGGCGGTTGAATGTGCAGGGCATTCCGGGATCGCTGATCTCGTCCCAGCCCGGTGCCACGGAATGGGGATGTGATTTGTGTCGAGCCGGTAACAGCGATATGCTTTTCAGCGGATGCGCACTGTATAATCCGGTAACAGCCCTATTTTACTCACAATCCAGGCCCCTTAGGGGGAGGGCGTCCCGATTTGTGGGAAACGGTGTTGATGCTTCAGGTTCCTGGCCATATGAGGGAGCCCAAACGCGTGTAACTGAAAATGCCGGACGTTTTCTTTGGAAGAGTTTGGCGACGTCGGCCTCCTTTCGCGGAAAACGAGCGTTCGGGCACTCGGCGACCTCGCAATAGGACGATAATTAGATACCGGTACCTGACTGATGATCAGACTGATTGGATATTTTTTTGGCATTGGTGCGTTTCTGCTGCTTGGCACAGCCGCGGCCGTCGCGATCTATCTCGGCGGCATCACCAAGGACCTGCCCGACTATGAGGTGCTGGCCAATTATGCGCCGCCGGTGACGACCCGCTTCCATGCGGGTAACGGCGCGCTGATGGCCGAATATGCGCGCGAGCGCCGGCTGTATCTGCCCATTCAGGCGATACCCGATCGCGTCAAGGCCGCATTCATCTCGGCGGAAGACAAGAATTTCTACCGGCATCCGGGTGTCGACGTGACGGGCCTTGCGCGCGCCATCGTGGTCAATGTGCAGAATTTCGGCTCCGGCCGGCGCCCGGTCGGCGCGTCGACGATCACCCAGCAGGTCGCCAAGAATTTCCTTTTGAGCTCCGACCAGACGCTCGATCGCAAGATCAAGGAAGCGATCCTCTCCTTCCGCATCGAACAGGCCTACAGCAAGGACCGCATTCTCGAGCTCTATCTCAACGAGATTTTCTTCGGGCTGAATTCCTACGGCATCGCCGGCGCGGCGCTGACCTATTTCGACAAGTCGGTGACGGAACTGACAATTGCCGAGACCGCCTATCTTGCGGCCCTGCCCAAGGGGCCGGCCAATTACCACCCGTTCCGCCAGGTCGAGGCTGCGATCGAGCGCCGCAACTGGGTGATCGATCGGATGGTCGAGAATGGTTACGTCACCAAGGCTGACGGTGAGGAGGCAAAGCAACAACCGCTCGGCGTCAAGCCGCGGCGGGGCGGCGCGCACCTCTTCGCCTCCGATTTCTTCGCCGAAGAAGTGCGTCGTCAGATCATCCAGAAATACGGTGACAAGGCGCTTTACGAGGGCGGGCTTTCCGTACGTACGTCGCTGGATCCGCGGCTGCAGATTGCGGCGCGCAAGGCGCTTCAGGACGGGCTTTTGAACTACGACGAGCGGCGGGGCTTTCACGGTCCGGTGAAAACAATCGAGATCGGCGGCGACTGGGGCGAGCCGCTGAGCAAGATCCCCACGCTCAGCGACGTGCCGGAATGGAAACTGGCAGTCGTGCTCTCGGTAGATAGCGAAGGCGCCGAAATCGGCGTCCAGCCGGAAAAGGAAGTCTCGGGCAAGATCGTGCCTGAACGGGTGACCGGGCGGATTGCCGCCAAGAACATGCAGTGGGCCTATCGCTCCGCGGGCGGAAAGCGCAAGAACGCCAAGTCGCCGGAGGGGGTCCTCGGGCCGGGCGACGTCGTCTATGTCGAGCCGTTGCAAGAGGCCGGCGAATATCGGCTGCGCCAGCCGCCGAAGGTTCAGGGCGGATTGGTCGCGATGGACCCGCATACCGGCCGCGTGCTGGCGATGGTCGGCGGGTTTTCCTACGGACAGTCCGAGTTCAACCGCGCGACTCAGGCGATGCGCCAGCCCGGTTCCGCCTTCAAGCCCTTCGTCTACGCGGCCGCCCTCGACAACGGCTATACGCCGGCATCGGTCATTCTGGATGCGCCTATCGAGATCGTCGCGGGCGGTCAGGTCTGGCGGCCCGAAAACTACGGCGGCGGCTCTGCCGGACCGTCGACGCTCCGCCTCGGCATCGAAAAATCGCGCAACCTGATGACGGTCCGGCTTGCCAACGACCTGGGCATGAACATCGTCGCCGAATATGCCGAGCGTTTCGGGATCTACGACAAGATGGCGCCGCTTCTTGCGATGTCGCTCGGTTCCGGCGAAACGACTGTGCTGCGTCTCGTGTCCGCCTATGCCGTCATCGCCAATGGCGGCAAGCAGATCAAGCCGTCGCTGATCGACCGGATTCAGGACCGTTACGGCAAGACCATCTTCCGCCATGAGGACCGGGCCTGCGAGAATTGCAATGCCGATCATTGGGAAGCTCAGGAAGAGCCGGTGCTGATCGACAATCGCGAGCAGGTCCTCGATCCGATGACCTCCTATCAGATCACCTCCATGATGGAAGGCGTCGTCGCGCGGGGAACCGCGGCAGGCAAGATCAAACTCGATCGCCCTGTCGCAGGCAAGACCGGCACGACCAATGACGAGAAGGACGCCTGGTTCGTGGGTTACACTCCCGACCTCGTCGCGGGGCTCTATCTCGGCTTCGACGACCCGGCACCGCTCGGGCGCGGGTCGACCGGCGGCGGCTTGTCGGCGCCGATCTTCAACGCCTTCATGCAGAAGGCGGTGGAGGGTACCCGTCCCGGCAAGTTCGTGGTGCCGGAAGGCATGAGCCTTATTCCCGTCAACCGCAAAACCGGCATGGCGGCCGTCGAGGGCGAGCCGGACACGATCATCGAAGCCTTCAAGCCGGGCACCGGCCCTGCGGACACCTTCTCGGTCATCGGCGACCTCGACGAATATGCGCCGCCGGAAGAAATATTGAGAACCTCTCCGCAGGCCAACCAGGCGGTAACCTCCGGCTCCAACGGACTGTTCTGACCCTTTCCATTGCACGCGGTGCCCGTCGCCTTTACATCGGCGGCGGGCACCGCTATTTGACCGTCACGTTGGAAAAGTCACCTGAAGAAGCAGGATCATGCGCAGCGAAATCGAGAACATCGTCGACGAAATCAAGCAGGCCATAAGCCTGCTGAGGAGGCATCTTTGACTGGGATCAGGCGGTAAGACGACTGGACTGGTTGAACAACAAGGCGGAAGATCCGTCGCTCTGGAACGATGCGGCCGAGGCGCAGAAACTGATGCGCGAGCGCCAGCAGCTCGACGATGGCATCAATGGCCTGCGCCGCTTCGAGCAGCAGCTCAACGACAACATCGAGCTCATCGAACTCGGTGAAGAGGAGGGCGATTCGGCGATCGTATCCGAGGCCGAGGAAGCGCTTCGCCAATTGCGCGGCGAGGCGGCGAAGAAGCAGGTCGAGGCCATGCTTTCGGGCGAGGCCGACCAGAACGACACTTATCTCGAAGTCCATTCGGGCGCCGGCGGCACGGAAAGCCAGGACTGGGCGAACATGCTGCTTCGCATGTATACGCGATGGGCCGAACGCCAGGGCTACAAGGTCGAGCTCATGGAAATCCAGGACGGGGAAGAAGCAGGCATCAAATCCGCTACGCTTCTCGTCAAGGGGCACAATGCCTATGGCTGGCTGAAGACGGAATCGGGCGTGCATCGCCTCGTCCGCATTTCTCCCTATGACAGCAACGCTCGCCGCCATACGTCCTTTTCGTCCATCTGGGTCTATCCCGTCGTGGACGAATCGATCCAGATCGACATCAACGAAAGCGATTGCCGGATCGATACCTACCGCTCCTCGGGCGCCGGCGGTCAGCACGTCAATACGACCGATTCGGCCGTGCGCATCACCCATATGCCGAGCGGCATCGTGGTGCAGTGCCAGCAGGAACGCTCGCAGCACAAGAACCGCGCCAAGGCATGGGACATGCTTCGCGCGCGGCTCTACGAGGCTGAACTGAAGAAGCGCGAGGAGGCCGCCAACGTCGAGGCGGCGTCGAAGACCGATATAGGCTGGGGTCACCAGATCCGCTCCTACGTCCTTCAGCCCTATCAGTTGGTGAAGGATTTGAGGACGGGCGTCGAAAGCACCAGCCCGGGCGACGTGCTCGACGGTGAACTGAACGAGTTCATGGAGGCAGCCCTTGCGCATCGCGTCAGCGGTGGCGCGGATGCGGCCGTCGACGACCTGAGCTGATTGCCGTTGCCCCGGTGTTGAGGGGGCGAGGGGAAATTCCTTTCGGCATGCGCGGCATGCGGTCTGCGCTGAAAGCCGCCCCTCATCCGGCCTGCCGGCCACCTTCTCCCCGCAAGCGGGGCGAAGGGGACTCGCGGCAGGCCCCAGTCCCCTTCGCCACCGCATCCACAAGCATGGCGGATTCGGTTAATGACAAGTTATAAAGGTGCTGGCAGGCGGATGAGGGGGCGAAGTTCGGTGCCCCTCAATTCGTCGCGCGCTCGATCTTGATGTCGCCGAGCTCGTCGATGAGGACCGTCCAGGTCTCGGGCTCGGTCGCGCCCGCTTCGGTCTTCAGATAAACCGTCGCGAACATTCCCGGCTGCGGCGTGATCCCTGTCGAGGTTTCGGGGCGAATATCGGTGACATAGGGTTTCAGCGCCGTGAATTCCTCCAGTTCCGCGGAGGAAACCACCTCGGGACCGGTCGGAGTGGAGGCGATCTGCTGCAGATGGACCTGCGCGGTGCCGTCCTCCTGTCGAACGGCAATCAGTTTATAATAGCCGCGCCGCCCACCGGGCGCCGCAGTCTTCGCACCCTTTTCGCCATCCCTGCTTTCGTCCGGCTGCGGCGCGCCGCCGCTCTCCTCCCAAAAGCCCGTGCTCGTCACGAAGATGACGTTCGAGGGCAGGAGGCCATTGTCCTGGGCGAAAAGCGCGCCTGAGGGCAGGGTCAGGCAGAGCGCTATCAGCAGGGCCTTGTGCATTGTGGATATCCTTCGCAACCGAATGCCGGGACTGCGAGGCACGCTACCGCCCGTGATCATACCATATCGGCCTTGCAACGTGTGATTTCAATTGGAAAACTGCTCGGCGAGAATGCGATCGGACCAGGAATGGTCCGGATCCGAAAGGATCCGCGCCGTGAGTTTTTCCGATTCGGCGATGCGGACATGCACGACGGACTTGACTTCCTGGTGGTCTGCCACGGCGTTGACCGGGCGCTTGTCGGCCTCGAGAATTTCGATGTCCACCGTCACGTGATTCGGCAACAGCGCCCCGCGCCAGCGCCGCGGCCGGAATGGGCTGACGGGCGTCAACGCCAGAAGCGGCGCTTCCAACGGCAGGATCGGCCCGTGCGCAGAAAGATTATAGGCGGTGGAGCCCGCAGGTGTCGCCAGAAGCAGCCCGTCGCAGGTCAGTTCGTCGAGCCGCGTCTTTCCGTCTACGATGACCTTCAACTTTGCGGCCTGGTAGGACTGGCGGAAAAGGTAGACCTCGTTGATGGCAAGCGCGGTGAACTTGTCGCCGTTGACGTCCGTGGTGCGCATCTCGAGCGGATGAAATGCATTTTCGTCCGCATTGGCGATGCGCTGATGCAGGTTCTCGGTGCTGTAGCGGTTCATCAGGAACCCGACCGAGCCGCGGTTCATCCCGTAGACGAGCTTGCCGGTATTCATCGTCCTGTGGAGCGTATGCAGCATGAAGCCGTCGCCGCCGAGCGCGACGATCACTTCGGCCTTGTCCGCATCATGATCTCCATAGAGGGCCCGGAGATCCTCGGCCGCCTTCTGCGCTTCCTCTGCCGGCGATGCGATGAAGGCGAGGGAGTTGAACTTGCGGGCCATGAACTCAGTCCGTCTGTCATTGCGGGGGCAGGGGCGCTTCCGCTTGTTTTCGCGTCAATTTAGGCGGGCGGCGCTATAGACGCCACGGTCGCTTTTTCTGGCACGGCCTCGGCACGAACGCATCCGAAAAATTGCGAGAAGCCGCATTTTTGCTTTACACCGGGAGAGAATATGGTAACTCCCAGCCCTAACGTGCCCTTATAGCTCAGTTGGTAGAGCGGCTGATTTGTAATCAGTAGGTCGGGAGTTCGAGTCTCTCTGGGGGCACCAGAAAACCCTGAAAACAATGCGTCGCCCACGCTTCCTTCCGGTTGCCCCCTTCGCTCCGGCAAGGTTTCATCGGCATCGAAGTGGCGCAGCCATCCAACCGTCGCATCAAATCTCGAACGACGCGGCCGGCCTCGGGTCGACCTCGCGGCAGCGCTCCAGCGCCTTGATCAGATTTTCCGCCAGAAAGTCGATGAGGGCGCGGGTCGCGGGCAGCAGGCCGTGGCGCGAGGGGAAGACGAGGTGAACCATGACGTTGCCGGAGGTCCACTCCGGCAGGACCGGAACGAGGGCGCCGGTTCGGAAGGCGCGCTCGCAAATGTGGTCGGGCAGAAGCGCTATGCCCATGCCTTCGATGGCCGCGCGTTCGAGGATGAGAAAATCGCTGCAGCCGACGACGGGCCGGTGAGCGATCTCGATCGCTCCCCCGGTTGCGTGTACGAGCCGCCAGACATCATTGGGGTGCTGCTCGTTCATCGACAGCGTCGGCATTTGCGAAAGATTGTCGGTCGTGATCTCACCGAGGCGCGCGAGAAGCGTCGGACTGGCGGCGAGGCGTTGGCGCACTTCGCCGAATTTGCGGACGATCAGCTGGCTGTCGGTGTCGAGCTGGTCGCGTGCGCGCAAGGCCACGTCGATCCGTTCCTCGATGAGATCGATCCGCCGGTTGGAGGCGGTGATCAACAGGCGGACACCCGGATATCGGCGGTGAAAGGCGGGCAGGATGTCGGCGAGCATCGGTGTGAAGCCGATGGGACAGGCGAGCCGGACGACGCCCGTCGGCTCGGCGCGCACTGCGGCGATCTCGGCTTCGGCGGCGGCCACGCCGTCGAGCAGCCCCTGGGCGTGCTCGTAAAAGACACGGCCGATTTCGGTCATTCGAAGCTTGCGCGTCGAGCGCTCGAGCAGACGCACGCCCAATTGCTCCTCCAGGCGTGCGACATGTTTGCTGAGCTTGGATTTCGGCACGTTCAGGTCGCGCGCGGCGGCGCTGAAGCCATTGTGTTTGACGACTGCGGCAAAGAGCGCGATATCGTTGAGATCCTGCATGAGTGCCTCCCATCAAAGGCGGTATCGACGTTCGGTGCGGCTCCCCGTCGATTGGAGGGTGACGATTGGAGCTCAGGGGGCCATCTGCCGCGATATATGCCGAATTGTTTCCCTGGGGAAACGGAATGTCAAATATTCGCTGACTTATCGAATGATTGTTTGCAGATCATATGTGATGCACCGCAACGTAAGCAAAGGTGCTTCCCATGAAAATCCTTCATATCGACTCCGGCATTCTCGGCGAACACTCCGTCTCCCGCCGCCTGACATCGGCAATCGTGTCGCAGCTCAAGGCCGACCAGCCCGATGCGGAGATCACCTATCGGGATCTCGCATCCGAACGCGTTCCGCACCTGACCGGCGCACAGATCATGGCGCCTGCAGACCTCGATGGTGTCGATGCCGCTCTGGCCGCCGATGTGCGCATCGGCCGCCAGATGCTCGAGGAATTCCTGGCTGCCGACACGGTCGTCGTCGGTGCGCCGATGTATAACTTCTCGATCCCGAGCCAGCTCAAGGCGTGGATCGACCGTCTGGCCGTTGCCGGCAAAACCTTCCGCTATACCGAAGCAGGACCGGAAGGCCTCGCCAAGGGCAAGAAGGTGATCGTCGCCTCCACCCGTGGCGGTCATTATTCGGTCGCCCCGGCTTCCGCCATGGACCACCAGGAAACCTATCTGCGGTCGGTCTTCGGTTTCTTCGGCATAACGGACATCGAGTTTATCCGCGCTGAGGGCCTGAATCTCGGCCCCGACCAGAAGCAGTTCGCCATAGCCGAAGCCGAAAAGACGATTGCTCAGGGCAACGTTCTGAAGCTCGCAAGCTAATCATTCGGCCGGCGCCGTGGCGCCGGTTCGTTGCGGAGGATGCCGGCCGAGCAATCAGCCGGCATTCTCCGTTTCTGATCGGGTCGAACTGCGCTATTCTGTCGGGCATGAAATGCGTGCGCGCCCTGCGGTTTCTGGCGTTGTCGCTCGCGGCCGTCGCCCTGGTGGCCGGAAGTGTTTCCGCGTCTGCGCCGGGCGGGCGGTGCACCTGCCGTCACCGCGATGGGGGCAAATACGAACTCGGCCAGACTGCGTGCATCCGCATCGGCGACGTCTCCTATCTCGCGCGCTGCGAAATGAACCTCAACGTCACGACCTGGAAGAGATTGCAGGACGGCTGCCCGACGGCGGGGCTCGCCGTGACGATCGTCCCGCCGGCTCCTACCCCCTAAGATGATGTCTTGCCGCGTACATCGCGATGGCGGCGGCATTCGACACGTTCAGCGACTTGATCGCGCCGGGCATATCGAGCCGTGCGAGCGCCTTGACCGTCTGCCGGGTCTTCTGGCGCAGGCCCTTACCCTCCGAACCGAGCACCAGCGCGATTTTGTCGCCGGCGAATGTGCCTTCGAGCGGCTGCGGCCCCTCGGAATCGAGGCCTATCGTCATGAAGCCGAGTGCGTGGAGCTCTTCGAGGGTGTCGGCGAGATTGGTGATCTGGATATAAGGAATGAGTTCCAGCGCACCCGAGGCCGATTTCGCCAGCACACCTGATTCGGTTGGACTGTGGCGCATCGTCGTAATGAGCGCGCCTGCGTCGAAGGCGACCGCCGAGCGCATGATCGCTCCGACATTGTGGGGATCGGTCACCTGATCGAGAACGAGAATCAAGGGGCAGTCGCGAAGAGCCTCGAGCTTGCGGTGCGGCAGAGGCTGCGTCTCCAGCATCACGCCCTGGTGAATGGCATCGGGCCCGAGCATGCGGTCGAGCTCCTGCGGTGTTACAGTCTCGGCCGGGAAGGGGAGCGCCGAAAGATCGCCGAGCTCCAGGCGCGCGGCGGCGTTCTGCGTTACCGAGAGGCGGATGATGCGGCGTTCCGGATTGTCGAGGGCGGCGCGGACCGTGTGCAGGCCGTAGAGAAGCACCTGGTCCGGGGCGAGTGCCGGCGGCTTCCAGTCGGCGGGCAGCTTTCCGCGCTTGTCCTGGCGTGGAGTCGGAATCTCCCCGCGTTCGCGCCGGGCGTCCCGATGCGCACGGCGCAGATTTGCATAGTGGGTGTCTTTGGCGCTCTTGTCGCCGGTCTTGTCCTTGCTCATGCCGGTCTTATAGTGAGCTTCGCCTCCGGTTGAAACTGATTTCGGAAATCGCCGCTGTGGTCGGCAGTGGAGAAATTCTGAGAATTTGCATTTCGCCGTGTTGACAGGACGAATGCAGGCGGTCATATACCCGGCGCAGATCGCGGGGCGGCGACAAACGACGCCGGTTCTTACGCGATCTCAAATGCTTGGTCGATTGATCCCGACAGAAAAATGGAGGGATGCCCGAGTGGTTAAAGGGGACGGACTGTAAATCCGTTGGCTCAGCCTACGTTGGTTCAAATCCAACTCCCTCCACCATTCTGCTTCAGGATCGAAGGCCCGCGGGTATAGCTCAATGGTAGAGCAGCAGCCTTCCAAGCTGAATACGCGGGTTCGATTCCCGCTACCCGCTCCAGCTTCTTTTTCAAAGCACCAAAAAATCCGCTGCACTTCAGGTTTGTGCCGCACGCGCTTGTTTACGTTCTATTTTCCAGCCTGAGGCGTAGCGCTTTGGGTACTTCTGCCGCCGCTTGCCGCTGCCTTTCTGAAGAGGCGAGACCTTGCCGTTCCGGCGCACGCAATTAAGTCTTGCGCAAATGCGACGAAACCCTTAAACGGCTCGACAAACCGGCCCCGCCGGCTGATCCATCCGATTTGACCACAGGAAGCGTACCCATGGCAAAGAGCAAATTTGAGCGCAATAAGCCGCACGTCAACATTGGCACGATTGGCCACGTTGACCATGGCAAGACGTCGCTGACGGCAGCGATCACGAAGTATTTCGGCGAGTTCAAGGCGTATGACCAGATCGACGCTGCGCCGGAAGAAAAGGCGCGCGGCATCACCATTTCGACGGCGCACGTCGAATACGAGACGCCGAACCGTCACTATGCGCACGTCGACTGCCCCGGCCACGCCGACTACGTCAAGAACATGATCACCGGTGCGGCGCAGATGGACGGCGCGATCCTGGTTGTTTCGGCCGCTGACGGCCCGATGCCGCAGACGCGCGAGCACATCCTGCTCGCCCGCCAGGTCGGCGTTCCGGCGATCGTGGTGTTCCTGAACAAGGTCGACCAGGTCGACGACGCGGAACTGCTCGAGCTGGTCGAGCTGGAAGTGCGCGAACTGCTGTCGTCCTACGAATTCCCGGGCGACGACATTCCGATCATCAAGGGTTCGGCTCTGGCCGCGCTTGAGGGTTCGGACAAGAAGATCGGCGAAGACGCGATCCGCGAGCTGATGGCTGCGGTTGACGCCTACATCCCGACGCCTGAGCGTCCGATCGACCAGCCGTTCCTGATGCCGATCGAAGACGTGTTCTCGATCTCGGGCCGCGGTACGGTCGTGACCGGTCGCGTCGAGCGCGGCATCGTCAAGGTCGGTGAGGAAATCGAGATCGTCGGCATCCGTCCGACGACGAAGACGACCTGCACGGGCGTTGAAATGTTCCGCAAGCTGCTCGACCAGGGCCAGGCCGGCGACAACATCGGCGCGCTGCTTCGCGGTGTCGACCGCAACGGCGTCGAGCGCGGCCAGATTCTGTGCAAGCCGGGTTCGGTCAAGCCGCACCGCAAGTTCAAGGCCGAAGCCTACATCCTGACGAAGGAAGAGGGTGGCCGTCACACGCCGTTCTTCACCAACTACCGTCCGCAGTTCTACTTCCGCACGACGGACGTGACCGGCATCGTGACGCTTCCGGAAGGCACGGAAATGGTCATGCCGGGCGACAACGTCACGGTTGACGTCGAGCTGATCGTGCCGATCGCGATGGAAGAAAAGCTGCGCTTCGCTATCCGCGAAGGCGGCCGCACCGTCGGCGCAGGCATCGTCGCCTCCATCGTCGAGTAATTCCGGTCGGACCGGACTTCGAACCCCGCGGGCAACCGCGGGGTTTTTCTTTTTGGCCGTTTACCAATCAACTTTTGAAACGCGAGGCGATCTCTTTCGCGTGTGATGTCTGCAACAGTGCTTGCATAGTCCCGCACGCATCGCCCGAATATCACGGGACCTTGCCGCCGGTCCGTGTTACCTTCCGGTCCTGACGATTTGCCGAATGCGACCTACGGCGCCGCGCGTTTTAGGGCGCGCAAAGACCGCTTAAGCGCTTGAATTGAAGCATGTTTGTCCATCAATCGGCTCCGATTGGCGGAAATATGCAGCAGGATCGGAAGCCAATGAAAAAACGTATTCCCACGCGGCTTGCCGCGGCTGGCATCGTTTTGATCTGCGTCGGGAAGTCCCCGCAATTTGCCTCGGCCGCCGATGACCGCCCGCTTATCTGGTCGCCTTCCAAGACCGGAGCCAACGCCTACAAGTTCCGGTTCGGCGTTCGCCGGACGGGCCGGTGGAACACGTCCGCCGGTGCCGAAGTCTCGATGGACGCCACACGCTCTGGCAAGATCAATCCACCCGGCGCGCCGGTCCGCCTCTGGGGAACGGCTTCGCGCGGAAGCGGGCGAGGGGCGGCCACGCGTTCCTCTCAGGTCAGCGTGGACTACAATGCTTTGGGAGGGGCCGGCAACTTCGGCGCCGGTACCGCGCGCAGTTGGATCGTCACGCCCACGCTCGATGCGGAGGTCCACCGGAGCATCGCTATCCAATGCAACGTCTATGAGAGCCGGTGCAGCGAACCGAGGCTCACTCAATCCGCCAAGCTCGTGTCTCCCGCAAGCCGAACGTCGCTCACCGTGCAGAGCCAGGTATCGCGTGACGGCGTCAGCGGTGTGAGCCGGATTGGGGTGGAACAGAATTTCGGAAATCTGCGCCTCGGCGCGGCCGTCGCCGATCCGTTGATGGCGCCGCGCAGCGTGGTCGATGTCCGCTACAGTCTGAAGTGGTGAATCGGAAGGAACACTCGGCGCCACGCACGATCGATCTTGCGCAAGGGCGCAAAGTACCTAACCTACAGAGCGGCGCATACAGCAAAGTCGCTGCAGCACGTCTTCTTCTGCGTGGGGATATATCATGAAAAAGCGAATTCTGTTTACCGGCGGCTCGGGAAAGGCCGGGCGGCACGCCGTACCCTACCTCATCGAGGCCGGCTATGAGGTGCACAACGTCGATCTCGTGCCGCTCGACAGCCCCGGCGTCACCAATCTGATCGCCGACATCACCGACAGCGGCCAGATGTTCAATGCGCTGTCGATGCACCGGGACTTCCCCGATCTCGACCAGGGCATGCAGCCCTTCGATGCCGTTGTGCATTTCGCGGCCATTCCGCGCATTCTCATCAAGCCCGACAACGAAACCTTCCGGGTCAACGTGATGGGTACCTACAACGTCATCGAGGCGGCGGTGAAGCTCGGTATCCGAAAGATCATCGTCGCTTCCAGCGAGACGACCTATGGCGTCTGCTTTGCGGAGGGGCACCGAGACTTCCATCATTTTCCTCTCGAAGAGGATTACGACGTCGATCCGATGGATTCCTACGGGCTCTCCAAGGTGGTGAACGAGAAGACGGCGAGGGCCTTCGCCGAGCGCTCCGGCTTCGATATTTACGCTTTGCGCATCGGCAACGTGATCGAGCCGCATGAATATGCGGACTTCCCGCATTATTTTGCCCATCCGGAGATCCGCAAAAGGATCGCCTGGAGCTATATCGATGCCCGTGACCTCGGCCAGATCGTGAAGCTTTGCGTTGAGAAGGACGGTCTCGGCTTCGCGATATTCAACGCCGCGAATGACACGGTATCGGCCAACACGCCTTCGCGCGAACTGGCCAGGCAGTTCTATCCAAATGTTCCCTTCACGCGCGAGATCGGCGAGTTCGAAGGGCTGCTTTCCAATCGCAAGATCCGCGAGGTACTCGGTTTCAAGGAAGAGCACGATTGGCGGAGATATGTACGGCTGAACGAGTAGATCACGATGAGTTGAGGCGCGTGTAGCGGGCGGACTGCCGCTCACGCTTTCCTCGTCCTTCCAGCCTCGTCGCAGCATCCGTTCGGGCACCCGCGGAGAGGGCGGCTGAAATTTTGTTGATTCTTTTTTCTCTTTTGCTGCGAATGCGCTTGAAAGCGTCCGGCAAACTGAATATTAAGCCGCTGACTTGGGATGCAGCCGGTTCGGTTGCGTCGCGGCACCGTAGGGGTATAGCTCAGTTGGTAGAGCGGCGGTCTCCAAAACCGCAGGTCGGGGGTTCGAGCCCCTCTGCCCCTGCCATTCTCCCGATCCTGCCGTGTTGGGATGCGTGGGGAAGGCGGCATTGCCGTCTTTGTATATTCACAAAAAAGGCTGATTGGCTCTTGTGGTTTTCGCAATCGGTCTTTATGTAGGGTCCAAACAGACACGCGGTGCGTGGGGCTGACATGTCGGCTTTACGCGCCGTAATGGCGTGAGCATTATATGGCATCCAAAACAAATCCATTTGCGTTTCTGCAGCAGGTGCGCGCTGAAACGTCGAAAGTGACTTGGCCTTCGCGGCGCGAGACGACGATCTCGACGCTGATGGTTTTCGTCATGGTCTCTTTTGCCGCCGCCTTTTTCTTTGGTGCGGACCAGTTGCTGGGTTGGGTAATGAGCCTGATCCTCAACGTTGGCGCTTGATTGGGTGGAGAGTAGCATGGCTGCGCGCTGGTATATTGTTCACGCCTATTCGAATTTTGAAAAGAAGGTCGCCGAATCGATCGAGGAGAAGGCCAAGCAGAAGGGCCTCACCCATCTCTTCGAGAAGATTCTCGTCCCGACCGAGAAGGTGGTCGAGGTACGTCGCGGGCGCAAGGTCGATGCGGAGCGGAAGTTCTTTCCGGGTTATGTCCTCGTTCGCGCCGATCTGACCGACGAGGCCTATCACCTTATCAAGAACACGCCGAAAGTGACCGGTTTCCTTGGCACGGACAGCAAGCCGGTGCCGATTCCGGATCACGAGGCCGACCGTATTCTCGGTCAGGTGCAGGACGGAGTCGAGCGCCCGAAGCCTTCGGTCTCCTTCGAGATCGGCGAGCAGGTCCGCGTTTCCGACGGCCCGTTCGCATCGTTCAACGGCACCGTTCAGGATGTCGATGAAGAGCGGTCGCGCTTGAAGGTCGAGGTGTCGATCTTTGGCCGCGCGACGCCTGTCGAGCTGGAATACGGCCAGGTCGAAAAGGTCTGATTAGCGTAAGCGAATACGAATGGGCAGGCCGATTTATCGGCTTGTTCGGCGGAGCGATCCGCATCGCGTGGGAGGTTTCCGACCTTAAGCCGGGTCGGTTCATCCGCACCACGCAACCGCAGCCGCCGGTCGATCGATCGGCAAATGGCCGGGCAACCGGCTGATGAGCTCCCTTTTCGGCCTCGCCGCAAGGGAGCAGTGAAAGGCAGAGAGAAATGGCTAAGAAAGTTGCAGGCCAGCTCAAGCTGCAGGTAAAGGCCGGCTCGGCGAATCCGTCGCCGCCGATCGGTCCTGCGCTTGGTCAGCGTGGCATTAACATCATGGAATTCTGCAAGGCGTTCAACGCCGCCACGCAGGAAATGGAAAAGGGTATGCCGATCCCGGTCGTCATCACCTATTACCAGGACAAGTCCTTCACATTCGTCATGAAGCAGCCGCCTGTCAGCTACTTCCTGAAGCGCGAAGCGAAGGTCCAGGCGGGCTCCAAGACTCCGGGCAAGGCCAAGGCCGGCTCGATCTCCAAGGCTCAGATCCGCACGATCGCAGAGGCCAAGATGAAGGACCTCAACGCGGCCGATATCGAAGGCGCAATGGCGATGGTTGAGGGCTCGGCCCGCTCCATGGGCCTGGAAGTGACGGGCTAAGACCATGGCGAAGATTGCAAAGCGTGTACAGAAGTCCCGCGAGGGCATCGATCCGGCGAAGCTCTACGGCCTTACCGAAGCCGTAACGCTGGTCAAGGAGCGTGCGACGGCCAAGTTCGACGAAACGATCGAAGTCGCTATGAACCTCGGCGTCGATCCGCGCCATGCCGACCAGATGGTCCGCGGCGTGGTCAATCTGCCGAACGGCACCGGCCGGTCGGTTCGCGTCGCCGTTTTCGCCCGTGGCGCGAAGGCTGACGAAGCCAAGGCTGCCGGCGCCGACGTCGTCGGCGCGGAAGAGCTCGTCGAAATCGTACAGGGCGGCAAGATCGACTTCGATCGCTGCATCGCGACCCCCGACATGATGCCGCTCGTCGGCCGTCTGGGTAAGGTTCTCGGCCCGCGTGGCATGATGCCGAACCCGAAGGTCGGCACCGTCACCATGGACGTCGCCGGAGCAGTCAAGGCTTCGAAGGGCGGCGCCGTCGAGTTCCGCGTTGAGAAGGCGGGTATCGTTCACGCCGGCATCGGCAAGGCTTCTTTCGATGCCAAGGCGCTCGAAGAAAACATCCGTGCCTTCGCAGATGCCGTGATCAAGGCAAAGCCGACCGGCGCCAAGGGCAACTACGTCAAGCGCGTGGCTGTTTCTTCGACGATGGGCCCCGGCCTCAAGGTCGACCCGGCAACGATCAGCGCTGCCTGATTGATGATTTGACGGGCTGCGGCCCGTAACCAGATTTCCGGCCTTTCGGGGCCGGAAATTCCGGGCCTACCGCCCGGAACTCCTGTCCGAGATTGCGGGTGGTTTTACCTTAATCACCTAGCCCGCATGAGACGGGTAAGATCTGAATTTCATGAAGACGCGGACGCGTCGGAATTCGGTTCGAACCTCGCTTGCCTTGTGTCAGACCCGGCTTTCCGGGAACGCCAAGGGACAGGATCCTCAAGCGTTGCTTGGGATCGAGAATGATCCCGGGTGACAAAGGCAAACCCGGCAGGGCTGCGATGAGCAACCCTGCCAACTGGAGACAGACAGTGGAAAGAGCGGAAAAACGCGAATTCGTCACGGAGCTGAACGAAGTCTTCAAGGCTTCCGGTTCGGTTGTCGTGGCCCACTATGCTGGTGTCACAGTCGCGCAGATGAACGACTTCCGTTCGAAGATGCGCGCTGCTGGCGGCACCGTCAGAGTCGCGAAAAACCGCCTGGCCAAGATCGCTCTTCAGGGCACGGAGTCTGAAGGGATGATCGATCTCTTCAAGGGTCAGACGCTGATCGCTTTCAGCGAAGACCCCGTAACGGCTCCGAAGGTCGTCGTGGATTTCGCCAAGACCAACGACAAGCTCGTTGTTCTGGGCGGCGCCATGGGGGCAACCACGCTCAACGCTGAAGGTGTCAAGTCGCTTGCGACCCTGCCTTCTCTCGACGAGCTGCGCGCGAAGCTGCTGGGCCTTCTCAACGCCCCGGCAACCCGCGTCGCGACGGTTGTCGCAGCACCGGCAAGCCAGCTTGCCCGCGTGTTCTCGGCCTATGCCAAGAAGGACGAAGCCGCCTGAGGCGGAATTTCGCTGTTGTATTTAAAACCAGTTCGAACCGAACAAAAGGAAAAGTAAAATGGCTGATCTCGCAAAGATCGTTGAAGACCTCTCCTCGCTGACCGTCCTGGAAGCTGCTGAGCTTTCCAAGCTTCTCGAAGAAAAGTGGGGCGTTTCCGCCGCTGCTCCGGTAGCCGTTGCTGCTGCCGGTGGCGCTGCTGGCGCTGCTGCTCCGGCTGAAGAAGAAAAGACCGAGTTCGACGTCATCTTGACAGATGCCGGCGCGAACAAGATCAACGTCATCAAGGAAGTCCGCGCCATCACCGGCCTCGGCCTCAAGGAAGCCAAGGACCTCGTCGAAGGCGCTCCGAAGGCTGTCAAGGAAGCCGTTTCCAAGGCGGAAGCTGCTGACCTCAAGAAGAAGCTCGAAGACGCTGGCGCGAAGGTCGACGTCAAGTAATTCGACGAAATGCGAAAGGGAGGTGGCCTTCGTGGCCGCCTCTCTTTGACCGTTTTTAGAACATATTACCCAAAAGCCTGTCGAAAACGGCTTTTGGGTAATGGGTTCTTCAAGAGGATGGTCTCCATCGAAGGACAGCACAGCATTCCGCGCTGGCGTCTTTCGAATGCTGGACGAGATTGAACTACCCATTGATTGACGGGGTCGACTGGCCATCGGTTCCCGTCCGTTGCAGGCCCGGATGCAAGATTGACAAGGAGCGACGATGGCTCAGACCCTTTCGTTTAACGGTCGTAGGCGCGTACGCAAGTTTTTTGGTAAAATTCCCGAAGTCGCGGAGATGCCGAACCTCATCGAGGTTCAGAAGGCGTCTTACGACCAGTTCCTCATGGTCGACGAGCCCCAAGGCGGGCGGCCGGATGAGGGGCTTCAAGCCGTTTTCAAATCGGTATTTCCGATCAAGGATTTTTCCGGCGCTTCGATGCTTGAATTCGTTTCCTACGAATTCGAGGCACCGAAGTTCGACGTCGAGGAGTGCCGTCAGCGCGACCTGACCTATGCGGCGCCGCTCAAGGTGACGCTGCGGCTGATCGTGTTCGATATCGACGAGGACACCGGCGCCAAGTCCATCAAGGATATCAAGGAACAGAACGTCTATATGGGCGACATGCCGCTCATGACGGACAACGGTACCTTCATCGTCAACGGCACGGAGCGCGTCATCGTCTCGCAGATGCACCGTTCGCCGGGTGTCTTCTTCGACCATGACAAGGGCAAGAGCCACTCGTCCGGCAAGCTGCTCTTCGCCGCGCGCGTGATCCCCTATCGCGGCTCGTGGCTCGACATCGAATTCGACGCCAAGGACATCGTCCATGCGCGCATCGACCGCCGCCGCAAGATTCCGGTGACCTCGCTTCTGATGGCGCTGGGAATGGACGGCGAGGAAATCCTCGACACCTTCTACACGAAGTCGCTCTACCAGCGCGACGGCGAGGGCTGGCGTGTGCCGTTCCAGCCGGATGCGCTCAAGGGCCAGAAGACTCTGTCAGACATGATCGACGCCGATACCGGCGAGGTCGTCGTCGAGAGCGGCAAGAAGCTGACCCCGCGCCTGCTCCGGCAGTTGCAGGAAAAGGGCCTGAAGGCACTCAAGGCGACCGACGACGATCTCTACGGCAACTATCTTGCCGAGGACGTCGTCAACTTCGAGACCGGCGAGATCTATCTCGAGGCCGGTGACGAGATCGACGAGAAGACGCTTCCGGTCATCCTTTCCGCCGGCTTTGATGAGATCCCGGTGCTCGACATCGACCACATCAATATCGGCGCCTATATCCGCAACACGCTTTCAGCCGACAAGAACGAGAACCGTCAGGACGCGCTGTTCGACATCTACCGCGTCATGCGTCCGGGTGAGCCGCCGACCATGGATTCGGCCGAAGCCATGTTCAATGCGCTCTTCTTCGATGCGGAGCGCTACGACCTCTCGGCCGTCGGCCGCGTGAAGATGAACATGCGCCTCGATCTGGACGTTCCGGACACGGTTCGCACGCTGCGCAAGGAAGACATCCTGGCCGTGGTCAAGATGCTCGTGGAGCTGCGTGACGGCAAGGGCGAGATCGACGACATCGACAATCTCGGCAACCGTCGCGTCCGCTCGGTCGGCGAGTTGATGGAGAACCAGTATCGCCTGGGTCTCCTGCGCATGGAACGTGCGATCAAGGAACGCATGTCCTCGATCGAGATCGACACCGTGATGCCGCAGGACCTGATCAACGCGAAGCCGGCTGCCGCGGCCGTTCGCGAATTCTTCGGCTCCTCGCAGCTGTCGCAGTTCATGGACCAGGTGAACCCGCTTTCGGAAATCACCCATAAGCGCCGTCTTTCGGCACTGGGTCCGGGCGGTCTGACCCGCGAGCGCGCCGGCTTCGAAGTGCGCGACGTGCATCCGACGCATTACGGCCGTATCTGCCCGATCGAGACGCCGGAAGGCCCGAACATCGGTCTGATCAACTCGCTTGCGACCTTCGCCCGCGTCAACAAGTACGGCTTCATCGAGAGCCCGTACCGCAAGATCGTGGACGGCAAGGTGACGAACGACGTCGTCTATCTGTCGGCGATGGAAGAAGCCAAGTATCACGTTGCACAGGCAAACTCGGTTCTGGACGACGACGGCTCCTTCTCCGAAGAATTCGTCGTTTGCCGCCACGCCGGCGAAGTCATGCTGGCACCGCGCGACAATATCAACCTGATGGACGTTTCGCCGAAGCAGCTCGTCTCGGTCGCGGCCGCGCTCATTCCGTTCCTCGAGAACGATGACGCCAACCGCGCGCTGATGGGCTCGAACATGCAGCGTCAGGCCGTGCCGCTGCTGCGTGCGGAAGCTCCCTTCGTCGGTACCGGCATGGAGCCGGTCGTCGCGCGCGACTCCGGTGCTGCGATCGCTGCCCGCCGCGGCGGTATCGTCGACCAGGTGGACGCGACCCGTATCGTTATCCGCGCCACCGAAGACCTGGATCCGTCCAAGTCGGGCGTCGATATCTACCGCCTGCAGAAGTTCCAGCGCTCCAACCAGAACACCTGCGTCAACCAGCGCCCGCTCGTCACTGTCGGTGACGTGATCAACAAGGGCGATATCATCGCGGACGGTCCGTCGACGGACCTCGGCGATCTGGCGCTCGGCCGCAACGCGCTCGTCGCGTTCATGCCGTGGAACGGCTACAACTACGAAGACTCGATCCTGCTCTCCGAGCGGATCGTGCGTGACGACGTCTTCACCTCGATCCACATCGAGGAATTCGAAGTGATGGCGCGCGACACCAAGCTTGGTCCGGAAGAAATCACCCGCGACATTCCGAACGTTTCGGAAGAAGCGCTGAAGAACCTGGACGAAGCCGGTATCGTGTACATCGGCGCCGAAGTTCAGCCGGGCGACATCCTCGTCGGCAAGATCACGCCGAAGGGCGAGAGCCCGATGACGCCGGAAGAAAAGCTTCTGCGCGCCATCTTCGGCGAGAAGGCGTCGGACGTTCGCGACACGTCGATGCGCATGCCGCCGGGCACCTTCGGCACGGTCGTAGAAGTGCGCGTCTTCAACCGCCATGGCGTCGAGAAGGACGAGCGCGCGATGGCGATCGAGCGCGAGGAAATCGAGCGGCTTGCGAAGGACCGCGACGACGAACAGGCGATCCTCGACCGCAACGTCTATGCGCGTCTGGTCGACATGCTTCGCGGCCACGTCGCCGTTGCCGGTCCGAAGGGCTTCAAGAAGGGCACCGAGCTCTCCAACGTCGTCATCAGTGAATATCCCCGCTCGCAGTGGTGGATGTTCGCTATCGAGGACGAGAAGGCTCAGGGCGAGATCGAAGCACTTCGCGCACAGTACGACGAATCCAAGTCGCGCCTTGAACAGCGCTTCATGGACAAGGTCGAGAAGGTTCAGCGCGGCGATGAGATGCCTCCGGGCGTCATGAAGATGGTCAAGGTCTTCGTCGCCGTGAAGCGCAAGATCCAGCCGGGTGACAAGATGGCCGGCCGCCACGGCAACAAGGGTGTCGTGTCGCGGATCGTCCCGATCGAAGACATGCCGTTCCTCGAAGACGGTACGCATGTCGACGTGGTTCTGAACCCGCTGGGCGTGCCGTCGCGCATGAATGTCGGCCAGATCCTCGAGACCCATCTCGGTTGGGCTTGCGCCGGCATGGGCAAGAAGATCGGAGCGATGCTCGATGCATATAAGGCGGGCGCTGACATTCAGCCGCTGCGCGATACCATCGACAGCGTCATCGGATCTGGCCCGAAGGGCGAGCCGATCAAGCAGTACGACGATGAATCGATCGTTCGGCTTGCCGAGCAGACCCGCCGCGGCGTTTCGATCGCGACACCGGTCTTCGACGGTGCTGTCGAAGCGGACGTCAACGAGATGCTGGAGCAGGCTGGCCTGAAGGTAACCGGTCAGTCGACGCTCTACGACGGCCGTACCGGCGAGACTTTCGATCGCCAGGTGACCGTGGGCTACATCTACATGCTGAAGCTCAACCACCTGGTCGACGACAAGATCCACGCCCGTTCGATCGGTCCTTACTCGCTCGTTACCCAGCAGCCGCTGGGCGGCAAGGCGCAGTTCGGCGGTCAGCGCTTCGGCGAAATGGAGGTCTGGGCTCTGGAAGCCTATGGTGCCGCCTACACGCTGCAGGAAATGCTGACGGTCAAGTCGGACGACGTCGCCGGCCGCACCAAGGTCTACGAGGCGATCGTCCGCGGCGACGATACCTTCGAAGCGGGTATTCCGGAGAGCTTCAACGTTCTCGTCAAGGAAATGCGCTCGCTGGGCCTTTCGGTCGAGCTGGAGAATTCCAAGGTCGATGACGTCGGTAGCACGGCGCAACTGCCGGACGCGGCGGAGTAAGAGTCATCAGGTGCGTGCCGCTAAGCGGCGCGCACCGTTTCCGCCGTCGGGCACCTGATTGTCCGCGGCAGGAAAAGGGCCGCACCCGATGCGGTTTTAGCTGTTTATGGGGCAGGGGCCGGCGCCCGGGATTGCCGGCACCCTCGCCAAGCTCAGGGCTTAAATGCCCGCAAAGGAGACAGGCATGAACCAAGAGGTCATGAATCTTTTCAATCCGCAGGTGCCTGCACAGACCTTCGATTCCATCCGGATTTCGATAGCGTCCCCGGAGAAGATTCTTTCCTGGTCTTACGGTGAGATCAAGAAGCCGGAGACGATTAACTACCGTACCTTCAAGCCGGAACGCGACGGTCTTTTCTGCGCCCGCATCTTTGGTCCGATCAAGGACTACGAGTGCCTGTGCGGCAAGTACAAGCGCATGAAGTACAAGGGCATCATCTGCGAAAAGTGCGGCGTCGAAGTCACGCTGTCGCGCGTTCGCCGCGAGCGCATGGGCCATATCGAGCTCGCCGCGCCGGTTGCTCACATCTGGTTCCTGAAGTCGCTGCCGAGCCGCATCGCAACGCTGCTCGACATGACGCTCAAGGATATCGAACGCGTTCTCTATTTCGAGAACTACATCGTCACCGAGCCGGGTCTGACGTCGCTCAAGGAAAATCAGCTCCTGAGCGAAGAAGAATACATGATCGCGGTCGACGAGTTCGGTGAGGACCAGTTCACCGCAATGATCGGCGCCGAAGCGATCTACGAGATGCTCGCATCGATGAATCTCGAGAAGATCGCGGGTGATCTGCGTTCGGAGATGGCCGAGACGACGTCCGATCTGAAGCAGAAGAAGCTGATGAAGCGGCTGAAGATCGTCGAGAACTTCATGGAATCCGGCAATCGTCCGGAATGGATGATCATGAAGGTGGTTCCGGTGATCCCGCCGGACCTGCGTCCGCTCGTGCCGCTTGACGGCGGCCGGTTCGCGACGTCCGACCTCAACGATCTCTATCGCCGCGTCATCAACCGCAACAACCGCCTGAAGCGGCTGATCGAGCTGCGTGCGCCGGGCATCATCATCCGCAACGAAAAGCGGATGCTGCAGGAATCCGTGGACGCGCTGTTCGACAACGGCCGCCGCGGCCGCGTCATCACGGGTGCGAACAAGCGTCCGCTGAAGTCGCTCTCCGACATGCTCAAGGGCAAGCAGGGCCGCTTCCGTCAGAACCTGCTCGGCAAGCGCGTCGACTATTCCGGCCGTTCGGTCATCGTGACCGGTCCGGAACTCAAGCTGCACCAGTGCGGCCTGCCCAAGAAGATGGCGCTCGAGCTCTTCAAGCCGTTCATCTACGCCCGCCTCGACGCCAAGGGTTACTCCTCGACCGTCAAGCAGGCGAAGAAGCTGGTCGAGAAGGAAAAGCCGGAAGTCTGGGATATCCTCGACGAGGTCATCCGCGAGCACCCGGTCCTTCTGAACCGCGCGCCGACCCTGCACCGCCTGGGCATCCAGGCCTTCGAGCCGATCCTGGTCGAAGGCAAGGCGATCCAGCTGCACCCGCTCGTCTGCACGGCCTTCAACGCCGACTTCGACGGCGACCAGATGGCCGTTCACGTGCCGCTGTCGCTCGAAGCACAGCTCGAAGCACGCGTGCTGATGATGTCGACGAACAACATCCTGCATCCGGCAAACGGTGCCCCGATCATCGTGCCGTCGCAGGACATGGTTCTCGGCCTCTATTATCTGTCGATCATGAACCAGAACGAGCCGGGCGAAGGCATGGCCTTCTCCGACATGGGCGAATTGCACCATGCGCTGGAGACCAAGGCCGTCACCCTGCACGCCAAGATCCGTGGCCGTTACAAGACCGTCGATGCCGAGGGCAACCCGGTTTCGAAGATCTATGAAACGACGCCTGGCCGCATGATCATCGGCGAACTCCTGCCGAAGAACCCGAACGTCCCCTTCGAAATCTGCAACCAGGAAATGACCAAGAAGAACATCTCCAAGATGATCGACACGGTCTATCGCCATTGCGGTCAGAAGGACACGGTCATCTTCTGCGACCGGATCATGCAGCTCGGCTTCTCGCATGCCTGCCGCGCCGGCATTTCGTTCGGCAAGGACGACATGGTCATTCCGGACACGAAGGTGAAGATCGTCGGCGACACCGAAGCGCTCGTGAAGGAATACGAGCAGCAGTACAATGACGGCCTCATCACCCAGGGCGAAAAGTACAACAAGGTCGTCGACGCCTGGGGCAAGGCGACCGAGAAGGTCGCCGAAGAGATGATGGCGCGCATCAAGGCCGTCGAGTTCGACGACAGCGGCCGCCAGAAGCCGATGAACTCGATCTACATGATGTCGCACTCGGGCGCCCGCGGTTCGCCGAACCAGATGCGTCAGCTTGGCGGCATGCGCGGCCTCATGGCAAAGCCCTCGGGCGAGATCATCGAAACGCCGATCATCTCGAACTTCAAGGAAGGCCTGACCGTGAACGAGTACTTCAACTCGACGCACGGTGCCCGTAAGGGTCTCGCCGACACCGCCTTGAAGACTGCGAACTCCGGTTACCTGACCCGTCGTCTCGTCGACGTGGCACAGGACTGCATCGTCACGCATACGGATTGCGGCACCGACAAGGGCCTCACCATGACTGCGATCGTCGATGCCGGTCAGGTCGTGGCTTCGATCGGCCAGCGTATCCTCGGCCGTACGGCGCTCGACAACATCGACAACCCGGTCACCGGTGAACGCATCGTCGATGCCGGCAAGATGATTCTCGAGCCGGACGTCGTCGCGATCGAAAAGGCCGGTATCCAGTCCGTCCGCATTCGTTCGGCACTGACCTGCGAGATCCAGACCGGCGTCTGCGGCGTTTGCTACGGCCGGGACCTCGCCCGCGGTACGCCTGTCAACATGGGCGAAGCCGTCGGCGTCATCGCGGCTCAGTCGATCGGCGAGCCGGGCACGCAGCTGACCATGCGTACGTTCCACCTTGGTGGTACGGCAACGGTGGTCGACCAGTCGTTCCTGGAAGCCTCTTATGAGGGCACGGTTCAGATCAAGAACCGCAACATGCTGCGCAACTCCGATGGCGTACTCGTCGCCATGGGCCGCAACATGGCGATCCAGATCCTCGACGAACGCGGTGTCGAGCGCTCCTCGCAGCGCGTTGCCTACGGTTCGAAGATCTTCGTCGACGATGGCGACAAGGTGAAGCGCGGACAGCGTTTCGCCGAATGGGATCCCTACACCCGTCCGATGATGACGGAAGTGGAAGGTACCGTTCACTTCGAAGACGTGGTCGACGGCATCTCGGTTCTGGAATCGACCGACGAGTCGACCGGCATCACCAAGCGTCAGGTTATCGACTGGCGTTCGACGCCACGCGGTACCGACCTGAAGCCGGCGATCGTCATCAAGGACAAGAATGGCAATATCGCCAAGCTTGCCCGCGGCGGCGAAGCCCGCTTCATGCTCTCGGTCGACGCGATCCTTTCGGTCGAGCCGGGACAGAAGGTCAGCCAGGGCGACGTTCTCGCCCGTTCGCCGCTCGAAAGCGCCAAGACCAAGGACATCACCGGTGGTCTGCCGCGTGTTGCCGAACTGTTCGAGGCACGTCGTCCGAAGGATCACGCCATCATCGCGGAGATCGATGGAACGATCCGTTTCGGCCGCGATTACAAGAACAAGCGTCGCGTGATGATCGAGCCGGCGGAAGACGGTGTCGAACCGGTCGAATACCTGATCCCGAAGGGCAAGCCCTTCCATCTTCAGGATGGCGACTACATCGAGAAGGGCGACTACATCCTCGACGGCAATCCGGCACCGCACGACATCCTGGCGATCAAGGGCGTGGAAGCACTTGCTTCCTATCTCGTGAACGAAATCCAGGAAGTCTACCGACTGCAGGGCGTTGTCATCAACGACAAGCACATCGAGGTGATCGTCCGGCAGATGCTTCAGAAGGTCGAAATCACCGACGCCGGTGACTCGACCTATATCGTCGGCGACAACGTCGACCGCATCGAGCTCGAGGACGTCAACGACTCTCTGCTTGCCGAAGGCAAGAAGCCCGCCTTTGGCGAGCCGGTGCTGCTGGGTATCACCAAGGCATCGCTGCAGACGCCGTCCTTCATCTCGGCCGCTTCGTTCCAGGAGACCACCAAGGTCCTCACCGAAGCTGCGGTCGCAGGCAAGACGGACAATCTGCAGGGTCTCAAGGAGAACGTCATTGTCGGCCGTCTCATCCCGGCCGGTACGGGCGGAACGATGACGCAGATCCGCCGCATCGCTACGGCCCGCGACGAGTTGATCCTCGAAGAGCGCCGCAAGGGCACCGGTGCGGAAAGCGCCACGCCGATGCTCGCCGACATGGCAAACGATCCCGCCGCGGCAGAATAAGCAAAAAAGGGGAGGGTATCTGCCCTCCCTGGCGAAACGATAAAGCCGCCCGGAGCGATCCGGGCGGCTTTTTCAGGTCGATGTGTTTGCCGTCGATGCGGCTCCAGATGCCGCGCGATCTCTCAACCGAAGCGAATGATGGCGACTTCGCCCTCGAGGGCGCCCTGATAGGCGGAAGCGTGCGGCTCCTCGTCCGGTATGCCGTCCAAGGTGCCGATCTGGTCGAGATCGGCTTCAAGGAAGCCTTCCTCGGCGAGTGCGTTCAGCGCCTCGCGCACCGCCGTATCGTCATCGGGTGCCCGCAGCATCACATGGATGTCGACGCCCTCGGCATCGCCGTCGGTCTCGTAGGCCTTGCCGATAACGATGAAGATCAGCGGTTCGTCGGGTGCGTTGTCGTTATCCGGTGTGACAGACATGGAAACATCCTCTTTGAAGAATAGTAACGGGCGATCGCGTTTCTTTTAAGTCGAAAGAGGCCGAAACCGGCGCGATCGATTCTCAAGCGTTGAGACGCGGGATGCGGGGAAACCGGATACACTTTGCCTCATCCTGCTCTACTGCATATTGCGCCAGACCGAAACCCGTTCCACGAATCGTACGATGGCCTGAAACATTTTTGGTCAGGGATGACGTCGAGGCAGGATATCGGGCAGGGCGCGACTCGCGGTCGTGGAAAACGACAGAAAGAGGTTGCTGATTCCTCAAGTGGGAACGACTATGCGCGACGACACGGGCCGGCGTTCGGCCGGACCTAGGGCACGGCAAGCGCGCAAAGCCTTGTTTCTCGGGCATATCAGGGCTGCAACGCCCAGATATTTCTTAATTGCCCTTGACGGATCGCCCCGAAATCAGTACACCCCGCCGCATCAGAGCCCATGTGAGGCTGGCTGGTTCGGAACGACGCGTTCTGGAGTTCGCCTCAAACAAGGTTCAAAACGCACGCTGACGAAATAATGCTGCACGCAAGACGCGCGAAATAGCGCGTCCTCTGCTTTTTGTGGGGCCATCTGCGAAAAAGCGGATCGGCCCTCGTTTTGCGCATTTCATAGGCGTTCGTTGTTGCCGGCGACGGCAAGCGATCCGCCCGAAAGGGTAACGAGACAAGTTTTTGTAAGGGATGGTTAGATGCCTACCGTAAACCAGCTGATCCGCAAGCCGCGTCAGGCACAGGTAAAGCGCAACAAGGTTCCTGCACTGCAGGAGAACCCGCAGAAGCGCGGCGTTTGCACCCGCGTCTACACGACGACCCCGAAGAAGCCGAACTCGGCTCTCCGTAAGGTCGCCAAGATCCGCCTGACGAATGGCTTCGAAGTGATCGGCTACATTCCGGGTGAAGGCCACAACCTTCAGGAGCACTCCGTGGTCATGATCCGCGGCGGCCGCGTGAAGGACCTTCCGGGTGTTCGTTACCACATCATCCGCGGCGTTCTCGATACGCAGGGTGTGAAGAACCGTAAGCAGCGCCGCTCGAAGTACGGCGCGAAGCGTCCGAAATAACATCGCAACCGGCGCCATTTCGCTGGTCATAAGATTTAAAGTTGAGAGACGAGAAGTATGTCCCGACGTCACAGAGCAGAAAAGCGTGAGATCAACCCGGATCCGAAGTTCGGTGATCTGGTCGTCACGAAGTTCATGAACGCAATCATGCTGCACGGCAAGAAGTCCGTTGCGGAAAGCATCGTCTACGGTGCGTTCGATGCGGTCCAGTCGAAGCTGAAGCAGGAGCCGGTCGCCGTGTTCCATTCCGCGCTCGACAACATCGCTCCGCATGTCGAAGTGCGTTCGCGCCGCGTCGGTGGTGCTACCTACCAGGTGCCGGTCGACGTTCGTCCGGAGCGCCGTCAGGCTCTCGCTATCCGCTGGCTGATCGCAGCTGCCCGTAAGCGCAATGAAACGACCATGGTCGATCGCCTGTGCGGCGAACTCATGGACGCAGCGAACAATCGCGGCAGCGCAGTGAAGAAGCGCGAAGACACCCACAAGATGGCTGATGCCAACCGTGCGTTCTCGCACTACCGCTGGTAATCAGAACAGGTTCCGAAAGGCAGTCTCTCATGGCTCGCGAATATAAAATCGAAGACTACCGAAATTTCGGTATCATGGCGCACATCGACGCCGGCAAGACGACGACGACCGAGCGTATCCTCTACTACACCGGCAAGTCCCACAAGATCGGCGAAGTCCATGACGGCGCCGCGACGATGGACTGGATGGAGCAGGAGCAGGAGCGCGGCATCACGATCACGTCTGCTGCGACGACCACCTTCTGGAAGGGTCGCGACGGCAAGACGCGGCGCTTCAACATCATCGACACTCCCGGCCACGTCGACTTCACCATCGAAGTCGAACGCTCGCTGCGCGTTCTCGACGGTGCGATCGCGCTTCTCGACGCCAACGCCGGTGTCGAGCCGCAGACGGAAACCGTCTGGCGCCAGGCCGAGAAGTATCATGTTCCGCGCATGATCTTCTGCAACAAGATGGACAAGACCGGCGCGGACTTCTACCGCTCGGTCGAGATGATCAAGACGCGCCTCGGCGCGACGGCCGTCGTTATGCAGCTGCCGATCGGCGCTGAAAGCGACTTCAAGGGTGTTGTCGACCTGATCGAGATGAATGCTCTCGTATGGCGCGACGAATCGCTCGGCGCCCAGTGGGACGTCGTCGAAATCCCGGCCGACATGAAGGAAAAGGCGGAAGAATACCGCGAAAAGCTGATCGAGACGGTTGTCGAGATCGACGAAGCGGCAATGGAAGCCTACCTGGAAGGTACCTATCCGGATAACGACAAGATCCGTGAACTGGTCCGTCGCGGTACGATCGACGTCAAGTTCCACCCCATGTTCTGCGGCACCGCCTTCAAGAACAAGGGCGTTCAGCCTCTGCTCGACGCCGTTGTCGATTACCTGCCGTCGCCGATCGACATTCCGGCGATCAAGGGTATCGACGTCAAGACCGAGGGCGAGATCACCCGTAAGGCCGACGACAACGAGCCGCTTTCGATGCTCGCGTTCAAGATCATGAACGACCCCTTCGTCGGTTCGCTGACCTTCGCGCGCATCTATTCCGGCAAGCTCGAAAAGGGCACGTCGGTGATGAACACGGTCAAGGAAAAGCGCGAGCGCGTCGGCCGCATGCTGCAGATGCACTCCAACTCGCGTGAAGACATCGAAGAAGCCTTCGCCGGCGACATCGTTGCTCTGGCCGGCCTCAAGGAAACCACCACGGGCGATACGCTTTGCGATCCGCTGAAGCCGGTTATCCTCGAGCGCATGGAATTCCCGGAGCCGGTCATCCAGATCGCGATCGAGCCGAAGACCAAGGGCGACCAGGAAAAGATGGGCCTCGCGCTCAACCGCCTGGCTGCCGAGGATCCGTCCTTCCGCGTCAAGACCGACGAGGAATCCGGCCAGACGATCATCGCCGGCATGGGCGAACTTCACCTGGACATCATCGTCGACCGCATGCGTCGCGAGTTCAAGGTCGAAGCTTCGGTCGGTGCTCCGCAGGTTGCCTACCGCGAGACCATTACGCGCAAGCACGAGGAAGATTACACGCACAAGAAGCAGTCCGGTGGTACCGGCCAGTTCGCGCGCGTCAAGATCGTCTTCGAACCGAACCCGGAAGGCGAAGACTTCGCATTCGAATCGAAGATTGTCGGTGGTGCTGTTCCGAAGGAATATATCCCCGGCGTTCAGAAGGGTATCGAAAGCGTCCTGTCCTCGGGTCCGCTCGCGGGCTTCCCGATGCTCGGCGTCAAGGCGACGCTGATCGACGGTGCGTTCCACGACGTCGACTCGTCGGTCCTGGCCTTCGAAATCGCTTCCCGTGCATGCTTCCGTGAAGCCGCGAAGAAGGCTGGAGCTCAGCTCCTCGAGCCGATCATGAAGGTCGAGGTCGTGACGCCGGAAGATTACGTCGGTGACGTTATCGGTGACCTGAACTCTCGCCGTGGCCAGATCCAGGGTCAGGAAGCACGCGGCGTCGCCGTGGTGATCAATGCCCACGTGCCGCTCGCGAACATGTTCAAGTACGTGGACAACCTGCGCTCGATGTCGCAGGGCCGCGCTCAGTACACGATGCTGTTCGATCACTACGCGCCGGTTCCGTCGAACGTCGCGCAGGAAATCCAGGCGAAGTATTCCGGTCAGAAGTGACCGGAATAGCCTAGCGCTGAAACAGAATGAAAAGATTTCCCCTCTAGGGGACAGGAAACGGAGAGCCGGAAATGGCAAAGAGCAAATTTGAGCGCAATAAGCCGCACGTCAACATTGGCACGATTGGCCACGTTGACCATGGCAAGACGTCGCTGACGGCAGCGATCACGAAGTATTTCGGCGAGTTCAAGGCGTATGACCAGATCGACGCTGCGCCGGAAGAAAAGGCGCGCGGCATCACCATTTCGACGGCGCACGTCGAATACGAGACGCCGAACCGTCACTATGCGCACGTCGACTGCCCCGGCCACGCCGACTACGTCAAGAACATGATCACCGGTGCGGCGCAGATGGACGGCGCGATCCTGGTTGTTTCGGCCGCTGACGGCCCGATGCCGCAGACGCGCGAGCACATCCTGCTCGCCCGCCAGGTCGGCGTTCCGGCAATCGTGGTGTTCCTGAACAAGGTCGACCAGGTCGACGACGCTGAACTGCTCGAGCTGGTCGAGCTGGAAGTGCGCGAACTGCTGTCGTCCTACGAATTCCCGGGCGACGACATTCCGATCATCAAGGGTTCGGCTCTGGCCGCGCTTGAAGATTCGGACAAGAAGATCGGCGAAGACGCGATCCGCGAGCTGATGGCTGCGGTTGACGCCTACATCCCGACGCCTGAGCGTCCGATTGACCAGCCGTTCCTGATGCCGATCGAAGACGTGTTCTCGATCTCGGGCCGCGGTACGGTCGTGACCGGTCGCGTCGAGCGCGGCATCGTCAAGGTCGGTGAGGAAATCGAGATCGTCGGCATCCGTCCGACGACGAAGACGACCTGCACGGGCGTTGAAATGTTCCGCAAGCTGCTCGACCAGGGCCAGGCCGGCGACAACATCGGCGCGCTGCTTCGCGGTGTCGACCGCAACGGCGTCGAGCGCGGCCAGATTCTGTGCAAGCCGGGTTCGGTCAAGCCGCACCGCAAGTTCAAGGCCGAAGCCTACATCCTGACGAAGGAAGAGGGTGGCCGTCACACGCCGTTCTTCACCAACTACCGTCCGCAGTTCTACTTCCGCACGACGGACGTGACCGGCATCGTGACGCTTCCGGAAGGCACGGAAATGGTCATGCCGGGCGACAACGTCACGGTTGACGTCGAGCTGATCGTGCCGATCGCGATGGAAGAAAAGCTGCGCTTCGCTATCCGCGAAGGCGGCCGCACCGTCGGCGCAGGCATCGTCGCCTCCATCGTCGAATAACAAGAAAACGGCTTGAGCCGTTTCGGCAGGGACATGGTCGGCCATGTCCCTGCGATTTTTGAAAAGAAGCGGCTAAGCGAAACGAATACTTCAAGTGTGTGCTTCGTGAGCACACCGGAAAACACGAGCAAGGACAAGTCGAATGAACGGCCAGAATATCCGCATCCGCCTCAAGGCGTTTGATCACCGGATCCTCGATGCCTCCACGCGCGAAATCGTGTCGACGGCCAAGCGCACCGGTGCGAGTGTGCGCGGGCCCGTGCCGCTTCCGACCCGGATTGAGAAATTCACGGTCAACCGGTCGCCCCACGTCGACAAGAAGAGCCGCGAACAGTTCGAGATGCGCACGCACAAGCGTCTTCTCGATATCGTTGATCCGACCCCGCAGACGGTGGACGCGCTGATGAAGCTCGATCTGGCCGCCGGCGTAGACGTCGAGATCAAGCTGTAAGACCCGGCGCAAGCCGAAATAACAAGGAAGGTACGTGGAGTTTCTCCAACGGCTTCCAGGAACAGGAAACCGGAAGGTGTGTGAAGCGCCGGACGGGAACCCTAAACAAGAGGCGTGAACCGATGCGTTCAGGTGTGATTGCACAGAAGGTGGGAATGACCCGCGTCTACAACGACGCCGGCGAGCATATCCCGGTAACAGTATTGCGGCTGGAGAACTGCCAGGTAGTGTCCCACCGCACGGAAGAGAAGAACGGTTATACCGCAGTTCAGCTGGGTGCCGGCCGTTCGAAGGTCAAGAATACGCCGAAGGCCATGCGCGGCCATTTTGCCGCTGCCAGCGTTGAGCCGAAGGCAAAGCTCGTCGAGTTCCGCGTGAGCGCCGACAACCTGATCGACATTGGCGCCGAGCTTACGGCGGGCCATTTCGTCGCCGGGCAGCTCGTGGACGTTACCGGCACCACCATCGGTAAGGGTTTTGCCGGCGCGATCAAGCGCCACAACTTCGGCGGCCTGCGTGCAACGCACGGCGTGTCCGTCTCGCACCGTTCGCATGGTTCGACCGGTTCCAACCAGGACCCGGGCCGCGTCTGGAAGGGCAAGCGCATGGCTGGTCACATGGGCCAGACGCGCGTCACCACGCAGAACCTCGAAGTCGTATCGACCGATGAAGACCGCGGTCTGATCCTGGTCAAGGGTGCAGTTCCCGGCTCCAAGGGTTCCTGGATCGTCGTCCGTGACGCCATCAAGTCGGGCACTCCGGAAGGCGCACCGCGCCCTGCCGCAGTGCGCGCCGCAGAATCGAAGTAAGGGAGCCGAATAATGGATCTCACCGTCAAAACCCTCGAGGGCAAGGACGCGGGAAAGGTTTCCCTTTCCGACGCCATTTTCGGTCTCGAGCCTCGTGAAGACATCATTGCCCGCGTCGTTCGCTGGCAGCTCGCAAAGCGCCAGCAGGGCACGCACAAGTCCAAGGGCCGTGCGGAAGTCTCCCGCACCGGCGCCAAGATGTACAAGCAGAAGGGTACGGGCCGCGCCCGCCACCATTCGGCTCGTGCTCCGCAGTTCCGCGGCGGCGGCAAGGCTCACGGGCCGGTCGTCCGCAGCCATGCGCACGATCTTCCGAAGAAGATCCGCGCACTGGGCCTGCGCCATGCGCTGTCTGCCAAGCTGAAGGCCGAGGACATCATCGTCATCGATGATCTCGTGGCCAACGAAGCAAAGACGAAGGCGCTCGCCGGCGCGTTCGCCTCGCTCGGCCTCACCAACGCCCTGATCATCGGCGGAGCCGAGATCGAAGGCAACTTCAAGCTCGCCGCCCAGAACATCCCGAATGTGGACGTTCTGCCGGTTCAGGGCATCAACGTTTACGACATTCTGCGCCGTGGCAAGCTCGTGCTTTCCAAGGCTGCTGTGGAAGCTCTGGAGGAGCGGTTCAAATGACGGATCTTCGCCACTACGACGTGATCGTGTCTCCCTCGATCACTGAAAAGTCGACGCTGGTCTCCGAACAGAACCAGGTCGTCTTCAATGTCGCCAAGGGTGCTTCGAAGCCTGAGATCAAGGCTGCCGTCGAAGCGCTGTTCGGCGTGAAGGTCACGGCCGTGAACACGCTCGTCCGCAAGGGCAAGTTGAAGCGCTTCCGCGGCTTCGCCGGAAAGCAGAAGGACGTGAAGAAGGCGATCGTAACGCTCGCCGACGGTCAGTCCATCGACGTTTCCACCGGTCTCTAACGGATAGGCCCATTAGGGTAAAAACCCAAAAGGGAACAAGAAAATGGCATTGAAAAGTTTCAATCCGACGACGCCGAGCCAGCGTCAACTGGTCATCGTCAGCCGGGCCGGCCTCTACAAGGGCAAGCCGGTCAAGGCGCTGACCGAGGGCCTGTCCTCCAAGGGCGGTCGCAACAACCTGGGCCGCATCACCGTTCGTTTCCAGGGCGGTGGTCACAAGCGGACCTACCGTCTGGTCGACTTCAAGCGTCGCAAGTTCGACGTCGAAGGCACGGTCGAGCGTCTGGAATACGACCCGAACCGCACTGCGTTCATCGCGCTGGTCAACTACGCGGACGGTGAGCAGGCCTATATCCTTGCGCCGCAGCGCCTGGCTGTCGGCGACAAGGTGATTGCCTCGGAAAAGGCCGTCGACGTCAAGCCCGGCAATGCGATGCCGCTGCAGTACATTCCGGTCGGCTCCATCATCCACAATGTGGAGATGAAGCCGGGCAAGGGCGGTCAGATCGCCCGCTCCGCCGGAACCTACGCTCAGCTCGTCGGCCGTGACCAGGGCATGGCGATCCTGCGCCTGAACTCGGGCGAGCAGCGTCTGGTGCACGGCTCTTGCCTCGCATCGATCGGTGCTGTATCGAACCCCGATCACGGCAACATCAATGATGGTAAGGCCGGCCGTTCGCGTTGGCGCGGCAAGCGTCCGCACGTACGCGGCGTCGTCATGAACCCGGTTGACCATCCGCACGGCGGCGGTGAAGGCCGCACCTCCGGTGGTCGCCATCCGGTCACGCCATGGGGCAAGCCCACAAAGGGCAAGCGCACGCGCTCCAACAAGTCGACCGACAAGTTCATTATGCGCTCGCGTCACCAGCGCAAGAAGTAAGAGAGGAAGTCTCAAGTGGCTCGTTCAGTATGGAAAGGTCCGTTTGTTGACGGTTATCTTCTCAAGAAGGCTGAGAAGGTCCGCGAAGGCGGCCGCAACGAAGTGATCAAGATGTGGAGCCGTCGCTCCACGATCCTTCCGCAGTTCGTCGGTCTGACCTTCGGCGTCTACAACGGCAACAAGCACGTTCCCGTCTCGGTGTCCGAAGAAATGGTCGGTCACAAGTTCGGTGAATTCGCTCCGACCCGGACCTATTATGGTCATGGCGCGGACAAGAAAGCGAAGAGGAAGTAACGATGGGCAAGGCAAAAGCCGAACGCCGGCTGAAGGATAATGAGGCGCAGGCAGTTGCGCGCACGATCCGCGTCAGCCCCCAGAAGCTCAACCTCGTTGCCGCGCTGATCCGCGGCAAGAAGGTCGACCGGGCTCTGGCCGAACTCGAGTTCTCGCGCAAGCGCATCGCAGGCACCGTCAAGAAGACGCTTGAATCTGCGATCGCCAACGCAGAGAACAACCATGATCTCGACGTTGATTCGCTCATCGTCGCAGAAGCTTTTGTTGGCAAGTCGATCGTGATGAAGCGCTTCCACGCCCGTGGTCGCGGCCGTGCATCGCGGGTCGAAAAGCCGTTCGCGCACTTGACGATCGTCGTTCGTGAAGTGGAAGCCAAAGGGGAGGCCGCATAATGGGCCAGAAGATTAATCCGATCGGTTTCCGTCTCGGCATCAACCGGACCTGGGATAGCCGTTGGTTCGCGGACAACGCGGAATACGGCCAGCTTCTTCACGAAGACCTGAAGATCCGCGCCTATCTGATGGAAGAGCTGAAGTCGGCCGGTATCGCCAAGGTCGTGATCGAGCGTCCGCACAAGAAGTGCCGCGTGACGATCCACTCGGCACGCCCGGGCCTGATCATCGGCAAGAAGGGCGCCGACATCGAAAAGCTTCGCAGGAAGCTTTCCGAGATGACCAATTCGGAAACGCACCTCAACATCGTCGAAGTGCGCAAGCCGGAAGTCGACGCAACGCTCGTTGCGCAGTCGATCGCTCAGCAGCTCGAGCGCCGCGTAGCGTTCCGTCGTGCGATGAAGCGTGCCGTTCAGTCGGCGATGCGCCTTGGCGCCGAAGGCATCAAGATCACCTGCGCCGGCCGTCTCGGCGGTGCGGAAATCGCCCGTACCGAATGGTATCGTGAAGGCCGCGTTCCGCTGCATACGCTGCGCGCCGACATCGATTACGGCACGGCCGAAGCGGAAACCGCTTTCGGTATCTGCGGTGTCAAGGTCTGGATCTTCAAGGGCGAAATCCTTGAGCACGATCCGATGGCTTCCGAGCGCCGCGCGACCGAGAGTGACAACCAGGGCGGTAGCGGCAGAGAGCGTCGCCGCGAGAACGCGTAACATTCGCGCGTGGCAGCCAATATCGGAGAAGTAAAAAAATGTTGCAGCCAAAGCGTACGAAGTATCGCAAGCAGTTCAAGGGGCGCATCAAGGGCGTCGCGAAGGGCGGCTCTGACCTCGCCTTCGGCGAGTTCGGTCTGAAGGCTCAGGAGCCCAACCGCGTCAATGCTCGCGAGATTGAAGCGGCCCGCCGTGCGATCACCCGTCATATGAAGCGCGCCGGCCGCGTCTGGATCCGGGTATTTCCCGACGTTCCGGTCACGGCAAAGCCGACCGAAGTCCGCATGGGTAAGGGCAAGGGTTCGGTCGAATACTGGGCATGCAAGGTCAAGCCCGGCCGCATGATGTTCGAGATCGACGGTGTCAACGAGGAGCTCGCCCGCGAAGCACTTCGCCTCGGCGCTGCCAAGCTCTCTGTCAAGACGCGCTTCGTGCAGCGTATCGCAGAGTAAGGAGTGAAGCTCATGAAAGCCGCAGATGTTCGCGCTCTGAGCGCCGACCAACTCAAGGAAGAGCTTGCCAAGCTGAAGAAGGAGCAGTTCAACCTGCGCTTCCAGAAGGCGACTGGCCAGCTCGAGAAGTCTTCGCGTATCAACGAGGTCCGCAAGGACATCGCACGCATCAAAACCATTGCCCGCCAGAAGGCGGCAGAAGCCAAGGCCTAAGGACCAGAACACTATGCCGAAACGCATTCTGCAGGGCACCGTCGTCAGCGACAAGAACGACAAGACCGTCGTCGTCCGGGTCGAGCGCCGCTTTGCGCACCCGATCCTCCAGAAGACCGTTCGTCGTTCCAAGAAGTACAAGGCTCACGACGAGAACAACCAGTTCAAGGTCGGCGACCTCGTTTCCATCGAGGAATGCGCGCCGATTTCCAAGGACAAGCGCTGGACGGTCGTTGCCGCCCAGTCTTGATTTCTGCAGGTTTTGACCGCCGGACCCTTGCGTCTCGGGCAAATATCTGTATGAAGCACGCAATTAAAGCCGAGGAACGCTCGAGTTCGAGCGTTCTTTTGCTTTGAGATGAGCACAATAAGCCGGGCGAGGGGGTTTCGACCCAACCGGCCTGGTAACAACAAGAAGGCGACCTGACATGATTCAGATGCAAACAAACCTCGACGTGGCGGATAATTCCGGCGCACGTCGTGTCATGTGCATCAAGGTGCTGGGCGGCTCCAAGCGTAAATACGCGTCGATCGGCGACATCATCGTCGTTTCGATCAAGGAAGCCATTCCGCGCGGCCGCGTGAAGAAGGGTGATGTCATGAAGGCTGTTGTCGTTCGCACCGCGAAAGACATCCGCCGTGCGGATGGCAGCGTCATCCGTTTCGACACCAACGCAGCCGTTCTCATCGACAACAAGAAAGAGCCGATCGGCACCCGTATCTTCGGACCGGTTCCGCGCGAACTCCGCGCCAAGAACCACATGAAGATCATCTCGCTGGCTCCGGAAGTACTCTAAGGGAGCGATCAGAGATGCAAAAGATTCGCAAAGGCGACAAGGTCGTCGTTCTGACCGGTAAGGACAAGGGCCGTACCGGCGAAGTCATTCAGGTCATGCCGAAGGAAGACAGGGCTCTCGTGCGCGGCGTCAACGTGGTGAAGCGTCACCAGCGCCAGACTCAGAACCAGGAAGCCGGCATTATCACCAAGGAAGCCTCGATCCACCTTTCGAACATCGCGATCGCCGATCCGAAGGACGGCAAGCCGACCCGCGTCGGTTTCAAGATCGATGGTGACAAGAAGGTCCGCGTGGCCAAGCGTTCGGGAGATGTGATCGATGGCTAAGTCCGCTTATGAGTCCCGGCTCAAGAAGGAATATGTAGAGCGCATCCGCAAGGCGATGCAGGAGCAGTTCTCCTACGCCAACGAAATGCAGATCCCGCGCCTCGACAAGATCGTCATCAACATGGGTGTTGGCGAAGCGACCGGCGATTCCAAGAAGCCGACCGTTGCTGCTGCCGACCTCGCTGCGATTGCCGGCCAGAAGCCGGTCATCACCCGCGCTCGCAACTCCATCGCCGGCTTCAAGCTTCGCGAAGGCATGCCGATTGGTGCCAAGGTTACCCTGCGCGGCGTTCGGATGTATGAGTTCCTGGATCGTCTCATCAACATCGCTCTTCCGCGTGTTCGAGACTTCCGCGGCCTCAATCCGAAGTCCTTCGATGGTCGTGGCAACTTTGCCATGGGCATCAAGGAGCACATTGTGTTCCCTGAGATCAACTACGACAAGGTTGATCAGATGTGGGGCATGGACATCATCGTTTGCACGACGGCAACTAACGACGACGAAGCACGCGCTCTTCTCAAAGAGTTCAACTTCCCGTTCCGTCAGTAATCCGTAACGGCAAGCGTAAAGAAGGATAACTGTTATGGCGAAAACGAGCGCAGTTGAAAAGAACAAGCGCCGCCGCAAACTGGTTGCCAATCACGCCGCCAAGCGCGCGGTCCTGAAGGCGATCATCATGAACCAGTCTTTGCCGATCGAAGAGCGGTTCAAGGCCACCCTCAAGCTGGCCGAACTGCCCCGCGATGGGTCCAAGACCCGCATCCGCAATCGTTGCGAAGTCACCGGTCGTCCGCGTGCCTATTATCGCAAGCTGCGCATGTCGCGTATTGCACTTCGCGAACTGGGCAATCTCGGCAAGGTGCCGGGCGTGGTCAAGTCGAGCTGGTAAGGAGACGGGTACATGGCAATGACTGATCCTTTGGGCGATATGCTCACCCGTATCCGCAACGGCGCTGCTCGCCGCAAGTCGAGCGTTTCGACGCCGGCTTCCAAGCTTCGCGCACGCGTTCTGGATGTCCTTCAGGCTGAAGGCTACATCCGCGGATACTCAGAGGTCGAATTCGGCAACGGCAAGGCCGAGCTGAATATCGAGTTGAAGTACTACGAAGGCGCATCCGTGATCCGTGAGATCGCGCGCGTCTCCAAGCCGGGCCGCCGGGTCTATGTCTCGGTCAAGTCCATTCCGCAGGTCGCGAACGGCCTCGGCATCACCATCCTTTCGACTCCGAAGGGCGTGATGGCCGATCACCAGGCACGCGAACAGAATGTTGGTGGCGAGGTTCTTTGCTCGATCTTCTAAGATCGAGCAGGATCTCCATAGCGAACAGACAGGTATAAAAATGTCTCGTATCGGTAAGAAGCCCGTTCAAGTTCCGGCAGGCGTCACGGCTAACGTGGATGGCCAGAAGGTAACGGCAAAGGGCCCGAAGGGCGAACTGTTCTTCGTCGCAAATGACGAAGTTTCGGTGAAGCTCGAAAACAACACGGTTGTCGTTCAGCCGCTCAACGAGAGCAAGGATGCTCGCGCAAAGTGGGGCATGTCCCGCACGATGATCGAGAACATCCTCAAGGGCGTGAAGGACGGTTACGAGCGCAAGCTCGAAATCAACGGCGTCGGTTACCGCGCGTCCATGCAGGGCAAGAACCTGCAGCTCGCGCTCGGTTTCAGCCACGACGTCGTCTACCAGACGCCGGAAGGCATCACGATCGCTGTGCCGAAGCCGACGGAAATCGTCGTCTCCGGAATCAACAAGCAGCAGGTCGGCCAGGTTGCCGCGGAAATCCGCGAATACCGTGGCCCCGAGCCCTACAAGGGCAAGGGCGTCAAGTATGCCGAAGAGCGGATCGTCCGCAAAGAAGGCAAGAAGAAGTAAGGATCACGCGAAATGGCTAGCAGGAAAGATACTCTTGTGCGTCGCGCCAGCCGCGTGCGCCGTCAAATCAAGGCGGTTGCCAATGGCCGCCCGCGCCTGTCGGTTCATCGCTCGTCGAAGAACATCTATGCGCAGATCATTGACGATGTTGCCGGCAAGACGATTGCCTCGGCATCGACCCTCGACACGGATCTGCGGTCTTCGCTGAAGACCGGCGCCGATACCGAAGCCGCTACGGCTGTCGGCAAGCTCCTGGCAGAACGTGCTTCCAAGGCGGGCATCAAGGACGTTGTCTTTGATCGTGGCGCCTTCATCTACCACGGCCGCATCAAGGCGCTGGCCGAGGCAGCTCGCGAAGGCGGCCTGAACTTCTAAGGTTCGTCGCCCGGGCCGCAATGCCCGGGCGTAACCCGGCTTCGCAAATCCCCGGCCGCTTCGATTTCCAAGGAAGCGAGGCGGCTTTCGTCAATCTGCCGATTGCACCCGGAAAAGAAAAAGGAAGAGGACAATGGCACAAGAAAGAAGAGGTTCTCGCGAAGATCGCCAGAACCGCGAAGAGCGCGACAGCGAATTTGTCGATAAGCTCGTCGCTATCAACCGCGTCGCCAAGGTGGTGAAGGGCGGTCGTCGTTTCGGTTTCGCCGCTCTCGTCGTCGTAGGCGACCAGAAGGGCCGCGTCGGCTTCGGCCATGGCAAGGCACGCGAAGTGCCGGAAGCCATCCGTAAGGCAACGGAAGCCGCCAAGCGCGACCTGATCTTCGTACCGCTGCGCGGTGGCCGCACTCTGCACCACGACGTGCACGGCCGTCATGGCGCCGGCAAGGTGCTGCTGCGCTCGGCCAAGCCCGGTACCGGTATCATCGCCGGTGGCCCGATGCGCGCCGTCTTCGAGACGCTCGGCGTTCACGACGTCGTAGCCAAGTCGACCGGTTCGTCGAACCCCTACAACATGGTTCGCGCTACCTTCGACGCGCTCAAGAACCAGATGCACCCGAAGGATATCGCGGCACAGCGCGGCATGAAGTACGCCACGCTCCAGTCCCGTCGCGTTTCCGCCGGCGTTGCTTCCGAAGAATAAGGGAGCTGACAGATGGCTAAGAAGGAAGTTGCCAAGAAGACGGTTACCGTCGAGCAGATCGGTAGCCCCATTCGCCGTCCGGCCGTGCAGCGTCAGACGCTCGTCGGTCTGGGCCTCAACAAGATGCACCGGGTACGCACGCTGGAAGACACTCCGGCCGTTCGCGGGATGATCCGGGCCGTCCAGCACCTCGTTCGCGTCGTCGACGAGAAGTGAGGGGATCGAGATATGAAACTGAATGAAATCAAGGACAACGAAGGCGCGACCAAGAACCGCAAGCGTCTGGGCCGCGGTATCGGCTCCGGTTCCGGAAAGACGGCCGGTCGCGGTGTAAAGGGTCAGAAGGCGCGTTCGGGCGTCGCGATCAACGGCTTCGAAGGCGGTCAGATGCCCATCTACCGCCGCCTGCCGAAGCGCGGCTTCAACAACATCTTCGCTTCGGAGTTCGTTGTCGTGTCGCTCGGCCGGATTCAGGCCGCAGTCGATGCCAAGAAGCTGGACGCCTCCAAGACCGTCGATGCCGCCGCTCTCAAGGCCGCCGGCGTTATCCGCCGCGTCAAGGATGGTGTGCGCGTTCTCGCCGACGGCGAACTGAAGGCGAAGGTTTCGCTTGAAGTTGCCGGCGCCTCCAAGCCTGCGATCGAGAAGATCGAGAAGGCTGGCGGTTCCGTCAAGCTGCTCTCCGCAGCCGCTGAATAAATATGACTGATGAACCGCCCGGGGTGCTTCACGCCGGGCGGTTTTGCTCCCATATGTGAGCCTCACGTCCAAGCGCAGCGAATCGGCTGCCGCGACGGGACATAACGGAAACCACGGTGAGGCATCCGATTGCAGCGACAATCGCCTCGCGCCTGGTTTTCCACGACGAAAACTGATTCCATCCGGAACGACCGGGTTTTCCCGTGTTTCCGAGACTTGGTACGCGGAGAATTGCATGGCTTCTGCAGCGGAACAGCTCGCCTCGAACCTGAATTTTTCGACTTTCGCCAAGGCGGAAGATCTGAAAAAGCGCCTTTGGTTCACTCTCGGTGCGCTTCTGGTCTATCGACTTGGCACCTACATTCCGTTGCCGGGCCTTAACCCGGACGCATTCGCGCAGGCATTTCAGGGGCAGTCGGGGGGCATTCTCGGCCTCTTCAACATGTTCTCGGGCGGCGCGGTCGAGCGTATGGCGATCTTCGCCCTCGGCATCATGCCCTACATTTCCGCATCGATCATCGTGCAGCTCATGACGTCGGTCGTTCCGGCGCTCGAGCAGCTGAAGAAAGAGGGCGAGCAGGGCCGCAAGGTCATCAACCAGTACACCCGTTACGGCACGGTGCTGTTGGGCGCGATGCAGGCCTACGGTATTGCCGTCGGTCTCGAAAGCGGCAGCGGTCTCGTCAACGATCCGGGCTGGTTCTTCCGGATTTCCACCGTTATTTCGCTGCTCGGCGGCACGATGTTCCTGATGTGGCTCGGTGAGCAGATCACCTCCCGCGGCATCGGCAACGGTATTTCGCTGATCATCTTCGCCGGCATCGTCGCCGCTTTGCCCTCGGCGCTTGCCGGAACCCTTGAGCTCGGCCGTACCGGTGCTCTGTCGACGCCTCTCATCCTTGCGATTATCGTTATGGTCGTCGGCGTGATCGCCTTGATCGTCTTCGTCGAGCGCGCGCAGCGCCGCCTGCTGATCCAGTATCCGAAGCGCCAGGTCGGCAACCGCATGTTCCAGGGCGACACGTCGCACCTGCCGCTGAAGCTCAACACCTCGGGCGTGATCCCGGCGATCTTCGCGTCGTCGCTTCTCCTGCTGCCCGCCACGCTTGCCGGCTTTGCCAACACCGCGACCATGCCCGACTGGGCAACGGCGATCGTCGGTGCGCTCGCTCACGGTCAGCCGCTCTATATGATCCTTTACGGTGCGATGATCGCCTTTTTCGCCTTCTTCTATACGGCCATCGTCTTCAACCCGAAGGATACGGCCGACAATCTGAAGAAGCATGGCGGGTTCGTTCCGGGCATCCGCCCGGGTGAACGCACGGCTGAATACATCGATTACGTGTTGACGCGCATTACCGTCATCGGCGCGATCTACCTGGTCTTTGTCTGCATCCTGCCTGAGATACTCATCTCGCAGACAGGGGTGCCGTTCTACCTTGGTGGTACGTCGCTTTTGATTGTTGTCAGTGTGACCCTCGATACGGTAGCACAGATCCAGGGTCACCTCATTGCCCAGCAATATGAGGGGCTGATCAAGAAGTCGAAGCTGCGCGGAGGAAAGAGGGGACGATGAGGTTAATTTTTTTGGGACCGCCGGGCGCTGGCAAGGGTACTCAGGCCAAGCTTCTGACGGAGAGATACGGCATTCCGCAGCTTTCCACGGGGGATATGCTTCGGGCGGCCGTAGCTCAGGCGACCGAGGTCGGCAAGCGGGCGAAAGCCGTGATGGATGCCGGCCAGCTCGTCTCCGACGAAATCGTCAATGAGATCGTCTCCGACCGCATCGATTCGCCGGATTGCGCAAGGGGCTTCATTCTCGACGGCTATCCGCGCACGGTCCCGCAGGCCGTAGCGCTCGACGGGATGCTTGAGGAAAAAGGCCTGAAGCTCGATGCAGTCATCGAGTTGAAAGTCGATGAGGCAGCTCTTGTGCGGCGCATGGAGAATCGCGTAGCCGAAACCGTCGCGGCCGGCGGCACCGTACGCTCGGACGACAATCCGGAAGCATTCCGGCGGCGTCTGCAGGAATATCGGGAAAAGACCGCTCCGCTTTCGGAACACTACGCCCGAACCGGTCGGTTGAAGACCGTGGACGGCATGGCGGATGTGGATACGGTTACGGCCGAGATCGAGAAGATTCTGGTATAGGCATTGCCTTTGCCAAAATGGAAGCGCCGGGGAGTTGACTTTTTCGGCCGATTCCTCCAAAGACTGCGTCAACTCGCGACAAGAGAAGCGATCGGCGCGGTCTTCAACGAAATGAAGTCCGGGTACGGTCGTTTTTGACGTGTCTCGAACCTCAATCAACGAGCGGCTCTTAAGGTCGCGTAACGAAGCACCTATTGCCTGTAGGCAACTGGAACGCAAGGAGAATAGACGTGGCACGTATCGCTGGCGTCAACATCCCGACCGCAAAGCGCGTCGTCATCGCGCTGACGTATATTCACGGGATCGGCACGAAATTCGCACAGGAAATCATCGAAAAGGTCGGCATTCCGGCCGAGCGTCGCGTTCACCAGCTGACGGACGCTGAGGTCCTTCAGATCCGTGAAACGATCGACCGTGACTACCAGGTCGAGGGTGACCTGCGTCGCGAGACCTCGATGAACATCAAGCGTCTGATGGATCTCGGCTGCTATCGCGGTCTTCGCCATCGTCGCGGCCTGCCGGTGCGCGGTCAGCGCACGCATACCAATGCCCGCACCCGCAAGGGTCCGGCAAAGGCGATCGCCGGCAAGAAGAAGTAATTTCCCGAAAAGGGAAAACGGGAGGCTGGCGCACGCGCCGGCCTCCTTTTGCAGTTTGGGAAGGGCAAGTGTCCGACCAATGCGAGTGCCGTTACCGGTTTCTCGGAATGCTCGCGACGCCGGTATGCCGGCTGTCGCGAATTGTAAGATGCAGGGCAGGGGACGACCAATCCTTTTCCCGGTGGAGCCGCTGGAATTACGGCGGTGCAGAGATCTAAGAAAGGGATCCTATGGCCAAGGAAGCCACCCGCGTTCGCCGTCGCGAGCGCAAGAACATTACGTCTGGCGTCGCACACGTCAATTCGTCGTTCAACAACACGATGATCACCATTACCGACGCGCAGGGCAATGCTATTGCCTGGTCGTCCGCCGGTGCGAAGGGTTTCAAGGGTTCGCGCAAGTCGACCCCGTTCGCCGCGCAGATCGCCGCTGAAGATTGCGCCAAGAAGGCTCAGGAACACGGCATGAAGTCGCTGGAAGTGGAAGTTTGCGGTCCTGGTTCCGGCCGCGAATCCGCTCTTCGCGCGCTCCAGGCTGCAGGTTTCATGATCACGTCGATCCGTGACGTGACCCCGATCCCGCACAATGGCTGCCGTCCGCGCAAGAAGCGCCGCGTCTGATCATCTGTATTCAACATTCCGGTGAGGACGTTCCGGTGTCCTCCCGGTCTTCGGGGCTCGGTTGTCACGATTGGATGGTGGCAACGAACGGAAGGCAGAAAACATGATCCAGAAAAATTGGCAGGAATTGATCAAGCCGAACAAGGTGGAGTTCGCCTCCTCCGGCCGCACCAAGGCAACGTTGGTCGCGGAGCCGCTTGAGCGCGGCTTTGGCCTGACGCTCGGCAACGCGCTTCGTCGCGTCCTATTGTCGTCACTGCGCGGTGCTGCCGTAACCGCGGTTCAGATCGACGGCGTATTGCATGAGTTCTCTTCTATCCCGGGCGTCCGGGAAGACGTGACCGACATCGTGCTCAACATCAAGGAAATCGCCATCAAGATGGATGGCGACGACGCAAAGCGCATGGTCGTGCGCAAGCAGGGCCCGGGCGTCGTGACCGCCGGTGACATTCAGACGGTTGGCGACATCGAGATCCTCAACCCGAACCACGTGATCTGCACCCTCGACGAGGGCGCGGAAATCCGCATGGAGTTCACCGTCAACAACGGCAAGGGCTACGTACCGGCTGACCGCAACCGCTCGGAAGATGCGCCGATCGGCCTCATTCCGGTCGACAGCCTGTACTCTCCGGTCAAGAAGGTCTCCTACAAGGTGGAAAACACCCGTGAAGGCCAGGTTCTCGACTACGACAAGCTGACGATGTCCATCGAAACCGATGGCTCCGTCACCGGCGAAGATGCGATCGCTTTCGCGGCCCGCATCCTTCAGGACCAGCTGTCGGTCTTCGTCAACTTCGACGAGCCGCAGAAGGAAACCGAGGAAGAGGCAGTCACCGAACTCGCCTTCAACCCCGCGCTTCTCAAGAAGGTCGACGAACTGGAGCTTTCCGTCCGTTCGGCCAACTGCCTGAAGAACGACAACATCGTCTATATCGGCGACCTCATTCAGAAGACTGAAGCAGAAATGCTCCGTACGCCGAATTTTGGTCGCAAGTCGCTCAACGAGATCAAGGAAGTTCTCGCTTCCATGGGCCTGCATCTCGGCATGGAAGTGCCGTCCTGGCCGCCGGAGAACATCGAAGACCTCGCCAAGCGTTACGAAGACCAGTACTAACCTATTAGACTGCGGGCGGATGCCTGCAAGTAAAGGAGAATAGCCATGCGCCACGGTAAAGCCGGCCGCAAGCTGAATAGAACCGCCAGCCACCGCAAGGCGATGTTTGCCAACATGGCGGCTTCGCTGATCGAGCACGAGCAGATCGTCACGACCCTGCCGAAGGCCAAGGAAATCCGTCCGATCGTGGAAAAGCTCGTCACGCTCGGCAAGCGCGGCGATCTGCATGCCCGCCGCCAGGCGATCTCGCAGATCCGCGACGTTGCCGTCGTTTCGAAGCTGTTCGACGCGATTGCCTCGCGCTACGCCACCCGCAACGGCGGCTACCTGCGCATCATGAAGGCAGGCTTCCGCCAGGGCGACAATGCCCCGCTCGCCGTCATCGAATTCGTTGACCGCGACGTCGACGCCAAGGGTTCGAAGGACCGCGCCCGCGTTTCTGCCGAAGCCGAAGCAGCCGAAGCGGCCTGATCCGATCGGTTGACGAAACCATTCAAGCGGCCGGGGGCTGATCGCCCCCGGCCGCTTTTTTTGTTGGTTTTATTAAAAGTAGAAGTAGATCCTCATTCCTGTGCCTCTCAAATCCTGTGACAGGCAAAGGAAGAAATGAGGGTCGGGAGAGGTGTTGCGGGGCTTTGGCCGGTGCGGCTCTCGCGGCTTGTACGTTGCGCCTTTATCCCGCTCGGGCTTGCGACCGTACGGGTGCGGTGCCCTGGCGCCGCCACCGCAGAAACCGCTTTCTGACGGCGCGCCAGGCGACGAGCACCGCCACAAGGAACAGATAAAGCATTTGCTCGGGGCCCACGACCTTCACCGACATGGCGAAATGCAGCGCGCCGGCCGCGGCAATCACGTAGACGAGCCTGTGAAGCTTGTTCCATCGTTGCCCAAGGCGCCTTATCGACCAGTTGTTCGATGTAACCGCCAGCGGGATGAGTAGCACGAGGGCTGCCATGCCGATGGTGATGAAGGGACGGCGGGCGATGTCGGCGAGAATCGCCGGGAGAAGGAGCGTCTGGTCCAGCACCATATATGTGAGGAAATGCATCATCACATAGTAAAAGGCGAGGAGGCCCAGGGCGCGGCGGTATCTGAGCCAGTTGACGCCGAAGAGGTCGCGAATCGGCGTGATCGTCAGCGTGGCAATCAGGAAGCGCAGGGCCCAAATGCCGAGCAGGTGCTCGAATTCCTTGACCGCATTGCCGGGCAGCCGGCCGGTGGCTCCAAGATAGAACCCCCAGGCGGCCGGTATGAAGCCGAGCATATAGAGCGCCCAGATCGAAGGGCCGTGCAATCGCTTCGGCAGGGCAGGAAGGCTCGGCATCCTCAGAAATTCACCCTGAGGTCCATGCCGGCGTAGAGGTTTGCCACCTCTTCTGCGTAGCCGTTGAAGGGGAGCGTATCGCGGCGATTGGCGCCGAAGAAGCCGCCTTCGCCGATACGGTTTTCGGTCGCCTGGCTCCAGCGGGGATGATCGACGGCTGGATTCACATTGGCATAGAAGCCGTATTCATTCGGCCCGGCGATGTTCCAGGTGCACGGCGGCGGCGTCTCGGTCAGAGAGATGCGCACGATCGATTTGATTCCCTTGAAGCCGTATTTCCACGGCACCACCAGGCGGATAGGTGCGCCGTTCTGGTTCGGTAGCGTCTTGCCATAGAGCCCGACGGAGAGGATCGTCAGCGGGTGGCGCGCTTCGTCGAGCCTCAAGCCTTCCCGGTAGGGCCATTCCAGGGGCTGGAAATAGCCGGACTGGCCCGGCATTTCCTCCGGCCGGACCACGGTCTCGAAGGCGACATATTTCGCGCTTCCGAGCGGCTCGACCCTGTCGAGGAGCGCGGCCAATGGAAAGCCGACCCAGGGAATGACCATCGACCACGCTTCGACGCAGCGCATCCGGTAAATTCTCTCTTCGAGAGGGAAGCCCAGGAGCTCCTCCAGGCCGAATTCCCGCGGCTTGCCGACCAATCCGTCGACCTTCACCGTCCAGGGCGCCGGCTTGAAGTTTGCGGAGTTGGCAGCCGGATCGCCTTTGCCGGTCCCGAATTCATAGAAGTTGTTGTAGGTGGTGGCGTCCTTTTCCGGCGTGACGGGCTCATCGACCCTGTATTTGCTCTTGGACGCGTCGAGTGCGGCCGCGCGGCTCGGCTTGGGCACGGCGAGGGCCAGGCTTCCGGCCGCGGCGGCGATGAAGGTCCGCCGATCCAGGAAGAAGCGCTCCGGGGTGATTTCGGCAGCGGCAATCTTCGGCGTGCGATAGCTGGGCATGGGGTCTCCTCGGTGTCATTCGACTTTTTCTAATACGCAAATGAGCAGAGTTTCGATCACCGGAAAAGGCTGGCGAGACCACGTTTTCGTGCATGACTCGTGAACGTCGCCTGCGTCTTTGGGAGCGCAAGGCCGAGCAATTGGCGCGCAGCATGTACTCCTATGAATTCCCTGATGAAACGACCCCTCCTTGCGGCTGCATTGCGTTGGATTGTCGGGCAACAGGTTTGCCTTTTTCCGTGCGAAATCCTATCTGAACGTAGCTGCAACGAAAGGGAGAATGCTTCATGATCTTCGGCCATCGCGCTCTCGCGGCTCTCGTGCTTGCTGTTGCCATATCGTCACCTGCGATGGCCCAGGATGCCAGGACCGTGCCGCAGTCGCGGTCGGAGATGCAGCTCTCTTTCGCGCCGCTCGTCAAACAGACGGCGAATGCGGTCGTCAACGTGTATGCCGAGCGCGTGGTGGAGCGTCGCTCGATCTTTGCCGGCGACCCTTTCTTCGAGGAATTCTTCGGGCAGCGGATGCCGAATCGCACCGAGAAGCAGTCGTCTCTGGGGTCGGGCGTGATCGTCGGCCGCAATGGCCTGGTCGTGACCAACAACCATGTCATCGAGGGCGGCGACGATATCAAGGTGGCGCTCGCCGACGGGCGTGAGTTCCCCTGCAAAGTCATATTGAAGGATGATCGCCTCGATCTGGCTGTCATGAAAATTCAGTCGGACGGTCCGTTCGACATCGTCCCGATCGGTGATTCCGACGCGGTGGAGGTCGGCGACCTGGTTCTGGCGATGGGCAATCCCTTCGGCGTCGGGCAGACGGTGACGAGCGGCATCGTGTCGGCGCTCGCCCGCAACCAGATTTCCAACGGCGATTTCGGCTTTTTCATCCAGACGGATGCGGCGATCAATCCGGGAAATTCCGGCGGCGGCCTGATCAACATGAAGGGCGAGTTGATCGGCATCAACACCGCGATTTTTTCCAGAGGCGGCGGTTCCAACGGCGTGGGCTTTGCGATCCCCGCCAACCTGGTCAAGGTTTTCGTTGCCTCCGCTGAAGGAGGCAACGGCTCGTTCATCCGTCCCTTCGTCGGGGCGACTTTCGAGCCGGTGACTTCCGATGTGGCCGAGGCGCTCGGGCTTGAGCGGGCCCGCGGGGCGCTGGTGACGGCGGTCGTCGCAGGCGGTCCGGCGGAGAGCGCCGGCATGCGCCCCGGACAGGTGGTCACCGCCGTCAACGGCATACCGGTCGAACACCCCGATGCGCTGGGTTATCGTCTGACCACCGTGGGGATCGGTCACGAGGCGCGGGTTACGATCTCGGAGAACGGCAGTTCGCGCGAAATCGCCCTCAAGCTTGAGCGGGCGCCGGAAACGCAGCCACGAGACGAACGGCTGATCGAGGGGCGCAACCCCTTCGCCGGCGCTGTCGTGGCAAATCTCTCGCCGCGGCTTGCGGACGAGTTGCGCATGCCCACGTCGCTGCAGGGTGTGGTCCTCACCGAGATCAATCGCGGCTCGCCGGCTGCACGTATCGGCCTGGAACCGAAAGATATCGTTCGTTCAGTCAACGGGACGGCAATCGATAGTTCGAAGACGCTGGAAGGCGTCGTCGCCGAGGATGCCTCCTTCTGGCGTGTCGAGATCGAGCGCAACGGCCAGATCATCCGTCAGTTCTTCCGATGACCGATCTCTTCGCCCCCCATGAACCTCCTGAAATGGCCTCGGCAAGGCCGCTGGCCGATCGCCTGCGCCCGCGCACGCTGGCGGAGGTGACCGGCCAGGAGCATCTGACCGGCCCCGACGGCGTGCTCACACGGATGATCGCTTCCGGATCCCTCGGCTCGATGATCTTCTGGGGCCCGCCGGGAACCGGCAAGACAACGGTTGCCCGTCTGCTTTCAGGCGAGGCAGGTCTCGCATTCGAGCAGATTTCGGCAATCTTCTCCGGCGTTGCGGATCTTAAGAAGGTATTCGAATCTGCGCGCGCCCGGCGCATGTCGGGGCGCCAGACGCTGCTTTTCGTCGACGAGATCCACCGGTTCAACCGGGCGCAGCAGGACAGCTTCCTGCCGGTCATGGAGGATGGCACCGTCGTCCTGGTCGGCGCCACCACCGAGAACCCGTCTTTCGAGCTTAACGCCGCGCTTCTCTCGCGGGCCCGCGTCTTGACGTTCAAGCCGCATGACGAGGCCAGCCTCGAGGAACTTCTGAAGCGGGCGGAGGCAGCCGAGGGCAAACCGCTGCCGCTCGATGACGAAGCGCGGGCCAGCCTGATCCGCATGGCGGACGGGGACGGCCGGGCGGTGCTGACGCTCGCGGAAGAGGTATGGCGGGCGGCGCGCCGGGACGAGATATTCGATTCCGCCGGGCTTCAGGAGATCGTCCAGCGCCGCGCGCCGGTATACGACAAGGGCCAGGACGGCCATTACAACCTGATCTCGGCGCTCCATAAATCCGTTCGGGGCTCCGACCCGGACGCGGCGCTCTATTATCTCTGCCGCATGTTCGATGCCGGGGAGGATCCGCTCTATATCGGCAGGCGGCTCGTGCGGATGGCGGTCGAGGATATCGGCCTTGCCGATCCGCAGGCACTGGCGATCTGCAATGCCGCCAAGGATGCCTATGATTATCTCGGGTCTCCCGAAGGGGAACTGGCTCTTGCCGAGGCCTGCGTCTATCTTGCAACGGCGCCGAAATCCAACGCGGTCTATACCGCCTACAAGGCGGCGATGCGCGCGGCCAAGGAGAACGGATCTCTGCTGCCGCCGAAGCACATCCTCAACGCTCCGACGAAGCTCATGAAGGGGGAAGGCTACGGCGACGGGTACCGCTACGATCATGACGAGCCCGACGCATTCTCCGGCCAGGATTATTTCCCCGAGAAGATGGGCAGAAAGACCTTCTACGATCCCCCGGAGCGCGGCTTCGAACGTGAGATCCGCAAGCGGCTGGAGTGGTGGAACAAGCTCCGGCGCGACCGGAATTCGTGAGGGCTCGCCCCAGCTCCGTCACTCCCGCAGGGCTGCCTTGCCACAGGATGCCTTGCTGTCCCGATGAGCCCGTGGCATAGAAGAACCACATCGCAGACGGCTGCACGGATCGAATGGATCCGAACTTCCGCGGGGACGGCCTCGCTCCACATGAAGGAGTTCGATATGGCCTGGTTCACGCTGTTGCTCGCCGGAATTCTCGAAATCGGCTGGGCGATCGGTCTCAAATACACGGATGGATTTACGCGGTTCACGCCGACTGTGCTGACGGTCGGGTCGATGATCCTGAGCGTCGTTCTGCTCGGAATAGCGGTGCGTTCGCTGCCGCTTGGCACGGCCTATGCCGTGTGGACCGGCATCGGCACCGTCGGTACCGTCATTCTCGGCATCATTCTGTTCGCAGAGCCCGCAACGGCGATGCGCCTCGGCTGCATCGGCATTATCGTCGCGGGCATCGCCGGTCTGAAGCTCGTCGGCTGACGTGTTGGACCACTGAAATTCTGCCCCTCATCCGGCCTGCCGGCCACTCTCTTCGCGCCAGCGGGGCGAAGAGACTCGCGGCGCCCCGGCAGGGGGATGAGGAGCAAGTGACCCTTCACGTCACTTCAGCGCGTCGAGTACGACCGCGGCAGCCAGCATTTCCCGCCAGCGGTTTTCGCGCCGTCTGAATGCCTCTTCGTCTGTTCCCCACTGTTCGATCTGCCAATCCTCGTCGACATGAGCGGCAGCCCATGCCTGTTCGGCGGAGAGCCTGCCCAGGGCGAGGGCAAGAGCGAGCAGGGCGGATCCGGTCAGGCTGGTGACGGTGTGCAGGCAGGCGAGGCCGAGCGGTGTCGCAAAGCCGCGCAGGCCCTCGGCAAAGGCCGAGACCGCCTCCGCCGGTTGTTCCTGATGGATCACGCCTTCCACGAGAATGAACCGGGCGCCGAGCGTCCGGGCGGCCCAGTCGATTATCGGATTCCAGTGTTCGTTCTGCCGAGCGACGAGTTCTTTCGGGCTGTCGGCCCGATAGCAGAGAAGATCGCTGCCGACAAAACGGACGATATCGTCGAAGACCGCACGATCGTCGAGCGCAACTCCGTCGATCGCGGTGTTGACGATCCGCGTGAGCGGCATCGCCGAGGGATCGATGATTTCGGTCTGGGCGTCCCACTCGGCTGCCAGCAGCTCTGCGAGCTTTTCGGTAGGTACGGTGAGCGCCCGTTTGGCCGGTGTGCGTACTGACCTTCCGTCGAGGAGCACGGCGTATCCGCCGTCATCCGCCGGTGCGGCGCTCGCCTGCTTGTAGAAGCGTTTCGGCAGCGGTTTCTGCATTTGGATCTGGGCCCGGCGCACAGGATCGTCGTGGCTCAGCGCACCACTCAGTTCGTCGCGAATATCAGGCATGGCTATGGTCCATCCATTCGATTATGTCTGCCGGAACGCGGGCGATGTGATCCGCACCGGATGCCATCAGCTCCGGGACACTGGCGTAACCCCAGGCGACGCCCAGGGCATCGGCGCCGGCGGCCTTCGCCATCTGCATGTCATAGATCGCGTCTCCGATCACGATCGTGTCGCGGGGATCGACTCCGGCCTCCGCGCAGCACTCCGTCACCATGGCGGGATGCGGCTTCGAGGGGCAGTCGTCCGCCGTGCGGGAGACGAAGAATATCTTGTCGAATCCATGCATCGCCGCGATATGCGTCAGACCTCGCCTCGATTTGCCGGTGACGGCGCCGATCAGCAGTTCGTCGCGTCCAACCAGAGTCTGCATCATCTCCGCAATGCCCGGAAACAGCGCTTCGCTGCAGCCGGGTTCGCCTCGTACCGAGGCGAATATAGATTTGTAATGCGCCGTCATTGCGGTCGCCCGGTCGTCGACGTGTTCCTGCCCCATGAGCCGGGCAATCGCGATATCGAGAGTGAGGCCGATGATCGCCTTGGTCGCGTCCGCTGTCGGGCGATCCAAATCGAAGGCCTCGAAGGTGCGGGCCATCACCTCATGGATCAGTCCCGCGCTGTCGACGAGCGTTCCGTCGCAATCGAAAAGGACGAGCTTCATCACTCTTCCTCGCCGGCGGCGTTTTCGTCGAAGCCGAGCAGATTCCAGCTCTGCACCATGTGCTGGGGCAGGGGAGCGGTGATCTTCAGCCGCCCGCCGTTCGGATGCGGAATATCTATGTGCCGCGCATGAAGGTGCAGCCGGTTCTGCATGCCGCCAGGGAAGGTCCAGTTGACGTCCGCTTCGAAGTATTTCGGGTCGCCGATGATCGGATGGCCGATATGGGCGGCGTGGACGCGCAGCTGGTGCGTGCGGCCGGTATAGGGTTCCATTTCCAGCCAGGCGAGATTCTGCCCGGCTTGCTCGACGATCCGGTAATAGGAGATGGCGTGGTCGGCGCCATTCTCGCCGTGCTTGGCAATCCGGACACGGTCGCCATCGGGCGTGGGCTCCTTTACGAGCCAGGTGGAAATCTTGTCTTCCCGCTTGCGCGGCACGCCCCTGACCAGGGCCCAGTATGTTTTCTTGGTGTCGCGCTCGCGAAATGCCGCGGTCAGCTGTTGCGCAGCCCCACGCGTGCGGGCGACGACAAGTACGCCCGACGTGTCACGGTCGAGACGATGGACGAGGCGCGGCTTTTCGCCCTTCTGGCTGGTCCAGGCCTCGAGCATCTTGTCTATGTGCCGGTTGACGCCCGAGCCGCCCTGAACGGCAAGGCCGGCCGGTTTGTTGAGCACGATGACCTTGGCATCCTCATGCAGCACCATGCGCGACAGAAGCTCCCCGTCCGGCGATTGACGCAGGTCCCGGCCGCCGATCGGGCCGGATTTCGCTTCCTTGGGATCGACGCCGAGCGGCGGAATGCGGATCGTCTGGCCGGGTTGTATGCGCGTGTCGGATTTTGCCCGCGCCCCGTCCACGCGGATCTGTCCGGAACGCAGCAGCTTCTGCAGCGGACCGAAACCCAGTCCGGGGAAATGCACCTTGAACCAGCGGTCGAGACGCATTCCCGCTTCGTCGCTGTCAACCTGCCTGTGTTCTATGCCCGCCATTTTGCAGAAATCCGCCTTCTTTTCTTTAAAGGCTGGCTTTAGACCATTGCGCGCATCAGGGCCAGCCCGGCGAACACGGCAAGTATCGAAAGACCGACGCTCGCCACGATATAGGCGAGGCCGCTCATCGTCTGCCCGTGTTCCAGAAGGGTGATCGCGTCGAGCGAAAAGGCCGAGAACGTCGTGTAGCCCCCCAGCACGCCGGTGATCAGGAACACGCGTATTTCCGGCGAGGCTCCCATCTTGTGCATGATGAATTGCGCCAGAAAACCGATCAGAAAGGAACCCGTAACGTTCACGAACAGCGTCCCCCAGGGAAAGACGGGTCCGGCGCGCTGCAGCATCCAGAGGCCGACGAGGTAGCGCAGGACGGAGCCAAGAGCGCCGCCGGCACCGACGAGGAGGATATGGTTCATCAAATTGTTCCGATCCGAGAAGGCTGCATCCTGTCAGCCGAGCCTCTCGGCGTGCCATCTGAGATGGTCGTCCATGAAGGTCGAAATGAAATAATAGGAATGGTCGTAACGCTCATGCATCCGGAGCGTAAGCCCGATGCCCGTTCCTTTGACGGCTTCTTCGAACAGCCAGGGGCGCAGACCGTTTTCGAGGAAGCTATCCGCCTTGCCCTGGTCGATCAGGAATTCCGGGAAGCGGGCCCCGTCCTCGACGAGGGCGCAGGCATCGTATTTCCGCCAGGCGGTCTTGTCGGGACCGAGATACTTCTCGAAGGCACCGACCGACCAATCGGCGGAAGACGGCGCGACGATCGGCGCGAAAGCGGAGCAACTCTTGAAACGCTCGGGGTCCTTGAGAGCGACGGTCATTGCGCCATGCCCGCCCATCGAGTGGCCGAAGATACCCTGGCGGCTCATATCCACGCGGAAATGCTGGCCGACGAGGGTCGGGAGTTCTTCTGTGATGTAGCTGTACATCCGATAGTGCTCGTCCCAGGGCTTCTCCGTCGCATCGAGATAGAAGCCGGCGCCCTTGCCCATCTGCCAGTTGGTGAGCTCATCGGGAACATCCGCCCCTCTTGGGCTCGTATCCGGGCAGACGATGATGAGTCCCAGTTCCGAGGCCATGCGCCGGTACTCGCCTTTCTCCATGACATTGGCGTGGGTGCAGGTGAGGCCGGAGAGATACCAGAGAACGGGGCGAGGCTCCGTGATCGCCTGCGGCGGTACAAAGACGGCGAAGGTCATTTCGCCTTTGCAGGCCGTGGAATCATGAGCGTAGACGCCCTGCATGCCGCCGAAGGCCGTGTTCTGCGAGATTACTTTCATTCTTTGCTCCTGAATTTCATGGGGTGGCACCCGCAAGCTGAACCGCGGCATTGACGGCGGCGGCGACGAGCACCGTGTTGAAGAAGAACGAGACGATAGCGTGCATCAGGTTCACGCGGCGCATCGCCGTTGTCGTGATGGCGACATCCGACGTCTGCGCCGTCATCCCGATGACGAAGGCGAAATAGAGGAAATCGTATCCGCCGGGACTGTCGGTCTCCGGGAATGCAAGACCGCGCGCTGCGGGATTGCTGGCGGGATCATTGCGGTCGGCAAGCCAATAAAGATGAGCATAATGCAGCGCCGCCATGGTGTGGATCGTCGCCCAGCCGAGCGCAACCGCTGCGAAGGCGATGGACAGCCCCACCGCGCCGCCGCCCCCGGCGCGGTTCAGCGCGAGGAACAGAGCCACCAGCGACGTCGCCGCGGCAACGAGCGTCACCAGGAAGATGATCGGCTCCGGCTCACCCGTGTCGCGCGCATTGGCCTGGAGATAACTGCCTGTAAGTTTGGGAAGCCGCAAAGCCGTGATCGACAGATAGATAAGGAAAAAGAGGATGGCCGCGACCTCGATTGCTTCTGCGCGGAAGAATGCAAAACCGATCGGCAGGCTCATCAACCCGCCCGTCAGGGCGAGATAGAACGGCCAGTGCCGCAGGCCTGCCTTCCTATCCATTCGCCGCCTCCGTTCGCCGGCTCTACCTTTTTACCCGTCGGCAGAGTCGGTCAAGCGTTTCGAGGAAAGCGGAGCGGTCGCGGGAGGTGAGGGCGGCGTTATAGCCTTTGCTTTCCCCGGTCTCCCTGAGATGGGCCGAGAGGTCTCGCATCGCGGATGCCATGCCGATGTTGGTTTCGTCGAAGACGCGCCCGGTCGGCCCGGTGACGAGCGCTCCGGCGCCGACGCAGCGCACGGCAAGCGGCACGTCGGCAGTGACGACGATGTCGCCGTCCCTGGCGCGTTCGGCGATCCAATCATCCGCTGCGTCGAAACCGGCCGACACGATGACGTTGCGAACCATCGGATCGCGCGAGGGGCGCAGGCCGGAATTGGCGACGAAGGTCACCTCCAGGCCATGGCGCTCGGCCACCTTCAGGATTTCCGGCTTTACCGGGCACGCATCGGCATCGACATAGATCATCGTGGATAATTTCCCGGCAGGCAAAAAAGCGCCGGATTCAGTGTCCTCCGGCGCTTTCCTGAATGAGATTGCGAACTCAGTAGACAACGACAGAGCGAATGCTCTCGCCGGAATGCATGAGCTCGAACCCCTTGTTGATGTCCTCGAGCGGCATGGTGTGGGTGATCATCGGATCGATCTCGATCTTGCCCTCCATGTACCAGTCGACGATCTTCGGCACGT
>NZ_NWVE01000020.1:0-16193 GCF_002885915.1 Sinorhizobium sp. M4_45
GCATCGCCACCAGACTCGCTCAGCGTCGCATAAACCCCGCCTCCGTCATCGCATGGTCATGCTGGAGACGCGCCCATCAGGCGGCCGCGCGACGAGCTCATCTGCAAACGAAAATGCAACTGTAATGCTAGGCCAGGACGAGGGGGCAAGTGATTTTGGTCACGCACAATCCTAACCTGGCGGTTGGGGCGGATGCCGAGCAGGTACTTTACGTGACTTTGGACAAAGCGGCTGGCTACAAGTTTACTTATGAATCCGGGTCTATCGAAAATCCGCGTATCAATGACGCTATCGTGAAGATTCTTGAGGGTTCAAAGCCGGCGTTTGTGCAACGCCGCCTTGCGTACCAGATTAAATAGCTCTCCGCTTGAATCATGCTGTCGTGGCCGAGTCCGCAGATTGCGGTCTTTGCGCCATCCCAAGCGGTTTGCGGTCACCGCTAGCGGCGCGGACGACGTTCTTTGCTGATGGGGCTATTCAACAAGCGTTGCACTTCCGCCTCGACGCGGTTGAGCGAAAGCCCTGCCACGCCAAACCTCTCATAGAGCGACGTCAACAACGGGAGCATGCATTCGGCCAATCGGCTCTCGATATCGTTGGCAGAAAAGTTTGCCTCCAGCACGGCTTCATCGCTTCGTGCCGCATGACCTTCGACAAGCAGATCACTCAGCGGGTTAGCCCAGGAGCGCAACACGCGACCGCGCAGGCCCGTGAACATGACGCGGAAATGAACCGTCACGGCTGTATCGGCATCTTTGCGAAGGAGCGACGCAAGCTTTTCCGCGTGCAACAGAACCTCACCCATCCGCCATAGGGGAAGCGTCGTGTCGAGGATCGTTCCGGCGGGGAACGTCTCCGCACCATCTTCCTGATAACCGCGGATCAGGAACATGCGCCCCGAAGGGGCCGCACGCCAGAAATCGCAATGCGCAGGATCATTGAACCCGCGCTCGACTTCCTCGCCTTGCGGAGCAAGCCAACATTCAATCAGTCCATCAACTTCACGCGGCTGAATAGCCTCGCGTGTCGGAAGCCAGAACGGCGGCCAGCCCGTTTTCCGAACTACGGCCTTTTCAAGAATGCGTTCAAAGGCGGTCAGCTCCGACATCTTGAGATCGCCCTCAAGCCAGTAGTCGAACCGATACCAGCCATTTGGAAACCGCGCAGGCGAATCCTGGGGGAGCGGAGCAACCAGATTACGCCAACGCTCAAATGCATCGCGCACGAACCGGGCTTGCGTGTCCCCCTCGGTAGGCTCATCCACCAAACCAACGACGCGCAGGATGTCGAGGGCTTTCGCCAGTGTGAGGGTCGTTTCACCACGCTCGAACGCAGCCATTGTCGGATGGCTGACACCCGCCAAAGCCGAATGATGTTTTTGTGTAAGACCTTCCGCCTTGCGACGGCGCAAGGTTTCTTCCACGTACCGTTGCCACGCAAGCGGAGCTATGTTTCCAGTATTCTCAGGCATGAGTTGTCCACGATCTCTTTGAATCTATGCACGAAGCCGTCCGCCGGCTCCGCGTCGGGCGGACGGATAATGGATGCAGCCTTCTCCACCTGCCGCTTTAGCTGTTTGAATGTCTGGTCGATGGCCCTGTCCGGCAGGCCGATCTCCTTGCCGAAGGCGCGGAAAATTGCCTGGTTGGCCGCTTCCAGATGGATTTTCTCACCGCCGATTGACAGCGCCAATGTCTGGTCGAACCCGTCATAAAATGCGGTGTTCACCACATCATAGGCGGGGGATAGCCGTAAGCCCGTCGGCGTTTCCAGAAGGGAGAAGTTTTTCAGGTGGGCATCGCAATTCCCGATCAGGGTGAAGACAATCAGGCGATTGAAAAACCGCAACAGGTCGATTGGCGCGCGCGATGAGTGCTGACGAATGATCGCGGCAATATCCTCGTAGGCCGCATCATACTTGCCTGCGTAGTCCTGTCCCTTGGGCCTGCTGAGGATCTGCGCACAGTCTTCGAGGCGCAGTTTCTCGCCGTTCGGTCTCCGGTCGAAGCGGGTAACAATGAGCGCCGTTTCGTCAACAACCGCGGTGAGCGAGGCCGTGAACGCGGTCACTTCCCTTTCGCCAAGGACGGCGGCGGTCCACCGCAGGCTCAGGAGTTCATTTCGAACGAGGTTGTCTATTCGGTCGGAATTGAATTTAGCGATATAGAGCGCTGATCCCGTCGCACTCGCGGGAACAAACCTGTTTTCATCGTCCTTGGTGACAAGCAGTTTCTTCTGCACACCTGAAACCGTGCGTCCGGGACTGACGGTGGCTTCGGTGATTTCCGGGAGCTGTGCGGCATCGTCCGGCGGCCGGATGCTGACGGCCCCGATACAGTCTGCACCGTAACGAAGGAGCAGCCCAAGGTCGTCTTCTTCGACGACATGTGCCGAACGTGCCTGTTGTTCGCGTAACCATCCTTCCGGGCCGAGGTGCTGGAAAAACGGATGCAGGCCGACCTTCCATTCATGTTCGCGTTGCGTGGAGGGGAAGCAGCACGCGATATTGCCTTTATTCCAGTCTGAATGATAGGCGAAGCGCGTTCCGCCGTTGGCCGTTTCGACCAACGTGCCGGCGGTTTCATCCTTGAACAAAATATTTGCGCTTCTCAGTGCCATTAAGTTATGCCTTCGCTCTCTACCTCGTACGCGCCCGCTGGGGGTGCTTACGAAGCCATACATCCATCATGGTGTGCTGATTTGTAAGAAAATCAAGGTATAACTCGATTTCATGCATTTCGCGCGAAACTAACAATCTTTAGCTTTATATCCGTCCGATCCGCGCCAGCCACAGCTCGCCTGCGAAACTATGACTCGAATCTAGCGTAAAAATCCATTCGCGGAAGGCCGTTTTGTCCGAGGACATCGATGAACTTCGTCTTCGGCGGGCTGGCTTCCTGTGCCAGCATCGTCAGGTTGGCCCGAGACGGGCGAAGAGGGCGAGATTGTAGGCGACCACCGAGGACGAGACGTAGGTCTCGAAGTGGTGGAGCCCGCGCCAGGTGCAGTGGGCCAGGCCATAGGTCCGCTTCAGGCCGGAGATGCCGGCTTCGATGCCGGCCCGGAAGTTTCTGAGCTTGCGATACACCCAGCGGCTCCTGACCATATCTTTGATCCGGAGGCGGCCGCTCTTCTTATGGAAGGCCATATCGCGCATACCCCAGGCCTTGGCCTGGGGTATGTTTTCACGGCTCGCATAGCCGCCGTCGGCGCCCGCCTGCCGCGGCGCCTCGCCATAGAAGGATGTGGCGCTCCAGTAAGGGCAAAAGCCGCTCGCTGTCGGCCGGATTGCCGGCTTCGATGACGAGATAGAGAATCAGTCCGCTCCTGCCGGTGGTCAGATTGATCTTGCGCTTGAGTTTGACTTGCTAGAACCCGGGGGTTGGGGGTCGGTGCGTGATATCCGGAACCTCCCCGTCCGTCGTCGGTTCCTCCTTCCCTAGCAGGAGAAACAACATGGCGAACGACGAACTGAGCGCCGGCTTCACCGGGAAGCCGACCGAACCGCCCACGGGTGTCCGAAAGATAGCTAAGGTAGCCAGCGGCGCAGTTGGCCCCGAAGCGAACGCTGTCGTGGTAGGGGCCGCAGATCACCCATACACTGCAACAGGATTGGCGCTCACAGTCGGCGCCATTGCCTTCGCGGTCGGTTATACTATGGGTCGATCGTCAAGCGAAAAGGGCCGAAGTTACTGGCGATAGAGGCCGCGCAATGCACAAAATCGCGCACCGGTGGCGCGCTGCTGCTGTAGACGCAAGTTGTGGTGGTGCTTGCCACGCATCCGCCGAAGGCGACTGGATGCGCAACTCACCCCGCCATGAGCGGGGTTTTTTCACAGTTTCAGATCAGTACGCCTTTTAGCTATGCGTTCCGCTCGACCAACTGACCTTCGGGCCCCTCGTCTTTCCCGCGTCACCTTGGATCTCGTCGTGGTTGGAACGGGTCACCCTTCCGCGCAGTCGGCATCGAGGCAAACAGCATTCACGGGATACACCGAGATCAGCATGTTTTCCCAGGCAATGGCCGCCCTGGCGGCTTGACAGGCTCGCTCAACGGCATTTCAACGGCACCGCCGCTTTTCTACGCGGAATGACGACTTAACTCGTGCTGCAGTGCACAACATTTCATCGTGATTTGCTAATGTTGCTTTTTTGAGCAGGCGCCTGAGCCACCTATTACTTATTTGATTCAAAGGGATATCGTGACCGCCCAAAACTGGCATGGGCCTTGCTTTTTTATCATTGCTTTGATCAACGGCGATTGAAGCGAGCTCAGGCGCCGATAGCGCCTGCCAAAGACACCGACGTCGCAAGGTCCTTGCCTCCATGGGTTTCCTTCCCAACCCAGGAGCGCAATGCCCAAGCGGCGTTTTTTTGTCGGCTTTCGACCGGCCACCACATTGAGGGAGCGTGCGCATGACCAAGGCTTTGTTCGGCGGCCTGACCCGCCGCAGCGTGCTGAAGACCACCGCGACGGCCGCCATGGTCGGCGCAGCGAGAACGCTTTTGCCCTCCGGGGCCTTCGCCCAAGGCGCCGGTCCCGAGACCGCGAAGGCCACCCTCGGCTTCATCGCGCTGACCGATTCAGCCCCGCTGATCATCGCCAAAGAGAAGGGTTTGTTCGACAAGTACGGCATGACCGAGGTCGAGGTGGTGAAGCAGGCCTCCTGGGGCACGACCCGCGACAATCTGGTGCTCGGCTCGGCCGGCGCCGGTATCGACGGCGCCCATATCCTGACTCCGATGCCCTATCTCATCTCGACTGGCAAGGTGACGCAGAACAACCAGCCACTGCCGATGGCGATCCTCGCCCGCCTCAATCTCGACGCGCAGGCGATCTCGGTCGGTGCAGCCTATGCCGATCTGAAGGTCGGCATCGACGCCTCGGTGCTGAAAGATGCCTTCGCCAAGAAGAAGGCCGGTGGCGAGGCCGCCAAGGTCGCCATGACCTTCCCGGGCGGTACACACGACCTCTGGATCCGCTATTGGCTCGCCGCCGCCGGCATCGACCCGGACAAGGATGTCGAGACCATCGTCGTCCCGCCGCCGCAGATGGTCGCCAACATGAAGGTCGGCACCATGGACTGTTTCTGCGTCGGCGAACCCTGGAACGAGCAACTCGTCAACCAGAAGATCGGCTACACCGCTGTCAACACCGCCGAGATCTGGGCCGAGCATCCGGAGAAGTCCTTCGCCATGCGCGCCGACTGGGTCGAGAAGAACCCGCGCGCCGTCAAGGCGCTGGTCATGGCCATCGAGGAAGCCGCGCAGTGGTGCGACGATATGGCGAACAAGGACGAACTCGCCAAGATCGTCGGCAAGCGCAGCTGGTTCAACGTGCCGCCAAAGGACATCGTCGATCGGCTGAAAGGTGAATACGACTACGGCAACGGCAAGATCGTGGAGAACAGCCCCCACTTCATGAAATTCTGGCGCGAACACGCGTCCTACCCGTTCCAGAGCCATGACGCCTGGTTCCTCACCGAGAATATCCGCTGGGGCAAGCTTGCATCGGATACGGACATCAAGGGGCTGATCGCCAAGGTCAACCGTGAGGACATCTGGCGCGAAGCGGCAAAGGACCTCGGCATCTCCGACATCCCCGCCTCCACTTCGCGCGGGCCGGAGACCTTCTTCGACGGCAAGGTCTTCGATCCCGCAAATCCCGAAACGTACCTGAAGAGCCTGGCAATCAGCCGCATCGCCTGATGCCGCATCGGCAGCCGGGTCCCTTCCCGGCCGCCTTCGATTAACCCCCCTAGGAGAACGGCATGTCCGTCACCAATCTCAAGCTCAAACCCCAGGCGACTCCGCAGACCTCCGCTCAGGTCATCGCTCTCGGGCAGACGGCGAGCCGCGGCATCGATGGCCGTCTGTCGCGCTTTGTCACAGGGACTGTCACCAACCTCTTGCCGCTGCTCGTCACACTGACGTTCTTCACCCTTGCCTGGCAGCTCATCTGCTCGTCGCCTGAATCGAGCCTTCCGGCCCCGTCGCGCGTCCTCGAGGAGAGCTGGGAGCTGATTGCACATCCCTTCTACATCGGTCAGGGTGTTGATCAGGGTCTGTTCTGGCACGTCTTCGCCAGCCTGCAGCGCGTCGCGCTCGGCTACGCGATGGCTGCGGCGGTCGGCGTCGCGCTTGGGACGCTCGTCGGCCAGAGCGCGCTCGCGATGCGCGGCCTCGATCCGATCTTCCAGGTGCTTCGCACCGTGCCGCCGCTCGCCTGGCTGCCGCTTTCACTCGCCGCCTTCCAGGATGGCACCCCTTCGGCAATCTTCGTCATCTTCATCACGGCGATCTGGCCGATCATCATCAACACCGCGGTCGGCATCCGCAACATTCCGCAGGATTACCAAAACGTCGCCAAGGTGCTGCGACTGAACGGCTTCGAATATTTCGGCAAGATCATGCTGCCGGCCGCTGCCCCCTACATCTTCACCGGTCTTAGGATCGGCATCGGTCTCTCCTGGCTGGCGATCGTGGCGGCCGAGATGCTGATCGGCGGCGTCGGCATCGGCTTCTTCATCTGGGATGCGTGGAACTCGTCGCTGATCAGCGACATCATCGTGGCGCTCATCTATGTCGGCATTGTCGGCTTTCTCCTCGACCGCCTCATCGCACTCGTCGGCCGCGCCGTCACCCGCGGCACTGCAAACGCTTAGAGAGGGAAGCCCGATGACCAAGAGCTATCTTTCACTTGAACTGCTGGACAAGAGCTTCGAACGCGGCGGAACACGCACCGAGGTTCTCAAACAGGTCTCACTTACAGTCGACAAGGGTGAATTCATCTCGATCATCGGCCATTCTGGCTGCGGCAAGTCGACCCTGCTTAACATCGTCGGTGGGCTGACACAGGCGACGACCGGCGTCGTCCTCCTCGACGGCAAGGTCGTCGACGAACCTGGACCGGACCGCGCCGTCGTCTTCCAGAACCACTCGCTGCTGCCGTGGCTGACGGTCTACGAAAACGTTCGGCTGGCCGTCGACAAGGTGTTTTCGAGAACCCGCAACAAGCAGGAACGCCATGAATGGACGATGCGCAACCTCGAGCTAGTGCAGATGGCGCATGCCGCCGAGAAGCACCCGTCAGAGGTCTCCGGCGGCATGAAGCAGCGCGTCGGCATCGCCCGGGCGCTTGCCATGGAACCGAAGGTGCTGCTTCTCGACGAGCCCTTCGGGGCGCTCGACGCCCTGACCCGCGCGCATCTGCAGGACCAGGTCATGCAGATTCACGCGACGCTCGGCAATACGGTGCTGATGATCACGCATGACGTCGACGAAGCGGTCCTGCTTTCGGACCGCATCGTCATGATGACCAATGGACCCTCTGCACGAGTCGGTGAAATCCTCGACGTGCCGCTCGCGCGTCCGCGTCGTCGCATTGAGCTCGCCTCCGATCGAACTTACCTGACATGTCGCGAGTCGGTGCTGAAGTTCCTCTACGAACGCCACCGCTTCGTCGAAGCTGCAGAGTGATTATTCCGAACGGAACTCGATCTCGGTAAAGGCTCTCACCAGCGGCCATCTTCTACAGCTTGCGGTATCTTAGTTGTGTCGTCCCCTGCCCTGCAACGATCAACACTGCGCGGCGGTTTGGGTCAGTTTTGGGTGGCCGGCTGAAGGCTTCCTTCCGGCCGCGATCAGACTGTTCCAACCGCACTGCGAACTTCGATGGAGCGATCAAAGGTGCGCTTGTCGCGCAACCCGGCCTGAGCCGCGCAGCCGCCAGGTGTCGGCTCTCCATCTTGCCGACGGCTTCTTTCGCGGTCAGGGCCGCGCTTACCCCTCGCCTTGACCGGATTCGAACCCCGGGCCACTTAAATCTTCCGCACTGGCGCCGGTGGAGGTATCTTTCGTCCTGCGAACAAGCACGCGATCAGCGAAAATCTGGTTCGTTCTGCGCTCGCAATTCTGTCTAACGACAAAGTCGGTCGAGTGTTTCGCGAAGAGCGGTCACGGCCACCTCGCGCTCACCGGTCGACATGAGTTCCGGCTCCGCCTCGATCCTCAGATGGGGCAGCTCGGTTCGAATGGAACTGCAGCCCTTGGTCAGATGCGCCTTGAAGTCGACGACGCGATAAGTCGCGACTGGATAGGCTATTCCCCTGATGCGGACACGGCCGGTCTCCTCGCAATGGATCAGGTCCTTCACCTGCGCGAAGGTCTCGTAGGAGATGAGCACTGAGCCGGGGGCGGCCTCCTCTTCAAGTCGGGCGGCGAGGTTCACGGCGCCGCCGATGATCGTATAGTCCATCCGGTCCTCGCTGCCGAAATTGCCGACCGTGCAGTAGTCAGTATGAATGCCGATCCGGCAGCGCAGTGGCATCTCTATGCCGACGCTGCGCCAGGTTTCGCCGAGTTCGCCCATCCGCTCCTGCATGGCGAGTGCCATCGAGACACAGGCGATCGCGTCCTCCCTAATGCCGCGTGTTTCGGGGTCGCCGAAGAACATCAATATGGCGTCGCCTACGTACTTATCGATCGTAGCCCCGAAGGACAGAGCAATCTTCGACATTTCCGTCAGATACTGATTGAGGAGCTGGGTCAGTTCCTCGGTCTCCATCTTGTCGGTTGTTTCCGTGAATGCCTCAATGTCCGAGAAACAGATCGTCAGCTTCTTCCTCCGGCTTTCGATCTTAACGTCCTGTTTGCCGCTGAAGATCGAGTTATACACCTGCGGCGCGAGGTATTTGGCAAGCTTGGCGGAGAGCGCCTCGAGGGCAACCGATTTTTCTGAGAGATCCTGCTCACGGCGCTTGAGCTCCGTGATGTCCGAATAGACCGCGACAGTGCCGCCGCCTGAAATCCGGCGTTCGCTGATCTGGATCCAGCGATCCGGACCGCGCTGCTGAAGGAGTGTTCCGGTCGGATTGCGATGCGCTTCGAGGCGCTCGGCGAGCCATTCTTGCTCCCGCCCGATCGCATCCTCTATCAAGCCACGCTCCGCCGCCGCTCGGATGATCGCCTCGAAATGGGTTCCGGAAACAACGGCATCATCCAAACCCGGGTACAGAATCTCGCGGTACCGGTTGTTGCAGACGAGAAGCCGGTCTTCGCTGTCGTAAAGGGCGAAGCCCTCCGATATGCTTTCAATCGCGTCGATAAGGCGCTGGCGGGCTTCAGCCACGGCGCGCAGGTTCTTCTCCTCGACCTCGATCGCCGTATCGCGGAATACGCGAAGAGCCTTGGCCATACGGCCGATCTCGTCGCCACGGGTCTGCGGTAACGGCACCCGAAGATCGCCGGCGGCGATGGCAAGCATGCTATGGCTTAGGCCCGTAAGGCGTGCAAGAAGATTGCGGTCGACGTAGAGCCAGACGATCAGGACCGAACTCAAGAGGCTCAGAAGGGCGGAGCCAAGCACGACCCCAGTACCATAGCGCCGAACCGTTGCGGCTTCCTCGCCCGCCTCGGCGATGTCGCCTTTGGCCGCCGCCACCAGGCGGTCCACGGCGAGAGTGAGCGTCCGCGACAGCTCATCGTTCTCCACCACCAACTTCTGGCCCTCTGCCACAACCGCGAGCTCTTCGTTACGCGCGTTCGGGATGCTTCTCTGCCCGTCGATCAGCGCCTCGAACTGGTCGACGAGCTGCTGAAAACGCTTGCGCAATTGCTCATCGAGGAGGCGGGCATGGCCGGCTCCGCGGGGGCTGTTGCATGTTTCATCCGCAAGCTCCTGAGCAATAGGCATTCGATGAGGCTTGACGGGAACGCCCGTGGCTAAGCGCCGAACGTTCCCGTGAGATGCATGCGGATCAGGACTTGGGCTCGGATTTCGCGTCGTAGCGCTTCTGCCATTCCTTCAGAATGCGGGCGCGATTGTTTGCGGCCCACTCGAAGTCGTTCTCGATCATCTTGTCGGCGACGTTGGCGGGAAGATTTTCGATCGGCTTGGCGACGCCGGGATAAGCCACGACGGCATAGCCGACATTGTACATCTCGTTCGCATCCTTGCTGACCGACCAGTCGACCAGCGTTTTCGCCGCCTCGAGATTGGCCGTCCCGGCGATGATCGCCGTGGCCTCGGCTTCCCAGCCCGATCCTTCCGAAGGAAAGATGATGTCGATGGGCGCGCCCGACGTCTTCGCCTTGGCCCCCGGGAATTCGAAGGATACGCCGATGACGGTTTCGCCTGATGCCGCCATCTTGCAAGGCTTGGAGCCCGAATGGGTATAGGCGGCGATGTTCTCGTGCAGGGCGTCCATAAAAGACCAGGCTCCCTCTTCGCCGAACGTCTGAAGCCAGGCGGAGACGTCGAGGAAGCCTGTGCCGGAGGAATTGGGATTGGGCATCACGATATGGCCCTTGTATTCCGGCTTCGTGAGATCCTTCCAGCTGGTTGGCGGCGTCAGGCCGAGCTTCTCCGCCTCCACCGTATTGTAACAAAGAGCCGCCACATAGGCGTCCATACCCACCCAGCTCGGCGGCTTGTCACCATCCACGAAACGGGGGTCGAGCGCCTCTACGTTCTTCGGAGAATAGGGTTCGAGCATGCCCTCGGACTTCAGCAGCAGCAGCGATGTCGCAGCCACACCCCAGACCACGTCGGCCTGCGGATTGTCTTTCTCCGCCAGAAGCTTGGCCGTCATCACGCCGGTGGAGTCGCGGACCCAGTTGATCTTGATGTCGGGGTGGGCCTTTTCGAATGTCTCCTTGTAACGGTCGAGGTCGACCGCTTCGATGGACGTGTAGACGGTGAGCTCCGTCTCGGCATAGGCGGAAGATGTGAGGATGAGGGCAGTCGCTGCGCCCAGGAATATCTTTGAAAACGGCATGCTAATTCCCCTTTTTGTTGGCATTCGAATTGGCAAGCTCTTGTGGCGGTATCGGCGACTTGCGCGCCTGGAAATCCGCCCTGCCTGGGAAATCTGCGGGGGATAGATCGATAAGTAAAATCTATTTATTTTATATAAGTATTGTCTCAGCTTATACAGCTTCGCGTGTGCTCTCGAAATGGAAGGAGCGGCCATCGGGCCGCTCCTTCCTCTGCTACCGGGGGGCAGATTTCCTTACGGCCAGGGCAGCGAGAAGGTCTTGACGTTGGTGAAGCTTTTCATCGCCTCGATCACGCCTTCCTTGTAGCCGTTTCCGGAGTCCTTGATGCCGCCGAAGGGCGACATTTCAATCCGATAGCCGGGCACTTCCCAGATGTTGACCGTTCCGACCTTCAGACCGGCTATGTATTTCTGCATCCTGCGGTAATCATTGGTGCAGACGCCGGAGGAGAGGCCGAAGGCCGTGGAGTTCGACAGGGCGATCGTTGCCTCGTCGTCGTCGGGAACCCGCACGATCGGTATGATCGGACCGAAGGTCTCCTCCAGCACGAGGTCCGACTGGTGCGGCACCCGATCGACGACGATCGGCGGCAGGAGCGCGCCGCTTCTCCCGGGATGGTAGAGAATGTCGGCTCCCCCCTCCGCCGCACGCATCACCCTCTCTTCGAAAAGTGCCGCCGCCTTTTGGTGAATGACGGTCCCGAGATCGGTAGAGCGATCCATCGGATCCCCGAAACGCAAGCGCTTCGCCCGTTCGAGAACCATCGGCACGAAACGGTCCGCGACGCTCTCCTGGCAGAGAATGCGTTTGACCGCCGTGCAGCGCTGGCCGGAATTCTTCGTGGCTCCGGCGACCGCAAGCTCGGCCGCCCTGGCGAGGTCGTCGTCGGACAGGTCGTTGAGGATGATCAACGGGTCGTTGCCGCCGAGTTCGAGTACCTGGCGCTTGTAGTGCGCGTTGGCGGCGATCAATTTCCCGACAGGAACGCTGCCCGTGAAGGTGACGAGATCGACATGCGGATTGGTGATCATTTCCATGCCGATATCGGCGGGCCACCCGGTGACGACCGAAAGCATTTCCGGCGGCAGGCCGGCCTCGTAAAGAATGTCGGCGAGCAGCAGCGCCGTCATCGGCGTGAGCTCGGTCGGCTTCACCACCACGCAGTTATTGGTGGCAATCGCCGGCGCGACCTTGTGCGCCACCATGTTCAACGGGTGATTGAACGGGGTGATCGCCGAAATTGCGGTCAGGGGTTCGCGCATCGTAAAAATCTTGCGCGCCTTCCCGTGGGGCGTGAGGTCGCAGGAGAAGATCTCGCCGTCGTCGCGGATGCACATCTGGCCGGCAAGCGTAAAGACGTCGAAGGCGCGCCCGACTTCATAGAGCGAGTCAGCCTTCGAGATGCCGAGTTCCAGCGTGATGACGTCGGAAATCTCCTCCTTGCGGGCGGCCAGCGCCTCGGCGGTCGCCAGCAGGATTTTCTGCCGCTCGTAGCGCGTGAGCTTCGGCTGATAGGCGGCCGCGATCGCAAAGGCTTCTCTTGCGTGTTCGGCGCGGCCGGCGGGTACGGTGCCGACGACAGTGTCGTTCCAGGGATAGCGGACTTCTATGCGATCGTCCGTGTCGATAAGGCGCCCGGCTATGCGCATCGGTTCGTGGCGCACTGCGATTGTGACCTCCGCCTTCGTCATAGCGCGCCCTCCGCACCGGCCTCAGCCGCCGCCGTGACCGCGTAGAAAAACGCATCGAAGTTGCGAAGACGGGGCGCGTTCGGGAGTTCGGGCAGCCCGCGGTTGACGATGAAGGGAACCTCCTGCTCGGTCAGCCCTCCATGGGAGCGCAACGGTTCGTCGAGTGCGGCCAGGTCGTGCCGGTGCTCGCTGGTGCCGAGCGTCTTGTTTTCGGATGAAACGAGGACGATGTCGCCGATGCGGTCTTCCGGCAGCTCGAAGCGCCGGCACGCCTCCGAGCGGTCGAGCACGACGTCGATGCCTTGGATCGCTTTCAGCCTTGCCATGATCTCGCCGCGGTCGCATCCGTCCGGAAGATAGGCGGTGGCAAAGGACCCGAGCGCGCCGTGATGCACGACATAGGGGTCGGTGATCGGCAGGATGACGCGGGCCGCATCCTTGCCGAGCCATTCGTCGAGCAGGTCCTGAACATAGATGACGTCGGGTGAGCCGTCCGCCTTGTGCTTCGGCTTCATGCCGTGATCGGCGGTGACGACGATGGCTGCTCCGAGCCCGTCCAGTTCGGCGAGATACCGGTCGAACATTTCGTAGAAGGAATTGGCTTCGGGAACGCCGGGGGCATATTTATGCTGAACATAGTCGGTCGTCGTCAGATACATGATGTCGGGGCGAAACTCCCTGAGCAGCTTGACGCCCGCAGCGAAGACGAATTCCGAAAGTGCTGCCGAATAGACCTCGGGAACGGGCCGGCCCAGCCAGGCGGAAGCATTGTCGATTCCGTGCTCCGCGCGGGTCGCCTTGTCCGATTTTTCGGACGAGAAGCAGACGGCGCGCTCTTCGTCGAAACGGAGCCCTTTTCCGAGCAGCGCCCGCAACTTGTCCTTCGCCGTGACGACCGCGACCCGGGCACCTGCATCATAGAAAGCCTGGAAAATGGTGGGCGCGCGCAGGAACTTCGGATCGTTCATCATCACCTCTTCGCCCGTCGACGGCTCATAGAGGTAGTTCCCGCAGATCCCGTGGACCGCCGGCGGGCTGCCGGTTGCGATCGAGAGATTGTTGGGATTGGTAAAACTCGGGATGACGCTGTGCGCCAGCCGCACGGCTCCCCGTTCCTTGATGCGCTTCAGCGCCGGCATCAGCCCGGCGTCGATCGCTGCATCGAGATAGGCGGGCTCGCATCCGTCGAGGCAGATCGCAATTGCGGGCACGCGGGGCCATGGATAGCGGCGGCCATTTACCGTCACCGAAATCTTGGACATCTGGTTCATCTGTTGTGCTCCTGGAGGGGGATCGGTCAGGCGGCGAGGCGGGCGCGCTCGGCGAGCGCAAGCGCCGGTGGGGTGGCGGTGTCGACGCCCATTTCCGCAAGGCTCTCGGCGGCGGCGGCAACCACCTTTTCCATCACCTGCGCGTCCATCTGGCCGATGCAGCCGATCCGGAAGCTGTCGACGACGGTGAGCTTGCCGGGATAGATGATGAAGCCCCTCGCCTTCATCAATTCGTAGAAGCGCTCGAAATTGAAGTTCGGATGGGCGGGGCTGAAGAAGGTCACGATTATCGGCGAGAGCCACTCGTCACCTAGCAGTGTCTCGAAGCCGAGCTGGCGCATGCCGGCGACCATGACGTCGCGGTTGTTCGCGTAGCGCGCGCCGCGTCCGGCAACGCCGCCTTCCTTGCGATGCAGCCGCAGCGCCTCGAGAAAGGCGGCGACGACATGGGTCGGCGGAGTAAAGCGCCATTGGCCCGTCTTGTTCATGTAGGCCCATTGCGCATGGACGTCGAGACTCAAGGAATGGCTGCGATCCTTGGCAGCCTCCAGTTCCGACTTGCGCGCGATGACGAACCCGAAACCCGGAACGCCTTCGATGCATTTGTTGGCGGAGGAAACGATCGCCTCGTAACGGAAGTCATTGACACCGGCGGGCACAGCGCCGAAGGCGCTCATGCTGTCGACCAGCAGCTTGCGGCCGCGACTGTAGACTGCCTCGGAAATTTCCTTGAGAGGATTGAGAATGCCCGAGCTCGTCTCGCAATGGACGACCACGACATGGGTGATTGCCGGATCTGCGTCGAGAGCGGCTGCAACCTCGCTGCCGCGCGGAGGCATATAGTCGCCCTTGTCGATCGAGACATGCGTGCGACCGAGATATTTGAGCGTCTGGCCGATGCGCTGACCGTAGGCCCCGTTCATCAACACCAGAACCTTGCCGTCGCGGGGAATGAAGCTGCCGAGCATGGCTTCCACCGAGAAGGAGCCGCTCCCCTGCATGGGGACGCAGTCGTATTCGCCGCTTTCGTCTCCCGCAATCGCAAGCAGTTCGCGACGCAACTCGGCCGTCATGCCCCGGAAGTCGCCGTCCCAGGACCCCCAGTCGCGCAGCATCGCCTCCTTTACGGAAAAGGCGGTGGTCAACGGCCCAGGCGTCAGCAGGTACGGCTCGCCCAATCTCGGCGCTTCGAGAACTTCATTCGTCTTTGAATCTGCGGGCATCTGGTTTCTCTCCTTTGAGAACTGCCGGGACATGGCGAGGATGGCGATCCCATATGTATCTGTAAAATCGATATTTCATATTCATTCATAGATTTGGCTTATCAACCTTTGACAAGCGCAAGACGGCTCTCGAGCAGATCCCCCCGCTGTTTCAGGATTGGATAGGCGAGCGTGGCGAGAAGGGAGTTCACCTCCTTGAGCGCCCGTGCGACTTCGAGGTGCATGTTGCTGGACTCGACGCTTTCCGGGCGCCCTGCCCGCAATCTCGCCAGATGCCGTTCGTGACTTTCCCGTACGAGCGCGCGTACCCGCTCCTTCTCCCGAACGAGCTTTCGCGCCATCGCCGGGTCATCCGACACCAGCAGGTTGAAAGCGAGACGCATGTTGTCGCGCACGCTGGCGTGAAGCACCTTGAGCTCGGTCCAGCCCTCGTCGGAGAACTTGTTGCCGTTCTCCAGCTTGTCGCGGGCGATTTCGACCAGGGTCTTGGACACGATGTCGCCGGCATGTTCGAGATTGATGGCGATGTCGATGAGTTCTACACCCCGCCGCGACTGACGCTCGTCGAGCACGCCGCGATGGATGGCTGCGAGATAGAGCTTGATGTCGCGGTGGGCGCGATTGACATATCCGTCGAGCCGGCGGATTTCCTCGATCTTCGCCGGGCTCGGATGCTCCAGGAGCTCCATCACCGGACAGAGCATCCGCTCGACCACCTCGCCCATGAACAGCACCTCGCGCGTCGCGGCGGCGAGGGCCGTGTCGGGGCTGTCGAGCAGAGTCCGGTCCAGCGCACTGATTCTCCGGGCAAGCGTGTCGCCGTCTTCGGAGCTCTTGAGATCCGATTTGATGAGAGAAGTAGCGGCGCCGGCGGCAAGCTGCGAAAGCGGCAGGCAAAAGATCGCGAGGCAGGCGTTGAAGGCCAGATGAAAATGGACGAGCTGCTCCGCCGGGGTTGCGCCAAGATGTCGAAGTTCTGCCGACAAGAGGCCGATCGCCGGCAAGGCGATCAAGGCGCCGGAGGCCCGGAAGAGGAGATTGCCGGCCGCGACGCGCCGCGTCTCGGCTGAACACCCGCGCGTCAGCCACATGGCGATCAACCTGCGCATTTCGCAAAAGCCGGACAGGGATTCCGCTTAGTCGCGGACACTTGTTTCACTAAGTCGCGGACAGTTTGGCGGCGGTGGCCCTCGGGTGCCTGGTTGTCTTCATGGGTGATTGATTTCGCC
>NZ_NWVE01000021.1:0-2500 GCF_002885915.1 Sinorhizobium sp. M4_45
AACGCAAAAAGGCCCGCTGATGCGGGCCTTTTCGTGTGTACGTGCATGTGTATGTGTTTGGTTGCGGGGGCAGGATTTGAACCTGCGGCCTTCAGGTTATGAGCCTGACGAGCTACCGGGCTGCTCCACCCCGCGTTATCCGAGTTTTGCGTAGCAAAGGTCGGTTTGTTGGCCGGTTTGTTTCGGCCGTGTGAGAGAAGATGATCGGTTTGTTTCTCTTGCGATTTGCAGACCTGGCAGCGACCTACTCTCCCGCGTCTTAAGACGAAGTACCATCGGCGCTGGGGCGTTTCACGGCCGTGTTCGGAATGGGAACGGGTGCAGCCACCCCGCCAGAACCACCAGGTCGGCAAAGCGCAAGATTTGCGCCTTAAGGGCGCAAACCGAATTGAGAAGCTGGTGAAGCGGGCGGTTTAACGCTCGACTTCTTTTGAACACGTCTTTTTTTCTTGTCCGGATCATTCCAGCAGCCGGCAGAGCCGAGCCGCCGGTTGTCCGGCGCGCCGTCCGCAGCGCAGCGATCTTGCGATCGCGGCAGCGTGAGGACAGAAGAATGATGCTCATCTTTGATGAGCATAAGCAATGGGAACGATCAAGCCGATCGAACGATTAGTACCGGTAAGCTTCATGCGTTGCCGCACTTCCACACCCGGCCTATCAACGTGGTCGTCTTCCACGGTTCTCAAGGGAATACTCGTTTTCAGGTGGGTTTCCCGCTTAGATGCCTTCAGCGGTTATCCCTTCCATATATAGCTACCCTGCTATGCCCTTGGCAGGACAACAGGTCCACCAGAGATATGTCCATCCCGGTCCTCTCGTACTAGGGACAGATCCTGTCAATATTCCTACACCCACGGCAGATAGGGACCGAACTGTCTCACGACGTTCTGAACCCAGCTCACGTACCGCTTTAATTGGCGAACAGCCAAACCCTTGGGACCTGCTCCAGCCCCAGGATGCGATGAGCCGACATCGAGGTGCCAAACAACCCCGTCGATATGGACTCTTGGGGGTCATCAGCCTGTTATCCCCGGCGTACCTTTTATCCGTTGAGCGATGGCCCTTCCACGCGGGACCACCGGATCACTATGACCGACTTTCGTCTCTGCTCGACTTGTCAGTCTCGCAGTCAGGCGGGCTTATGCCATTGCACTCGACGAGCGATTTCCGACCGCTCTGAGCCCACCATCGCGCGCCTCCGTTACTCTTTCGGAGGCGACCGCCCCAGTCAAACTACCCACCATACACTGTCCCGGATCCGGATGACGGACCGCGGTTAGACATCCATGACGATAAGGGTGGTATTTCAAGGATGGCTCCACGAGAACTGGCGTCCCCGCTTCAAAGCCTACCACCTATCCTACACATGCCGACACGAATGCCAGTGTAAAGCTATAGTAAAGGTGCACGGGGTCTTTCCGTCTGACCGCAGGAACCCCGCATCTTCACGGGGAATTCAATTTCACTGAGTCTATGTTGGAGACAGCGGGGAAGTCGTTACGCCATTCGTGCAGGTCGGAACTTACCCGACAAGGAATTTCGCTACCTTAGGACCGTTATAGTTACGGCCGCCGTTTACTGGGGCTTCGATTCAGAGCTTGCACCCCTCCTCTTAACCTTCCAGCACCGGGCAGGCGTCAGACCCTATACGTCGTCTTGCGACTTCGCAGAGCCCTGTGTTTTTGATAAACAGTCGCTACCCCCTGGTCTGTGCCACCCCATCCTACTTGCGTAGAAAAGGGTCACGCTTCTTCCGAAGTTACGCGTGCAATTTGCCGAGTTCCTTCAACATAGTTCTCTCAAGCGCCTTGGTATACTCTACCTGACCACCTGTGTCGGTTTCGGGTACGGTCTATACGGTGGAGCTATTTCCTGGAACCGCGTCCCCGCCCGGACAATCCAATAAGTCCGGACAAGTTGAGCAATCCGTCACTACCACCAGGCCCACGAATATTAACGTGGTTCCCATCGACTACGCGTGTCCGCCTCGTCTTAGGGGCCGGCTAACCCTGCTCAGATTAACTTTAAGCAGGAACCCTTGGTCTTTCGGCGAGAGGGTCTCTCACCCTCTTTATCGTTACTCATGTCAACATTCGCACTTCCGATACCTCCAGGATCCCTCACGGGTATCCCTTCACTGGCTTACGGAACGCTCCGCTACCCCTATACACCTAAGTGTATAAGCCTCAGCTTCGGTGCATGGCTTCAGCCCCGTTACATTTTCGGCGCAAAGACCCTTATTTAGACCAGTGAGCTGTTACGCTTTCTTTAAATGATGGCTGCTTCTAAGCCAACATCCTGGTTGTTTTGGGATCCTCACATCCTTTCCCACTTAGCCATGACTTGGGGACCTTAGCTGGAGGTCAGGGTTGTTGCCCTTTTCACGACGGACGTTAGCACCCGCCGTGTGTCTGCCGACTAGTACTCCTCGGTATTCGGAGTTTGGTTAGGATCAGTAAGACGGTGAGTCCCCATAGCCCATCCAGTGCTCTACCCCCGA
>NZ_NWVE01000022.1:0-3770 GCF_002885915.1 Sinorhizobium sp. M4_45
TGGTCTCAGCCACGCTTCACGTCGCCAGTCTTCCTTCCAAACGTTGACGTTTGACCAGCATCCCAAGCGGCGACGACTGTCGCATCTCTAACTGGCTCATATGTCGCATCTCTAAACGGCCGCTACATGCATACGTCGCATAAGATAGATTATGGAACAAGACGCCGTGATCTAACAAAGGCGTAAGTCGCTTCAGATCAGTGAGTTAGATAAAATCTCTGATATGGGACTTTATGCGTCTTCCGCCGACGGCTGGTCGATATCGAACTCCATGCGCATCATGTCGTAAGCCGGCTCGACGTGATCCGGCGTCTCGGCGCACACGGTCTCGTAATCCATCGGCACATGCATATGCGTGAGCACGGCGCGTTTCGGCCGCAGCCGGTTGATCCACACGAGCGACTGCACCAGGGACAAGTGACTCGGGTGAAATTTGTACTGCAGCGTGTCGATGACGAGCAGATCGAGCCCGCCGAGCTTCCCGATCGTTTCCACCGGAAAGTCGCTGACGTCGCTGCAATAGGCAAAACCGCCGATGCGGAAGCCGAGCGAATGGACGTTGCCGTGAAACTGCATCAGCGGCTCGAACAAGATCGGCCCGCCGGCGCCATGGATGGTCAACGGCGGCAGGTCGTCGGGAATAACGTACGGCTCGACGATCGGCGGATAGCCGCTGCCCGGCGGCGACTCCAGACAGTAGCGGAAGCCGTCGCGAATACGGGCCATCGTGAACGCATCGGCCCAGATCGGCACGCGCCTGCGATTCTCGATGACGAAACCGCGCAGATCGTCGATCCCGTGCAGATGGTCCGCATGGGCATGGGTGTAGAGCACGGCATCGATGTGGCGTACATTCGCCGCGATCATCTGGGCGCGGAAATCCGGGCCGGTGTCGATCACGACGGTCGTCTTGCCGCCGTCCGGCGCAAACTGTTCTACGAGCAAGGCCGCTCGCATGCGACGGTTGCGGAGGTTCGACGGATCGCAGGCGCCCCAATCACCGGTGATGCGCGGCACGCCCGGCGACGAGCCGCAGCCCAGAATGGTGAAGACCCGCCGAAACGCCATTTCAAAGCCTCGGCATCTTCGAGAAGATCCTGAAGGCGTTTTCGGTGGTGATTTCGGCAATCTCCTCACTGGAGACGCCGATGGCTTGCGCCAGCACCTCGGCCGTGTGCGCCACGTAGGCCGGTTCGTTGCGCTTGCCGCGGAACGGCTTCGGTGCCAAATAGGGCGCGTCCGTCTCGACGATCATCCGATCGCGCGGGACTGTCCTGGCGATGTCCCTCAGTTCCTCGGATTTCGGGAATGTCAGGATCCCCGAAAAGGACACATAGCCGCCGAGCTCGACGCCGATCCGGGCGAGGTCCGGGCCGGACGAGAAGCAATGGAGAAGGAAGGGGAAGGCGCCCTTCCCCGATTCCTCGGTTAGAATGGCAGCCATATCGTCGTCGGCCGACCTGCTATGGATGACGAGCGGCAGTCCGGTCGTTCGCGCTGCCGCGATATGCCGCCTCAATCCCTCCGCCTGCGCGTCGCGCGGCGCGTTGTCGTAAAAATAATCCAGCCCCGCTTCGCCGATCGCGACGACCTTGGGATGGGCGGAGAGCCGAACGAGATCGTCGGCCGTCACGTCCAGTTCCTCATCGGCATTATGCGGATGCGTGCCGACGGAACAGAAGACGTTCGGATATTTCTCGGCGATCGCGAGGATCGTGTCGAACCGTTTCACCCGGGTCGAAATCGTCACCATCTGCGCCACGCCGGCCTCCCGCGCGCGCTCGATGATTGCGTCGCGTTCGGCCTCAAAATCTGGAAAATCGAGGTGGCAATGGGTGTCGATCAGCATGCTTTCGTCTCGTTCAGGCTTCCGGCGCGACGTAGCGCGGGAAGACCGGCTTGGGTGCTTCGAGCGGCGTTCCGGACACGAGGCGCCCGGCTTCGCCGAGATGGGCGAAATCGCGACGGTCGGCCGGTAGGGCGACGAGATCCAGGAGTTTTCCCGCCGATTCCGGCATGAATGGCTGCAGAAGGATCGCGACCTGGCGAACGACCTCCGCCGTGACGTAAAGCACGGTTGCCATGCGGCTCGGATCGGTCTTTTTCAGCGCCCAGGGCTCCTGGCCTGCGAAGTAGCGGTCGGTCTCGGAAACGACGGCGATGATCGCCGCAAGTGCGCGATGAATGAGCTGCTTGCCCATTTCCTCGCGTGCGGTGTCGATCAGCGAGTCGGCGGCGGCGAGCATCGCCTTGTCTTCGTCGGTCAGCGGCCCACAGAGCGGAATCTGGCCGTCACAATTCTTGACGATCATCGACAGGGAACGGCTGGCGAGATTGCCGATACCGTTGGCGAGGTCGGAATTGATGCGGGTCGCGATCCCCTCCTCGCTGTAGCTGCCGTCCTGGCCAAACGAGACTTCGCGGAGGAAGAAATAGCGGATCTGATCGAGGCCGAAATGCTCGACCAGATTGAACGGATCGACCACATTGCCGAGCGACTTCGACATCTTCTCGCCCTTGTTGAGCAGGAATCCGTGAGCGAAGACGCGCTTGGGAAGCGGAAGACCGGCCGACATCAGGAATGCCGGCCAATAGACGGCGTGGAAACGGATGATGTCCTTGCCGATGACGTGGATGTTTGCGGGCCAGAACTTCGCGCGCGGACCCGTCGGGTCGGTCAGATAGCCGGTGGCGGTGACGTAGTTGGTCAGCGCGTCGACCCACACATACATGACATGAGCGGGATCGTTCGGAACTTTGATTCCCCAGTCGAACGTGGTGCGCGAGACGGAGAGGTCCTTCAGGCCCGACTTGACGAAGGAAATCACCTCGTTGCGCCGTTCCGCCGGACCGATGAAGTCGGGATTTTCCTCGTAATGTTTGAGGAGCTTGTCCTGGTAGGCGGACAGCCGGAAGAAATAGCTCTCTTCCTCCACCCATTCCACAGGCGTTCCCTGCGGTCCGTATCGTACGCCGTCGCCGCGCAGTTCCGTTTCGTTTTCCTGGTAATAGGCCTCGTCTCGAACGGAATACCACCCGGCATAGGAATCCTTGTAAAGGTCGCCCGCCTCGCCCATGCGGATCCAGATCGCCTGCGAGGCCTCGTGGTGGCGCTGTTCGGTCGTGCGGATGAAATCGTCGTTGGAGGCGTTGAGCAGCCGCGCCATATTCTGGAACTCGGCCGAATTGCGGGCGGCAAGCTCCTGCGGAGAAATCCCTTCCCTCTTCGCCGTCTGCTGCATTTTCTGTCCATGCTCGTCCGTCCCAGTCAGGAAGAAGACCTCACGCCCGTCAAGCCGCTGAAAGCGTGCCATGGCATCCGTCGCGATCAGTTCATAGGCATGACCGATATGCGGCTTGCCGTTCGGATAGGAAATCGCGGTGGTGATGTAGAACGGGGACGTATCTCTCATAGCGGGCTTCGATATCCTCGGGACAGAAACTATGGGGTGCTATTACCGCATCGCCTTCGGGTAGGAAACCGGTAGATCACGTTGAATTTAGGCCGGAACGACCTGACTGTGGCCGTGAACCGTCTTCGAGGGGAAATTTCGGGCTCCGCGGAAACCTCGCACGGCCTTCTCCACCTGGAGGGCAAGAGAGAGTTTCTCTCCAGCCGCGGGGCTTCCCAGCGATATCAGACTGCGTGTTTCGTTAAGTCCCGGACACCGATTTCAGTAAGTCCCGGACAGCAATTCCGCTAAGTCGCGGACAGCGATTCCGCTAAGTCCCGGACAGTTACCGGGCGGATTTGATGGTCGGTCTTCGGC
>NZ_NWVE01000023.1:0-3216 GCF_002885915.1 Sinorhizobium sp. M4_45
GACAGGATTGACCATTCGTGGTCGGTGAGTTCGTAGCGGCGGCGCGTCATTCCAAGGCTCCCTCATTCGGAAGCCTTGAATCATCGGCGCGACTAAACAACAAGTGGTTTTATGAGTTTACGACCTAGCAACGTAGCCACATCGTCATCGCTGTAGCGAGAACTATGGCGCGACGATCAGGATGAGACGGCGGCGACAATCTGGATGAGATCTTATGTCGCGGTCGGCACGAAGGTATCATGCTGATTGTCGCTGGCAAGAGTCTCATCGTGTTCTGATTGCCGCTCCGCGACAAACTGGGAAGAGCTTTTGATTGTCGCGAAGGCGGCAGGTCTGCCGCGCTGGCGTTTGGCTTCCATGGCGGAACGTCGCCGATAGCTTTCGACGTTCATTTCAAAGATCGTTGCGTGATGAACAAGTCGGTCCACCGCGGCAAGCGTCATGGCCGGGTCCGGAAAGACGCGGTTCCATTCTCCAAAGGGCTGATTGGCGGTGATCATGATGGAACGCCGCTCATATCTTGCTGAGATGAGTTCGAAGAGCACGCTGGTTTCGGCCTGGTCCTTGGTGACGTAGGCCAGATCGTCGAGGATGAGCAGATCGAACTTGTCGAGCTTTGCGATGGCGGATTCGAGCTGGAGCTCACGCCGTGCGACCTGCAGCTTCTGGACGAGGTCTGTCGTGCGCGTGAACAGCACCCGCCAACCGTTCTCGATCAGTGCGAGGCCAATGGCTGCGGCGAGATGGCTCTTTCCGCCGCCGGGCGGGCCGAACAACAGGATATTGGCACCTTTGGCGAGCCAGCTATCGCCGGCGGCAATGGCCATGACCTGGGCCTTGGAGACCATGGGCACGGCGTCGAAAGCGAAGCTCTCGAGCGTCTTTCCGGGCGGCAGATGCGCCTCGGCGAGGTGACGTTCGATCCTGCGATGCGCCCGCTCAGCCAGCTCGTGTTCGGCGATGGCGGAGAGGAAGCGAGCCGCAGGCCACCCTTCACGATCGGCCTGTTCGGCAAATTGCGGCCACAGCGTTTTGATTGTCGGCAGCCTCAGTTCATTGAGCATGATGCCGAGGCGGGCTTCGTCGATGGTGTTGTGGATGTTCTTCATGCGGCCTCTCCCGCATAGGCAGACCCCATCAGGGCTTCATAGCTATTGAGCGATGCGAGCTGCACATGAACGGTCGGCAACTGATCCGGGTCTGGACCGAAGATCGCTCTCAAGGCCACCAGGTCGGGCAGTTTGCGGGCGTCGAGCGTTCTGGCAAGCTCCTCGGCCAGTTCACGCTCGCAACCGCGATCATGAGCCAGGGCCAGCAATTCGACGGTGATCTTGCAAGCCTGCCGGTCAGGCAGTTGCTCGATGAGAGTGTCGAAAGCCCTTCGATATTCCGGCCGGGGAAAGAGCTTGTCGCGATAGACCAGGTTGAGAAGCGCCATGGGCTTTTTGCGCAGGGAGTGGATCACGTGGTGATAGTTGACGACCTGGTCATGCTTGCCGCTCGCGTGGGCGCGACCTCGTGGCAACGTCAGCAGATGCGTACCGCCGATGAAGACGTCGAGGCGATCGTCAAACAAACGCACACGCAGCCGGTGGCCGATCAAACGGGAGGGCACGGTGTAGAAGACCTTGCGCAAGGCGAAGCCGCCGGTGCGCGACACGGTGACGACTACCTCCTCGAAGTCGGTGGTGCGGCGATCGGGAAGTGCCTGCAGATGCGGGCGCTCGGCATCGATGCGCTTGCCATGTGCGGCATTGCGGCGGCTGACGATCTCGTCGATGAAGGCGCGGTAGGAGCGGAGATCGTTAAAGTCTCGGGTGCCGCGCATCAGGAGTGCATCGCGGACTGCGTTCTTGAGATGGCCGTGGGAACTTTCGATCGAGCCGTTCTCGTGGGCGACGCCCTTGTTGTTGCGGGTTGGCGTCATCCGGTAATGAGCGCACAGGTCCTCATAGCGGTTTGTGAGATCGACCTTGGCATCGGCATCGAGGTTGCGGAAGGCAGCCGACAGGCTGTCGCTGCGGTGATAGAGCGGCGAGCCGCCAATGGACCACAGGGCGTTCTGCAGTCCCTCCGCCAAGGCGACGAAGCTTTCGCCGCCAAGAATGACATGGGCGTGCTCAAAGCCCGACCAGACCAACCGGAAGTGATAGAGCAGATGGTCGAGCGGTTGACCGGCAATCGTCACGCCGAGGATGCCCATGTCGGTAAAATCCGACAGCCCCAACCGGCCGGGCTCGTGCGTCTGGCGGAAGATCACCTCCTGTGCCTCACCGTGAATGGCCCGCCATGACCGGATGCGCCGCTCAAGTGTGCGGCGAATGCCTTCGGGCAATTCCGGATGACGCCGCAGCATCTCGTCGTAAACGGCGACCGCACGAATGCCGGGAGCAGCCTTGAGGAGCGGAACGACCTCCGCATCAAAGATATGCTCAAGCGGATCGGGGCGACGCCGACCGCGGGGCGGCTTGTTCTGCGACGGAAGGCGCTGCTCTTTCTCGATGCGGAATGCCGTCGCCCGGCTGATCGACGCCTTCGCGGCAGCGACCTCAACAGAATGCGTTTGTCGATACTTCATGAATAATCTCATCTGATGATCGGTTACATGGCGACCCGGCACAAAGGTGGTTCTCCATTCCAGAAAACCGCCACCGTAGCGGGCCGACCGCGATCATGAGACGCCTAAAAATTGCGCCGCGGCGGGGGTGTAACTCCGGTCGGGCTACGCCCTCCCTTCGTCACACCCCCGCCGCCGAGTCTCATCCTGATTGACGCTGAGTCTCACCTTGATTGTCGCCGCGCAGAGAACGCCCTGCAAGGATGTAGCAGGTGCCCATCCGGGAAAACCCCGATCTTGCGGAGGGGGTCCTTCGCGCGGCCCAGACTGACACAAAAACCAACCTCTTGGTGAGGAGCTCAGCGGCTTCGCAACTACGGTGGGAGCCCTTCCTCGATGATCATTTGAGTGAGAGCGAGTATCGGGCGTGGGACCGATGAGCGGAAGCTGAGGCATCCCTCGTTTGAGGAGATCAGGGAGAGGGCCGACGATGGACGGTGTCTGGCATAGCAGCCTGCTCCCCGAATCGATCTAGGACGTCGACTCATAAACTCTGACACCATATCCTCGCGGCGACGAGCTTTACGGCGGCGAGGTAGTTTTCCGGGTGCTTATCGTATCGGGTTGCGATGCCTCGGAACTGTTTGATCCTATTGAAG
>NZ_NWVE01000024.1:0-2624 GCF_002885915.1 Sinorhizobium sp. M4_45
TGCGCATTTCGCAAAAGCCGGACAGGGATTCCGCTTAGTCGCGGACACTTGTTTCACTAAGTCGCGGACAGTTTGGCGGCGGTGGCCCTCGGGTGCCTGGTTGTCTTCATGGGTGATTGATTTCGCCGTTTTCGTCGCCGGTCAAGAGCGGCGGCGCTTTTTGCTTTCGCATGCTGTCGCCCTGGAGGGTGATGCGATGGGCGTTGTGAACGATCCTGTCGAGAATGGCGTCGGCGACGGTCGGGTCTGCGATCAGGTCATGCCATCTGGCCACCGGGACCTGGGCGGTGATCAGGGTGGACTTGCGCCGATAGCGTTCCTCAACGATTTCGAACAGATGGAAGCGCTGCTGGTCGGTGAGCGAGTGGGTTCCGAAGTCGTCGAGGATGAGGAGCTGCACGCGCGTGAGCTTGTCGATGAGGCGGGGGAAGCGACCATCAAGGCGGGCGAGCGCCAGATCCTCGAAGAGCCGTGGAACGCGCACGTAGAGGACGGAATGATCGAGCCGTGCCGCCTGACGGCCGAAGGCACAGGCCAGCCATGACTTTCCGGTGCCGGTCTGGCCGGTAACGATCAAATTCTCATGCGTCTTCAGCCATTCGCCCTGCGCGAGCGCCATTGTGTTGCGGCGGTCGAGCCCGCGCGGCGCGGCAAAATCGATGTCTTCGATGGAGGCCTCGGGAAAGCGTAGCTTGGCTGAGGCGAGCCGGTTCCGGACGCGCTTGTCGGCACGCATGGCGATCTCGCGGTCGAGCATCAGGCCGAGCCACTCGTCGCGGCTGAGTTCATTGGCGTTGGTCTGCTCGGCCAGTTGCCGCCAGGCGGCGGCCATGCCAGCCAGGCCGAGCGCCTGCATCTGGTCGAGTGTCGGGTTGGTCAGCATTCTTTCTTCCTTTCCTTCACTGGTAATAGCTGCTGCCGCGGATGTTGCCGTGCGCCGGCGTCGGCTTTGCCGGCTCTGTGGTGCTCGCCCGGTCGAGGCCGGACTTGAGAATGGCGGTGACGGAGGCGTAGGTGATCGCGTTGATCGTGAGCGCCCGCTCGCAGGCCGCCTCCGTGCGCTCCTGCCCATAGCGCGGCGAAAGCGACAGGATGCCCATGGCGGCGCGATATCCCTGTTCCGGATGCGGCCGGTCGCGCATCAGGCGCTCGACCAGAATGGCGGCGTTGGGCCCGATTTTGGCGGCCCGAGCGATCAAGGTGGCCGGCGTTGTGTTGGCGTAGCGCTGATGTGCCTTCGGCATGTGGGCGTTGACGGTGACATGGCCGGAGCGTTGCGAACGACGGACATGGCTGGCGACGCGCTGGTGATCGTGGAAGATCTCGACCACCCGATGGGTGAGCCGGACCTGGACGGTGCGGCCGATCAGCCGATGTGGCACCGAATAGAAGGTCTTGTCGACCTCGACATGGTAGTCGGGATGGACCTTCGCCGATCTCCATTCCGCGTATTCGAACGGCGTTGCCGGCAGCGGCCTTAAGGCTGCCCGCTCGATCTCCTCGAACAGTTCGCGGCGGCTTTTGCCGACATGGCGCATTGGCCGGTTGTTCAACTCCTCGAGCAGTTCGGCGACAGCCGAATTGAGCTCGACCAGCGAGAAGAACGTTCGGTTCCTGAGCCGGGCGAGAATCCAGCGCTCGACGATCAGCACCGCGCCCTCGACCTTACCCTTGTCGCGCGGCTTTCGGCTGCGGGTTGGCAGGATCGTGGTGTCGTAATGCTCGGCCATCGCGGCAAAGGTCGCGTTCAAGGTCGGCTCGAACCACAGCGCCTTGGCGACCCCAGCCTTCAGATTGTCGCAGACGATCGCCTTGGTGACCCCGCCGAAGAAGGCAAGCGCCCGCACCTGGCCGTCGATCCAATCGGGCAGCTTTTGACTGAAGCTGGCAAAGGCGAAGGTCAGGTTGGAGGCGCCCAGCACCGCGACAAAGATCTGCGCCGGGAAAATGACGCCGGTCGCCGGATCGATCACCGGCACCGTCTGCCCGGCATAGTCGGTCTGCATCACCGCGCCCGCCGCATGCCGATTGCGGAACGTCGGGCTCGCCCGCCGCCGGAAGGCGGTGAACCGGTCGCAGAACCAGGTGAAGCCGTAGCCGTCGGGATGGGCGGCGCGATATTCCTGCCACAGCAGTGTCAGCGTCACCCCCTCGCGCTTCAGCTCCCGGGCAACCAGCGCCCAGTCCGGTTCGCTCAGGTCCTGCGGCGGCCGGCCCATTCTGTGAAACAGACGCCGTTCCAGCGCCGCATCGTCGTCGTAGCCCGGCGCCAACGGCCAGCTCGACAGCCCCGCCTCCCGCGCTCGCAGCAAATAGGTCGAAACCGAGGTCTTGCCGATCTTCAGCCGCTCGGCCACCTCGCGCACCGACAGACCCTGTTCATAGGTCAGGCGCAGGATCGTCCGGATGTCCCTCACGCTCGTTCGTCTCGCTTGCTTCCGTCTTGGCATGGCCCCTCTCAACGTCTCGTGAGAAGCCAGATTGCCAGAACGGCGCAGCCGAAGACCGACCATCAAATCCGCCCGGTAACTGTCCGGGACTTAGCGGAATCGCTGTCCGCGACTTAGCGGAATTGCTGTCCGGGACTTACTGAAATCGGTGTCCGGGACTTAACGAAACACGCA
>NZ_NWVE01000025.1:0-2483 GCF_002885915.1 Sinorhizobium sp. M4_45
AGCGACTACGCATGTTGATGCCCCTCCTGGTGAGGCTGAATGATTCTCAGATCAAGGTGATGAATGGTACGGTTGCGAAGGTCGCGAACCGCGTTGACGACCGCTGGGGAATTTTGGAGCAAATATGCTCCGGTTGACTGCTGGTCGATGAGCAGGCGCTTCCGCCTGATTTGCACGTAAATCCAATTGACGGGAATACCGAGCCTGGCGGCCAGCTGTACGGCGCTGAGCAAAGTAGGTTCGTGCGTCCATCTGTTGCGCTGCGCCTTTACCTTGATGCCCGCTGCAAGGCGGAGGCGTTGCACCGTGATCGGCAAAACCTTTTCCTCGCAATTGGGCGAATGGTGTCCTTCGCGCGTCAGTATTTCGGCGATCTCGTCATCAGGCACGCCCGTCAGAGCGAGCTCCAGCAGACGCGCGCGCAGTTCTTCACCGCGCGTGAGCCTGGCGACGGAATTGACCTTCATTTTGACGTGGAGATCAGTCACGGCGCCGCCACGCCACACGATCCTCGCCAAAGCAATGTCGCGTTCACCGCGGTCAAGGACGACTTTTTCGATAAGGCACCGCAATAGTGCCTTGCGATGAGCGTCCGTCGTCGCATCGTCGGCCCAGATTTGGGGAAGGCTATCGAATAACGCAACAACCTTGTTATTGAGGTCTTTGCTAAACCCTGTTCGCTTAGCCGGTTCACTCGAGGCTCGTTGGGCAACGGCATCTTCAGCAGCGCGAAGTTCGCTCAACGCTGCTTCCCATCGACGCTCGAGTTCGGAGGCGACCAGACGGTTATCAGGGTCAACACGATTGAACTGGCGTTCTGCCAGCGCGGCGGCGTAGCGCTTGCGCTCAAGCTCCCGTTCAGCGCCAGCGCGCAACGCCTTGTTGACTTGCTGTTGTGCCTGCCGAGCCCGCGCTAGCGCGTCAAGTTCGCCAGGTGCCAACGCGGCCAGGAAAGCGTCCGCCACAGCTGCATCGATCTGAGCCGCACGGACGCGCTGGCAGTCCGGCAAGCCAGAGTGGGAATGGAGGTGATTGCAGGCATACTCTCCGCCGCCTTTATAGCGGACGTACATCTTGTAGCCACATCGCCCGCACCAAGCGATGCCGTGCAGCAGCAATTCGCCATCACGGGGAGCTCCTCTGGTTTTGGCACGCATGTATTCGGCTCTGTTGTCTCGCACGATATCGCGGATCTTCTCATAGGTTGGCCAGTCGATGTAGTGGGGATAGCGATCCTTCACGATGATGCGCCAGTCTTTGATATCCTTGGGTATTTTTGCCTCTGAACCGCCGTCACGCCCGGCGGCACGAAAGCGGGTCCGTCCATAAACGAAGGCACCGGCGTAGGCGGGATTCTTCAGGATCGCAGCCACCGCTGAGACCGTTGCTCGCGCCCAGCGCAGTTCGCCAAACCGGTCGCGGCGAGGTAAGGGCAGGTCCCGATCATTTAAGACGCGCATAACCTTAGCGACGGTACGGAACTTCAGGAATGTCCGGAACACAAGCTCGAGCCGTTCTTGAACACCGAGATCAGGATCTTTTACGACCACCCCGCTCGGATCGCGCACCAAACCAACCGGTAGCATGAGGGCAAGTTCGCCGCGCTCAGCCTTGGCAAGCAGACCTGCTGTCAAACGGCTTCGGATTGTATGTAGCTCAAGCTCGGAGATGGTTCCCTTCAGACCCAGAAGCAAACGACCATTGGCGCTGCCGGGATCATAGACGCCATCGCGATCGGCAATGAGGCAGCCGCGCAGGCCGCAGATATCAAGCAGCGGATACCAATCCGAACAGTTGCGAGCAAGTCGGGTCACGTCGATCGACAGGATCAAACCGATCTCACTCAGACCAACCCGTCCAACGAGTTCCTTAAAGCCGTTCCTGCCGGTAGTAGAGGCTCCACTGATGCCGAGATCGGCGTCGATAACGTCAATATCGGCTTCATGCCAGCCAAGTTCACGAGCGCGCTCGCGGAGCGCGTACTGTAGCCGTAGGCTCTCCTGGTTGCTTATTACTTGATGCGGTGTCGACTGACGGACGTAAACAACCGCTCTGCGTGCCAGATGGGTGGGCTTGACCAGTTCGGACTTCATGACACACCTCCGCCAGAACTGCGGCGACGTCGTCGAGGATCTGACGCCGCAACGCGGGTGATAACGTCGCCCACAGGTTCTTCGGTTCGATCATCATGACCTTCGAGAGTTTCCGCCACCGCGATAAGATCCCGAATTGCCTCAACGTTAAGTTTAATCTGATTCGTGGCCTCGACATATCCCTGTGTCGCAGACACAGGGATCAGCAAGGTCGATCCGCCACGATGTTCAACCTCATATGACGGCGCGAAGTTGCCGCCTCTGCGTCCTACCTTACGGATCACATTAAAGGAGCGTCCAAATAACGGATGGCTCGGATCCAGCACCTCGATCTTGTCCGGTGATGATTCGTCAGACTCACAAGCAGGGATATTTCTGTAGGCCTTCGAG
>NZ_NWVE01000026.1:0-1624 GCF_002885915.1 Sinorhizobium sp. M4_45
CGGCGGCGGATGGCTTGAGGTGCAAGATAAACTTTAGCTTTGACACGCCGGTCACTCCGCCGCTTTCAGCTGCGCGAGGGCTTGCTGGCGCTTTGCGATGACCACCGGATCCTTGGTAAAATCCGTCTTCCGGCCAGGCTTCGTGCCGCGCTTCTGGTAGCCATTGCTCTGGCTGCCGTCGCGAATGCCGAACATATGGTCCGTCTGGCCGGTGCGGCGCGGCCCGCCCTTGCTGCGCTGTTGCTCTCGTCCGGCCTGCATCTCGGCGACCAGCGCCAGCATGTCATCCAGGCGCTTGTTCTCAACCACCTCGGAGCGGTGCACCGAGCGCAGCGTGTCGAAGGTTCTGTAGGGCAGAGTGGCTTCCCCGTCTGTGATCTCCAGGCGTCCGTCGGGATAGTCGCAAACGACAACCTTCTTACCCGCCAGCGCCGCTGCGCGATCTGTCGGATCGAGGATGAACATCACCTTGTCATAGCGCAGCGTCAACGAATTCGACAGCTTGCGGATCTCCTTGCGGCACATGGCGCCATCGAGGTTCTCATGCGCGGCAAACGGCCGATGCATGTCCTTCGGATTGCGCGGCGCCTTGCCAAAGCGACGATTGAAGTCGGCCATGAACTCCGGCGCATAGGCATTGGCCGCCGCGATCGTATCGATGCCGCGCAACCGCAGTTCCTTGACGAGGCGATCCTGCAGCGTCTGGTTGGCGCGCTCGACGCGGCCTTTGGCCTGCGGGGTATTGGCGCAGATGATGTCGATGTTGAGCTCGTAAAGGGCCCGGCCGAACTGCGTCAGGCCACTGGTTCTGTCCTTCTTGGAAGCATGGGTGGTGCGGAAGATGCCATGCTTGTCGCTGTAGAAGGCAATCGGCTTGCCCCATTGCTGCAAATAGGCCTTCGTCGCGTGCAGATAGTCGAAGGTGTTCTCCGAGCCCGCAAAGCGTAAGTGCAACAGCTTGCCGGTGGCATCGTCGATATAGACGAGCAGGGCGCATTTGGGACCGCGGTTCTCGAACCACCAATGAAGCGAGCCATCGATCTGGACGAGTTCGCCGAAACAATCGCGCCGGCCGCGCGGCTGGAAGACGCGCTTCTTGCGCTCGCGTCGCGACACCCAGATGCCGGCTTCCATCATCCACTGACGCAGCGTCTCCTTGCTGACGGCAATCCGGTGGCGTTCGAGCAGCTTCTCAGCCGCCAGGGTTGGTCCGAAATCCGCATAATGCTCACGCACCAGGTCGAGCACCAGGTTGCGGAAATCCTCGCTATGACGCCGGTTGCTCGGCCGGCCGCGCTTCTTCGAGACCAGCCCGTCGGCGCCGGCCAGGTCATAGGCCTGCAGCAGCCGATGCACCTGACTGCGGCTGAGGCCGAGCAGTTCGGCCGCCTGGACGACGCTCAGGCTGCGGCCGCGAATCCGCTGGATCAGTTCAAGACGATGCAATTCCTTCTGCGACATGGTGATCAAACAAGACATGACGACTCCGAACGCTCATGGTCTCAGCCACGCTTCACGTCGCCAGTCTTCCTTCCAAACGTTGACGTTTGACCAGCATCCCAAGCGGCGACGACTGTCGCATCTCTAACTGGCTCATATGTCGCATCTCTAAACGGCCGCTACA
>NZ_NWVE01000027.1:0-1417 GCF_002885915.1 Sinorhizobium sp. M4_45
TAGCATTACAGTTGCATATTTATCTATGATCTGAATCCATGGGTCTCCATGATTCGGAGGTCATGGATGGCAGGTGCATCAATCGAGACGACGCTTGAGCTTTGGGCATCATCGTTGCGCGACGTGAAGGCCCGCATGCGCGGACTGTTTACGCAGGAGCGAGTTGCAGCCTCTGCGAACCTTTTCCTGGACGGCTTGCTGGGTGACGAGCGGCGTAAGACAGGTTGGATGCGTGCTGAGGCGGCCGGTGATCCCGGCCCGTGGCGGCAACAAGCCATTCTGGGGCGCGGGCGTTGGGACGCGGACGCACTTCGCGACATCGTGCGAGAGTATGTTGTAGAAAACCTCGCCACAGATGATGCGGTCCTGGTCATCGATGAGACGGGCTTCCTCAAGCAGGGCAAGACATCGTGCGGTGTTGCGCGTCAATATACAGGCTCGGCAGGCAAGATAACGAACTGCCAGATCGGTGTGTTCGCCGCCTATGTGTCCGCTCGCGGTCATGCCTTTATCGATCGAGCCCTGTATTTGCCCAAGAGCTGGACTGGCGATCCGGCAAGGCTTGCAGCAGCTCATGTTCCTGAGGCTATAGCCTTCGCTACCAAGCCAGGACTGGCTGTCGATATGATACGGCGTGCGCTGGCAGCCGATGTGCCGTTTTCATGGGTGGCCGCAGATGCGGTCTATGGCGTCGGGGACGTCGAAGGAACCCTGCGCCGAGCCTGCAAAGGCTACGTTCTTGGGATTAAGTCGGACCACCATTTCGGCTCGTGGTCGGGAAAGCCTCCGGTCGCCGGCACAGCGCAGGAGATCGCCCGTGATCTCGATCCAAGTGCATGGCAACGTCTTTCCGCCGGTGAGGGCACCAAAGGCGCACGGCTTCATGACTGGGCCTACTGCGAACTCGCCGATCTCGATGCCGACGAATACAACGACACGAAATCGGGGCTTTGGACCCGTGGCCTCCTGATCCGGCGCAATATCAGCGACGGTGATCTCGCCTTCTTCACCACATGGTGCCCGGCCGGGACGGACATCCAGACGCTCGTTTCCGTTGAAGGCCATCGCTGGGCGATCGAAGACAGCTTCGAGACCGCCAAGAACGAGCTCGGACTCGATCACAACGAAACCCGGTCATGGCATGGCTGGCATCGCCACGTCTCCCTCGTCATGCTTGCCTTCGCCATGATGGCGGTGATCCGGTACCGCGCCAATGACGCGACGCCCCCAAAAAAACCGCGGATGCCGACCATCAGGATTTGATCCGCTGGTCTATCCAGGAAGTCCGACGCATCGCCACCAGACTCGCTCAGCGTCGCATAAACCCCGCCTCCGTCATCGCATGGTCATGCTGGAGACGCGCCCATCAGGCGGCCGCGCGACGAGCTCATCTGCAAACGAAAATGCAACTGTAATG
>NZ_NWVE01000028.1:0-1290 GCF_002885915.1 Sinorhizobium sp. M4_45
GTTTTGACCGGCACTCGCACCGATCGGCAAAGTCTTTCTTCCGCCGGACAGATCGCTTTTGCTGTCCTTCGGTTCTGAACCATTCTCCAATGCGTGACCTGATGCCGGTGGCTTCGGTCACAGAGTGGCGTTCGGCTCCCGGTTTCCCATTCTCCTTGAGGAGCGCAGCCCAGTCTTGCCGGGCTCGCTAAGAAAACATCAGGACAACCGGGATATCGTCGACGTGCCTTCCATGGTGCTTTCACCGCGCCGCTCGTAAGCGCGCTGGTCACGCAGGATCTGGAAGGCGATCGTCAAAAGCTTGCGCGCGATGGCAACCCGCGCCTTGTTTACTCCTCTGATCTTCAAGTGCTCGTATCGGGCGCGAAGCTGCGCATCGCTGGCGATGGCGGGGGTGACCGCCTCGACGAAAGCCCAGCGCAGCCACTTGTTGCCCTGCTTGATGATCTTGCCGTGGAAGGTCTTGCCGCCACTCGAATAGGTCGACGGTACAAGCCCGGCATAGGCGGCAAGCTTCTTCGGGTTGCGAAAGCGGGATATATCGTCAATCTCAGCGTCGATCAGCCGGGCGAAGAACTCGCCGATGCCGGGGATCGTCTTCAACAGCTTGACGTTGGCATTGGCCTTGGTCATTGCCCGGATCGTTTCTTCCGACTGCTTGATCCGCACGTCGATGTCGCCGATGAAGTCGAGGCCACGGTCGATCTGGATGCGGTCGATCTCCGAGACGTTGACCTGCGCCAGTTGGACGCGACCGGTCTTGCCGAACAGATCGCCGAGCTTCTTGAGTTGGGCTGTCTGCTCCGGATAGCGGTCAAACACCGTGACGATCCGGTTCTTCGTCATCGTCCGCAGCCGCACATAAAACATCCGCTCGCGTAGCGCGACGCGAAGGTCCCGAGATTTCTCGCTTGGCGCCCAGGCTTCCGGCACCAGGTCGGCTCGAAGCAGATGCGCCAGCACTGTCGCATCGATCTTGTCGGTTTTGATCTTGGCGTCGGCGATCGCCTTGACCTTCAGCGGATGGGCGAGAACGACATCATCACAAATGTCGTCGAGCCAGTCGTACATCACCATCCAGTTGCGCGTCGCCTCGATGACCGCATGCGAGTTCTCGCGGTAGCGCTCGAGAAAGCCGCCAAGCGACTGGCGATCGTTCTTCACCCGACCTGAGCGCAGCGTCTTACCACTGCTGTCCTGCACGACCAGATGGCTGTAGGATTTGTGGTAGTCGACGCCGATATGGTAATTATAAGAGGCAGTCATGCTTCCAACTCCCTTATTGAGATC